>JAHDQY010000015.1 GCA_018433595.1 Synergistales bacterium
CTTTTCCCCTCGGGGCGGAGCCGCGTCGCCGGTCTCTACGGAGGCGGCGACCTGGCCCGTGGGCCCGAGACGGTCATCGCCGCCGTTTCCGACGGGCTCAGGGCCGCCGAAGCCATCGCCCGCTCCCTGGGGATCGACGTCACCGGGCCCGAGGCGGAGACTCCGCCGACGGCCTTCCAGCTGGCCCGGGCCAAGGTGGAGCGGGCCCGCAAGAGCCCCCGGATCCGTCCGCCCCTGCGGCCCGGCGACGACCGGAAGGGCTTCGACCCCGTCGAAATGCCCTTCGACGAGGCGTCGGCCGCCGCCGAGGCCCGGCGTTGCCTCCAGTGCGCCGACTTATGCGACAGGTGCGTCGACGTCTGCCCCAACCGGGCCAACGTGGCCTACGCCGTCTTCCCGACGGTCCTGACGGCCCCCGTCGTCGAGGTCCGGGGCGGTGCCGTCGCCGTCGTCGGCTCCGAAAGGGTCGCCTTCGCCCAGCCCCGCCAGATCGTCCACGTCGAGGAGCTCTGCAACGGCTGCGGCAACTGCGCCACCTTCTGCGTCCATCAGGGGCGTCCCTATGAGGACAAGCCCCGCCTCTTCCTCCGGAGGAGCGCCTTCGACGCCGAAGAGGACCGGGCCCTTCTCATCGACGACGGCGGCCTTCTCTGGAAGGACGGCGGCCGGACGGTCCGCATGGAGCGCCTCGACGGGGGCTGGCGCTACGACGACGGACGGGTCGAGATCGTCGTCGACGAAACCTTCCTCCTCCGGTCGTCGACGGTGAAGGAGCCCTTCGAAGGCCCGCTCTCTCTGGCCGGACCGTTCAGGATGGTCTTCGCCGCCGAGGGGATCGTCAGGAGCGCTCCCTTCCTGGCGGCGGCCCGGCGGGCCCAGGAGTAGAATAAAGCGACCGTCAGCGGTCAAGGAGGGTTGATCGCCTTGGATTTCGAGCGCATCAGGAACCTGGCCGGACAGTACGGGCCCCCGATGACCCGTTTCCTGCGGGAGATGGTGGCCCTTCCCAGCGAGAGCTGCGACGAGGAGGCCGTCATCGGCCGCATCGGCGAGGAGATGGAGGCCGTCGGTTTCGATGCCGTCACGGTCGACGCCATGGGCAACATCCGGGGGACGATGGGTTCGGGGCCGCGCCTCGTCGCCTTCGACGCCCACGTCGACACCGTCGGCGTCGGCGAGCGGGCCAACTGGAGCTTCGATCCCTACGAGGGCTATGAGGACGAAACGACCATCGGCGGCCGAGGGACGAGCGACCAGGAGGGCGGCATGGCCTCCATGGTCTACGGAGCCAAGATCATGAAGGAGCTGGGGCTGCTTGAGGGGCTCACCGTCGTCTTCGTCGGCTCCGTCCAGGAGGAGGACTGCGACGGCCTCTGCTGGCAGTACCTCCACGACGAGGTGGGCCTGAGCCCCGAGGTGGTCGTCCTCACGGAACCGACGGACGGGCGGATCCACCGGGGCCAGAGGGGACGCATGGAAATCTGCGTCCGGACCCGGGGCGTGAGCTGCCACGGCTCGGCTCCCGAGCGGGGCGACAACGCCATCTACAAGATGGCCCCCATCCTCACCGAACTGCGGGCCCTCCACGCCAATCTCGGGGACGACCCCTTCCTGGGCAGGGGGAGCCTCACCGTCTCGGAGATCTTCCACTCGTCGCCGTCGCGCTGCGCCGTCGCCGACGGTTGTCGGATCTCCGTCGACCGGCGCCTCACGGCGGGGGAGACGGCCGATTCGGCCCTGGCGGAGATCCGCAACCTGCCCGCCGTCGTCGCCTCCGGCGCCGAAGTCGTTCTCTACCGCTACGACCGCCCTTCCTACAGGGGCCTCGTCTACCCCACGGAGTGCCACTTCCCCGCCTGGGTCGTCCCCGAGGGGCACGAGGCCGTCCAGGCCATGGCAGGCGCCTTCCGCTCCGTCCTGGGGAGGGAGCCGGTCGTCGACAAGTGGACCTTCTCCACCAACGGCGTCTCCATCACGGGGCGCTACGGCATCCCCTGCGTCGGCTTCGGCCCCGGCCACGAGGACCAGGCCCACGCGCCAAACGAGAAGACCTGGAAGGGCGAGCTCATCGACTGCGCCGCCGTCTACGCGGCCTTTCCGTCCCTCTACAGGGACCTGACCGGGCCGGGCAAGGAGGGCAGATAGGTCATGCAGAGCTATTTTCGCGGACGTCACTTCATCGACCTCGAGGACTACGGCAGGGAAGAGGTGGAGACCTTGCTCGACGTCTCCTTCGACCTGAAGCGCAAGTTCGCCATGGGCATCCCCACGCCCTACCTGACGGGCAAGACCATGTTCCTCATGTTCTTCGAGCAGTCGACGCGGACGCGCAACTCCATGGAGGCCGGCTTCGCCCAGCTCGGAGGACATGCCGGGTTCCTCGACACGTCGAGCATGCAGGTCTCCCACGGCGAGAGCCCCAAGGACACGGCCGTCATCCTCTCCGGCTACGGCCATGCCATCGCCTGCCGCTACTGCAACTGGGGCTACGGCAACCGGTACCTCAACGAAATGGCCCTCTGGTCCCGGGTGCCCGTCATGAACCTCCAGTGCGACCTCTACCACCCCATGCAGGCGTTGGCCGACCTGATGACGATGAAGGAGAAGTTCGACTCCCTCAGGCGCCTCAAGGTCTCCATCATCTGGGCCTACGCCGAGAGCCACAAGAAGCCCATCTCCGTCCCCGTCTCCCAGCTCCTCCTCTTCCCCCGCTGGGGGATGGACGTCGTCCTCGCCCATCCCGAGGGCTGGGAGCTTCCCGACTGGGTCATCGCCAAAGCCAGGGCCAACGCCGAGAAATACGGCGGCACCGTCACCGTCACCGACGACGAGGCCGAGGCCTACCGGGGCGCCCACATCGTCATCCCCAAGAACTGGGGCAACTGGGTGACGGACCAGACGGGCCTCCAGGCCTCGGGCGCCGTCAAGGTCGTCGACGACAAGCTCCGGGCTCACCGCTCCTGGAAGTGCACCGAGGAGAAGATGGCCACCGCCGACCGCGACGTCGTCTACATGCACGCCCTCCCGGCGGACCGGAACAACGAGGTCGACGACGCCGTCATCGACGGCCCCCGCTCCATCGTCTACGACGAGGCCGAAAACCGGCTTCACACGGCCAAGGCCGTCATGGCCCTCCTCATGGGCGGGCGCTGACAGAGAAGGAGGCGATATCGAATGGAGACGGAGACGATTAGGACCCTGACGGCCCGCGAGGCGGAGCTGCTCCTCGATGTCATCGAGAGGGAGATCCTCCCCCTGACGGAGGTGCTCGTCCGCCAGGGGCACAACCTCTTCGGCGCCGCCGTCCTCGACGGCGTCACCCTGAGAACGCTCACCGTGGGGAGCAACCGCCGCGGCGACAACCCCGTCTTTCACGGCGAGATCGACACGATCCTGCGCTTCTTCGAGCTTCCCCACAGGCCCGAAGCCTCGGAGACGCTCTTTCTCGCCACCCACGAGCCCTGCTCCATGTGCCTTTCGGCCCTGGCCTGGTCGGGTTTCCGCGAGGTCTGGCACCTCTTCGACTACGGCGAGACGGCCCGGGATTTTCACATGGCCGACGACCTGAAGATGCTCGATTCCCTCTTCGGGACGACGACGCCCAACAGGGAGAACGCCTACTTCCGTCTCAGGAGCCTCCGCGAGGCCGTCGCCGCCCTGGTCGGAGCTGACCGGGAGAGGCTGGAGGCGCGCATCGCCCGCATCAAGGAGCTCTACCGCGAGCTTCCCGTCGACCTGGGAAATCCGTGATCTGCCGTTGTCTTTGTCCGTTTCCTTCCTGATTCCGAGGAGGTGCCCTCTATGGAGTGGCTGGAACGACAGTTTCATCTGAAAGAGGCGGGGACCGACGTCAAGACGGAACTCCTCGCCGGAGCGACGACCTTCATGACCATGGCCTACATCATCTTCGTCAACCCCGGCATCCTCTCCAACGCCGGAATGCCCTTCGGCGGCGTCCTCGTCGCCACCTGTCTCGCCTCGGCCCTGGCCTCCCTGCTCATGGCCTTCATGGCCAACTATCCCATCGCCCTGGCGCCGGGCATGGGACTGAACGCCTTCTTCGCCTTCTCCGTCGTCCTCGGCATGGGCGTCAGCTGGCAGGCGGCCCTGACGGCGGTCTTCATCGAAGGGCTTCTCTTCATCCTGCTGACGCTGACGCGCCTCCGCGAGGCCATCGTCAACACCATCCCCAAGACGCTCAAGTTGGGCATTTCGGCCGGCATCGGCCTCTTCATCGCCTTCATCGGCCTTCAGGGGGCCGGAATCATCGTCAGGAACGAGGCCGTCCTCGTGGGTCTCACCGACTTCAGGGCCCACCTCCCCGCCGTCCTGGCCCTGGCCGGACTGATCCTCATGGTGACGCTGGAGCAGTTCCGCGTCCGGGGAGGAATCCTCATCGGCATCCTGGCCCTCACCGTCGTCGCCATCCCCCTGGGGATCGCCGAGATGCCCAAGGCGATCGTCGCCATGCCCCCCTCCATCGCCCCCGTCCTCTTCAAGCTCGACTTCTCCCTCATCGCCACGTCAGGCTTTTGGATCGTCGTCTTCACCTTCTTCTTCGTCGATTTCTTCGACACCGTGGGAACCCTCGTCGGAGTCGCCGGCCGCGGCGGACTCCTCGACGGCGAGGGGCGGCTCCCCAAGGCCCGAGAGGCCCTCATGGCCGACGCCATCGGCACTACCGCCGGGGCCCTGCTGGGGACGTCGACGGTGACCTCCTACGTCGAGAGCGCCAGCGGCGTCGAACAGGGGGGACGGACGGGGCTGACGGCCCTCGTCGTGGCCGTCCTCTTCCTCCTGGCCATGTTCTTCAACCCCCTCGTCTCCGTCGTCCCCGCCTGCGCCACCGCCCCGGCCCTGATCCTCGTCGGCATCTACATGATGATGGGGCTCAAGGAGATGAGGATGGACGACTGGACCGAGACGGCCCCGGCCATGCTGGCCTTCTTCATGATGCCCTTCTCCTACAGCATCGCCGTCGGCATCGAGGCGGGCATCGTCTCCTTCGTGGCCCTCAAGCTCCTCACCGGCAAGGCCAGGGAGCTCAACGCCGTCATGATCGGCCTGGCCCTTCTCTTCGTCGCCGCCCGGGCCTTCGGGCTCCACTAGCGACGGGGGGAGGCCCTCCATGGGGACGATCCTGGCCGGCGCCGCGGTCTGCACCGGCTCCGGGTCTTTTCGGGCCGACCTGCGCCTCGTCGGAGAGAGGATCGACGCCGTCGGCTTCGATCTCTCCCGGCCCGGCGACAAGGTCATCGACGTCTCGGGCAGGCTTCTTCTCCCCGGCGGCGTCGACGTCCACACCCATTTCGACCTGCCCCTGGCGGCGACGTCGACGGCCGACGACTTCGCCTCGGGGACGGCGGCGGCCCTCCTGGGCGGAACGACGACGATCGTCGACTACGCCACGGCCTTCCGGGGCCAGAGCGCCGCTCAGGGGCTTGAGGCCTGGCACGGCCGCGCCCGGGGCAGGGCCTTCTGCGACTACGGTTTCCATCTGGCTCTGACCGAGTGGAACGAGGCTCTCGCCGCCGAACTGCCCGGCATCGTCGATGGAGGGGTCTCCTCCTTCAAGATGTACATGGCCTACAAGGAGAGCCTCCAGGTCGGCGACGGCGCCCTCTACGCGGCGGCGCGCCGCGTCGGGGAGCTGGGCGGGCTGCTCTGCGTCCACTGCGAGAACGGCGACCTCATCGCCGAGCGAGCGGAAGAGCTCATCGCCTCGGGCGTCACCGGGCCCGAGGGACATCCCCTCTCCCGTCCGCCCCTCGTCGAGACCGAGGCCGTGGGGCGCATGATCGCCGTCGCCGACCTGGCCCGATGCCCCCTCTACGTCGTTCACGTCAGCGCCGACGGCTCCATGAGGGAGATCGTCATGGCCCGCCGCCGCGGGCAGGCCGTCTTCGCCGAGACCTGCCCCCAGTACCTCCTCCTCGACGAGAGCCGCTACGGCCGCGGGGGCCTCAAGGGGGCCGCCTTCGTCCTCTCTCCGCCCTTGAGGCCCGCCGGAAACGGCGAGGCCCTCTGGGGGCGTCTGGCCCGGGGCGAGATCGACACCGTCGCCACCGACCACTGCTCCTTCACCCTGGCCCAGAAGGAGGCGGGCCTCGACGACTTCCGCCTCATTCCCGGCGGTCTCCCCGGCGTCGAGCACCGCCTCGCCCTCCTCTACAGCGAGGGCGTCGTCAAGGGGCGCCTCAGCCTGGAGCGCTTCGTCGAGAGCTGCTGCACCGCCCCGGCCCGACTCTTCGGCCTCTACCCCCGCAAGGGGACCCTCGCTCCGGGGAGCGACGGCGACATCGTCGTCGTCGACCCCGAAGAGGAGTGGACGATCTCGGCCGAAACCCAGCGTCAGAACAGCGACTACACGCCCTACGAGGGCGTCCGCGTCAAGGGCCGCATCGAATCGGTCTATCTCCGGGGACGGCAGGTCGTCCGCCGGGGGCGTCTCTTCGGCGAGACTCCCCGGGGGCTCTTCCTCCGCCGTCGCCCCTTCGCCCGATAAGGGGGGAAGATCCATGGCCGTCTTCACCGTCAACGGAACGGAGCGGGAGGCTTCGGGAGGGGGGACCCTTCTGGACTGCCTCCGCGACGACCTGCGCCTCACCTCGGTCAAGAGAGGTTGCGGCGAAGGTTCCTGCGGCACCTGTACGGTCCTCGTCGACGGCAGGCCCCTTCGGGCCTGCCGTCTTGACCTGGAGGCGGTGGAGGGCCGGTCGGTCCTCACCGTCGAGGGCCTCAGCGACCGGGAAAAGGCCGTCTACGCCTGGGCCTTCGCCCGCTGCGGCGCCGTCCAGTGCGGCTTCTGCACGCCCGCCATGGTCCTTTGCGCCAAGGCCCTCATCGACGGCAACGCCGACCCGACGCGGCGGGAGGTGAAGGAGGCCCTCAGGGGCAACATCTGCCGCTGCACGGGCTACGTCAAGATCGAGGAGGCCGTCCTCCTGGCGGCCCGGGCCTTCCGGGAGGGTCTTGAGCCCGACGACAACGACCGGCCCTGGAGGATCGGCGAGCCCATGCCCCGCGTCGACGCCGCCCCCAAGGTGCTCGGCGCCGCCCGGTTCGCCGACGACTTCAGCCTGCCCGGCATGCTCGTCGGTGCCGTCCTGCGCTCCCCGGCCCCCCGGGTGCGGGTGCGGTCCCTCGACGTCTCGGCGGCCCGGGCCCTCCCCGGCGTCGCCGCCGTCCTCACCGCGAAGGACGTGCCGGGACGGCGCGTTTTGGGCCATCTCGTCCAGGACTGGCCCGTCCTCGTCGCCGAGGGGGAGGAGACGCGCTACGTCGGCGACGCCCTGGCCCTCGTCGCCGCCGAGACGAAAGAGGCCGCCCGGAAGGCCCTTGAGGCTATCCGCCTCGATTGCGAGATCCTCAGGCCCCTCCTCTCGCCCGAAGAGGCCCTCGCCCCGGGAGCCCCGCACATCCACGAAGGGGGCAACCTCGTCGACGTCCGGACCCGCGTCGTCCGCGGCGACGTCGACAGGGCTCTGGCCGAGGCGGCCCACGTCGTGACCCGCACCTACCGGACCCAGAGGGTGGAGCACGCCTTCCTGGAGCCCGAAAGCGCCCTGGCCGAGCCGGCCGACGGCGGCCTGACGGTCATCACCGGCGGCCAGGGCGTCTACGACGACCGGCGGGGCATCGCCGCCATGCTCGACCTCCCCGAGGAGAAGGTCCGCATCGTCACGGCCCTCGTCGGCGGCGGCTTCGGCGGCAAGGAGGACCTCTCCGTCCAGCACCACGCCGCCCTCCTGGCCTGGGCCACGGGACGGCCCGTCAAGCTCACCCTCAGCCGCGACGAGAGCCTCCGCGTCCACCCCAAGCGCCATCCCATGACGCTGGAGTACACTTCGGCCTGCGACGGCGAGGGGCACCTCACGGCCCATAAAATCCGCATCACCAGCGACACCGGTGCCTACGCCTCCCTGGGCGGTCCCGTCCTCCAACGGGCCTGTACCCACGCCACGGGCCCCTACCGGACGCCCAACGTCGATATCGAGGGCAAGGGCGTCTACACCCACAACGTTCCCTGCGGAGCCTTCCGCGGCTTCGGCGTCACCCAGTCGGCCTTCGCCCTCGAAAGCCAGCTCAACCTCCTGGCCGAGGCCGTGGGCATCTCCTACTGGGAGATCCGGCGCCGCAACGTCGTCGTCCCCGGCGACGTCCTCGGCAACGGCCAGATCGCCGGGCCCGACACGATGATCCTCGAGACCCTCCTGGCGGCGAAGGAGGCCTACGATTCGAGCCCCTACGCCGGCATCGCCTGCGGCATGAAAAACAGCGGCCTCGGCGTCGGCGTCCCCGATGTCTCCCGGGTCCGTCTCGAAGTCCGAAAGGGGCGGGCCACGATCTTCACCAGCGCCGCCTGCATGGGCCAGGGCATCGCCGCCATGACGAGCCAGATCGTCTCCCACGTCACGGGCCTGCCCCTCTCGAAGATCACCCACGTCTCGGCCGACACGGCCCTCACGCCCGACGCCGGCACGTCGACGGCCTCGCGCCAGACCGTCTTCACCGGCGAGGCGACGCGGCGCTGCGCCGAGGACCTCGCCGCCGACCTGAGCCAGTCGGGAAGCCTTGAGGCCCTTGAAGGGCGCAGCTACTACCGCGAGTTCGACTTCAGGACCGACCCCATGGGCTCGGACAAGGCCAATCCCGTGAGCCACATCGCCTACAGCTACGCCACCCAGGTCTTCATCCTCGACGAGGCGGGCCGTGTCTGCCGCGTCGTCGCCTGCCACGACTCGGGCAAGGCCATCAATCCCCTCTCGGTGGAGGGACAGATCGAGGGGGGCGTCGTCATGGGGCTGGGCTACGCCCTGACGGAGACCTTCCCCGTCGACGGAGGCGTCCCCAAGGCCCGGTACGGAACTCTCGGCCTCTGGCGGGCTCCCGACGTGCCGCCCGTTGAGGTCATCCTCGTCGAGCCCTCAGGCGGCGACGTCGTCTTCGGCGCCAAGGGCGTCGGCGAGATCGCTCTCGTCCCCCCGGCCCCGGCCATCGCCCTGGCCTACCGCCGCTACGACGGAAAGGAGCGGACCGAGCTCCCCCTGGCCGAGACGCCCTACCGCAGAAAACCATAAAAGGAGGTGCCCCTTTTGCCGCAGTTCAACGTCATCGGAACGTCGCCCCCGCGCCTCGACGGCCGGGAGAAGGTCCTCGGCCAGGCCCCCTTCATCGCCGACGTGCCCATCCCCGGCTGCTGGGTCGGCGGCGTCGTCGCCTCGCCCGTCCCTCACGGGCGGATCCGGGCCATCGTCCGCGACCCCGCCTTCGACTGGTCCCGGGTCGTCTTCGTTGACGCCGCCTCCCTGCCCTGCCGCAACTTCGTCCACATGGTGCGTGACGACTTCCCCATCCTGGCCGAGGAGAAGGTGACCTTCGTCACCCAGGCCGTCGCCCTCGTCGCCGGTCCCGATCGGGCCACCGTCGACGAGGCCCTGAGGCACGTCACCGTCGACATCGAACCGCTGCCGGCCGTCTTCTCCGTCGACGAGGCCCTCAAAGGAGAGGTCGTCGTCTGGGGCGAGGACAACGTCATCGACGAATACCGCATCGACCGGGGCGACGTGAAGAAGGCCTTCGCCGAGGCCGACCTCGTCGTCGAGGGCGACTACGCCACGGGCCTCCACGAGCAGCTCTACCTGGAAAACCAGGGCATGGCCGCCATCCCCCGCGACGACGGCTCCCTGGAGATCGTCGGCTCCATGCAGTGTCCCTACTACGTCCAGGGCGCCCTTGAGCAGGCCCTGGGCCTGGCTCCGGAGCGCCTGCGCGTCAAGCCCTGCGTCACCGGCGGCGGCTTCGGCGGCAAGGAGGACTACCCCTCGGTGCTTGCCCTCTGGACGGCCGTGCTGGCCCTCAAGTCGGGCAGGCCGGTGAGGATCCTCTACGAGCGCGGCCAGGACCTCCAGTCGACGCCCAAGCGCCACCCCTCGACGACCCGCATCCGCACGGCCGTCAGGCGCGACGGTACCATCACGGGCCTGGAGATCGAGCTCCGATTCAACGGCGGGGCCTTCACCACCCTGAGCCGCGTCGTCCAGCAGCGGGGCATGCTCCACTGCCAGGGGGCCTACCGGATCGCCAACGTCGCCATCCACTCCCTCACCGTGGCGACGAACATGGTCCCCTCCGGGGCCTACCGCGGCTTCGGCGCCCCCCAGGGGCTCTTTGCCATCGAGCGCCACATGGACCGCATCGCCCGCGAACTGGCCCTGGACCCTCTCGACGTGAGGCTCAAAAACATCGTCGACGAGGGCGACACCTTTCCCTGCGGCCAGAAACTGAAGGGCGTCTTCGCCCGGCAGGTGCTCGAACGGGCCGCCGAACTCTCCGGCTACCGCAAAAAGCGCGCCCTTTACGCCCAGGGGAGCGAAGGCCCCCTGAGGCGGGGCATCGGCCTTTCCGTCGCCTTCCACGGCGGCGGTTTCACCGGTTCCGGCGAGGCCACGATGGGCACCGTCGTCCGCATCGACTACGACGGCGCCTTCTCGCTCCACGTGAGCAGCACCGACATGGGCCAGGGGGCCCTGACGGTCCTGCCCATGATCGCCGCCGAGGCCCTCGGCCTGAGACCTGACGAGATCGCCGCCCCCCGGCCCGACACGGCTGTCTGTCCCAACAGCGGTCCCACCGTCGCCTCGCGGACGACGATGTACGTCGGCCGCGTCGTTACCGAGGCCTGCAAGGCCCTCATCGACGAGCTGCGGACCTTCCTGGCCTATCAGGAGGGGATATCGCCCCGGGCCATCGCCTTCACGAAAGGGGCTCTCCACTGCCGGAGCCGGAGCTGGACCGTCGCTCAGGCCGCCAGGGCCCGCTGCGACGCTCAGGGCCCCTTCTCCGTCGAGGGACGGCTCCCTCAGGAGGCGGCGGCCTGCTTCAACCTGGACCGGTTCGAGGGCGAGGCCTACAGGAGCTACGCCTGGATCGCCCAGGCCGTCGAGGTGGCCGTCAACGTCGACACCTACGAGGTCAAGCCCCTGGAGGCCACCATCGTCGCCGAGATCGGCCGGGCCATCCACCCCGTCCTCGTCGAGGGGCAGATCGCCGGCGGCTTCCTTCAGGCCCTCGGCTGGTCCCACATCGAGGACCTCACCGTCACCCCCGAGGGGCGCTTCTCGGCGGACCAGCTCAACGCCTATCTCATCCCCACCACCCTCGACACGCCCCAGTGGCACATCGACGTCATGGAGGAGCCCTGCGACGTCGGCGCCTACGGCGCCAAGGGGCTGGGCGAGCTGCCCATGAACGGCGCCGCGCCGGCGGCCCTCTCGGCCGTGGAGAACGCCACGGGAGTCTTCGGCACCGAAATCCCCCTCACCGGGGAGAAGCTCTTCCGCCTCATCGAGGCCCAGGGAGGAACGGAACGATGAAGATGACCGTCACCGTCAACGGCAGAAAGCGGACCGTCGACGTCGCCCCCCTGGCCCGGCTGCTTGACGTCCTCCGCGACGGACTGGCCCTCAAGGGGACCAAGGAAGGCTGCGGCGACGGCGAGTGCGGCGCCTGCGCCATCCTCCTCGACGGACTTCTCGTCAACGCCTGCTGCGTCCCCGCCATCCAGGCGACGGGACGGGCCGTCGTCACCATCGAGGGGCTGGCCGAAGCGGGAGAGGGCCGCCCCGAGCCGGACCGCCTCCAGCAGGCCTTTGTCGACGAGGGGGCCGTCCACTGCGGCTTCTGCACGCCCGGCATGATCATGGCCTCCCGGGCCCTCCTGGAGGAGAGGCCCCACCCGTCGGAAAGCGAGATCCGCGTCGGCCTCTCGGGCAGCCTCTGTCGCTGCACCGGCTACGGCACCATCGTGGCCGCCGTCGCGAAGGCCGCCGGTGAGGGCTACCCCGAAAGGCCCCTCCCCTGGAAGAGCGGCGGCGGCGAAAGGCCCCTCTTCTCCCCCGACGAGGCGGAGCGCTTCTTCGTCCCCGAAAGCCTCGACGAGGCCCTGGCAATCCTGCATCGTCATCCCGACGCCACTGTCCTCGCGGGGACGACGGACCTCCTGCCGGACATGAAAAAGGGCCGGGCCGCCCCGGAACGGGCCATCGATCTCCTCCGCGTTCCCGAACTGAAGGGCATCGCCTGCGACGGCTCCGTCATCCGCATCGGCGCCTGCACCACCAACGGCGAGATCATCCGAAGCCCCCTCCTCAGGGAGCGCCTGCCCGTCCTCGTCGACGCGGCCAGCCACAGCGGTGCTCCGGCCATCCAGAACCGGGCCACCCTCGGCGGCAACGTCGCCAACGCCTCGGGCGCGGCCGACCACCTCGTCCTGCTCCTGGCCCTGGGGGCCTCCGTCACCGTCGCCTCCGTCCGGGGCGAACGGACCCTGCCCCTGGAGGACTTCGTCGTCGCCTACCGGAAGACGGCCTGCGAGCCGGGTGAGCTCATCAGGGAGATCGTCATCCCCCTCCCTCCCGAGGGCTCCCTGCAGAAATGGATCAAGCGCGGCTCCCGCCAGGCCCTCACCCTCTCCCGGGTCAGCCTCGCCTTCCACCTCGAGCGCGAGGGGGAGCGCATCAAGGTCTTCCGCCTCGCCGCGGGGAGCATGTCGCCCGTGCCGCTGCGCCTGACCGAGACGGAAAGGGCCGTCACGGGGCGGACGATCACGGTCGAGACGGCACGCCTCGCCGCCGAGACGGCCCGCTCCGAGATCCATCCCCGCAAGAGCCCCGACTACCGCAGGGCCATCACGGCCAACCTGGTGAGGCGCTTCTTCGAGGAGCTGATCTGAGCGGCGCCCGCCCTGGGGCGCATTCGGGTATGCCTTGACAATTCTTGAGAGAGGGGGCTAGAATAGCGGTCAAGCTGATCCGGCCCGGGCGGGCCGGAAGGTCGGACATTTCGGGAAGGAGGAACCTCACGATGCGCCAGGCTCTCATCGGTATCACGGGCAACGCCATGATGATGTGCATGATGATGCGGGCGCGAGGGTCCTCTCCTGGGATGGCGGGTGCCTAGGGCATCCTGCAAGCCATGACAGGCCGGACCCTCAGGGGGCCGGCTTTTTTTGTGCCTTTTTCACAGGCGGGAAGGGATGGGATCTCATGATCGAAGTTGAGGGTCTGGGGAAACGCTTCGGCGACCATCAGGTGCTCCGCGGCGTGGACCTGAAGGTGGAGGCGGGGGACGTGTTC
>JAHDQY010000004.1 GCA_018433595.1 Synergistales bacterium
GGTTTGTGGATATCATGAAGAACCGACAGGCTCTGACGAGGGTGTGAATCCAAATTCAGGCTCGAATCTCACTCAAGATTCATAAAACAGGATTTCGGCTCTCAAGGGGATAGCAGAAATTTGGGAGCCTGCGGATCCGGGGTGAAGGTCCGGGGATGACAGCCTCTGGAGGCTGTGTTATATTACGAAAGCTGGCTTTTCGACGGAAGAGAGGCCTACTGGGCCTTGACAAGATGAACAGCCAAGGGAGGTGGTTCGCGTGAAAATGACTTTCCAGCCCCATAAGACGCGGCGGAAGCGTGCCATGGGTTTTCTCGAACGTTCCCGCAGCGTTGCCGGACGTCGAGTGCTTCGGAACCGGAGGAGGAAGGGCCGCAAAAGCCTCGCCGTCTGATGGCTCTTCGCTTCGGTTTCCCGAGAACGTCGCGCCTGATCCAGGGGTGGCAGTTTGACCTCGCGTTCCGCACCGGCCGTCGCGTCCAGGGTGAGCTGGTGCGGTTGCTGTTTTTGGAGGCTCCAGACGGAACGACCCGTATCGGGGTGGCCGTCGGCAAGAGACAGGGCAAGGCCGCCTTGCGCAGCCGGGGACGACGAGTTCTCCGGGAGGCGATGCGTCGCCTTCTCCCCTGGTTGCGGCCCGGGGTTTGGATCGTCGTCACCTTGCGCACGTCCGGTCTCGCCGCGAGTGCCGTCTCTCTTTACGGCGAGCTGGCCTGCCTGCTTGAGGGAAGAGGTCTGCTGACTGATGATTTCCCCGGTGCTTCCTGGGCTCCCTGGGAGGGAAAGGACTCATGACTTTCGCCTCAAGAGCCTGTATCACTCTTATTCGAGGATATCAACGATTTATTTCCCCTCTTCTTGGGAAGAACTGCCGCTTTTACCCCACTTGTTCCCAGTACACTCTGGAAGCGGTGGAGCGCTTCGGTTTCATGCGTGGCGCCTGGTTGGGCGCCAGAAGGATCGTCCGTTGTGGTCCCTGGCACCCGGGTGGATTCGACCCGGTGCCTGACAGCCCCCGTGACGATGTCAATCTGCTTCAAGGACGGTGAGTGTCTTGGGTGCTCTCTGGAAGGCCGGCGGTGACATGATGCTGGCGATCCTCAACTTTTTCTATGGCCTGACCCATTCCTACGGGTTGGCAATCATTCTTCTGACCCTTGTCATCAGAATTTTGCTTCACCCTCTCAATCACAAGCAGATGGTGAGCATGCAGCGCATGCAGAAGTTGCAGCCCCGGATGAAGGTGATTCAGGAAAAGTATGCCCACGATAAGGAAAAGCTGAATCAGGAGATCATGAAGCTCTACAAGGAGAACAAGGTCAATCCCGCAGCAGGCTGTCTGCCGCTCCTCGTTCAGCTTCCCATCCTGATTCTCCTTTTCCGAGCCCTGATGAATTATGATTTCGGCTCGATCCGCTTCCTCGGCATCGAGCTCATGGGGTCCGTTTTATCCACCCTGGCCCATGCAGTCGGTATGGCTCCCGATGCTTCCGTCGGAGTCATGTCCGTGCTGTCAGGCATCGCGGCCAACCCTGCCGGTCTTGTCAACGTCGGCGCTTATGGTGGAAACTTGGTTCTCCTTGTCGTTATCGCTTTTTTGACCTGGTTTCAACAGCAGCTCTCCTCGGCCGGGAATCCGCAGATGGCCATGATGAACTGGTTCATGCCTCTTTTTTTGGCCTTTATCTGCCTCAGCCTTCCCGGTGGCGTTCTTCTCTATTGGGGCGTCTCTTCTTTGGCCGGAGTGGGGCAGCAGTGGTGGCTGCACCGCAGGACGGCGCTGGAGATGCAGGAGAAGCCTTCTCTTTTCCGCAACAAACCGCCTAAAGAGGGCGACGACGAGGAGTAGGCTCGATCCGAATCCGGATGGGAGGGTCTCTCGACATGAACGACCAGGAAAAGATCGTCATAGAAGCCGGTTCTCTTGAAGAAGCCAAGGCCCAGGCAGCGGAGGAATGGGGTTTAAACCCGGAAGAGGTCTCGATCAGCCTTGTCGAAGAGGAGAAACGGCTCTTCGGGCTCCTGGGCAAGAAGGTCAAAGTCGAGGCACGGCCTCTTTTCCCGCCCCTTCTCCTTCGAGCCAAGCGTCTGGCTGGAGAGCTGCTGGTGCTGATGGGGCTTGATGTGGCGGCCGAGGTCGAAGAGGGCAGGGTCGATCTGTCCGGCCCTGATGCGGGGATCGTCATCGGACGCTATGGAGAGTCGCTGAAGTCGATGGAGTATCTTCTGAACCTCATTCTCAGAGATGTCAACGAGGGGGAGCGTATCCACCTTGACAGCGAAGGCTATCGGCAACGTCGGATTGACAACCTGGAGAAACTGGCTCTCAATGCCGCCGATGATGCCATGAGGCGCCATCGGCCCGTGAGGCTGGAGCCGATGACGAGCTGGGAACGCCGCATTGTCCATTTGGCTTTGAAGGACAGAACCGACGTTGAAACCCGATCGGCAGGGGAAGATCCCTACCGGAAGGTTATCGTCTGGCCTCGAGGTGAAGGCCGAAGCCGCCGCTGAAGGCCTATTCGGCAATGTGTCCTATTCTCTTCCGTATCGGGACGGTTCCCGTACACACCTATTACGTCATCTGGACTGCGGCGCTCTGCTTCACGCTGGAATGGACGCGCCGCAGAGCGGAGGGGCTCTACGGCATGCCGTCCCGCCTGGTTTCAGGGGTTCTTTTCTGGAGCTTCCTGGGAATGTTTGTCGGAGCGAGGCTGGGAGGTTACGTCGACTTCTGGCGGGTCTACGCCGAGGACCCCATGCGTCTGCTGCGTTTTTGGGAAGGGGCCCTCTCGTCGACGACGGGATTTCTCGGTGCCGGTTTGACGGCTATTCTCCTCCTTCGAAAGGAGGGATGGCCGGTCTGGCCTCTTGCCGAGGCGGCGAGCCTTCCAGCGGCGGGCCTTCTTGTCCTGGGGCGGTGGGGCTGTTTTTTTAATGGATGCTGCTACGGCATCGTCACGGATCACCCCTTCGGTCTTCATTTTCCCTTCGACGCAGCAGGCGTTTTGCGACATCCGACGCAGCTCTATTACAGCTTTGGAGCGGCCTTGATCTTCGTCATCCTCTTCGCGGGCGAGCGAGTCTGGCCGCCGGTGGAACGTCGTGCCCGAAGCGGTGCCATCCTATGGCCTCTTTTCATGATCCTCTATGGAGGGATGCGTTTTTTCGTCGATTTCCTCCGCCACGGAGATCGTATTATGGGGCTTCGGGTGGGGCAGATTGTCGGCGTCGCCGTCGCCGTTGCCGGTCTCATCTGGCTTATTGCCGTTGACGTCGCCTTCAGGCGTCGGGCCCGTCTCGTCGACTGAAAGGCAATGGACCTGAAGACAGCGGGGGAGCGCCTCGGCCGAGGCGCTCCCCCGCTGTCTTCAGGTCCATTTGAGCAGAACGAGAGGAGGAGAGGGATTTTCGATGATCCGAAGAAACTCTGACCGGTCGAGGACCTCCCGATTGAGGAGCGAAAGCGCGGTTGCCTCCAGGAGCTCCCTTTTCCCTTGAAGGAGACTTAGTGCCTCCTTGAAGCGATCTTCGATAAGACGGTCGACTTCACGATCCAGAGCCTGAGCCGTCTCGGGACCGATGGCTCGAGCGCCTTCACGGGGCAGACCGAGAAAGTTGGAGCTCAGGTGTTCCCGAAAGGTCACCGGTCCCAGGCGGGACATGCCGTACTCCCGGACCATCCGATCGGCCAGATCTGTCGCTCGGATCAGGTCGTTCTGGGCGCCCGTGGTGATTTCGCCGAAGACAAGCCTCTCGGCGGCCCTGCCCCCGAGAAGGACGCGTATACGGCTTTTCAGCTCCTTTTCGGTGAGCAGGTAGCGATCCTCTTCGGGCATCTGCTGAGTGTAGCCTAAGGCTCCGATGCCCGTGGGGATGATGCTGATTTTATGCACCGGTTCGGCGCCTTCAGAGAAATGGGCGACCAGGGCGTGTCCCGACTCATGATAGGCGACGATACGCTTTTCTTTATCGGAGATGCGGCGGCTCTTTTTCTGAAGCCCCGTCGTGACGCGATCGATGGCTTCCTCGAAATCGGCGAGGGTTACGGCGTCCTTGTCATGCCTTGCCGCGAGGAGGGCGGCCTCATTGACGACGTTGGCCAGATCGGCGCCGACGAAACCCGGGGTGCGGGCGGCAATGAGATGAAGATCGACGTCGGGGCCGATCTGGACGTTGCGCACATGGGTCTTGAGAATGGCCTCTCGACCTACGATGTCGGGCCTGTCGACGACGACGTGGCGATCGAATCGCCCGGGGCGGAGCAGGGCCGGGTCAAGAACTTCCGGTCTGTTTGTCGCTCCGAGAATAACGACGCCTTTCGAGGAGTCGAAACCGTCCATTTCGACAAGGAGCTGATTGAGAGTCTGCTCCCGCTCTTCGTGCCCTCCGCTCTGACCGATGCCTCGAACCTTGCCCAGGGCGTCGAGTTCGTCGATGAAGATGATGCAGGAACCGGTCTTCTTGGCCTGGTCGAAAAGGTCCCGGACCCTGGCGGCGCCGACCCCCACGTAGACTTCAACAAATTCGCTTCCTGAGATGGAAAAGAAGGGAACGTTGGCCTCTCCTGCGACGGCCTTGGCCAACAGGGTTTTTCCTGTTCCCGGCGGCCCGACGAGAAGCATTCCCTTGGGCATTTTGCCTCCAAGGCGAGTGAAACGGTCGGGGTCCCGAAGGAAGGTGATGATCTCCTGAAGCTCTTCTTTCGCTTCGTCGACGCCGGCCACGTCGGCAAAGGAGACGCCGACATCGGTCTGAACCGAGATGCGTGCCCGGCTCTTGCCCATGACGCCGGGGACTCCTCCTCCGTTGGAGCTCGTCCTGCGGCTGAGAAAGCTGAAAAAAAAGAGGAGCAGGACAAGAGGGGCGATCCAGGAAATAAAAGCGAGGGCGGTGTTGTCAACGGAGCGCCCTTGGAAGGAGACGCCTTGCTCTTCCATAAGGGGGATCAGTCCGGGATCGTCGACGAAGCCCGTCGAGAAGCGTCCGTTGAGTCGTTCCAGCTGCTGGCTCACGTGAACAGAGACCACTCCCTGAGGAAGGGGGGATCGTATCACTCCGCTGATGGTCTTCGGTGTCAAAATGACCTCTTCGATGCCGCCGGTCCTCAAGAGGGATTTGAACTGGTCATAGCTCAGCGGGACCGTCCCTGTCGTGGCGGAGCGGCTTGAAGAAAGAAGGCCTATCAGGAGAAACAGGAGAATCACGACGAGAAAGGTTCGACTTTTCGCGTCCATTCGACCCATCTCCTTCCCTGAGGAGAGCGACGGGATCGGTGGCGAAGATCCCTCCTAATTCTCCGTCGGACGGAGAGCATTGCTTGGAATGAGCCGCCGCGCCTCCTCTTCGAGGGCAAGTATCTGCTCCAGGGCTTTCTTGGAAAGGCGGCCGTGAAGTCCCCTGCGGAGGTACGCGATAAGCTCCGATCGTGTGGAAAGGCTCCCCTTGCCCTTGAAGTCGGATCAGTTGAGGCGAACTCCGTTCTCGAAAACGTCAATATCGGCCAGGCGGGTCCCGTCAGGGTGAAACTCGAGCCCCATGGCCAGACGCTTGATCTCCCCTTTGGAAAAGGGGGTGAAAAGATGCAGCTTGTATAGGGATCGCCATCATCGCCAGGGGATAATCCTTGCCCCAGCCTTCTTCTATGACGATGCCCAGTTCAAGATCGCGGAAAGCGATGAGAAAACGGTTGACCTGGACATCGTAATGGGCGTAGACATCGTAGATGCGGAGCTCGGCTTCGGTCCACTGCTGTCCGTCCAGGGTCTCTTCCAGGTACCTTGGAGCCCCTTCTCTCAAGAGAGGGAAGAGGACGTCGCGTTCGCTGGGGAGCATGAGCCCCAGCGGGTAGAGTTCATCAAACCCGAGGGATTGGTTCAGGGGGCGTCGGGTTAAGAAAAGAGCCGTCTCTTATCTCTCTGAAGGCGGCAGAAGAAAATGGGGGATGATCTCTCTGGCTTTGAACTCCTCTTTGATTCGCTTGAGTGCCATTTCAATCTTTCCTGTAAGCCGCATGAGAAGTGTGCCGGGAGCCAAGTCGATTCGGCAGATGAGAGGGGCCATCCCACCGTTAACGAGTTCCGCCAAAATCTCGTCGGGAGCTCCCTGAATCACGACCAACCGCTCTCGGAGTTTTTTGCGTTCCAGGAAGATAAGAGTGCTCGTCTCGTCAAAGCCTCGTTGGTCGAAGCCAGGACTAAAGGAGCGGGCGGCGACGCGGGACTGGAGGAATGCCTCGACGGGGTGGACATCGGCGCACTTGAGATAGATCACGCGAGCCGTAGTGCGTACGAGCGAGAGCAGATCCGATCTCCCCTTTCGTTTTCACTTTTCAGCGTTTTTTCAGGGCCTGCATCGTCTTCGGGCAAGGCGGCTCTCGTCAGTGCCGATGGGGTAGCGAAGGCGTCGGAACATTCCTGTCTCCGGGCAGATCGGGTGGATCCCTTCGATTCCGTTCAGGTAAAGCTTTTCTTCTCTCAACCCGCTGCGGATGCTGAGGTCGTGGCCGAAGAGATTGAGCGGCTGAGGATCGGAGGCGATCTCTTTTTGGTTGCGTCCGACGCGGAGTTTCAGCTCGCCTATCTTCAGATTTGCCGGTTCCGTCAGGACGTGGCTGATGGCGGCTTTTTCTCGTACGCTGTCGACGATGTCGTGATTGCCCATGATGAGAGGAATCTGGGCGGAGTGTTCCTCCAGGATGGAGAGAAGACGTTCAACGTGCTCGACGTAGAGATTTTTCAGCTGAGGGTAGAGACCGATTTTGATGTCGTCGGCCAGATCCCCGGTGTGAATGACCCAGTCGGGTCGGAGGTGCCGGAGCATCCTCCCCAGGTAACCGTAGCTGCGGCTTGGGGTGTCGGTAAGGTGGACGATCAATCCCCCAAGGCGGGCGTTCCGGTGGGATCTGAAAAAGATTCTGTAGAAAAGACATCCGTGGCTCTTCCCCCCTCCCTGGTTCATCCTTACTTCAGAAAAATCATATCAGAAAAGAGTTGATCCTGTACGATTTTCCGTCAATTCTCCTGAAGAGATTTTGTAAAAAGATGGCTGTGCCGGAATTCCATCTCTCAGGCGCCTCACATGAGCCGGCATTTATGGCTTGTGGCGCTTGGTCCGGGGATACGTTGACATTCCTCGCTCCCAGGGGTCGAGCAGTCTTCACCTGCTTGCGGCAACGGTGGCTTGTCGCAGGTCGGGAAGATTGAAGAAAAACAGAGATCTCTTTTCACGGGGTTCTGCCTAAAGTCCCGAGGGCGTAGTATAATCATCGCAATAATTGCGCGCTTCTCGCTCTCCAAGAGAGGCCTTCTTTTAGGAGGTGGGACGGAGAATGGTCGGCACCTTCGAAACGGTTGGTGGGGCGGATAGGGGTGCTGAGTTGCAGGTTCTGGCGCTTGATCTGTTCTGTCGTTTGGCGGAAATGTCGCCGAAGCTGGAGCGGACTTGGAAACCTGCTCTCCTAAGGATCAGAAGCGAGGCTTACGATCTCCCCGGCCCCTTTCGGCTGGACGGTTGAAGCCGGTTCCCTGGGAAGTTCTTAAAGAATATCGGAAACGGAGCGAGCCGAACGTCAGTTCGGCTCGCTCCGTTTTTCCGAAGGAATGCTCCTTTTTTCGAACTCTCGCCGGAAAGTGCGCCCCGACCCCATGAGGGCGCTGACGGGATTCAAGACAGTGACGTTCTCGCAGACGATTTTGATGACGGAGGCGATGGGAACGGAGAGAAGGGCGCCGGCGATCCCCCAGAGCCATCCCCAGAGGAGCAGAGAAAGAAGAACGACGACAGGGCTGATGTTGAGACGATCGCCCATCAGCTTGGGCGTAAGGAAATTGCCCATGATCATCTGGATCAGAAGAAGACCGAGGGTTGCAGTGGTGAAGGGGCCGAGGTCCGGATAGAACTGGACAAGGGCGAAAAGAATCGGCGGTACCGAGGCGACGATGGAGCCGATGGTGGGAATGAAATTGAGGAAGAAGGCAAGAATGCCCCAGGTGATGGGGAAGTCGACGCCCACGAAGAAGGCGAGGAAAAGCCAGACCATGATGCCTGTCGCCGCACTGATAAGCGTCTGGGTAACGAGATAGCGGCCGACTTGGGAGGAGATTTTCTCGAGAATGGACTGCACCCTATCGACGCTGTTGACGGAGAATGCCTTGCGGAGCTTGTACTCGAAGTGGGGTGCTCCTAGAAGGATAAAAACCATGAAAATGATGATCAAGACCAGATTTGAAAGAAGGGAGACGAGGGATCCCGAGAGGTTGAAGAGATGGGCAGCCACCTTGTCTCCCAGGTTGAACCCCTCCCAGAAGTTGACGGGCAGGTCATAATCGTTGGCCAGCGATTGGGCCAGCGTGAGGAGGCTGGCGTAGTAGCGGGGGAAAGCCTGCGCCAGGGTGACGATGCGGGCATGGATGGCAACGAGAGCGATCAGGCAGATGCCGACGAAAAAGCACAAGACGACAGAGACCGAGAGGAAGGGGTGGATGCCTTTCTGGGCCGCCTTTCGCACGAAGGGGATGAAAATATTGGACACAAGCATGGCGACAATCAGGGGGAGCACGACGCTTCGCCCCGCCCGCAGGACGGTTCCGAGAGCGATGAGAGTCAAGATGGCCAGGAAGAGGACGCTCATCCTCTGGGAAGCCATTTCGATCCGTCGCAGACGACGATCTTCCATGCAAACGCCTCCTGAAACAGGGTGGTTCCATTGTACTACGCCTTCGGTTCGAGTCCTTCTTTTGGGAACAGATGATTTGTGCGATCCTTCGGTGGGGGAAAGGCGTACAATTGGAGTTCAAGGAGGTGTGACCATGTGGCAGTCGCCGACATACGGTTCGATCCCCCTCGGTGAAGTCGTCTCGATCATCAGTCGCTTCACGGCCGAGGCGGGATGGCCTTATCGTTTCATCATCGGTACCGACAGCCAGAGACATGGCGAGGAGACAACTTATGTTTCGACCCTCGTTGTCCACCGCGTCGGCTGTCATGCCATCTATTTCTATCAGGTGGATCGAAAGCGGGGTTGCCTCTCCTTCCAGGAACGCATGTTCGAAGAGGCCCACCGTTCCCTCAAAGTCGCCGAACTCTTTCTCCACGAAGTCGATCGCCGCAAGGCTTATCCCGGCCGTTTCCGCGGAGAGATTGAGATCCATCTCGACGTGGGCATGGGAGGGCGGACGCGGGAGGTCGTCGCTGCCATCGCGGGGATGGTCGTCGGATCGGGGTACCGCTGCCGCTGGAAGCCCTACGCTTTCGGCGCCTCTTCCGTAGCGGATCGCTACACCCGCTGAATGCGCCTTGACGGCATCCCCTGGCCCGGTAGACTCTTTTGAGAGCACGGCGGGGTCGTCTCTCGCGTGTCCCGTGCGTTTCGTCCATTCTTTCCGGAGTGGGTGGGGGAGGAGAAAGTCATTTTGAAAAGAAGCGGGATTAGCTCATGACGGCCTACTTTGTCTCTCTTGCCTTTGTCGTGTTGGCCGAGATGGGAGACAAGACTCAGCTCCTGGCGATGGCCTTTGCCTGCCGTTATTCCTGGAAGACGGTTCTCTGGGCGATTTTCTGGGGCAGTCTCTCCAACCATCTCCTCGCCGTCCTTGCCGGAGGTCTTCTGACACACGTCGTGCCGGAGCGCGTGCTTCAGGGAGGAGCCGCAGGAGCCTTCATCCTTTTCGGCCTCTGGGCTCTTGTGGGCGATGGCTTCGAAAAGAGCGAGAAAAGCTCGTCTTTCGGACCTTTCCTGACCGTGTACATCGCTTTTTTTCTCGCGGAGATGGGTGACAAGACCCAGCTGACCTCGATGACTCTTGCGGCAAGGTTCGGGAGCCTCCTTCCGGTTTGGCTCGGGGCGACGACGGGAATGATGATAGCTAACGGACTGGCCGTTCTCGCCGGAGCGACCGTTTGTCGGCGCCTTCCTGAAAAGGCCCTCCGGCTGACGGCAGCGGCGCTCTTCATCGGCTTTGGCCTTTTCGGCCTCCGCTCCGTTGCGGGGGAGCGCTATCGTGCGGTCCCCTTAATTGCGGCGTTTTTGTCGCTTGCCCTCGCCGCCGCTGTTTTCCGCTGGAAGGGGAAAGCAGCGCTTCATCATAAAGATTGCTGTCCCGGCGAAAAGGATGAATCCGGCCGTCTTTGAAGGAAGGTCCTTCCCAAGACGGCGGGTTTCGATAAAATCGTTGAGAAAGGCGGTGTTTTCGTGAAAAAGGCACCTTTTTGGGGACTGCTCCTCTGCGTCTTTCTCATCGGAGCCGGACTCTGGTTTGCCGGAGTCCGAGTCTCCCGGCTCGATGTCAATCCCCCCGTTCCTCCGCCTGACGAAATCGGCGAGATGGCTTCTTCTCCGTCTCTTCTCTCGCTTTCTCTGGTGATGACGGCTGACGAGGTGGCCGCTCTCCTTGAAAAGGAGCTGGAATTCGGTCGCTACGAAGAGCGTGATCGCCCTCTGGAAGTCCCGGTCGGCGAGGCGCGGGGCGATTTTGTCGTTTCACGTGACGGGCCGGTAACGGTTCGCCTTGAGGAGGGAACGATTGCCGTCAACCTTCCTCTCTCCTTCGCTTCTTCGGTACGGTGGAGAGGCGAGGTGCTGGGACTGCGGCCCAGCTTTACCCAGGAACCGTCAGGTTCTCTTGTCGCTACGGTCTTCCTTTTGCCCCGGCTCGACGGGGACGGGACGCTCCATCTCGCGCCGTCGGTGAAAATCGCCTGGATAGGGGAACCTCAGCTGGAAATCCTGGGCCATTCCGTCTCCATCGGCGGCGTCGCATCGCGTTTCCTTGAAAAACAGATCGAGAGCCGCTCCGTAGAGATCGAGGCCCGTCTCGACGAAGCTCTCCGGACGCGCGAGAGACTGAACGATCTCTGGAAGCGGCTTCATCGCCCCGTCGAGCTCTCCTCCGAGCCTCCCCTCTGGCTTGACGTCAAACCGGAAAGACTCTACCTTGAACCCCTGCGCGTCGATGCCGGACGGCTTGAGCTGACGGCAGGATTGCGCTGTCTCCTTGCGATACGTCCCGAGAGGCCTGAACCCGTCGATCCAGAGAGCCTTCCGGTCGACGTGCTGGGACAGCCGCCTCTGGATGGCCTTGATTTTCACGTTCCCTTGCACCTTTCTTATGAGGGGCTTCGAGATCTCATTTCGGGAAGCCTCGTTGACAACACGTTCGAACTGGGCGGCGGGGTGCGGCTGGATGTGCGCGATCTCGCTCTTTCCGGCGGAGGCGGATTCCTTTTCGCCGCCCTCGATGTGAAGGGACGGCAGAGCCTCTGGGGGCTTGAGGGAACCCTTCATCTCAGGGGACGTCCTCTGTGGCAGGCCGACGACCGGACGCTGATTCTGGCGGATTTCGACTATGACGCGAACACCACCAGCGGACTGGCGCGAATGGCAAGCTGGCTTGCCCAGGGGGTCCTTCGGGAAAAGATCGCCGAACGGCTTGTCTTTCCCCTGGGCGGTGAGCTTGACCGTCAGCGAGAGAAGCTCGCCGAGATGCTGCGGCGTTCCCCGCTGGGTGACGGCTTCATTCTCGAGGCGGAGCTTGAGAATCTGGCTATCGAGGATATCTATGCGGCAAGCGCGGGGCTTATCGTCGAAGCCCGTTTAGGCGGAAAGGCCCGTATCGTTTTGGAGGGGCCTCTCTCGGAGGACGTCTCCCGGTGAGTTGTGGAAATCATGAAAGACGAAGGGAGGCCGCCTCTTTCGAAAGAGGCGGCCTCCCTTCGTCTTCCCGCCGGGATCTTCAGACAGTGACTATTTGAAGTCGAGGACGTTGACGACCTCCCGAGGGAAGCTGCTCATGGACTGACAGCCTTCGGCGGTGACGAGAACGATGTTTTCGATGCGGATGCCGATCTTCTCCGGAATGTAAATGCCTGGCTCGATGCTGAAAGTCATCCCTTTTTCAAGAGGTTCTTCGTTGCCCTCCATGATATAGGGTGTTTCATGGACGGCCAGACCGATGCCGTGACCGAGGCGATTGTTGAAGTAGGCGCCGTAACCCGCCTCTTCGATGACCTTGCGGGCGATTCGGTCCACGTCTTGGGCGGCTCTTCCGGGGCGGACGGCCGCTTCTCCCGCCTTCTGCGACTGGAGAACGATCTCATAGAGATGGCCTTCCTCTCCCGTGGGTTCGCCGACGAAAAGGGTCCGTGTCGTGTCGGAACAGTATCCCCTGTAGCGACAGCCGAAATCGATGAGAACGGTGTCATGGTCTTTCACGACACCGTCTTCACGGTTGTAGTGAGGCATTGCGGCGTTGGCCCCCCGGGCGACGATGGGTGAAAAGGAAACGCCATCGGCTCCGTGGGCTTCCATGAGATCGAGAAGGCGACGTTTGATCTCCCGTTCTGTCCGTCCCGGACGAATGAAAGAAAGGAGTTCCGCCAGGGCTTCGTCTGCGATCTGGCCCGCACGACGCATACAATCGACTTCATGGGGGTCTTTCCGGGCCCTCATGGCATCAAGGAAATGCCAGCCGTTGACGAGTGTCACCTTCTGGCGTTCTGCGATCTCAATGGCATCGACGGCTCTGATGCTGTCGTTGACGGCCAGCTTGGCGCCAGGGCCGATTCCCTGTTCCTTGAAAGCTTTCGCAAGGGAGGAGAAGAACCAGTCTTGATCTTCCCAGACGTAAAGGGGAGTGTTTTCCGGCATGCCCGCCTTGAATTCCTGGAGATAGAGGTGCGGGACGATGCAAAAGGTCTGACCGGTGGATGTGACGAAAAGCCCCTTGAACCGCTCGCACTCGTGCAAAGCCAGTCCGCTGACGTACTCCAGATCCGACGATGTGCCGATAAGAAAGACATCGACACCTTGTTCCCTGATGGAGGCGGCGAGCGCCTCGATTTTTACCGCATTCAGCATGCTGTGACCGTCCTTTCCGCTCCACACTGTTGGTGCTCATTGGCGCTCATGACGCCATGTCGTGAGAAGAAGAGTCTCCATAACATACAAAATATCACATGGAAAATCTTAGCACAAGAGAGAGTGCTTTGCCCTGTGCCAAATGTTTCGATCGCCCTGTGATATGGTACTCTTATCTTCGAAAGAAGGCACTTTCTCAGAAAGTGCTGCAAATTGCTTCGATGGAGGGCGAAACATGTTGTCCAGGATCACTCCGCCCATCAGGTCACTGAGAGAGATCGTCTATGAGTATTTGCGGCGACAGATGAATGAGGGGCAACTTCTTCCCGGCTCCTTTTTCAACCTTAAGGAGGTCAGCCAGGCTCTCAAAATCAGCACGACCCCTTTGAGAGAAGCGTTGGTTCAGCTGGAATCGGAGGGGTTCGTCACCATATTCCCCCGCCGAGGGGCTGTGGTGAACGCCCTCAGCCTCAAGCAGATTCGCAACATTTATCAGCTCATCGGGGCTCTTGAAGGATCGGTGCTTCTGGAAGTGGCCGAACGCCTCTCTCCGGAGAGAATCGAGATGATGGCGGTTATCAACGATCGCATGATGGAGCGTCTCAAAGGGGGAGAGATCTCCGAATATCTGGAGCTCAATCTCCAGTTCCACGGTGGGTTTTTGGACCTTTCCGAGAATGAAGAGCTTCTTCATCAGCTCGCTATCTACAAACAGCGTCTCTACGAATTCCCCCGCAACGAACATTTGGTGATGGCCTGGGAGGAGAAGAACCACCAGGAACATGAAGATCTGGTTGAAGCGCTCCGCAGAGGTGATTTTCAAGGGGGAGCCCATGTCATCCGTGATGTCCATTGGTCTTTTCAGGTTCAGGAACCCTATGTCCGTTCCTATTATGCCCTTCATCTGGAGGTCCTTGAGAAACTCAGGTCCGAGGGAGAAGGGGCCCTGGTCGGTGAGATCCCAGGATGGCCGTGAGGCCTTTCTCCTGTTCCAGAGGGGTGATCCCACGCTGCCGCTACCATCAGGGAGGGCTTGTGACGGAACGGCTTCGTCTTATCCCTCTCGGAAAACTTCCCGAAACGGTCGATCCTCGTGACGGAGCTCTTCTGGCCGCTCATTTGAGAGTCGAGGCGCCTCCTGCATGGCCGCCCCTTTCGCTGGACGAACATCTGGAAACCCATCGGCGCCTTAGGGAAACCGGAGAGGGCGGCAGCGGTTTTCTGTTATGGTTCCTGATTCTCAAGGGGAGAGGGCGCCGTTCTCCCTCACTTGTCGGCATCTGCGGTTTTCGCGAGCTTCCCGACGAAGAGGGCGGTGTCGAGCTGCGCTACGAAGTACTCCCTTCCTTTCAGAGGCGAGGTCTGGCCACAGAGGGAGCCGAGGCTCTTGTCGCCTGGGCTTTTGAAAGCCATTGGGCTCGCTTGATCCGTGCCCGAACGACACGGGAAGAGCTTGGAGCCATGCAGGTCCTGGCCAAGCTTGGCTTTACCTTGATTGGGACAGCCGATGGCGGGCGTGCCTATCTTTTTGAGCTGGAGCAGCGGGGGGAGGGGAAAAACTAAGACATTCCTCCTTGTCGTAGGGGAAGAGCGAACACTTTCCTGAGGATGTACGAGGGAAGGAGCGAAAATGGAGATGCTTTGGGAGATCATCAAGGGCAGGATGGACCGCTTGCCTGCAGGGCAGCAGGTTGTGGCGCGCTTTTTATTGACCCTGCCTCGAGAAGCTGCCTTCCTGACGGCGGCGCAACTCGGAGAACAGGTCGGAGTTAGCGAGTCTACGGTGATTCGTCTTGCCGCATCTCTCGGCTTCCCGGGTTTTCCCGAGTTACGTAGCGCCCTCCAGGAAGCACTGCGGGATCAGCTTTCCGCTCTTGAAAGACTGCAGATTTATCAGGCGACGGGAGAAGGCTCCAATCTCGTCCAGCGCGTCTTGCGCCAGGACCTCCAGCGGGGACTGAGTGCCCTGGCCTCTCTTGATGACGGTCCTATTGAGGTCTTGGCCGAGGTTCTCTGTAATGCTCCGTCAATCTATCTCATCGGGTTGCGAAGCGCCAGGGCGCTTGTGGCCTATTTGGGGACCTATCTCTCCTGGTTTTTACCGGAGGTTCACTACCTTGAAGGTGATCTTTTTCGGGAGCAGGCTGTCGCGGCCCGCCAAGGAAGCCTTTTCGTGGGCATCAGCTTTCCCCGCTACACGCGTCAAACTGTCGAGTGTCTGACCCTCGCACGTAGCCAGGGATTCGCTACAGCGGCCATTACCGATTCCCTTTCAAGCCCTCTGGCCGAGGTAGCCGATTACACTGTTACCGTTCCCTCATCTCAAATCTCCTACATAGACTCTTTTGTGATTCCCGTCGGTCTTCTCAACGCTCTGCTTCTGCGGGTGACGGATCGTCTCGGTTCCCGTGCTTCGGAGCGGCTGGAACGGCTTGAAGCGGTCTGGGCCGAGGCGAAGATTTACCAGGAAACAACACGACGCTGATCGTTTTCTTGCGGTAAGTTTCTTTTTTTTAATTCAAGAGGGGGATCCCGCCATGAAGAGGCGGGATCCCCCTCCTTTTTCGAGAAAAATCAAATCCAAACAGGTCAAAAATAGTCAGCAAATATTTTCTTTGACAAATCTTGCATTATAGTCTATATAGTTGTTGCAGGAAATCCTGCAACAACTATATAGTGATGGTGTTAATGCTTCTCGGTATGCATAACCTGTGAGCAAGGAGCTGATTCATGTTGGACGGAAAAGTTCTTCCACGCAGCTTCAAAACAGTGGCGCCTCTTATTGTGAAAGGCAAGGGCCTCTATCTCTACGATGAAAATGGCAAATGCTACATCGATGGTTGCAGCGGGGCTCTGATCTCCAATCTGGGGCACGGTGTGCCTCAGATTACCGAGGCCATTATGGAGCAGTTGAGGAAAATAGAGTTTGCTCACCCGTCACGGTGGCGTACTGAAGCTACTGAAGATGCTGCCCGCGAGGTGGCTTCCATGGCGCCTGAAGGGCTGGACTATGTTTGGTTTGTCAGCGGCGGCAGTGAGGCTGTCGAGTCGGCCGTGAAACTCGCACGGCAGTATTATGTCGAGCGCGACGGCTTGGCGACGATCAAGTCTCAGGTTGTCGCCCGGTGGAACTCTTACCATGGCAGCACCATCGGCACCATGGCCCTTGCCGGAAGCATGGCCCGTCGCCGCCTCTTCACCCCGCTTTTTCAGGAGTTCCCCAAAATTTCCGCCCACTACTGCTACCGCTGTCCCTTCGGGGCCCAATATCCCTCCTGTGGCCTTCTCTGCGCCAAGGAGCTGGAGGCAACGATCCGCAGGATCGGCCCCCAGTATCTTTCGGCCTTCATCGCCGAACCCATCGTCGGCTCCACCGTCGGTGCCCTGACGCCTCCCGACGAGTATTGGCCCATGATCCGGGAGATCTGCGACCGT
This sequence comes from Synergistales bacterium, assembly GCA_018433595.1. Taxonomy (GTDB): domain Bacteria; phylum Synergistota; class Synergistia; order Synergistales; family Aminithiophilaceae; genus Aminithiophilus. The sequence goes on from JAHDQY010000004.1 coordinate 16,292, forward strand.
TACGACATCCTCCTCATCGCCGACGAGGTCATGACGGGCTGCGGCCGAACGGGAGCCAATTTCTGCGTCGATCACTGGAACGTCAAACCCGACATCATCGCCACGGCCAAGGGCATGGCTGCCGGCTATGTCCCCACGGGCGGGATCATCGTCCGCAACGAGATCGCCGAGACGCTTCGCGACGGCAGTGGCGCCTTCCTCCACGGCCACACCTACAACGGCAATCCCCTGAGTGGGGCCGCGACGGCAGCCGTTTTCCGCTACCTCAAGGAACACAAGGTCGTCGAGAATGCCAGGATTCAAGGAGAGCGGCTCGAGGCCGGTCTCAGGAAGATCGAAGCTTCCAATCCCATGGTGGGTGAGGTTCGCGGCAAAGGGCTTATGTGGGGCTTCGAGTTTGTGGCCGACAAGGAGACCCGCATGCCCTTCGCCAAGGCCAAGGGCGCCTCGGCCCTGGCGATGCGGGAATGCCTCGACCGGGGGCTCGTCATCTATCCCGGCGGCGGCATGATCGATGGCGTGGAGGGAGACAATTTCCTTCTCGGTCCTCCTCTGGTCGTGACGGCCCAAGAGGTCGACATGATCCTCGAAAAGCTGGAAGAGGGGCTTGCCGCTGCGGTGAAGAAGCTCCTTCCTTGATAGCCCCGGAAGGGTCTAGGGGCTCTTATCCCGGCAACATGCGTCGGTCGTTCGGAGAAGCAGGAAACTGGCACCATCATTTGGAAGGAGGAAGCAGCGTAATGAAGAAGAGTTTCGTTGCAGCCCTGGTTATTGCAAGTCTTTTTGCCTTCGCAGGTTCCGCCTTTGCAGTGACCTTCGTCACCATCGGTTCCGGCGGTGTCGGAGGAACCTATTACCCCCTCGGTGGTGCTATGGCTGAGGTCCTGACCAAGGCTGACATCGGTGTCAAGGCCACATCCCGCTCCACGTCCGCCTCCCGCGAGAACTGTCGTCTCTTGGCCTCGGGCCGGGCACAGATCGGCATGACCATGGGCTCCACCCTCTATCAGGCCTATCATGGCCTGGACGCTTTTGAGCAGGACGGCAAGCTTCCCTTGCGGATCCTCATGCACATGTACCCCGCTCCCCATCATCTCGTGACGACGACCCGTACGGGCATCACCTCCTTTGAGGATATCAGGGGCAAGAAGGTCTCTCTCGGCGCTCCCGGCGGCGGTGACCAGGTCCTGACCCAGATGATCCTTGCCGCCGCCGGCATAGATCCCGAAAAGGACCTTCAGAAGCAGCAGTTGACTCAGCCCGAGGGCGTCATGGCCCTTAAGGACGGCAACGTCGATGCCGTCTTCTGGAACTTCGCCACGCCCGGATCGGCTATCCTCGAAGTCTCCGCCGTCCGCGACGTTGTCCTCATCCCCCTTCCCGAGGATCTCGTGGCCAAGGTGACGGAGCAGCACCCCTTCCTCTTCGCCTACAAGATCCCCAAGGACACCTACCCGGGCATGGCCGACGATGTCCTCACCGTCGCCGACGGTAACTTCCTGGCCGTTAATGCCGATATGGACGAGAAGCTGGGCTATGACCTGGTGAAGACCCTCATCGACAACCGCGAGGAGTTCGTCAAGGTGACCCAACAGGCCGCTCACTTCGTTCCAGAAGAGGCCAGCGTCGGCATCATTGCCTTCACGGCTGGAGCCGGAAAGTTCTTTGCCGAGCACGGCATCGAGGTTCCGGTGGAATAGGAAGCTCCCTTCCATTGGGGGGAGGCGCTGTCTCCCCCCGATTTCCATAGGACATCAACGAAATTGACAGGGAGGTTTTCCCACAATGACAGACAGCGAACACGCCGTGAACAAGAAAGAACCCCTTCCCCTTGCGGATTGTGTTGCCGTTCCCGTCGAAGACGTCGAGGGCGGCAAGCGTCGGACCCTTTCGGGCTGGCAGTGGTGGATCGTTGCAGGCCTGGCTCTTGCAGCCTCTATCTTCCACCTCTATACGGCCGCTTTCGGTCTTCTGCCGGCCATGCACCAAAGGGGCATTCACTGGTTTTTTATGGGTGTTCTTCTTTTCCTCCTTTATCCCGTGAGCCGGAAGCGACCCCAAGATCGTATCGACATCTGGGACTGGGTTTGTGCCGCAGTGATGGCGGCGGGATGTCTCAATATTGTCATCAACTGGGATGCCATCGCCATGCGGGAAGGCCTCCCCATCGTCTCGGACATCTATCTGGGGCTGGCCATGATTGTTCTCGTCCTTGAGGGGGCACGGCGTTCAATGGGTTGGCCTCTGCCCATTATGGCCATCATCGCTATCGTCTACGCCCTTTTCGGGCCCTATTTCCCGGGCCTTTTGGCTCACGGCGGCTTTCCCATCGAGGAGATCGCGCCCTTCCAGTACCTTAGAACCGATGGTATCTTCGGCGTCCCTCTCGGTGTTTCGGCTTCTTTCATCTTCCTCTTCGTCCTTTTTGGAGCTTTTTTGAGCTCCTCTGGGGCGGGCCAGTTCTTCATCGATCTCGCCGTGGCTCTTACCGGCAGGAGTCAGGGCGGTCCGGGCAAGGCGGCCGTTGTCGCCAGCGCTCTCATGGGAACCGTATCGGGCAGCTCCTGCGCCAACGCGGTGACGACGGGTGCCTTTACTATCCCTCTGATGAAGCAGGCGGGCTACAGGAGCGAATTTGCAGGAGCCATCGTCGCCGCCGCCTCGACCGGGGGGCAGGTCATGCCGCCCGTCATGGGTGCCGCCGCCTTCATCATGGCCCAGTTCCTGGGGATCTCCTATTGGGAGATTGTCGTGGCGGCCGCTATCCCTGCGACGCTCTACTTTATTTCAATCATGGCCATGGTTCACTTCCGATCAGGCAAGAGGCGCATGGAAAAGCTGGATGCAGACAACTTGCCCAAGGCGAAGGTCATTTTGAAGGAAGGGTGGCACCTTCTTTTTCCGATTGTGACTCTTGTCGTTTTTCTGGCCCTTGGTTACTCGCCCGTCAAGGCCGTTTTCTGGTCCATCGTTCTCCTCGTTGGGGTCTCCTGGCTGGGCAAAAGAGAGTACCGCATGACACCTCAGCGCGTTCTCGACGCTCTCATCAACGGCGCCATCGGTGCCATCGAAGTCGCCGCGGCCTGTGCCTGTTCCGGCATCGTTATCGGTGTCATCGGCATCACCGGTGTCGGCCTTGCTTTTTCCTCTTTCGTTCTGAGTCTCTCCCACGGTATTCTGCCGCTGGCCCTCATGCTGACCATGGTGGGATCCATCATCCTCGGTATGGGTGTCCCGACGACGGCCCAGTACATCATCACTTCCACGCTGGCTGCTCCCGCCTTGGCTCAGATGGGCGTTCCCATGCTGTCGGCTCATCTCTTCTGTCTCTACTTCGGTGTTCTGGCCGACGTGACGCCTCCCGTGGCTCTGGCCACCTACGCCGCTTCGGGCATCGCCAAGTCGAACCCCCTCAAGACGGGATTCACGGCTCTCGTGACGGCCGTTGCAGGGTTTCTGGTCCCTTATATGTTCGTCTACAATCCCTATCTACTTCTCCGGGGAAATCCGGTGATGATCATTCTGGGCTGCGTTACGGCTCTGATCGCCATCATCGCCCTTTCTGCGGGAGTTCAGGGTTTCTTCGTGAGTGATCTGAACTTCCTCGAGAGGCTGGCTTTCCTCGCTGTCCCCTTTCTCATCATCTACCCGTCGCTTATGGCCAATGGCACTGCCGTTGCCGTTGTCGCCATTGTTTTTGCTTTTCAAAAGACCCGGCTTCCAAGAAAAACAGCCACTCTGGGGAGCTAGGTCCGCATGATCAGGAGGTGTGCCAGATTATGTCTCGCAAGGTGATCAAGCCGGTTTTTTCGGCCGCAGAGGCCGTCGGGCGAGTCAGGCCCGGTTCAAGCGTCATGGTTGGGGGGTTCAACTACGGTGGAATTCCCTATTCTCTCGTCGAAGCCCTCGTGGCGTCAGGTGTCGGTGATCTGACGCTGATTTCCAACGACACGGCCTATGAGAACGTGGGCCACGGCAGACTTGTCGCCAACGGCCAGGTGAAAAAGGTCATCGCTTCTCATGTAGGGCTCAACAGAAAGACGGGCCAGCTCTTTCATGACGGCGAGATGGAACTTGAACTCTGCCCCCAGGGGACGTTCGTTGAACGAATTCGCGCCGGTGGTTTCGGGCTGGGGGGGGTTCTGACCCCCACCGGCGTGGGTACCGTCGTGGAGGAGGGCAAGCAGGTCCTTGAGGTCGGGGGGAAGAAATATATTCTCGAACTGCCGCTCCGGGCTGATGTGGCCTTTATCAGGGCACATAAGTCCGATCGTCGCGGTAACCTGACCTATTTCGGGACAAACAGAAACTTCAACCCCGTCATGGCTGCAGCCGCCGATTATGTCATAGCCGAGGTTGATTCCGTCATCGAAGCCGGGGAGATCAATCCCAACGATGTCGTCACTCCGGGAATTCTTGTCGACGCGCTTGTTATGAAGGGAGACCATTACTATGCTGCCAGAACTTAACGAAGACCTTGTCCGCAGTCGCGTTGCACGCCGTGTCGCAAAAGAGTTCGGAGACGGTGACGTCGTCAACCTGGGAATCGGCATCCCGACTCTTGTTTCCGATTACATTCCCGAAAATATCCGTGTCATCTTTCAGACCGAAAACGGAGTCATCGGCGCCGGTCCGGCGCCGGAGAAACCAGATCTCCGTTTTATCGGAGCGGGGGGGCGCCATCTCACGCTTCTTCCCGGAAGCGCTCTTATTTCGAGTGATCTCAGCTTCGGTCTCATCCGGGGCGGACATGTCGATGCCACCGTTCTCGGAGCTCTTGAAGTAAACCAGGAAGGAGACCTCGCCAACTGGATGGTTCCGGGAAAGATGGTGCCTGGAATGGGGGGTGCCATGGATCTTGTCACCGGAGCCCGCCACGTCATTATTGCCATGACTCATACGACGAAGAAGGGCGGTGCCAAGATTTTGAAAAAATGTACCCTTCCCTTGACTGCCAAGGGCGTCGTCGGGCTCATCGTTACGGAGTATGCCGTCTTTCGCATCCGCGAAGGGAAGATGGAACTCGTCGAGATCGCTCCCGATGTGACCCTTGAAGACCTCAAGGCCGTCACCGAGGCCGAGTACACTGTGGCCGATCCCCTGCCGATCATGCAGGGCACGGAGGAGGAATAGTGATGGCACGGGTCGTTATTCTCAGCGCCTGCCGGACGGCGGGAGGGAAATTCGGCGGAGGGCTTTCCCGCTTCGAGGCCTCCGATCTGGGTGGCATGGCCGTGACTGAGGCGATGAAGCGCAGCGGACTGTCCGGTGAGGTCATCGACGAGGTGATTCTCGGCAACGGCTGGCAGGCCGGCGTCGGGGCCAATCCTGCCCGGATTGCCCTTTACAAGGGCGGTCTGCCTCAGGCCATTCCAGCTTTTACCGTCAATATCCGCTGCGGCTCCGGTATCCGCACAGTCATGCTCGGCAGCGACAGGATCCGCCTCGGTGACGCCAAGGCCATGGTTGTCGGCGGCATGGAGAGCGCCTCCAACGTGCCCTACCTCCTCCCTGACGCGCGCTGGGGTCACCGGATGGGCGAGAAGAAGGCCCTTGATGTTCTCCATAAGGACGGCTTCCTCTGCCCCGTCGCCGGCAAGCTGATGGGTGAGGCCACGGAAGACCTCGTCAAGGAGCTCTCCATCACCCGGGAGGAGCAGGACCGCTTTGCCCTTGACAGCCACAGAAAGGCCAGCAAGGCGATAGAAAGGGGCTATTTCAAGAAGGAGATCTTCCCCGTCTCCTACAGGGACCGCAAGAAGGGCGAGATCGTCATCGACAAAGATGAGATCCCCCGGGCCGACACGACGATGGAGGCCCTCGCTAAGCTGCCGGTGATCTTCAAGAAAAACGGCACCATCACGGCCGGTTCCAGTTCGGCTCTCTGCGATGCGGGCAGCGTTCTGGTCATCGCCGACGGCGACTGGGCCGAGTCTCAGGGGCTCAAACCCATGGCCGAAATCGTCGGCTATGCCGCCGGTGCCCTCAAGGCGGAGCGTTTCGGCCTGGGTCCTACCATCGCCATGCCCAAAGCTCTTGCCAAGGCAGGCCTCGCTCTGGAGGACATGGACCTCATTGAGATCAACGAGGCCTTTGCCTCTCAGGTCATCGCCTGTCACCGTGTGATGCCCTTCGATATGGATCGCCTCAATGTCCACGGCGGGGCCATCGCCCTGGGACATCCCATCGGCGCTTCTGGGGCCAAGATTCTGACGACTCTCCTTTATGCGCTTAAGAACCGCGACAAGAATTTGGGGATAGCCAGTGCTTGCATCGGTGGAGGACAGGGCGTGGCTTTAGTGGTTAAACGCCTCAGTTGATGTGCGCAAAATACACGAAAGAGAAGAGGGTCCGCTCGTTGAGATGCGGGCCCTCTTCTATCGATTCAGCCTTTCCGATGGGCTAAAATGGAAACGATGCGGTCAGATGACAGTCCTCTCCTTGCCGGTTGTTCATGTCTCGGTGCTGTCACTGTGACGTAGCGCCATGACGGCGAAGAACAACTTCCCTTCCGCTCCGACGATTCGATAGGGGAGGATGAAGTGACGGTTTGCCGAGATCGAAACCGGGCGGATCGTATCGCCCAGGAAGATCTGAGGCGGCGTCAGGTCCAGAGAGTATCCCTTCTCCGCAAGCTGCATGATCATCTGTCCGCCGATCATGTTGAGCATTTCGCCAGAGGCGCTGATAACGACAGGGTCGTCAAGAGAAGGTTCCATAAGGCCTCCCGATAGGGCTCGAAAAAGGACCTCGAAGGAGGCCTCGTCCATGACGAGAGAGAGTCCTCCCTGGATGTGGCCGACATAGCCCAGCATGGTCACGATGCGCCCTTCCGGCATCTGGTACGCGAGCCGGACGTCGCTTCTGTCGAAGGAGAGTCCGTGGCCGAGGGAGGCGACGAACTGTTTCAGCCCTATCTGGGCGCTCTGGACGAGATCTGTCAGGATGTCGAGGCGGATATTGGCTGGCGGAATGGTGCAGGATACGGTCAACGTCATTTGCTCCCCTTGTGTTGTGAAGATAGACAACAGCATAGCAGTTTTTCTTCAAAACGACAGGGGGTAAAGGTGTCTTTGCCCGTAGCGACGAAAGGCGAGGAGGGGAACCCCATCGACAGAGGATCGCTTTTTCTTATTCACAGTGGCCTGTCACAGGAGGCTCCCGGATCGGAGCGATCAACGTTGCGGGCTCTGGCTTTTGCCTGTCCCCTTGAGGAAGAACCCTGGGTTCTCGACGTCGGCTGCGGTCCGGGCCGTCAGACCCTGACGCTGCTCCGGTCCCTGAAGGGACGTGTCTTCGCTCTGGACGCCCATCGCCCTTACCTGGATCGGCTCGCGCAGTCCGCCTTCGACGAGGGACTGGCTCATCGTCTGACGGTTGTCGAAGGCGATATGGCCTGCATGCCTTTCCCCGAGGAAAGCTTCGACCTGATCTGGTCCGAAGGAGCCATCTACCTCGTCGGTTTCCAGAGGGGGCTCGGTCTCTGGCGCCCTCTGCTGAAACAGGGCGGCGTTGTCGCCGTTACCGATGCGGTCTACTTGACCGAGACGCCCTGTGCCGAGATTCGTGCCTTCTGGGAAGAGGCCTACCCGTTGATGGGGACAGTGAGCGAAAATTTGGCCTGTGCAGAGGGAGTGGGTTATGAGCCCCTGGGACATTTCATTCTGCCCCGGGAGGACTGGCTCGATTACTACAAGCCCCTTGAGGCGCGGCTGGACCTCCTTGCCGAAGAGTACAAGGGCGAGGCCTCACTGGAAGCCCTCATTGAGATCGAGAGGCAGGAGATCTCCCTCTGGAAGCGTCATGGCGACCAGTACGGTTACGCCTTCTTTGTTTTTCGCAAAGGTCCGTCGGCAGTTTTACGAAAGGAGGTCGCTTCCCGATGAAAACTCTCTTTTTCCCCAGCTCCTTCGGGACGCTTCGTCTTCGGGCATCGGAAAAGGGGCTTTGTGAGCTCCATATCCTGGTCTCGGGCGAGAAGGCATCAGGGATATCTGAATCATCGGTGCTGCTTGAGAAAGCTCGAAAACAGCTGGAGGACTATTTCAAGGGAGTTCTCCATGTTTTTGATATCCCTCTGGATCTTGGAGGTACGCCCTTTCAGCAGGCTGTCTGGGCTGAACTTTGCCGAATCCCTTACGGTGAGACGGTCAGTTACGGCGAGATCGCGCGACGCATCGGCAGGCCCAAGGCAGTCAGAGCTGTGGGTGGAGCCAATCACCGCAACCCTGTGGCCATCATTGTACCTTGCCATCGCGTTATCGGCAGCGACGGACGTCTTGTCGGCTACGGAGGAGGACTGGAGTTGAAGGAGAGGCTTCTGGAGCACGAAAGACGCTACTCGCGGCTGCTCTGAAACCGTCTTGTCTCAGGACAGGAGAGCCTCCTATCAGGGAAGGACGATGGAACGCCATGATCGACACATCTTTTCTCCCGCTGTCACCGGAGGACATCAGGGACAGAGGGTGGGAGAGCTACGATTTTCTTCTCGTCACGGGGGATGCCTATGTGGATCACCCCAGTTTCGGACATGCCCTGATCGGCCGTTATCTCGAAAGCCTGGGCTATCGTGTGGCTCTTCTGGCTCAGCCGGACTGGCACGGCCCCGCGGATTTTCTCGCTTATGAGCGGCCCCGGCTGGCTGTGCTCGTTACGGCTGGGAACCTCGATTCCATGCTCAACCGCTACACGGCGGCCAAAAAACGGCGCCGCCGTGACGCCTATTCTCCGGGAGGGCAGGGAGACCTGCGCCCCGAGAGGGCGACTTTGGCCTACTGTCAGAGGGCCCGGCAGGCCTGGCCCGACGTGCCGCTTGTCATCGGGGGTATCGAAGCCAGTCTCAGACGTTTCGCCCACTACGATTACTGGTCCGACGCTGTGCGCCGATCGATTCTCGTCGACAGCGGTGCCGACCTCCTCGTCTACGGCATGGGCGAGCTTCAGATCGGCGAGATCGCCCGTATGCTTGCCATGGGCGTTCCCGTCGATGCGATCACCGGCATCGACGGGACCTGTCTCCTCGCAGCCTCTCTCGACGGCCTCTGGGATTACGTGGAGTCGCCCTCTTTCGAAGAGGTATCGGGAAGCAGGGAGGCCTTTGCGCGGGCCTTCCGTATTCAGTACGAACAGCAGGATCCGCGGCGGGGAAAGACGGTGGTCCAGCGCCACGGTTCGCGATGGCTTGTGCAGCATCGCCCGGCCCGCCCTCTGGAGCTAGAGGAGCTCGACGGGATCTACGAGCTGCCCTATGCCGGGACCTGGCATCCTCGGTACGACGAGGCCGGAGGCGTTCCCGCCATCGAGGAGGTGCGCTTCAGTCTCGTCACCCATCGCGGCTGTTACGGCGGCTGCTCTTTCTGTGCGCTCACGAACCATCAGGGGCGGATCATCCAGAGCCGCAGCGAGGGCTCTCTGCTGGAGGAGGCCCGAAGGCTCACGGAGCGTTCCGACTTCAAAGGCTACATTCACGATGTCGGCGGTCCGACGGCCAACTTTCTGGCTCCGGCCTGCCCGGACCAGACCAAGAGGGGGGCCTGCAAGGGGAAAAACTGTATCGGATGGAAGGCCTGTCCCCGTCTTGTCGTCGATCATAGCGCCTTTCTGGAGCTTTTGAGAAAGCTTCGAAACCTGCCGAAGGTGAAGAAGGTCTTCATCCGTTCAGGAATTCGCTTCGATTACCTCATGGCCGACAGAGCCCCGGCGTTCCTGGAGGAGCTCTGTCGGCATCACATCAGCGGTCAGCTCAAAGTTGCCCCCGAGCACGTCTCGTCTCGGGTTCTCAGGACCATGAACAAACCTCCCCGCAACGTCTTCGATGCTTTCCGCGAAGCCTACGCTTCCGTTAACGAGGCTCTCGGCAAGAGACAGTTTCTTGTCCCCTATTTCCTCTCAAGCCATCCCGGAAGCACCCTGGAAGATGCTGTTGAACTGGCCGAATACCTCCGCGACGTCGGCTTTACTCCCGAGCAGGTCCAGGATTTCATCCCCACACCGGGGAGTCTGGCCACGGCGATGTACCACACGGGGCTGGACCCCATGACGATGAAGCCCGTTCATGTGCCCCGGGACTCCAGGGAAAAAGCGATGCAGCGGGCTCTTTTACAGTACCGGAATCCCAAAAACTATGAGCTTGTTCGTGAGGCTCTGGAGAGAACGGGCAGAAAAGACCTCATCGGTTTCGGCCCTCGCTGTCTTATCCATCCTCGCCGCGGAGAAAGCCCCGGGACTTCGTCGGATCGAAGGAGGAACGGAGAATCTCGAAAGAGGCGTTGACGGAAAGGCCTCGGCGCGGGCGGGTTCGTTCCTTACTCCTGGAATATTTTGAAGAGGGCCTGAGTCCCCTCATCGCCCTTGCCGGCATCGACGAGGCGCTGATAGAGCTTCAGGGCCAGCTCAAGACCCGGCACGTCGAGCCCCATCTCGCGAGCCGAATCCAGGGCGATGGACATGTCCTTGACGAAGTGTTTGACGTAGAAGCCGGGCTTAAAGTCGCCCTGGAGGATGCGTGGACCGTAGTTGGAGAGGGACCAGCTTCCGGCGGCGCCTCCGGAGATGGAATCGAGCACCCGAAGAGGATCGAGGCCGGCCCGGCCGGCATAGGCCAGAGCCTCGCAGACGCCGATCATCCCCGAGGCGATGGCGATCTGGTTGACCATCTTCGTGTGCTGGCCTGCTCCGGGACCTCCCTGGAGGATGACGTTCTTCCCCAAGGCATGGAAGAGGGGGAGGGCTGCATGAAAGGCGCTTTCATCGCCGCCGGCCATGATGGAGAGGGTCGCTTCCCGGGCCCCTCTGTCGCCTCCTGATACGGGGGCGTCAAGCACGGGAAGATTCCGGGCATGCCCCTCTTCGTAGAGTCTTTTGGCCAGAAGAGGGCTGGACGTCGTCATGTCGATGAGGAGCGTCCCCGGCCTGGCGGCAGAGAAGAGTCCCTTTTCGCCGATGTAGACTTCTTCGACGTCTTTGGGGAAACCGACAATGGTGATGACGGCGTCCGCTTCGCGGGCAGCCTTGGCTGGGCTGGCGGCCCAGCGGGCTCCCTCCTCCAGAAGAGGAAGAGCCCTCTGGCGGGTGCGATTGAAGACGATAAGGCCGTATCCGGCCTTCATCAGATTCCGCGCCATCGAAAGCCCCATGACTCCCGTTCCGATGAAACCGATTGTGCTCTTGCCCGGCTGGATTGCTATGACCATGATGGTTCCTCCTTTTGAGTACTGCCGTTGTTTTTCAAGGCGTTTCTTTTTGAGATGCCTTCCTGGGAAAGCTTCGCCATGCTAGACTCAGGCCATTTCGATGGAAGAGGTGATCTGCACCGTGAATGAAAAGGTGAATCAGCAAATAGAAGATCTTCTTGATAAGGCCTACGGGTCTGAAGAGGTTGAAGAGGTTCATCGGCTGGCCCAACAGGTTCTCGAGCTTGACGGAGACAACGTTGACGGCCTTGTCCTCCTGGCGGATACGACGGAAGACGACGAGGAAAGGCTCCGCTGTCTGCGTCGTGCCCGCGAACTGGCGGCTCCTGCGCCGGGAGAGTCTTTTGATCTCGCGGAAGGAGAGGAACCCTTCTATGTCGGCATCCTCCATCGACTCGGCGGGGCTCTGCTGTTTGAGATTCCTCGCGAGGCGGCCGATGTGGCCAGGGAACTCCTGTCCTTTGACGGCGAGGAAGTCGTCACCTTGGGACGTCCCCTTCTTTACGCCTCTCTTCTGCGCCTTGGCGAATTCGACCACGTCCTTGAGATGGTCGACAAGGAAGAGGAACTGCAGGATGGAGAGCTTTCCGTGGAAGGCGCCTATGCCCGGGCTCTGGCTCTCTTCAGGAGCAAGGGGAACGGCGAAGAGAGCTTGGAGGCTCTTCTGGAAGCTCTTGGCATTGCTCCCGATCTTCCTTTCTACCTTCTCGACTTCTGGGTTGAGCCTGATGAGGAAGAAGAGGATGAGTTGTACCATATCGCCTGGTTCCTGGGCGTAGCCTGGCTTGACGACGAAGAGGCCTTGGCCTGGCTGACCGGCGCCGCTCTTGCCCTGGGTTACCTGACCGATCGCCTCCCGGAGGAAATCCTGTCGGAAATGAAGCCTCTGCTGGAGGAAGCGGAGCTGATGGAGCTCCTTGACGGAGAGAAAAGGGCTATAGAAATGTCCCTTGCTGAAACTCCCGATCTCTCTCTCGATGAAATCGACTTTCGGGTTCTTGATTTCCTGGCGGCTCATCCCTCGTTTTTGGGGCTTTAGAAAAAAGAGCGGAGGCGGGGCCCCTGTAAGGTGCCCCGCCGCCTTTTTCTAGGTTTTGGGCTGCCAGAAACAACGCCTAGGGGATTCAATCAATCCATCCTTCTTCAGAGCAGCCATAACCTTGTCTACTGTTTTTCGATCAAGTCCCGTAATCTCAGCTATTTTGCCGGCATTGATAGGTTCTCCGGCCTCTTTCATCGCTTGCAATATCTGGTCGACGGCTTCCATGACAATACCTCCTCGTTCAGACGAGACGGGAAACCCCCTGGCTCCTGAACGACCAGATCTTCTACCCCGCCGCACGGGTGGAGTTATCGTTTTACGTAGGCCTCACAGACCTCGAAAATGAGTTTTTCCCGCTCTTCTTCAGTCTCCGCCTTGCCGTAGATTTCCATGAACCCATTAAGATCATGGCCTACTTCAGAAAGAATATCAGCCATGATGCCTGCGAGGGCTACGGAGTTCTTCCTAACGAGACGTTCTCTCAGTTTCTCAATCTTCTCTTCGTATTCGGCGATCAGTTCCAGTTCGCTTCTCCTTCTACTGCGGATACCCTTAGGTCTAGGCATTTTTTCCTCCCCCTAACTGATGATGGTGTAATTGGTATTATATCTGTTTTGTCGATAATTTCAACCTGGAATGGAGGCGTATCGAGAGTTTTTCCTTTGGTTTTCCAAGGGATGATGTTGTAGAAAGCGAAAGGGCCTTCAGTTAATGGATGAAGAATTCCCTCTAGCAATAGATTGTGTATTTTTGTCTGTTCATGGCTGCTTGCTGTCATTTGGATGGAGCATTCTAATCTATTCGGAAGTCATTGAGAGATGGCTGATGCCTTGGGGATTGGGGATTGTCGTTTCAATGTGTTTTATTTTGGAGCGGAAGCCCTTCTTCTCTTTCTAGGGGGAGAGTTACGGGGTGCTGCTGGAATCAGCGCGGATGCGTTGTCGTCGAAGAAGCTGTTCGGTATTTCCCCTCGGGTCGGGTCGGGTTGGGTGGAAGGGTCGAACAATGATTCCGGCTTTAGGGGAGACATGCCTCCGCCTGGCGAAGCGGCCTTCTCTCCATAAGTTCGGTGTTGTTGTGTGCAAAAATTATTGTTTTTTAGTTGACAAAACGCTAAAATAAATGATGTTTTTATTAAAAAGTGGAGGTGTGCGGGGGAAGGGCATTGGATGCGGTCGCTCCTTATGGTTTGCGCACTCATGGCCTTTGGCGTGAGGGGAAAGAGAATGCAGCAGCACCATTGCCATCAGGGCAGTTGGTTGCTTCGATCCCAGGTGTGCTGCATTTTTCAGGGTAACCGGGGCCTCCCCGTTCCGAACGATTTGTTTGATCCTAGAAGACTGCGTAGTCCGAGTCTTTCCGTGACGTGATGAACATGTGGCCCGGGGCGTGTGTGATGGCGAAGGGAGGACGACTGGCCATGAGAATTGCCTGGGGAGTGACGCCGCAGGCCCAGAAGACGGGGATTTCGCCGTCTTCGATGGGAACGGCGTCGCCGAAATCGGGGCGCGTGATGTCGGTGATGCCGATGCGGGCCGGGTCCCCGACATGAACGGGAGCGCCGTGGACGGCGGGGAAGCGCCCCGTGGCGAGAACGGCCTTGGAGATAAGAGGGGCCGGAATGGGGCGCATGCTGACGACCATGGGGCCCGATAGGCGGCCGGCGGAGTGACAGGCGATATTCGTCCTGTACATGGGGACGTTGCATCCGCACTCGATATGACGCACGGGAACGGAAACCTCCAGAAGGGCTCTTTCGAAGCTGAAGGAACAGCCGAGGAGGAAACCGACGAGGTCGTCGCGCCAGTGGACCGTGATGTCCGTCGGTTCGTCGACGAGATTTCCGCCACGCCAGATCCTGTAGCGGGGGAGGTCGGTCCTCAGGTCGGTCCCCGGGGCGACAAGGCGAGGCTCGGGGTCGCCCGGTTCGGTGATGTCAAGAATGGGGCAGGGTTTGGGGTTTCTCTGAGAAAAAACGAGAAAGTCGTAAGCCCAGTCCTTGGGGAGGATGACCAGGTTGCCCTGAACGTAGCCTTCGGCCATGCCCGGGGTGGGCCCCGTCCACTCTCCCTTGCGGATCATGGCTCGGATTTCTGCGGGGGCGACGGCGGCGAAATCTGACGCTTTCATCGCAAAATCTCCTTCAGGGGACCGATGGTGACGCCGGAGGTCTCAAGGCCCTTACGGATCTCCCGGGCCATTTCAACGGCCTCGGCGTTGTCGCCGTGAAGGCAGATCGAATGAGGGCGGAAAGAGATGGTAGATCCGTCGACGGCCTCGACGACGCCTTCAGTGGCCATCCGAACGACGCGGTTCACGGCCTCATTGACGTCGTGGATGACGGCTCCGGGTTCCCTGCGAGGTAGCAGGGTGCCGTCGGCCCGGTAGGCACGGTCGGCAAAGGCCTCTGCGGCAAAGGGGATTCCCGCCTCGGCGGCAGCCGCTGCCATGCAGGAACCGGCCAGCCCCATGAGGATCAGTCCTCCGATATCGCGGACAGCCCGAGCGATGGCACGAGCCAGAGCGGGATCCTTGGCGGCCTGGTTGTAGAGGGCGCCGTGTGGCTTGACGTGCTGGAGAGCGAGTCCCAGAGAGTGGCAGACGGCGTCCATGGCGCCGATCTGATAGAGGGTGAAAGCGTAGGCTTCGTCGGGAGAAACGGTGAGATTCCGGCGACCGAAACCCACTAGGTCGGGGTAGCCGGGGTGAGCGCCGACGGCCACCCCGGCAGCTTTGGCGGACCGGGCTGTGGCAAGCATCACTTGAGGATCGCCGGCGTGGAAGCCGCAGGCGACGTTGGCCGAGCTGACGTAGCGAAGAACTGCGCTGTCGTTGCCCATGGTCCAGGCGCCGAAACTCTCGCCCAGATCGCTGTTGAGGTCGATGACGTTCATGAACGACTCCCTCCTTTATTTAAAGAAGCAAGAACTAACCGTTGAGAAGCTCCCAGCTGACGTCGTAGGGCTTGCCGTCGACATGGATTCTCCAGGTCCCCGATTTCGAGGTCTGAAGAGGCCGAGATCGGGAGCGGTAGGAAGAGCGTAGGGCCAGAAGGGTTTCGACGGCCTTCCCTTCGACTCGCGCGGCGTCGATGGCCTTATTGAAAGCGATGGCTTCGAAGCGGACGGTCTCTCCAGGCAGACGCTGGGCCAGGGCGCCGATATCAGGAGAGGCGAGAACGGCGATCTTCGTATAGCCTCCCGTTGTTTGGCGGTCAGCAAGCATGCAGATCGGCCTGCCCTGTCCCGGGATCTGGATGGAGCCGAGGGGGATGGCGTCGGAGATGATGTCCGCTTCCGAGGTGTGCTCAATGGCGGGACCTTCGAGACGGTAGCCCATCCGGTCCGCCTCGTTGCTGATGACATAGGAGGCGCTCAGGAAGGTCTCGACTCCTGAAGCCGTGAAAGCCTTGTCTTGAGGGCCGAGGACGACATGCAGCGGCGTTGAGGGAGCGAAGAGGGGACGAAGGGGTTCGGGGCAGGCAAATCCGATGCCGGCCTGAACCAGGGAGGCGGCATTCGTCCGCAGGCAGTCTCCCGTCTTGAGGGCCCGTCCCCGGTATCCGCCGATTTTGCCCCTCAGATAGGTGGAGCGGCTTCCCATGACGAGGGGGACGTCGAGCCCCCCCGAGAGGCAGAGGTAGGCCCGGCACCCCTTCCCTTTGGGGCCCGTGAAGGTGATGACATCGCCGGCGGTGACGAAAAGGGCTTCCCACATGGGAACGGATCGGTTGTTGATGGTGAGGCCGAGATCGGCGCCTGTAACGGCCAAAAGCCCCTCCCCGTCGGTGACGGTCAGTTTGGGCCCCAGGACGGTGATTTCCAGCGCGGCGGCTCCGATGGCATTGCCGACGAGAACGTTGCCCAGGCGGAGACTCTGGCGGTCCATGGCTCCGGCCACAGGCATTCCCTTCCCCTGGAAGCCCCACCGCCCCAGATCCTGGACGGTTGTAAGGAGACCGCCGCTGTCGATGGCGAGTTTCATCGTTTATCCTCCTTGCACGGGCTGATCTGAGGGCGATATTTCCCCGAGGCGACGGCTTCGGTTACGGCGTGGTATTCCCCCCTGTCGATGGGCTGAAAGCGTACCCAAAGGCCTGCGTCAATGAGAATCGGCGGTTCGCCGTCGGGGTCGAAAAGGCGGAGGGGGGTCCGTCCTATGAGCTGCCAGCCTCCGGGACTGTCGATGGGGTAGATCCCGGTCTGCCTGCCGGCGATGCCGACGCTGCCGGCGGGGATCAGAGTTCTCGGATTTTGAAGGCGAGGGGTGGCGATCGTCTCGTCCATGCCTCCCAGATAGGGAAAGCCTGGCGTGAAGCCCAGCATGTAGCAGTAATAATCGCGCTCCGAGTGACGTTTGATGACGTCTTCCACCGTCAGGCCGTTGTGGCTGGCGACCGTTTGGAGGTCAGGTCCTTCTGCACCGCCGTAGAGCACGGGGACGATCATGACGGTGCCTCCTCCGGAAGGGAAATCTTCCGTCGCAAGGGCCAGCTCCCGCACCGTTTGAAGGAGCCGATCCGTATCGGTGGCGATCGGGTCGAAGTAGAGGGCCAGCGAGCGGTAGGTGGGGACCATTTCAAGCATCCCCGGCAGCGGGTGCTTTTCGAGAGACCGCCGGAGTTGCTGGACCTTGCCGTTGACGGTCAGATCGATCGTGTCGCCGAATTCGATGACGAGACAGCTGTCGCCGGCGTGGAGCAGTTCGGGTGTGCTGGGCCTTGTCAAGGTGATCCACCTCCAGATTGCTTCAAATTATCGCCCAACGGGGAGAAGTTGAGAAGGGTAAAGAGGGCCCAACAGGGAGGTATTATTGTACCAGGGTAACTCCTTCCCGAGGGTTTCGGCCGTGATGAACAGAAACGCGGCTGAGGTGAAAAGGCAAATAATCTTTTTCACAAAAGAGGGATCGGTTAAGATAGTCGATGACAGATCGATGTTGGGGGTAGATCTCAATGGAGGGCATTAGAGTAAGGCCAATCCGCTGGAAGGCGATCCTCATGGATCTGGAGGGGACTCTTCTTTCCGTTTCCTACGTGCGAGAGACTCTTTTCCCCTATGCCAAGGCTCACATGGCCCGTTTTTTGGCTGAACGAGGAGACCGAGAGGAAGTATGGCCTCTTCTCAAGGAGGCCCGTCGTCTTCTCGGAGATCCCCGCATGTCCAAAGAGAACCTTATTGAGGGCCTCCTCAGGTGGATTGACGAGGATCGAAAGTATGCTCCCTTGAAGTTGATCCAGACGCTTATCTGGGAAGAAGGCTATTTCAGCGGTGAATTGAGGGCTCCCTTCTATGCTGATGTCAAGGGGTGCCTCGAAGTCTGGAAAGAGGCGGGGCTGGCCCTGTACATCTTTTCCGCCTGTGCCGTCCGAGCCCAGAAACTGCATCTGACTTTCAGCACCGATGGAGATCTGGGGGAGCTCATTTCGGGCCATTTCGACGTCCGATTCGGATCGAAGAAAGAGCCTCTTTCCTATGCCAAGATCGCCCAGGCCACAGGACATCAGGTCGGAGATTTCCTTTTCCTCTCCGACGACGCGGGCGAAGTCGAGGCTGCCCTGGCCGCGGGCTTTGCCGTGCTTCGCGTTGATCGGTGCGGTGAGCCTCGATCGGGTGTCATTGCCGATCTCTGCGGAATCTCCGGGCAGGCCACGCTTTAAAAGGGCTTTTTGCTCTTTTTGCCTTTCAACGCTTTCCCGTGCCAGGCCGCTGTTCGGCGGGGGATATCCAGCTCTCGTGCGATGGCGGCATAGCTTTTCCCTTCGGCCATCCCCTGAAGAAGAGTCTTCCGGAGGCTGGCCACGGAGATGTCCGGGCGGGATCGCAGGGGTCTGGAGAAGAGAGCGGCCAGCGGAAGTGTTCCCGATGATGAAAGGGCCCAGGTGGAAACGCTAGTCCGCTGAATCGTCGAGGAGTGAAGTCCCAGCTCTGAGGCTGCCTCTTCCAGGATCAACGGCGAGGGAGCCTCTTGCCTTTTCAGGAGATAGCCTTTCTGGTGATTCGCCAGAAAGAGCGCCAGCCGGAGCTTGGTGCGGTAGCGGCGGGCCAGGAGGCCAAGAGTTTCTTGAAAATCCGCCCAGGCGGGGCGGAGGCTCTCTTCCATCAGCCAGGGCAGCATCTTTTCGTCGAGGACAAGCCGGGGCAGATTCTCTTCGATGAGCCGGACCCGGATGGCTCCCCCTTCTTCTGCAAAGAGGATTTCCGGGGTGAGGAGCTCTTTGGAGCTGAAAGCACGGCCAGGGTGAGGGTCGAGGCTGCGCAGCTCTCCCAGCGCCGAAGCCAGATCTGAGCCGGAAAGGCCAAGAATTTTTGCCGCCGCTTGGATTTCCCCTTTTTCCAGCAGGCTTCGTCCTTGGGTAAGGAGGAGCCAGGACAGTCCTGCGGTCCTGCCCTGACGACGAAGCTGAATGAGAAGACAGTCGAACAGGTCCCGGGCGAAGAAGCCTGGTGGGTCGACCCAGTCTTGGAGAGATTGCAGCGTCTCTTGGGCTTCGGTTTCGTTTTCCTTGAGGAAACGGGCGAGCTCTTCAAGAGAAACATTGAGGTAGCCCCGATCATCAAGTCTCTCCAGAAGTCCTTCGACGATTCCTGCCGGTTGTCGCACCAAGGGGGGGCAGATCTGAAGCTGAGGACGAAGATGATCGTCCATCGTTATCGGCGCCGGGAGCCATTCTTCCCACCCCTCCTGGAGGGGAGCCGCTCTTGAGGGGGCTGTGGCGATCTGGCAGAAAGGATTGTCCGCCAGGCGGCGGCGAAGCTCCTCTTCCAGGTGATCTGCCGGCAAGGTGAGGATTTGAAGTCCGGCGATAAGGCGGGGGAGGGGGAGAAGCCTTGTCTCAAGAGAGGAAACGAGACGGTGTCCAAGGTCCTCCCATTTCATGATGTCGCCTTGTGATGCGGCAAGATATGACGGGTTCCGCCGCCGATGATTTTCTCGAACGGGCCGACCGAGCGGATAGGCGGTCTGTCTGTAAAAAGAGGCCTGACTTTCATGACGATACCTCCTGGTGGCGGCAACGGTTTTTGGTCGGTAAAAAAACCGATGTTCCCTGTCGCGATCACGATTATGATACCCTTGACAATCAGATGGAGGTGATCTCTGTTGAAAACAAGAAACGTCAATCCCCTTAAAGCGTTGAGTCTGCTCTTCGTGATGGCAGCGTCGAGCCTTGTGTTATCAGGAGTTGCGGCAGCCCAGGATCCCTTTACAGGCAACCCGGTGGCTGCGATCGCCGAGAAGGCTTCTCCCGCCGTTGTCAATATCGATACCGAAGCGATGGTGAGGCGCTCCTTTTCTCCCTTTGCGGAAGACCCCTTTTTCCGCCGTTTTTTCGGCGAGGAATTCGAAAACTTTTCCCGTATCGTTCCCATGAGGGGCAAAGGGTCGGGGTTCATCGTTACCGATGACGGCTACATCATCACCAACAACCATGTCGTGCAGGGCGCGGACAAGATCAGCGTTTCCCTCAGCGACGGGCGGACTTTCGAGGCCAAACCCGTGGGGCGCGACCCGACCTTTGACCTGGCCGTGGTCAAGATCGAGGCCAAAGAGCTGCCGACGCTGGAGCTGGGCGAGTCCGAGAAGGCCGCCGTAGGGGAGTGGGTCGTCGCCATCGGCAATCCTTACGGTTTCGAACACAGTGTCACCGTCGGCGTCCTATCGGCCAAGAACCGCTCCGTTCATGCCGGGGACATCAACTTCGACGGCTTCCTCCAGACCGACGCCGCCATCAATCCCGGCAACAGCGGTGGCCCTCTCCTCAACCTCGAAGGGCAGGTCATCGGCATCAACACGGCGATCGTCCCTTACGCGCAGGGTATCGGTTTTGCTATCCCTGTCGATATGGCCAAGGACGTTCTCAACGATCTGATCCGTTTCGGCAAGGTCAACCGGGGGTGGCTCGGCGTTTACATCCAGCCGCTGACGAGAGAATTCGCGGAGACCTACCGTTTTGAGGGAGAAAAAGGAGCCGTCGTCGCCGACGTCGTTCCCGGTTCCCCTGCCGACAGAAGCGGCATCATGCGGGGGGATGTCATCGTTTCCATCAACGGCAAGAAAGTTGAAAACCACCAGGATGTCTCTTCGCTTGTCCGCCGTCAGCTGGCCAGCGATACCATAAGAGTGGAAATCGTTCGAGGCGGAACGAAAAAAAACATTGACGTCAAGCTGGATGAGATCCCCGGTCAGATCCTCCAGACGGAAAAGGTCACGAAGCTGATCGAGAAGATGGGAATCGAAGTGTCGTCGATTACGAAGGAATTGCAGCAGGAGTTCAAGTTGCCCGGCGATGAAGGAGCTGTCGTTTCCAAGGTGGTTCCGGGGTTGCCGGCAGACCGGCTGGGCTTGCGTCGAGGTGATTTGATCCTGGAGATTAACGGCGTCAAGGTAAAGGGCGCTCAATCCCTGGAGGAAAGTTTTTCAAGCCAGGACAAGGCCGTTGTCCTTCTGATTTGGCGGGAAGGGCGGACGTTCTTCGTCTCCATGCGCATCTAAGATCGGTCAGCAAAGGAGCGCCTCGAATTTCTCAAGGCGCTCCTTTGCTGACCGGTGCCGCCTCCGGTTAGGCAGGGTTCTCCTCTTCCGCCTGAGGCAATCCCATCCGGTACTCTTCAAGAGTTTTTCTGTCGAGAGGGAAAAGCAACCTGAAGGTCGATCCCTTATCGAGAGCGGAATCGATCTCCATTTTGGCCCTGTGAAGCTGGGCTACTCGGTGGACGAGGGTCAAACCCAGACCGTAGCCGGGTGTGGCGCGGGATCGATCGGCACGCCAGAAACGATCGAAGCAGCGCTGAACCCCTTCCGCATCCATTCCTGGACCGCTGTCCCAGACTTCCAGGATGGCGTGGTTCTTTTCCTCGTCGGAGTGAGTCCGCATGCCCAGGTCCTTTCCTTCAGGAGTGTACTTGCTGGCATTGTCGAGCAGGTTGGTCGCCAAGCGGAGAATAAGGCCCTGTCTCCCCCGGAGAGGTGCCAAGTCGAGGTTGAGGTGAAGTTTCTGCTTGCGCTTGGCCAAGATGGGGGCCATGTTGTCGGCCACGTCCTCGGCGATGAGGCATAAGTCGACGTCGTCGGGATCCTCCACTCCCGAAAGGGCGTCAAGACGGGCCAGCTCCAGGAGTACCTCCACCATATTCTGCATGTTGGCCACCTGTTTGCTGATTTCGCCGAAGCTTTTCCGGTAATAGTCGGGATCTCGTTCCTTGAGGAGAGAGACTTCAATCTTGCCCCTGATAACGGCGATGGGCGTCCGCAGTTCGTGGCTTACGTCGGAGGTGAACTGCTTCAGCTGCTGTACTGACCGCTCCAGCTTGTTCAACATCTCATTAAGATGAAGGGCCAGCTCCGAAATCTCCCGATCTTTCCCCTCGAAGGGAAGGCGGAGGTCCAGGTTGTCGATGCTCACCTGCGAGATGAAGGCATTGATCGTCGTCAGAGGTTCCATGGCTCGAACGGCGGCGCCGTAGCCGAGGAAGAGGGCCGCCAGCCCTGCGATGGCTGCCGTGATGACCATGACGTAGGCGATTTGGGAGCGGGCTGCGAGGAAGTTGTCGAGGGACATTCCGACGACGACGTAATAACTTCGAGTGGGAAGGCGGATCTCTTGCCAGGTGACTCGGATCAGGGAGCGGCCCGGCGGCTGGTACCAGGGCATGAGCCAGAGGTGGCGGGGGGCGAAATCCTGTTCCAGCAGATTGACTGTCTGCGGCTGCTGACCCTGGCGTAGCAGCCTGCTGACCAGAACGGGCGACAGGGCGAAGCCGGGATGGAGCTTCCCTGACCCTCCGACATGAGCGTTCAGCCCCTCGTCATAGATCTGAAAGTCGAGATGAAGGAGGCTCCAGGTGCCTCTCAGGAGCAGGTATTCTTCGCTGTCGATAAAGAAGATCCCTTGCGTAGCCAGATGGAAGGCAACGCGCGATGAGGACTCTTCCAGAGAGCGGTTCATGCTGTCGATCTGGAAATAGGTGAAAAACGCCAAAACGGCACCGCCGAAGCCAACGACGAGACCGAGGAGAATGAAGCAGTAGTAGAGAGTCATCTTGAAGCGAAAGGAGCGGAGGTGAAACGGGCCCCACCTCCGCCGCCTTGTCAAGGGAACGTTTTTCATCAGTGGGGATGAACGACGTCGATCCTTCAGGGTGTCTTAGTCGTATTCCGGGCAGGAGACCTTGTACCCGACGCCTCGAACGGTGATGACGATCGTATCGAGGTTGAAGGGACGCAGCTTGTCTCTCAGATACTTGACGTGGACGTCGACGACATTGCTTGTTCCGTCGTACTCTTTCTGCCAGACGTGGGCGATGACCCGGTCCCGGGTGAAGACCTGGTTCTCGTAGCGCATGAGGAGTTCCAGAATGTCGAATTCGCGGCGGCGCAGGGGGATGATCTCCTCGCCTACGCGACACTCCCGGGCGACGGGGTCCAGGACGAGGGGGCCGCACTTGAGGAGAGGGCGCTTCTGTTCGGAACGCCTGCGAATGAGGGCGTGTACGCGGGCGATCAGCTCTCTGAAATCGAAAGGCTTGACCAGATAGTCATCGGCGCCCCTGTTGAGGCCTTCGACTCGGTCATCGACGGTATCCTTGGCCGTCAGCATGATGACGGGCGTGTCTTTCCCCTCCTCACGCAGCTTCTCGACCGTTTGAAAGCCATCGATGCCGGGCAACATGATGTCGACGATGAGACAGTCGTAGTCGGTGGCTCTGCCCTTGGCCAAGCCCTCTTCACCGTCGTAGGCGCTGTCGACGGCGAACCCGTTTTCGCTGAAGCCTTCGGCGAGAACCTCGACGAGGTCCTTGTTATCCTCGATGATCAAAATTTTCATCGTCAATCGCTCCTTCTTGACATCTTTTAAGGGTAAAGCCGTCAGGGTTGTGCTATTCCAATTAAACCACACTGATGAGGCAATGTCGAGCACAACATTAGCTCTGATTCTCTCCGTTGCCTCATGTCGCCTTTTGGTGCTAAAATGCATCTGACCCAAGACTCGGTGGCTCGCTTTTGTGCGCTCCACTTGGTTTCGGGATCTGAGGACATGAGGTGAAAGATGATGTTGAATGCCGATAAGGAGACCAAGCAGAACCTGATCTCCGAGTATAAGACCCATGAGACCGACACGGGGTCGCCGGAGGTTCAGGTGGCCCTGTTGACGTACCGGATTCGGGAGCTGACGGAGCATCTCAAGATCCACAAAAAGGACTTCCACTCCCGGAGGGGACTCCTGAAAATGGTCGGTCGTCGTCGCAAGCTGCTCAATTACCTGAAGGAAAACGATTTCGGCCGTTACCAGAACCTGATCCAGCGGCTGGGACTTCGTCACTAAGGAGTAATGAAGAAACCGGGCTCGTCATTGAGCCCGGTTTTTTTGATGGCGCGGCGAAGAAAAGAAGCATCTGGCGGCCTCTCTGTGCTATCCTTAGAAACGTGCAAAGAAGGAAGAGATGAAACCGAGGAGGAGCGAAAAGACAATGATTCATAACTACTCGCTGGACGTCAGCGGCCTCGACATGAATATCGAGACCGGCTATCTGGCCAAGCAGGCGAACGGTGCCGTCCGCATCAGCTATGGAGAGACGGTCATCCTCGTTACGGCCTGCGTGACGGAAAAGCCCCGGGAGGGGCTGGACTTCTTCCCGCTTCTTGTCGATTACGAGGAGCGGTATTACTCGGCCGGCAAGATTCCCGGGGGGTTCATCAAACGCGAAGGGCGCCCTGCCGAGACGGCTATTATCGGTGCCCGTGTCATCGACCGTTCCATCCGCTCCCTTTTCGATGAGAGAATGCGCAACGATGTCCATGTCGTTGCGACGGTTCTTTCAGTGGATCAGATCAATACGCCCAGCGTTCTGGCGATCAACGGTGCTTCGACGGCCCTGATGATTTCCGATATCCCCTGGGGAGGCCCTGTCGGCGCCGTTCGGGTCGGGTGCATCGATGGGGCCTTGGTCATCAACCCGGCGGAGCAGGCCATGGCCGACAGCACCTTGGATCTTACCGTATCGGGCCATCTTGAAGGGATCACCATGGTGGAAGCGGGAGCGCGGGAGGTCTCTGAATCGCTTCTTGCCGATGCCCTTGAGCTGGCCCACGAAGAGATCAAAAAAATCTGCCGGCTTCAGCTTAAGATTCGCGAGGAGATCGGCAAGCCGAAGTTCGAGTTTATTCCGCCCGCGACGATGCCCGAGATCGACCGTTGGATTGAGGCACACCTGGCCTCCGCCATCCGTGAGGCTGTACTGATTCACGCAAAACAGGCTCGGGGCGCCGCCGTTGAGGCCGTCAAGCTTGAGGCCGTCGAGCATTTTGCCGACGCCTACCCTGATTCGAAGCGTTACATCAGTGATGTCGTCGATGGGCTTGTCAAAAAGATCATGCGCAGGGTCGTCGTCGAGGAGCATCTCCGCGCCGATGGCAGGGCCATGGATGAGGTCCGTCCCATCTCCTGCGAGGTCGGCGTTTTACCCCGGACTCACGGTTCGGCCGTCTTTACTCGTGGAGAGACCCAAGCTCTTGTGACGGCCACGTTGGGCATGATGGGCAACGACGATCAGATCCTTGACGGCATCAAGCTTGATGAGCCGCCGAAAAAATTCATGCTTCACTATAACTTCCCGCCCTATTCCGTCGGGGAGGTTCGCCCCATGAGAGGGCCGGGGCGCCGCGAGATCGGCCACGGAGCCTTGGCCGAGCGCGCCGTTCGGGCCATGATGCCTTCGGATGACGCCTATCCCTACGTTGTTCGCGTCGTCTCCGACATTCTCGAATCGAACGGCTCCAGCTCCATGGCTTCCGTCTGCGGCGCTTCCCTCGCCATCATGGATGCCGGGGTCCCCCTGGCCAAACCCGTCGCCGGGATCGCCATGGGGCTCATCAAGGAAGGAGATGCCGTCGAGATCCTTACCGACATCCAGGGGTTGGAGGATCATTACGGTGACATGGATTTCAAGGTGACCGGAACTCGTGACGGCGTTACGGCTCTCCAGATGGACAACAAGGCGGGAGGCATCACTCGGGCGATTCTCGAACGGGCGCTGAATCAGGCGCGCGATGCGCGCTTCCACATCCTTGACTGTATGGAAAACACCTTAAAGGAGCCTCGCGAGGAGATGTCGCCCCACGCACCGCGGATCTACACGATGCAGATCAGCGTTGACCGCATTCGTGACGTCATCGGTCCTGGCGGCAAGATCATCCGCAAGATCATCCAGGACACGGGGTGCAAGATCGACGTTGAGGACGACGGTCGCATCTTTATCGCCTCGCCCTGTTCGGACAAGGCTCAGGAGGCGATCAGTCAGATTCATGACCTGACTCGCGATGTCGAGCCCGGTGAAGTCTTTTACGGCAAGGTGACGCGGCTCATGAACTTCGGGGCCTTTGTCGAGGTTCTGCCCGGCAAGGAGGGGCTGCTTCACGTCAGTGAAGTCAGCACTCATCACGTTCCCAAGCTGGATGAGATCCTTCAGCCCGGAGACCAGGTGCTCGTCGTCGTCAAGGAGATCGATGAACTGTCGCGGGTCAATCTCTCGCGGCGGCGCGTCTACGTCGACCGCCGGGCCGAACTGGAGGCTGACGAGGCCTGGAAGGAGATCTTCGCCGCCGAAGATGCGCGCGAGGCCATCATTGCGGAGAAGTCTGCCGCCGGCGGCGGTCGACCTGCTCCGCGGCGTGACGGGGATCGCCCCAGTCGTGACGGTGATCGTCCCCATCGCGGCGGAGATCGAGGCCGTTCCGGCGGCGGTCGGCGCCCTCGGGAGTAGTCTCTTGGATAAGGTCCTCGTCAAAATGCGCCGCACGGAGGCGGCCCAAAAACTGCCGTCTCCGTCTTATGCCACGGCCGAGTCGGCCGGAGCCGATTTGGCGGCGGCGGAGTCCTGTCTGGTCCTTCCCGGCGAGCGCCGTCTCGTCGGGACGGGCGTCTTCCTTGAGATCCCCCGTGGCTGTGAAATCCAGGTGCGCCCCAGGAGCGGTCTGGCCTTGCGCCACGGCGTGACGGTTCTCAATTCGCCGGGCACCATCGATAGCGATTATCGGGGTGAGATCAAGGTCATCATCGTCAATCACGGATCGGAGCCCTTCCGGATCGAGCCTGGTGACAGAATCGCCCAGATGGTTCTCCAGCCTGTCCTGACCATGGACTTCCTGGAAGAGGGGGAACTTTCCGAGACGGAACGAGGGGCCGGCGGTTTCGGAAGCACCGGCTGACAGGTCCGACCCTTGCAGGACAAAAAGGGGAGAGGGGGCGACAGCCCCCTCTCCCCTTTTTGTCCTGTCTCGTCGTAGGCTCTAAAAATACTCCGCTATTCCTTTTGCTTGGCTTCCTGGGCCTGCATCGTTCTCCAGACGCACCAGCCGAAACCGCCGAAGGCGGTAAGCAAGATGATAACCATGTTGAGCTTCCACATGAGTCATTCCTCCTTCAGGATGGCGATCAGCCTAGTCGAAATCGACCTTGGCGGGAAAGCGCGTCTTTTCGGCGAGCCAGTTGTTGAGCAAGAAGATGATCCCGAAGCAGATGGCCCACTGTGGCAGTACATGGTGCCAACGGAGAAGGTGTACTTGGAGATGAGGAGCCACTTGTACCACTCGCCGGGATACCAGGAAGCGGCCTGCCAGGTCCGCCAGGAGAAGATGAGGACGAACCAGAGAGGGAAGTGGATGAAGGCCAAGCCGGTGTTGCCTGAGGCGACGGCCGCCTCGGGGGCGGGAGCGAGGGCGAAGATGGTGGGAATGACGGCTAGCCCGGCCAACATGGCCGCTGTTGTGTCAGCCAGGCTGCCTGCGTGAAGGCCTCAAGCCAGACCTTGCCTTTGAGCATCTCGCCCCACCGGGGCATGAAGAGGATTCGGCTCCGTCAAGTGTGACGGCACGGAAGACGAGGACGACCAAAAGGGCGAACAGGGTGGGGATAAGGACCTTGTTGGCCCTTTCGATGCCTGCAATGGTCCCTCGGTAGACGATGGCCGTGGTGATGATCATGGCGATGATACGCCAGGGGACCATAAGACGATGGCCAGAACGATCCAGCCGCCGCCCAGCCAGGTGTATTTCTTTCCCATTCCCCACGGCCATACCGATGGCCGAAATGACCAAACCCCAACGACTACCCCAGCGTTCGCTTCCGGGTTTTCCAGACATGTCTTTCCCTCCCCGTGCAGTTTGGTGGTCTCACAGCCTTCTCTGACCGCCGTTTCCTCCTCGACTCCCCCTTCTCCTTAAGGCAAAACAATTGTCATTTTTCCGTCGAATGATGACCATCTATCGATCGAGGCGACAATTGAACACTATGGGGTATTATATTCAAGATCGATGTCGAAACCCAGTTTTTCATCATCAAAAAAGTAGGGATATAAATCACTTTTGTTCGGCTAGTCAATATCGAGAACGCCCAAAAGGTTCGTCACGGGCAAGGG
The DNA here is from genome assembly GCA_018433595.1 of Synergistales bacterium. Classification (GTDB taxonomy): domain Bacteria; phylum Synergistota; class Synergistia; order Synergistales; family Aminithiophilaceae; genus Aminithiophilus. Next base: position 43,939 of record JAHDQY010000004.1, read on the forward strand.
CGGGCTGTGTTAGAATGCTTTTTAAAGGCAATCACAATTGATTCCGCGTACGGGGGGCGGTATCCTCCGACGCGGCAGGAGGCGATCATGATGTCTGTTTTTTCCGCTCCCGACGGCCGCTCTTTCGAGGGAGAGTCGATTGTCGTCCAGGAAGCTCTCGAGCGCTGGAAGCTTAGGAAGGGTGCCGTTGCGGCCCGTGTCGACGGCCGCCTCGTCGATCTGACGGCGACGGTGACGGAGTCGTCCCGGATTGAGCCCGTCGAGGCTGCGTCCGAAGAGGGGCTCGAAATACTGCGTCACTCCACCTCGCATCTCATGGCTCAGGCCGTCCGTCGCCTTTTCCCGGGCACGAAGGTGGCTATCGGCCCCGCTATTAAAGAGGGATTCTATTACGATCTTGAAATGGCAGGGACTCTGACGGAGAGTGATTTGAAGCGGATCGAGGACGAGATGCGCCGCATCGTCAAGGAGGCTCATCCCGTCGAGCGTTTTTTTCTTCCTCGGGAAGAAGCTCTCCGGCGCTTTCGCGACGAGGGGGAAACCTATAAAGTTGAGCTTCTTGAGGAGATCGAAGACGACACGATCTCTCTTTACCGCCAGGGCGAATATGTCGATCTCTGCCGGGGGCCTCACGTTCCGAACACGTCAATGATCAAGCACTTCAAGCTCCTTTCTCTGGCCGGTGCCTATTGGCGGGGTGACGAAAAGAACGTTATGCTGACCCGCGTTTACGGAACGGCTTTCGCGGACAAGGAGGCTCTCGAGGTCTATCTGAAACGTATCGAAGAAGCCAAGCGCCGTGACCACCGCAAGCTCGGAAGAGAGCTTGATCTCTTCAGCATCCAGGAGGAAGGCCCCGGCTTTCCTTTCTTTCACCCCAAGGGGATGGTCATCAGAAATCGACTCATCGATTTCTGGAGAAGCGAGCACCGTCGTGCGGGTTACCAGGAGATCATGACTCCGCTGATTCTCGATCGTGACCTTTGGATACGTTCGGGCCACTGGGATCATTACCGGGAGAACATGTACTTTACCGAGATTGACGAAGCTCCGTTTGCCATCAAGCCGATGAACTGCCCCGGGGGCATTCTCGTCTACAAGAGCCAGATTCGGAGTTACCGTGATCTTCCTCTCCGCATGGCCGAGTTGGGAACGGTTCATCGTCACGAGCGTTCCGGAGTTCTTCACGGCCTGATGCGGGTTCGATGCTTCACTCAGGATGATGCTCACCTCTACGTGACGCCCGATCAGATCAAAGAGGAAATACAGGGGATTATGGCTTTGGTTCATCATGTTTACAGCGACGTTTTTGGCTTCAGTTATCATGTAGAGCTTTCGACGCGACCGGAGAGGGCCATGGGAGATCGGGCCCTCTGGGATCGGGCCGAACAATCGCTCCAGGAGGCTTTGGAGGAAAAGGGCGCCGACTACCGGCTGAATCCGGGCGATGGGGCCTTCTATGGGCCGAAGATCGACTTCCATCTCGAGGACTGCATCGGCCGGACCTGGCAGTGCGGGACGATACAGCTCGACTTCCAGATGCCTGAGAAGTTTGACATGACCTATATTGGTCCCGATGGCGCCCAGCACCGCCCTGTGATGCTTCACCGCACCGTTTTGGGCAGTCTGGAGCGTTTCATGGGGATCCTCATTGAGCACTACGCCGGAGCTTTCCCTTTCTGGCTGGCTCCCGTGCAGGTGCGGCTGTTGCCCGTCAAGGAGGAGCACTTACGATGGGCCGGCTCCGTCGAGGGGATTCTCAAGGGTTGGGGGCTTCGCGTCGAGGTTGACCGGCGGGATGAGAAGCTGGGCAAGAAGATTCGAGATGCCCAGTTGCAGAAAGTCCCTTATATGCTCGTTATCGGTGAGCGCGAAGTCGAGTCGGGTCAGGTCTCCGTTCGGGAACGGTCGAAGGGGGATCTCGGTGTCCTTCCCATTGAAGGGTTGCAGGATCTTTTCTCCGGCGAGTTCGATCCCCTCGGTGACGAACCCTCTCTTCATCGGAGGATCTCGATCCCTTGAAATCGGCCCTTGTGACGTGATATAATCGCCATCGCTGTTGTTAGGGTTTCAAGAAGAGGTTTTCTCCTCTCACCCGGCGACGCCGAAGCGAAAACTCATCCCTTCTTCCGGAGGGGCGGTATTCGATTCAGCATGCGTTGGGCCGGAGGACTTGCCTTCCGGCCTTTGTGTTTTTCAAAAGGTATGTTCTGACCGTTTTATGGAGGTGACCTGCTATAGTCGCAAAGCCCGATTCGGAACCTCGCATCAACGAAGAGATCAGGGTACAGGAAGTCCTTCTAATCGACGACCAGGGAGTCAAGGTCGGCGTGGTTCCTGCCCGTGAGGCCCTTGCCCTTGCCGAAGAGAGAGAGTTGGACCTTGTCGAGGTGGCCCCTCAGGCCACTCCCCCCGTCTGCCGCATCATGGATTATGGGAAGTATCGATTCATGCAGCAGAAACGGGATAAGGACACTCGAAAGAAACAGAAGACTCAGAGCGTGAAGGAAATGAAGATGAGGCCGAAAATTGACGTTCATGACTACGACTTCAAGGTCAAGGCCATCAGGAATTTTCTTCAGGCGGGGCATCGGGTCAAGGTTTCCATTTTTTTCCGCGGACGGGAAATGGCCTTTCAGGACAAAGGTCGCGAGGTTCTTGATCGCGTTGTTGCCGACTGCAACGATTTGGGTAAAATCGACGCCTATCCTCGCATGGAGGGTCGTTATATGCGCATGATGCTGGCTCCCGCACTGGTGGTGCCGCCTAAGAAGAACGGTGCCAACGTGTCATCCGAGCCTGCTGCCGAATCGATAACGGATGAGGCCTAGCTTTCCAGCGGTTGTCGGAACGGATTCCAAAGACCGGTAAGGGACAGAACCGGTGAGGCCGATGCCATAAAGGTCGAAGATCGGTGTTGCCGTCGTTCACAAGGAGGTACTTGTACGATGCCGAAGATGAAGACTCACTCTGCGACGAAAAAGCGTTTCCGTCTGACCGGAGGCGGTAAGGTGGTTTACAAGAAGAGCGGCCGTGGTCACCTCACTGGCCATAAGGCGGAGAGCCGTATCCGCCGCCTTCGGCGGAAGGGAATTCTCCCTGACGCGCAGGCAAGGGCCGTCAAGGTCCTTTTGCCTTACGCCTAGTTTCAGGAAAGAGGTGACCTTCGATGCCGCGTGTCAAGAACGGTTCTCAAAGTAATGCCAAGCGGAAGAAGCTTTTTTCCATCACAAAAGGCTACTGGGGTAGAAAGAAGAACGTCTATCGCAGAGCGCGGGAGGCTTTTCTCAAATCTCTGAGCAACGCCTTCCGTGATCGCCGCGCCAAGAAACGTCAGTTCCGCCGGCTTTGGATCGTAAGAATCAATGCGGCTGCCAGGCTCAACGGGATGAGCTACAGCACCCTGATGAACGGTCTAAGGAAGGCGGGAATCAACGTCAACCGGAAAATGCTGGCTGACCTGGCTGTTCATGATCAGGTCGTTTTTGCCGGAATCGCCGAAAAGGCGCGGGAGGCGCTGGGACGATAAGACTCAGAACCTACAGTTCCATTCCCATCGAACGGACTATTGCAGGAGGGTTCCTGTTGCTTATCGGCACAGGAACCTTCCTTATATGGTTGTTTAATCTTTCTTTGCGGCCCATTGCTCTCGTTGACGCTCTCTTTACGGCCACTTCAGCTGTCTGCGTAACGGGACTCGTTGTCGTGGATACGGGGGACTTCCTGACCGTTCCTTCTCAGGTCGTCGTCCTCCTCTTGATCCAATTGGGAGGACTCGGCGTGATGACGGCGAGTACGGCTCTTCCCCTTCTCTTGGGGCAGAAGATCGATCTCAGACGGCGGCTGCTCTTTGCCGGGGGGTTGGGGCTGGACACTCCGTCGGGGGCGGTCCGTCTCCTTCTCCAGATTCTCAAGATGACTCTTCTTTGCGAGAGCGTGGGGGCTCTTTGGCTTTTTTTCGGCTTCATTCGTGAGACGACGTTGCTGCGAGCTCTTTATCTGGCTGTTTTCCACAGCGTTTCCGCCTTCTGTAACGCCGGATTTTCCCTTTTTCCCTCCAATCTTCATGGTTATTCCCAGGCCGTTGTCATTCCCTTGACCATAATGGTTCTCATCGTGGCAGGCGGCTTGGGGTCTCCCGTCCTGATCGAACTCTACCACCGTCTTCGCTATGGAGGAGGGCTCTCGTCTTACTGCAAGCTCGTTCTCGTCATGACGGCCTCTCTTGTCGCTGGAGGTTCCCTGCTCCTTCTCCTCACGGAGTGGCAAGGAGCCTTCGGGGATCTTCCTGTGCGATGGAAGTTCTGGAATGCCCTTTTTCACAGCATTACACCGAGGACGGCGGGCTTTGACACGATCTCGCTGAGCCGCTTCTCTTCTTCCGGGGTGGCGCTGACGGTTCTCCTCATGCTTATCGGGGCTTCCCCCGCCTCGACGGGAGGCGGAATGAAAACGACGACGGTCGGCCTCATCCTGGTTTCGACCTGGACGGACCTGAGAGGTAAGGGGGAAGTCGTCCTCTGGGGACGTCGCGTTCCTCACTGGACGTTGACGCGGGCGACGTCGCTTTTTTCTCTCTACTTGGGGACGCTCTTTCTCAGTTCCTTCCTCCTGGCTCTCATGGAGCCCTTTTCCTTTGGACTCCTTTTCTTCGAGGCGGTATCGGCCCTTGGAACAGTGGGGCTCTCGCTGGGAGTGACGGGAGAGCTGGGTACCTTGGCGAAGCTGGTCCTGGTACTGCTCATGTTCTGGGGGAGAGTCGGACTCATGACGTTTCTCTACGGGCTTTTGCTGGAAGGACCTGGGGGAGGTAAGGTATCATATGCTGATACTCATATTCCCGTCGGGTAGGGGCGTCCTTTTCGGCTGCTTTGCCTGAGGTACCGAATCACAAGGGAGGAGGACCCGATGGCCGAGAAAAAAATGGTTCTCGTCGTTGGCCTGGGGCGATTCGGCTCGGCGCTCTGTGAACGGCTGATGAACCTGAAACAATATGTCGTGGCCGTCGACAAAGTGCGTGCCCGCGTCGAGGCCTTGGCTGACGTGGCCGATCTGACGGCGCAGCTTGATGCCACCGACGAGGAAGCTCTGGTCAAAATCGGAGCCCGGGAGGCTGATGTCGCCGTTGTCGCCATCGGAGAAAATACGGAGGCTTCGATCTTGGCCTCGGCGATCCTGAGAGAGCTTGGTGTTCCCTATGTGATGGCTCGTGCTCAGACGGCTCTTCACGCCCGTGTTCTCGCCCGGGTCGGAGCTCATCGAGTGATTTTCCCCGAGCGCGACATGGGAATGCGCGTGGCCGATCACTTCGTTTTTCCCTGGCTTTCCCACTTTTCCCAAATCCCGGGGAGCGAACTCCTCGTAGGCAAGACGACCCCCCGTCGTGAAATGGTGGGCAGAAGCCTGGCCGATCTGAACTTCCGCAACGCCTATAACGCTGTCGTGCTCCTTGTAGACCGCAGAGGAGAACAGTTTATCCCCCGTGCCGATACGGTCATCGAGGCGACGGATCAGCTTTTTATTTCCGGCAGAAGCGACGAGATCAACGAATGGATTGATAGTTTCAAGGAAAATAAGGAGGAAAAACGGTGAGCGATCATCGAAGCGATGTTCAACGCATGAGGACGGTCTTTGTCGAGGCCCTTTCCCTTGCAGGAAAGAGCGGTGAGGTGGAGGCACTTCGCATCCGTTTCTTGGGCAAGAAAGGGGAACTCACAGCGGCTCTCAAATCGCTCGGCAAATTGCCGTCTGAGGAGCGCCCTTCGGCGGGAGCGGCCTGGAACGCTCTTCGTGTCGAGATGGAGGAAGCCCTCGACAAGGCGATGACCTCCACCCTCCTCGTCGAAGCGGAGGAGGCTGAACGGCGCCAGAGTGTCGATGTCACCCAGCCTGGCTGTGGAAGACCTTACGGAGCTTTCCATCCTGTAGTTCAGGTGATGCACGACGTCGTCGACATCTTCGTGGGGCTCGGTTTTTCCGTGGCTTCGGGGCCGGAGATCGAGGACGATTTCCACAACTTCGAGGCTCTCAATATTCCCCCTCACCACCCGGCCAGAGATATGCAGGATACCTTCTACCTTCGACAGGGGGGACTGCTCCTGCGGACCCACACCTCGCCGGTCCAGGTCCGCTCCATGTTGCGTTACGGGGCTCCTCTGCGCGTCGTCTGTCCCGGACGGGTCTATCGCCGTGACAGTGACCCCACCCATTCCCCCATGTTTCATCAGCTCGAAGGGCTTCTCGTGGAAGAGAACGTCTCGATCGCCGACATCAAAGGATGCCTTGAGGTCTTTGTCAATCGTATCTTCGGACGGCCGCTGAAGGCTCGTTACCGCTCCAGCTTTTTCCCCTTCACCGAGCCGTCGATGGAGATGGACGTTGAATGTGTCGCCTGTTCGGGCGACGATCCGAACTGCCGCATCTGCAAGGGGACCGGTTGGCTTGAGGTTATGGGGTTGGGAATGATCCATCCCAACGTGCTCCGCAGCGGCCGTATCGATCCCGAAAGGTATAACGGCTTTGCCTGGGGGATGGGCCTGGACCGCATTGCCATGCTCAAATACGGGCTTGACGATCTGCGGGTTCTCTTTCAGGGAGATGCCGCTTTTCTCTCCTCCGGAGGTGTTCGTTGATGCTTCTTTCTCTTCGCTGGCTTCGGGAACTGATCGATGTGCCTCTCGATACGGCGGCTCTTGCCGATCGCCTGACCTTTACGGGAACGGAAGTGGAGTCCCTCTCCCGGCCCTGCGGGCGGCTGAAGAATGTCGTCATCGCCCGCGTCGAGAGACTTGATCCCCATCCCGAGGCAGACAATCTCCTTTTGGTTCGCCTTGACCGCGGCATGGGAAAATCGCTATGCGTCACCGCTGCCCGTAACCTCTCTGTCGGAGATCTTGTGTGCTACGCACCGCCGGGAGCGAGGCTGGTTGACGGTGCCGTCCTGGGTGAACGGGAGTTTTCCGGCGTCGTCAGCGAGGGAATGCTTCTTTCTGCAGCCGAGCTGGGTGTCGCCGATGTAAAGACGGAGGAGGGCATCCTTCGTCTGCCCGCTCGTTACCGCATCGGAGACGATGCGGCCGCAGTACTCGGCCTTGATGACGAGATCCTCGAACTCTCCATCACTCCCAACAGGGGGGATCTCCTCTCCCTTCTGGGAGTGGCACGAGAGGTTCACGCCCTTGTCCCGGGAAGCCAGCTGAAGGAATTTGAGATCGAGGTTCCTCAGGGCGATGGTTCATGGCCTGTCGATTTCAGGGGAATCTCCCTGGCTGATGAGGGGTGCCCTCTTTACGGGCTGGGATTCGTCGATGATGTCACCATCGCCCCCTCTCCCGTCGAGACCCGTATCCGTCTGGCCCTTTTGGGGCAGAGACCTGTCAGTAACGTTGTCGACGCCACGAATCTGACGATGCTCTTCCTCGGACAACCGCTTCATGCCTTTGACTTCGACCGCCTCTTTGCCCCGGAGATTACCGTCCGGGCCGCCAAAACGGGGGAGGCCTTGCGCACTCTTGACGGCAGAGAGCGACTCCTTGATGAAGGGGATCTTCTCATTACCAGCGGGCATTGTCCCATCGCTCTCGCAGGCGTCATGGGGGGTGAGGAGAGTGAGATCTTCGAGGGAACGAAACGGGTTCTTATGGAGACGGCCTGGTTCGACCCTGTACGGGTGAGTCGCACTTCCCGTCGTTTGGGGCTGACTTCGGAAGCGGCCTATCGTTTTTCGCGAGCCGTCGATCCGGCGCGAAGCCTTGTCTCCCTCAATTACGCCCTCTCTCTCATCGCTTGCTGGGGGGCGGGCCGACCGGAACCTTCCATCTCGGTAAAACGAAACCGGGAGTGGCAGATTCATGAGGTCACTCTCACTCGGAGCAAGTTGGAGCGTTACCTTCTCCATGGTGACATGGACGAGGCCGAAACGATTCTTGCCCGGTTGGGCTTTGAGGTTCAGGAGAAGCAGAAGGATCGTATCACCTTCTTTGTGCCGAGCTTCCGCCCCGATGTCGGCATTGAAGAGGATCTTATCGAAGAGGTGGCCCGCATCCGAGGTTACTCCGATGCCGTCCTCCCCGCCAGGCTTCCGGGGCGCCCGAAAGACACAGGTGATATCGGGGGTGATTTCCGTCTCTGGAGAAAGCTTCGTGAAACGGCGATGGCCCGGGGTTATATGGAAAGCGTTCAGTACAGTTTCGTCTCACCGGATTCCATTGAGCGTCTCTTTCTTGTCGAATCTCTCGAAACGAAGCTGGAGTTGGCGAACCCCCTGAGCCGGGAACAATCGGTCATGCGCCCTCTCCTTTTGCCGGGTTTTATCGAGGCCCTTTCAGGCAATCTGCGTAAGGGGTGGCGCCAGCCTCTGCGCCTTTTTGAGATCGGAGACATTTTTGTTGCCGATGACGCTGAGCCCCTAGGTTTCAGGGAAAAACGCCGTTTCGGGGCCATCCTCTTCGGGGGGCGGGAGAAACAGGGTCTCTACGGCGCTCGCAGGGAGGAGGATTATTTCTCCGTTAAGCCCGACGTGGAGGCTCTTTTTCAGGCTGTCCGTATTGTTCCATTTTTCCGCTCCGGGCGGCTTCCCTTCGGCCATGCCGGGCAGACGGCGACCCTTTGGATCGATGGAAAGCCCGTCGGCTATCTGGCGCGCCTCAAGCCGATCCTCGAGAAGGAACTCGATCTCGGCGGGCCTCTTTATGCTTTCGAGTTTGACATGGAAAGCCTTGCCGACAGAGTTCTGCCGACGTTTGCCACGGAGGTCGCTTTTCCTGCCGTCTTTCGTGACGTCTCCCTTCTGGCGCCTCGTGATGTTACCGTCTTCGAGATGGGGGACTTCATTCGCAGCCGTGGCGGTGCTATGCTCGAAAAAGTGGAGCTCTTTGATGTTTATGAAGGCGATGCTCTGCCAGAGGGATACCGAAGCCTGGCTTTCAGCCTCACCTACCGACACCCGGAGCGGACGCTCGTCGAGTCCGAGGTCGAGGCGGATCATCAGGCTCTTCGCGAGGTCCTCGAAGCGGCCGGTTACCGTCTCCGTTAGTCCTGTCAGAAGGAGGGTTTTTCATGCTTGAGCGTCTGGAGCAGTTCGAGAAGGTCCTCGACAAGGTGGCTGAAAAGATACAGAATCTCGAGACCGAGAGGGGGCAACTGTCCGACCAACTCCAGGAGGTCCGTCGCTCTCTCCAGGAAAAAGACCTGGAGCTGATCCGCATCCGCAAGGAGAATCAGCGCATCGTCGAGCAGTCAGAGAGGGAGCGAATGAGCCTTCAGAAGGAGCGGGACCAGCTGGAACAGTGCATGAGTTCACTCTCTCAGAAGCTGGACAGGCTCTACGGCACGGAGCGTTCCATGCCCTCCGGTGGAGCGACGGCTACGCCGAGGTGATCGGGGTGCCCGGCGCCGAAATGCGCCGCGTTCGGCTTCGCGTCGGGAAAAAGACCTATCCCATCAAGACACCCCTTACCGATGAGGAGCTTGATCGCCTGGCCCTTCCCCTTAATGCCGTCATGGAGGAATCCGGCGGCGCCTCTGTCGGCCAGGAAGAGCGGCTTTTGCTGACTCTGTTGCGCTATGCCTGGCAACTTGAAGGCATTCGGCTGAGGTTGGAAGGATTCATCGAGGAGGAGCGCCCTTGAATCCAGGCACGGTCATCGACGTTCTTTTCCTTCTCCTGACCGTTTCCCTGGCGCTTCGGGGGCTTTTCAGAGGCTTTTCCGGGGAGGTCCTCTCCTTGGCTGGAACGCTGGGAGGGCTTTATCTGGCCTTCTCTTACGCTGGCGATGCGGGAGGTCTTCTTGCAGGAGCCTTCGGCCTTTCCGAAGGGCTTGCCTACGGGATTGGCCTTGTCACTATCTTTGTCGTCGTCAACCTTGCTGCCGCTCTCCTCTGTCGCCTTGTCGGCGTTTTCCTGCGTGTGACCCGTCTTTCCCTTGTCGATCGCGTTTTCGGCCTTGCCGCCGGCATCGCCAAGGGATTTCTCCTTCTTCTTGTCTTTTATGGCGGCACGTTGCTGATTGCACCTTTTCTCCCGGTCGACTGGGATCGGGGAAGTCATTCTCTTGAACTGGCTGCCGAAATCTGGCCGAAACTGGAACCCTTTTGGGGCGGGTCTTTCGATCCAGGAATGCCTGGAGTCGACGTCCCCTTGAGGCTTGAGGTGCCGCTTTACGATGAGACTTCCTGAGTCGATTTACTCCCTTCTCGAGCTGGACAGAATTCTCGGTCTTTTTGCCAACCGCTGTCGAAGTGACCTTGGTCTGCTTGCTATCGCCCGCTTGGAACCGGCCTCGGAAATGAGCCGGCTTGAGGGGCGTTATGATCTGCTTCGAGATTACCTCGCCTTTCGGGATCGAAAAGGTGAGCTGCCCTGGTCCGATGCTCTCCGGACCATCGGTGAGTTCCTCGAAGAGGCGAAAAGTTCCTCTCACCTGACGGGAGAGGAACTTCTTCATGTGAGGAATCTGCTTTTCGTCGCTTCAAAAGTCAGGTCCATGCTTGCCGGGGAAAAGGAGACGTTCCCTTGGCTGTGGCGTTTCTCCCGAAAGATCCGCGAGTTCGACGAGGAGCTGAAGGCGCTTTCCGTCCTCGCCGACGACGGAAGACTCTACGACAGCGCCTCGCCGAAACTCTCGAAAATAAGACGTTCCCTTGAACAGGTCCGTTCCCGCATCCGTCGTGACGGCCAGAGCCTCCTGAATGCCCCCTCTTTTCAGGGGATGCTTCAGGACCGCCTCCTTTCCCTGAGAAACGGACGTTTCGTCGTCCTCGTCAAGCAGGAGCACATCGGCGCCTTCCCCGGAATCGTCGTGGATCGTTCCGTATCGGGCAACAGCCTCTATATGGAGCCTAACGGTCTTATCCCCCTCAACAACTCCCTGGCTCTCCTCCTCCAGGAAGAGCGTGAAGAAGAGCGGCGAATCCTCAAAGAATTGACGGAAGCCATGGTCCGTCGAGAGAGAGCCCTCCTCGATTCGGAGGCCGTCCTGGGCTGGTTCGATGTCGCCTATGGAGCCGGTGAGGTAATGGACCGGGAAAAGTGGACGTTGCCGGAACTCGCCCCCCGCCCCTTCTTCGACTTCAAGTCCGTCAGCCATCCCCTCCTGGGGGAACAGGCGGTTCCCATCGACGTTCACTGCGGTCGCCGTTTCCGCCAGCTCGTGGTGACCGGCCCTAACACGGGAGGGAAGACGGTGGCGCTCAAAACCGTCGGCGTCGCTGTCTCTCTGGCTTGGTACGGCCTCCCCATTCCGGCGGCGGAAGGCTCCGTCGTGGGAGACTTGCGATCCATTCTGGCTGACATCGGTGACGAGCAGAGTATCGAACAGAATTTGTCGACCTTCAGCGCTCACATGAAAAAAATCATTGCTATCCTTGCAGAAGCCGAAGAGCACTCCCTGATTCTTCTCGATGAACTGGGGGCGGGCACTGACCCCCAGGAAGGAGCTGCCCTGGGGATCGCCATCCTTGAGAAACTTCTCGAAAGCAAAAGCCTTGTCCTGGCGACGACCCATCACAACCCGATCAAGCGCTTTGCCCTCACCTCCAGCGGCATCGAGACGGCGAGCGTCGAATTCGATCCCTTCTCCCTTTCCCCGACCTACAGGCTTCTCATGGGTATCCCCGGCCGCAGCAACGCCTTGCTCATCGCTTCAAGGTTGGGGTTGCCCGAGAACGTTGTCGAAAGGGCCCGTCGGGCCCTCAGCGAAGAGGGAACGGCCATGGAAGATCTTATCGGTCGCCTTCAGGCCAAACAAAGCCACCTTGACCGGCTTGAGGGGGAACTTGCCCTGGAAAAAGCCGAGGTCGTCCGCCTCAAGGAAAACCTTCAGGAAGAGCTGGCTCTATTGGAAGGCAAGAGAGCGGGGCTCATCGAAGAAGCTGACAGGAAAGCCGTCTCCATTCTCGACGCCGCCGAAAGGGAGGCGCGCTCGCTTCTCAAGGAGCTCAGGGGAGCTGCGGCATCGGCTGCCCACCGACGGATGGCGGTGAGCAAGCGTGATGTGGATCATCTTCGCAATGAGGCGGAAAGGCGGAGCGAGACGCGCAAGAGGCGCCTTGCCGGGTCTCCTGAGGGGCGGCCTCTCGCTGTCGGCGATTCGGTTTCTCTCTCCGGCTCCGCTCTGAAAGGGATCGTTGCGGAAATAAGAGGGGGCAAGGCCCTCGTGCAGGCCGGACCGCTTCGTGTCGAGGTGCCGCTGGAACATCTTCATCGAATCGAGGCAGAGGCCATTCCCGTCTCCGGAGAAGGAGCGGTGAGGATCAACGTCTCGAAACCCCAGAGCGTTCCCAGCTCCATCATGGTCCGAGGGATGACCGTCGATGAAGCCCTTCCTCTTGTGGAGCGCTATCTTGACCAGGCCTACCGGGCCGGTTACTCGGAAATCACCGTCATTCACGGACGAGGCACGGGTGTTCTGCGCCAGGCCGTCAGGGAGCTCTGCAAAGAAACCCCCTACGTTGAGGAGTATCGCCTGGGGGAGCCTGGAGAGGGAGGCTATGGTGTCACCGTGGTGCGATTCCGTCGAAAATAATGGTCCGATGGACTCCTTCCTCGCAAGTGAAGGGGCGACCTTCGTCGGTCGCCTCAACGGCTGCTTGGCAGGTTTCGACACCTTTGAAGGACTGCTGCGGGAGCTTGGTCACGGTGACATCCCGTTCGACATGCGGGAGGGCCTTGGAAGCTTCCTGGCGGGTATGGCACGGTAAGGGGAGGGCGGGAGATGAAACGGAGGCTTCGGTGGTTTTGTTTCCTCGTCATGCTCTCCCTCTTTGCGGGATCTCTTTGGGCTGTCCATCGCAGAGGTGCCCAGTCGCTTCATTCCTCACCGGCGATGATCGAACCGCTTCCGGTTTGTCGCCCTCCTTCCGAAAAACAATCTCACCAGGAAACTCCGGCGACGAAAGAGAAGCCCGAAAGGACGCTTCTGTTGCCCGATCTTTCGGGGCTTGCCGTCGGATCGGGAAAAGCCGACCCCCTTCTGCCAGAAGAGAGATCCGGTGAAAGGTCTCTCCTCCGTACCGAAAAACCGGTTGTCATCGATCTCCCTCCCTGCGTGCACGATGCGGCCGCTCAGCTTGAAGATCTCAAGAAAGAGATAGACACTCAGACCCTGAAAGCGGCAGAAGTCGGCCTCAACGCCCTTCCAGGCGTTTCAGCCTCCCCTGACCGGGCGAGGTGGTCTCTTGGTGGTCAAGAAGTAAAGCTCGAGATCTCCATCCCGGCCGAAGACGTCAAGATCGATCTCGGCGAACTCTTTCCCTGACTCTCTAAAGAACGGTGACCTTCGTTTCCGAGTTCCACGACGGGGGGGCGTCACTTAAAAGATTGATTTTTTATTTGAATTTTGTTAGAATATATGCATCGTTTATCATGGAGAGAAACAGACGCAGAGGAAGGCAAGGCTCTTTCGGTGTGATGGAAAACCGGCTTGGACAAGTCGGGCGCATAGGGCGGTCTCGGGTGTGATGTGCCCGCCGGGAGAAAACTGTTGCCGAAGCTCGGTCGGGACAAAAAGGGAGAGGGAAATCTTCCCTTCCGGGAGAGAAGGAGGCCTCTGCCTTGCCGGATCCGAGACCTGACCAGGAGAGTCATGGAGGTCCGAGAAGGAGGTCAGCAATCTTGAATCGACAGAAAAAGAGAATCGGCGTATTCCTGTCGCTGTTTGTTCTGCTTCTTGCCCTGCCTGTTGCTGGGGGCGCCTGGACACCGCAAGCGGGGTATTATCGGGGTGTTTACATCGGAGGCGATTACGGCGTTCTTCATCTCCAGCTTTTTGAAGACGGCTCTCTCGGAGGCGAAGGAGTTTCCGCGTCACGTGAGTTCTCTTTTTCCCTTCAGGGTGATTGGACTCTTGAGGGAGAGTGCCGTTTTGAGGGAGAAGAAGGCCGGCATTTCGAGGGGCGTCTTGATGAGTTCGGGCGGTTGCTCGGGCAGTGGCATTGGGGCGAATTAAAAGGCTCCTTCAGTGCCCTGGTGCAATAGGTGAAGGAAGCTTTTCAGGACGCCTTCTGAGGTTGTGTCCCTCCCGAAAAGAGACGACGCTGAGCGTCGTCTCTTTTTTTCGTTAAGCCCTTGGTTTTATCGGGAAGGCTAGGCTTGGAGGGGTTTTTGCTGTTATTATCATGGAGTTGGCTTAAAGAAGGTGTGTTTAGTCAAGGCTGAATGATGAAAAATGCTTGTTCAAGGAGGTCTTCCGATGGCATGGCTCGTTGCCGTCTGTGCAAGTGAGAAGCGCCAGGAGGCGAAAACCGCTTTGCCGAAAGCTGTCGTTGTGGCTGGCGGCGGTATTGAGAGTGATGCTCACGCCGACCATGATGGGCGTCCTCTCAGTTTGCTCCGTGCCGAAGATATCGAAGAGGTGAGGCGATCCGTCGATTTCAGCATCCCTCCGGGGGCTCTGGCGGAAAATCTTGTTATTGAGGGGCTTCGAGCCGATTTGGAGCCGGGAATGCGGTTCCGCATCGGGACCGAGGTGCTTCTCGAGATCGTCGAGAAAGGCAAGAGAGCCGATGAACCTCATAGTTACGATTATCGCGGTCTCTGCCTCCTGCCGACGGCAGGATTCTTTCTGCGTGCGCTTCAGGGGGGGACCATTCGCCCCGGCGATCCTGTCGTAGAGGAGGAAGACAGCTGACGCCGCTGCCGTCATCACAGGCGGACAGGCCGCGCCTCATCGAGAGTTTGCGGAGCTCTGCATTGCCCTGACGAAGCGTTTCGGAATCATTCCTCCCGCATCCTTCCCGGGCTTGCGTTACTGCCGCGCTTTTAGGGGGCCTTGCCGGAATCAGAGAGAAAGGAGAGAGACATGGCGCTTCCTTTGGTTTTGCCTGCAGCGCTTCTGACCGCTTCGGTTCTCTCTGTCGTTGTCGTCAGACTCCTGGGAGCCCGGACGGCGGTTGAAAGACTTATTGCTTTCGATGCCGTGGTGATGCTTGCCGCCATCGAGGCCCTTCTCCTTGCCGTAGCCTGGGAGACGGTCCTTGTGGCCGATGTCGCCCTCTCGGGACTCGCCTTCTTTTCTGTCATCGCCTTCTTTCTCCTTCAGGCTGCCGACGAGGAGAGGGCGTTATGATCCCCGCGGTTGTCGGCATCCTCTTTTGCGGTCTTCTGCTGGTTTGGTTTGGAGTCCTCATGCAGATATTGAGACCGCAGCCTTCGGTCCCGTTCTTCCGGAGAGATCTCTCCCTGGCCGGAGCTTTGCTGGTCGCCTTCGCCGTTGTCCTTTTCGGCCTTTTGAGATTTTTTAACGGTGGAGACCGGCGCTTTCTGGTGCTGGCCTTTCACGGAGGTTTCGTCGCGGCTCTTCTTCTGACAACCCACAGTCTCCTGTGGATGTTTCTTGACGCCGAGGGGAGACAGCGCATTGAGGTCCCCCTTTTTTCAAGAAGAAAAGTGAAGGGGGGAGGAGCAGAATGAGCTCCGTTCTTTTGGCCGTTTTTTTGATCCTCGTTCTCGCCTGTTCCCTGGGAGCCCTTATCGCGAGCCGTCCTCTTTTTTCGATCATGGCGATGGCTGCCGCAGGGCTCTGTCTTGCGCTGGCCTTCCTTGTCCTTCAGGCTCCCGATGTCGCCGTTGCCCAGCTCCTTTTCGGTACGGCCTTCCCGGTGATCCTTCATCTTTTCGCTCTCAGGGCTACGGTTGGCCTTGGGGAGAGGGGGAGAAGCGATGGTGAGTAGACGGCTGTTTTTCGTGGCGGCGATTCTCCTCTTCGTGGGCCTTTTGGCTGCTGCCCTGCGGAGCCCTCTCGTTTGCGATCTGCCTCGGGACGTTGCTGTCGACGGTCATTATCTTGCCGCGGGACAGATGGAGACTCAGGCCAACGACCTTGTCGCCGCCGTCGGTTTCGATTACAGAAGCTTCGACCTTTTTGCCCTCTCCGGTCTTGTTATCGCTTCTTCGGCCTCCGTGGTCGCCTTGCTTCGGAAGGGGGGCAGGCGGGCGTGAGAAAGGAGCGCCAGGTTCTTGCCATCGGGGTCCTTGCTTCTGCTCTGATTTTTCTCGGTCTTTACCAGACTTTTTGGGGGCATCTCTGCCCAGGTGACGGTTTGACGGGAGGAGGTTCCGTCGTATTTGCCCTGATTCTGGCTCTCCCCTTCTCTGGGTCATCGTTTTTCGACCGGGAGAATCGATGGAAGCTTCTGGCCGTCGCCGAAACGGCCGGAGCTCTTGCCTTTCTGGCTCTGGCCCATGTCGATCTCGGATCGACCCTTTTTTACAATGCCCTTGCCGGTCAGGGTGGGCTCTTCGGACAAAGCCTGCCGGAGGGAGGCAATGTCGGGCCTTTTTTCAGCTCCGGGACGATTGCTCTGATCAACGGGGCTCTCGCTCTTCTTGTTATCGGTGCCTTCGGGCGTTTGGTCACAGCTTTTTTCGGAGCCTCTTCATCGGAAAAGCACAGAAGAGAGGAGGAGGGTGAAAATGCGTGATTTTGTTGTTTTTTCCGTTTCCGTTCTCTTCCTTCTGGGGCTGGGAGGCTTGGTGTTCAAGAAAAATCTCCTGAAAAAGACGATGGCTTTCTCTGTTGCCCAGTCATCGGTCGTTCTTTTTTTTGTTGTCCTGGGCTATCGTCACGGCAGTCGTCCGCCTCTTTTTACTTTTGCCTCAGAAGGGGATCTCATGGCGTTGCCCTCCGCTCAGGTGATGGCGACGGCGACGTTGATCCTTTCGGTCGCGGTGACGGCGGTCCTGCTGGCCCTGATCGTTTTGCTTCACCGGCATTACGACACTGTCGACGGCGAAGAGATACGGAGGCTTCTCTAGATGGATTGGCAGACACACCTTCCTGCGCTGATTGTTGCCTTCCCCTTTCTGGGGGCCGTGGTGACGCCTCTTGTCTCCTTGGCGGGTAGAGGCGCCCGCCATCTTTGGTTTCTCCTTTCTTCATGCGGAACGACGGTTTTGGCTCTTCTTCTTTGGCGGAGAGTGGCCTTGAAGGGGGCGATTCTCTACGTTGTCGGCGGCGAGAGCTGGGATCTTGCGCTTCCAGCGGGGCTCTCCTTACCGCCTCGGATCGTTCTCGCTGTTGACGCGTTAGGCGCCCTCATCGTGGTTGTCGGCGCTCTTCTCGCTTTTGCGGGAACCCTTGCGTACCTCCCTTCCGATCGAGGCACCCCGGAGGAAGAGCGTTCTTTTGTCGTTCTGTATTTGCTGGCGATGTCATCCGCTCTTGCCATGGTCGTTACGAGCGATCTGTTTAATTTTGCCCTTTTCTTCGGGCTTTTTTCCCTTGCCTCGACAAGTATCGTCACTTTCGGCAAAAAAAAGGGCGCTGCCGTTATTGCGGCGTTTGATGCACTGCTTTTTTCAGGAGTCCTTCTTTTGTTGATCCTCTTTGCCGTTGCCCTTCTTTACGGGAGGTACAATACGGTTAATATGGCGGCTCTGGCACGGCTCCTTCGGTTCGGCTTCGTTGAAAAGACGGTCCTTGTCCTTTTTGCAGCGGCGTTGCTGGCTCGATATGGCGCTCTCCCTTTTACCTCCCTTTTCACGGAGTTTCTGGGCGAGGCCTCTCCCGCTGCGGGGTGTATCCTGATCTCCGGTACCCTGGTCGGTTTCTACGCCCTTGTGCGGGTCGTTTTCTCCCTGTACGGGACGATTTTGGGAGAGGGTGCCCTTGGGTGGGTTTTCGTCGTTTCCGGCCTCCTGTCGATTTCCTTTGGCCTGACTTTTGGTTTCAGGTCTCGGCGGTTCCCGCTTTTTCCCGGTTTTATCCTCCTCGCTCAGACGGGCCATGTCCTGCTTGGTCTGGGTGTCGCCCTGCGCTCTTCTTGTCATGTCCGTGCCATGGCCGATTACGGCATGGTGGCCCTGAAAGGTGCCCTTTCCCTGGCCGTCGTCTCCTCTTTGGCCTGCGCCTTGCTCTTCCTTGCAACAGCTTTTATCAGGCGTTGGACGAGCAGCGAGGATCTTGTCGACGTCGGTGGTTTGGCGAAGGTCTTGCCCAAAACGGCCGTTTCCTTTTTTCTGGCATCCTGGGTTGTGGCCGGATTGCCGCCGTTTATCGGGTATGTCCCGAAGCTGCTGCTCCACCAATCGCTTTTCGCCTTTAATCCCCTCCTCGGGGCTGTCTCGATAGCTGCATCTATCGGTGCGGCGGTGCTTCTGGCCCGATTTTTTCACGGTCTTTTCCTTGGCCCTCTGCGTGTCGAAAGCCTTTCTCAAAAAGAAGCCTCTCTCTCGGCGGTTCTCGCCATGGGCGGCCTTCTCTGCCTGCTCCTTTTCCTCTCTTTTCTGCCCTCCTGGTCTCTGACTCGCTGGATTGAGCCTTCTGTGAGCGTTCTTCTCGATCAGGCAGGATACGTCAAGATCGTTTTGGGGGGAGGCCTCTGAATGGGGACCCAAATTTACACCGGTTTTGGATACTGGAACGGGGCCAGCTGGACTCTTTCCTTCCTTCTGGCGGTTCTCTTCGTTTCCTGGCTTGCCGGTCTTGGTCGAAAAAACCATGGGAAGGCGTGGATTCGCCGCCTCCCGCCGGTAAAATCCAGAGATGACGGCTTCCTTGGAGCGCAGCCGCTGCAACTTTCTCCGACCCTCCCGATGGGTGGCAAGTTGCCTGAGAGGCTTTGGGAAGCGCTTTCCGTCGACGGAATCGGTTGGGTCGTTGTCGCTACGGTTCTGCTCCTCGTCGCTGTGCTGTTGTAAGGAGGTTGTCATGGCAACGGAATGGAATTGGGAGGCTTTGCCCAAGTCCCTGGCGATTTATCTTTGGAACAGCGGCTCCTGTAACGGGTGTGACAGTGAATTTTTTGCTCTGTCGGGACCGCGTTACGATTTGGAGCGGCTTGGCATTCAACGTGTCGATAGTCCCTGCCATGCCGATGTTCTCGTCGTTTCCGGCCCCGTCATTGCTTCCGAAGCGGAGATGCTGCGTCAGATTCACTCTCAGATGGCTGATCCCAAAATAGTTATCGCAATCGGGGCCTGTGCTGTTTCAGGAGGAATTTTCCGTGCTTCCCGGTGTCTTGCGGGCCCCCTTGATGCGGTCCTGCCTGTCGATGTCTACGTTCAAGGCTGCCCTCCGAGACCGGAGGCTCTTATCGAAGGTCTCACCCGGGCCGTCATCGACCTTGAAGGGCGGCGCAAGTCCATGGAGGGGAGGTCTCTTTCGTGATCTACGCTCCCGAATATGTTATTCAGGCTACGGATCACCGGGAGGTGTTGAGCTGCCTAGAAGGGAGATTCGGCGCCGATTTGGAGATGCCGCAGCTGAAAGAAGGCGAAGCGCAGTCACCGATTTTGACAGCGACCTTGCCGAAGGCGCGTCTCCTCGAATTCGTTGATTGCTTGGCTGAGTTTGATTTTCCCCATTTTCGGGCTTTGAGCGGCGAAGATCTGGGAGAGGCGATCTTGCTCCACTATGATTTTGCTCTTTTCCGCTCCGCCGGCCGAGGGAAGCGCCTTGAGATTTCCGCTTCCGTGCGGCTGCCCTCCGGCGATCGCCTCATGCCGTCTCTTGTCGGTCGGTTCCCTTCGGCCGAATACGGCGAGCGGGAGCTGATTGAGACGCTGGGTCTTGATTTCGAGGGATTGCCCGACAAAAGCCCGCTTTTTACCTTCGATGACCGGGGGCGGAGGCGGGTTGCTGCGCCCTGTGACCTTGACGGAGGGGTGCATTGATGGATGTCCTGACGCTGCCTTTGAACCCTTCGGGCTCTCTTGAGCCTCTGGCGATTACCGTGAGCCTCGACGGTGATCGGATTGTCGATGCCAGAATCCGTCATGGGGCCCTTCACCGTGGCATTGAGGAAATGGCTCTCCACTGGAACCTTTTTCAGGTTCTTCCTTTGGCTGAGAGAATCTGCGGCTTCTGCTCCCTTTCGAACGCCCTCACTTTCGCTCGAGCCGTCGAGACGATTGCCGGGATCGTCGTCCCCCCTCGTGCCCGGTATCTTCGGACTCTCTTTTTGGAGTTGGAGCGCATCTCTTCACACTTTCTCTGGCTTGCCACGGCTTGTCACATCGCCGGGCATGAGGCTCTGATGATGGCGGTTTTGTCTCTTCGGGAACGCGTTCTCGACATGTTGGAGGGGTTGACAGGCAAGCGCTCCAATTGTGGCGTGGCCGCTTTCGGCGGTACCCGCGTGAATCTCGACGATGCGGACATCAAGGCACTTGAGGAGATGATCGCCTTCTACCGACGGGAGCTGCCGCCTTTGCAGGAAGTGCTCGTCGAAGGTCCCTTGCTCCGTTTTCGCCTCCAGGGAGTCGGTGTCCTTCCGAAAGAGGTGGCGGTCCGCCACGGAGTCGTCGGCCCCGTGGCGCGGGCCAGCGGTCTTTATGTCGATCTGAGATGGTCTTCCCCTTACGAGGCTTATGGCGATTTCGACGTGCAGCCTCGCCAGGTTTCCGATCTTATGGGACGTTCCCGAGGCGACGCCTTCGATCGGATGGTTTTGAGGATCATGGAGCTCCGGCAGTCGCTGGAGATCATTGAAACGCTTCTGCAGGGGATTCCCGGAGGTAACGTTCTTGCCGTAAAGAAAGATCGCCGTCTTGCCGCCCTGCTCCGGGATGCCGAAGGGAGAGCTCTGGTTTCCGTTGAAGGACCGCGAGGAGAATCTCTTCAACGCGTCACTTTGTGTCGTGGCAAGATCGCTCTTTCCTCTTGGACCCTGCGTTCGGCCACTTATGTCAACGCGTCGTCCTGGCCGCTTCTCCTGCGAGGTGAGGAGCTTTCCGATGTCGCCCTCATCATCAACAGCACCGACCCCTGTATCGCCTGCACCGAGCGGCTTTTCCCGCTGAGGCCGTCTCCGGTTCCGGAGATGGCGCCCTTACGATTGAGCTCTGCGGAAGATGGCGAGGCCGCGAAAGAGGTGGCGCCTTGATCATGTCCTGGGGGACGAAAATCGTTGCTTCTGTGGCCCTGATGCTCCTGGCCGCGCTGATCGCTCTGATTTTCGAGGGGGCGGACAGGGTGATCCAGGCCAGAATTCAACGTCGGTTGGGGCCCCCTCTGTCACAGCCTTTCTATGACCTCGTTAAGCTCTTTGCCAAGGAGAGTCTCCTGCCTTCTGATGCCCTGCCCTGGCTTTTCAGCGGAGGACCGGTTTTTGCGGCGGCTTCTGCGCTGACGATTTTCCTCTACATCCCCATCGGATCGCTTCCCCCTGTGCTGGCCGGCGGGGGAGATTTTCTCCTGGCGCTCTTTCTGATGTTCCTCTCCTCTTTTGCCCTGATCCTGGGGGCCCTGGCCGGAGCTTCTCCTTATGGGGAAATTGATGCGAAAAAGGAGCTGGATCTCATCGCTTCCTGCAGTGTCCCCCTTTCCGTAATCGCTTCGTCCCTGGCCTGGTTCGCCTACCGTCAAGGTCTTCCTGGAGCGCCCTTCTCGCTGGAGACCTTTGTCGCCAAGCCGGTCTGGTCCGTTGCCGGCTGGTCCGGGATCATGGGCCTGATCATCCTTGCCGCCGCCTTTTTGAGTCTCATCCCGGCCTTGGCCGATCGGGTTCAGCGTAATATCTTCGGCGGCTCCAGCCGACATTTCTCCGGCAGGACCCTGCTCCTTTCCCGTCTGGCCCGCAACTTTAGAACGCTTGCCTTCTGTTCTGTTTTTGTCTCCCTTTTCTTCCCGGGTTCGATGGGGCGTTTCCTCGATCTCCGGGAGCTGGCCCTCTTCTCCGTCGATTTCCTTTTTTTCTGGGTCAAGGTTTTTCTCGTACAGACCGTGGCGGTGACCTGGGGAGGGGCGTTTCTCGGACGTTTCAAAAACAGCAGACTGTCATCTTTTTACGGGGTTGCGGTGACGGGCGTGGCTTTAGCCGGGCTCCTGTTGCTTTTTCTGGATGCGCGACTTTAGGGGGGTAGGAAAAAATGTCGACTCTTTTTTTCTTGCTGCGGCAGGCTTGCAGGAAGAGGCTTACCAACCTCTTCCCCTTCCCTCACATGCCGGAAAGCCTCATCGAGGCACTCCATGTCGTTCAGGAGGGTGGGATGGAGATGAATCGTCCCTTGCCGACGCCGCCGTCTCTTTGGGGAAAAGTGGCCTACAACCGAGAGAGATGTACCGGTTGTGGCAACTGTCTCGAGCGGTGTCCCTCCGGCGCCATCGAGCCTTCGGCGGATAAGAAAAAGGTCGAAATCGATATCGCCTTCTGCTGTTTCTGCGGTCGATGCGTCGATAGCTGCCCCGTTTCCGCTCTTGCCATGAGCGATGAGTTCCTCTGTTCATCTCTTGATCGGCGGGAGATGCGGCTTGCCGATTCCGGCCCTCTTCGCCTATCGGGAGAAGGTGATCTCTGGTCCCTGGAGCGGAAACGATGACGGATAAAAGAGTCACGATCCTTCTTACGGGTGGAACGATAGGGAGCGCCGTCGAAAACGGCGGAGAGACTCTCCCGGCAGGCCATCGCTCTCAGGAACTCCAGCTTCGACTGGAGCGCATTTTCTCCGGGCTGGGAGTGAATGTCTCCTTCCGCTTCCCTTGGGGATGTCGAGGCCTTGATAGCTCCAATCTCCAGCCCTGGCACTGGGTGGATCTGACTCGATATGTCGTCGAGGAACTGGATGAAGGAGCTGCGGCGATCGTGATCCTTCATGGAACGGATACAATGGCCTACTCGGCGGCCTGGCTCAGCCTGGCGCTGGGCGATGTCGACCGTCCCGTCATTTTTACTGGCAGTCAACTCACTCTCGATAGCGTTGCCGATGACGTGACTGTCAACCTTCAAGGTGCGGCGACCGTCGCCGCCTCGGCTCTGACCGGCGTCTGGATCTATTTCAATTGGAAGCTTTTTCAGGGGCGCCGCGTTCACAAGGCTCGCGCCGTTCACCCAGACGCTTTCGTCGCCGTCGGAGGTATCCCTCTTTATTTCACTCCCGATCTGATGAGACGGCACTATCCGATGATCGTCTCTTCCCAGAGACGGTCCCGATCGCCCGAACTGGAGCGGATCCTTTCCCTGGATGAGACGGCCCTGCGAGAGCTCCGCGGAACCGTTGCCTGGGTGTCGTCCGCTCCCGGTCTCGTCCCCCGATTTTCGGGGGACGAGAAAGTCCTGCTTCTGCTTGGCCATGGGGCGGGAAACGCCTCGTCGTTGCTGATGGAGGAGGTCACGGCTTTCTGGAAGGGGAGGGATAAGCCGCTCCTTCTTGCCTGCAGCTTGGCCGAGGGCGACGAAAAGAGGCCGGACATTTACGGAGAGGTGGGCCTGGCTGAGCTGGCACGTGAGGGGTTCCCCCTCTGGGCTCAAGGGGATTACCCTCTGGAGCTTATCCATGCTTTGGCCTGGTTTGCCTTGGCGGGATGTCCCAACGATCCGGGCGGGATCTTTTCTCGGTACCTGCGCCGATTTTGAAGGTCTTGGAACGGAGAAGGGAGGGCATCCTGAGGATGCCCTCCCTTCTCCGTTGATGGCGATCCGCTAGATGAGCCCGTAGTGTGCCAGGCGGCGGCGCACCTCTTCCGGCCCCAGATGGACGGCGACTTCGAAGATGCCCGGGCTGACCTTGCGCCCGGTCAGGGCCCACCGCAGGGGCATGGCGAGGTCTTTCAGTTTCAGTCCTTTATCGATGGCCCACTGTCGGGCCAGTTCGGCCATGGCGTCGTGATCCCAGTTCCCTATTGCCAGAAGGGCCTCGAAAAAGGGACGAAGGCGGGCTTTGATTGCCTCGCTGATGTCGGAACCGTCGTAGCGTTCTTTAACGGGGTCGAAGGAGAGAAAAAAGTCACTGTAGGCGGCCATCTCCTTGAGAGTCTGCCCTCGTCCCTCAAGGAGGTCGAGGGAGCGGAGGAGGTAACCGTCATCGACAAGACGGCTGTCCAGGCCGATGGCTTCCCAGAAGGGACGGACCAGGTCCAGTTTCCGGATCGGATCGAGCCGCTTCAGATGCTCCTGGTTGACGAAGTCCAGTTTTTTCATGTCGAAGACGGCCTTGCGTTTGGCCACCTTGGCGAGGTCGAAAAGAGCCGTCGCCTCATGGCGGTCGAAGATCTCCTTGTCGTCCCCGGCGGACCAGCCGAGGAGGGCGAGAAAGTTGAAGATGCCCTCGGGGATGTAACCGAGGTCTCTGTAGTCGTAAACGCTTGTCGCTCCCTGCCTTTTCGAGAGCTTCTTCTTGTCCTCGCCGAGGATCATCGGCAGGTGGGCGAAATGGGGAAGCTCCCAGCCCAGCGCGTCGTAAATCAGGATCTGTTTGGGCGTATTGATGATATGATCCTCTCCTCGGATGACGTAGTTGATCGCCATCGTGTGATCGTCGACGACGACGGCGAAGTTGTAGGTCGGTGTGCCGTCGCTCTTGATGAGGACCGTGTCTTTGATCGTTTCGCTCTTAATCTCGATGGAGCCGTAGACGATATCCTCAAAAAGGATCGTCCTGTCCTGGGGGATCCGGTGAATGATGGCGGCACCATCACGGTAGGCCAGATCCTTTTCAAGAAGCTCCTCGGCGTAGCGACGGTAGAGATCGAGCCGCTCCGACTGCCGGTAGGGACCGAATCCTCCGCCGCAGTCGGGCCCTTCATCCCAATCGAGGCCGAGCCACCTCATCCCGGCGAGGATCGTCTTTTCGAAGGCCTCGGTGGAACGCTGGCGGTCGGTATCTTCGATGCGAAGGACAAAACTTCCCCCCATCCGCCTGGCCCAGAGCCAGTTGAACAAGGCCGTGTGTGCCCCTCCGATGTGCAGGGCACCGGTCGGGCTTGGGGCAAAGCGGACGCGAACCGTTTCCATCATGGTGCCGTTTCCTCCTCCCGCCCCTTGAAAAAGCTGCTCAGGGGCTCTCTGGTCTTATACTAGGTCCAGTGATTATAGCTTATAGCCGCTTCCTTTCTCAGCGATTTCCCTCCGAACGGTTCCGTCGGAAGAGATGACGAGAGAGAGTGAGGTGGCTGATCGACAGTAGCGAGGGAAGGAGCGATCGGTGTGAAAGAAGAGACCCTGCTTCTCGTTGACGGACACGGACTGGCTTACAGGGGGCACTACGCCTTGCCGGAACTTACGGCTCCTGACGGGAGGCCGACGAGCGCCGTCGTCGGGTTTTTCAACATGTTCCTCAAGATTGTCGAGGAGAGGAAGCCTGACGCCGTAGCCGTTGTTTTCGATTCTTCGGCGCCTACTTTCCGCCACGAGGCTTACGGTGATTACAAGAGTACCCGCAAACCCACGCCGGAGCCCCTGAAGATTCAGATCCCCCTGATCAAGGAGATTTTAGCTTCGGCAGGCTATCCCCCTTATGAGGAGGCCGGCCTTGAAGCCGACGACATCATCGCCGCCACGGCTCTTGCCGCCGCCGGAGAGGGCCGGCGGGTGCTGATCCTGACGGCTGACAAGGATCTTCTCCAGATCGTCGCCCCGTCGATTCAGGTGCTGCGGCCGCGCAAGGGCGTCAGCTCCTTCACCCTTTACGATGTGGAGACCTTTCGGGCCGAGTATGAATTTGAACCGCCTCTCATGGCCGATTACCTGGCTCTTGTCGGCGACAGCACCGACAATGTTCCCGGCGTTCGAGGCATCGGCGACAAGACGGCCCGCCGTCTCCTCTCCGAATACGGAGCTCTGGAGTCCATCCTGAGTCACCTCGACGAACTGCCGGAGGGTCAGGCCAAAAAGCTGCGGGAGGGGGCCGATCTGGCCCGTTTCAGTCTCGACCTGACGCGGTTGCGTCTCGAAGGGGCTCTTTCCATCGGCGATCTTGCCCGAAAAGTCGTTGATGGTGCCGCGCTGCATCGCTATTGCTCCGAGCTGGGCCTGGAGAAGCTGCGGGAGCGTTTCGGCCTTGACGGCCCTGAAACGCCTCCGGAGGGCGCTTCGAAAGTGCAGGGAGAGACATCGCTTCGAGAGGTTCTTGAAGCCGAACTCCTCTCCGAGACGGTTTTGGCCCTCATTGAAGAGGAGGGGGCTCTTCTTGTCGGTGACGGTCGAGGCCGCTATGCCCGCTTTGATAAGGTCTCCTTTCCATCGGATGCCTTCCGAGCCTGGCTCCGAAACGGGACGATCTTGACCTGGGACTACAAGGAGCTCTGCCGCCGTCTGCCGGAGGCGGTTCTGGCTCCTGATCGGGTCTGGGACGGCAAGGTCGTCGATTACCTTCTTCACCCCGATGGGGGAGAACGTTCCTTGGAGAGGTTGGTCGGCAAGGAACGCTTTGTCCGAGGAGAAAGGACGATGGCCCTCGGTCTGCTTCACGAGAAACTTGATCCCCTTCTGAATGAGGGGCGGCTGCGTGAGCTGATGGCGACGATAGATCTCCCCCTTTGTCCCGTCCTGGCTGCCATGGAATGCCATGGCATCGGCCTTGATCGGCGAAGTCTGGGGTTTCTTGCGGAGGAGCTCGAAGGGCACCTGGCGCTGATCGAGGAGAAAATAACCTCCCGCGCCGGCAAAAGGATCAACATCAATTCGCCCAAGCAGGTGGGAGAGTTGCTTTTCGATGATCTGGGGCTGCCGCCTTTGAAAAAGACCAAGACGGGCTATTCAACGGACATTTCCGTTCTTGAGGAGCTGGCCGCTCTTCCCGGAGGACGGGGCGAGATTCCTGCCCTCATTGTGGAGCATCGCGAGGTGGCCAAAATGCTCTCAGGGTTTGTCTCACCCCTCCTTGCCATCGGAGAAGGAGACCGAGCCGTGGTTCATTCCACCTTTGAGCAGACGACGACGGGGACGGGGCGCCTTTCCAGCCGTGATCCAAACTTGCAGAACCTTCCCGTTTTCGGGCAGTGGGCGTCACAGCTTCGAAACTGCCTCGTCCCATGCCGCGAAGGATCTCTTTTCGTGGCGGCCGACTACTCTCAGATCGAGTTGCGGGTTCTTGCTCACTACTGCAATGATCCCCGCCTCTTTGCAGCCTTTGCCGAAGGGAGGGATATCCATAGTGAAACGGCCGGCTCGCTATTCGGAGTTCCCGCCGACGAGGTCAGCGCCGAACAGCGGCGCCGAGCCAAGGTGGTCAATTTCGGTCTTCTCTACGGAATGACGGCTTTCGGTCTGGCCCGGCGTCTTGCCATCGGACAGGGCGAGGCCCAGGATATTGTCGCCCGCTACTTTGCCGCTTTTCCTTTCGTTGCCGATTATCTCGAGTCAAGTGTCATCGAGGCGAAAAAACGCGGCTACACGACGACCCTCTTCGGTAGAAGGCGTCCTCTCGATGAAGTTTCCACGGTGGAAGGCCGCGGCAACGGGGCTTTGCGCCGCGTAGCCGTCAACACGCCCATCCAGGGAACGGCAGCCGATATCGCCAAGGTGGCCATGATCCGCTTCCATCGGGAGGCGAAGGAGAGAGGCAGGGAGTGGCCTCTGGTTCTTCAGGTTCATGATTCGCTCGTCTGTGAGTGTGACGCGTCAGAGGCAGAAGAAGCGGAAGGGCTTCTCGTCAATGTCATGGAGACGGCCTTTCCCCTATCGGTTCCCCTTGTCGCCTCTCCGAAACGAGGACGCTCCCTTGCTGAAATCTAGAAAGGCCCCTTCCCTTTACAGCGTCCGGAGAGGCACGTATCATTAGACCCGCCGCAGGAGTCGATCGGTGTCCCCTCAAGGGACATAAAAGGAGGAAGAAGAGCTTTGGTCATGCGTATGTTGAGAACTCAGATCAAGTGGATCATGTTAAGTGTCGCCGTTATTTTTGTCCTTTCCATTTTGTTCATGTACGGTCCCATGCGGGGGGAAAGGGATGACGGTGCACAGAAAGATTACGCTGTCGCTACCGTCGATGGAGCTAAAATCATGCGTTCCTCCATCGAAGAAGGACTTCGTAACGTCCTTGAGCGATCCAATTCTCAGGAGGTTTCCTCGGCTGATTTGCCCCTGCTGCGCAAGTCCGTTCTTGAGAACATCGTCCTTGCCAAGGAGCTGAAAAAAGAATGGAAGGCCCGGGGTATTCAGATCGCCGAGGAAGAGATTGATGAGGTTCTGAACCAGATCAAGGACCAGTTCCCCACAATCGAGGCTTTCGATCAGTATCTGGAGCGGGCGGGCATTGAAATGAAGGCTCTCAGGGAGAATATCGCCACCGAACTGGGGCAGCGGAAAGTTCTGGAAGGAGAGCTGAGCTCCGTGGTCCTTGCCTCCGGCGATGCACATGATTTTTACGACAAGACGAAGGAAGTCTTCTTCCGTCGCCCGGAAGGGTTCAACCTGAACCTCGCTCATTTTTCCAATCTCGAGAGTGCTCACAAAGTGGTTGATCTGGTGACGGCGAAGTCCGGTTGGGATGAGAGCCTGGCCGTGGTCTCTTCCGATGTCGCGGACCACACCTCCTACGATGCGCCTTTCTTCGTCGCCGCCGATGCTCTTCAGGGGCCCTTCGGCATTGTCGCTTCCGCCGAAATGAATGCTCTCGTCGGTCCTATCGAAGTCGGAAGTGATGACTACGTTCTCGTCATCAAGAGAGAGGCGCTCCCCGATCAGATTCTGCCCTTCGAAGAGGTGAGCAGCGACATTGCCAACCTTCTCCTCTCGCAACGGAGAAGCGAGGCCCAACAGCGATTCTTCCGTTCCCTTCTCGATCGGGCCGAGATTGCCATTCATGACGAGGCCCTTTTCGCCGTGCCGGAAAGCGCTGTGTCGGAGGAGCCGTCGGCGTCTCAGCAGCCTCAAGGCACCGAAGAGGGCTCTGCCGAGGAGACGCCTGCCGAGGCCTCTCCCGATACTGAATAAGATAGAATAGCAAGACGGCTGCACGCGGATTACGTGCTATTGACATTATCGGGGGCGGCTCATAGAATAGTTCCCGCAGACCGAGGTGGGATGGCCGAGCGGCTGAAGGCACTCGCCTGCTAAGCGAGTAGCGGGGCTAAAACCTCGCTCCAGGGTTCGAATCCCTGTCCCACCGCCAGATTGTTGCACGCGCCGGTAGCTCAATTGGATAGAGCGTCTGGCTACGGACCAGGAGGTTACGGGTTCAAGTCCTGTCCGGCGCGCCATAGAAGTCAAGAGGCTCCTTAAAGGAGTCTCTTTTTTTAACCATCAGAGTTGCTTGACAAGTCTCCTGCTTTGATATATTGTTTCCGTTGTCGGCAGGCGCCGCCGATCAATACCTGTTAGGAGGCAATACCTTGACAACAAAGGGTACAGTTAAGTGGTTCAATGAGACGAAGGGGTACGGCTTTGTCACTACCGATGACGGCAAAGACGTGTTCGTCCACTTCAGCGCTATCGCTATGGATGGATTCAAGACCCTCGCTGAGGGGCAGCGGGTGGAGTTCGAGATCACCCAGGGCCAGAAAGGCCCTCAGGCCTCTAACGTCGTTAAGATCTAACCCTTCCACTTAGAGCGAAAGGCGGCTTCGCGACAGGCGAAGTCGCCTTCTTTTATACCTTATCTCTCATTTTACTTGACAGGATCATATCCGTAATCTAGTGTATTGCTATTGTGCGGCGTCACGCCATGACTTTATTTCTGTATAGGGGGAACTGTCTTGAGTCTTCAGGGAACGGTCAAATGGTTTAACGATGCGAAGGGTTATGGTTTCATTACCACCGATGAGGGCAAGGATGTCTTCGTTCACTTCAGTGCCATTGCCATGGACGGATTCAAGTCCCTCGCCGAGGGGCAGCGGGTGGAATTCGAGATCACTCAGGGGCAGAAGGGCGAGCAGGCTGTGAACGTCGTCCGTATCTAGCTTCAGTTGATGCGAAAGCACAAAAAAAGAGAGGCCCCAGGGCCTCTCTTTTTTTGTGCTTTCGCGGCTGTTGCTATTTCACCTCGGGGACGGTGAGTCCCTTTTCCGTATAGTACTTGGCGGCGCCGGGGTGAACAGGAACGGAGATCCCCGTCAGCGCTGTGTCGAGAGTGACCAACTGGGCTTTGGAGTGGACTTTGTACAGCTCGTCGATGTTGTCCCAGAGGGCTTTGGTGAAGGCATAGATGACATCCTCAGGCAGATCGCCGTCGCAGACGACCATGGCCATGACGGCAGGCGTCTTGACGTCGTTGTCGATTCCCTTGTAGGTCCCGGCGGGGATTACGTCGGAGGCAAAGAAGGGGAATTGGGCCTCAAGCTTGCCCAGAAACTCATCGTCGAAATTGACGAGATCGATGTCGTGCATCGTGGCCAGGTCCATAATGGAGGCCACAGGGTAGCCGGCGACGACGAAGCCGGCGTCAAGCTGCCCGTCTTTGAAACGTTGCGTCGTGTTGTTGAAATCGAGGAAGTCCGTCGACATATCCTCGTATTTCAACCCGGCGACCTGGAAGATGCTTCTTACGTCGGCTTCAACGCCGGAACCGGGGGCACCGACGGAGACTCGCTTGCCCTTGATGTCCATGAAGTTCTTGACGCCCGTCTTTTTGAGTGTGATGAGGTGAACGTGCTCCGGATAGAGGGAAGCTACCGCGCGCACGTTCGGGAAGGGGTTGGAAAACATGTTTTCTCCCTTCCATGCCCAGAAGGCCACATCGTTCTGAACGAGAGCGATCTCAATCTGGTGGGTGCCGATAAGATTCAAATTGGCAGCTGAGGCGTTGCCTGTCTCGGCTGTGACCTGAAGATCCGGAGCATGGCGGGATACCACATCGGCGATGCCTCCGCCGATGGGGTAGTAGGTTCCGGCTGTGCCGCCTGTTGCGATGGAAAGGAAGGTTTTCGCCGAAGCGGCGCCGGCTGCGGTCGAAACGACCAGTAGTGCAACGGCGAAGAGAAGTGTCATCTTTTTCATTTTCACTGTTGATCTCCTCCTGTCATGTCTCTTTGAAGGAATTCCCCTCAGAGGTTGCACAGATGGGAAAGATAATGAGAGAACGTCACTAAGATTGCGCCCGCCATCACCATCCCTTCTTTAACTGTACCGATCCTAATAAAAAGTATAGAGATAAACCGTTTGCGGAGCAAGAGCTTTAGGTCTCTTCAGAAGGAAAGGCCGGATCAAGGCTTGCCAAGGAGGCTCTCCTCCATCACAATAGTTAACATGATCTCTTGTTTTTTCAGAATCCCGTCTCGTCTCTTTCTGCATAGTCCCGGTTTCCAGGTAGGGATCCGGACGAAGGAGGAACGCTTTTAATGATTTGGCGATCGATTTTTTCTGCCGATCCTGAAGGGAAAGACAAAGCGTCGTCGGTACCGCTCGAAAAACCGAGCCGAACCTCGTCGGAAGGGGAGCCCAAGGGTTTCCCCGGTGAGGGGAGACGTTTTCTGGCTCCCGTCGGCGACGGAAACGCAGTCCTGTCGCTGCGGATCGATCTCAAGGTGTTGGATGAGAGTCAGATAGGACGAGCCGCTCTCCTGCTGGCGGCGACGCTCTCACCGGAAGACGAGGCTGCTGTGAAGGAGCAGATCCATCTTGCCGGCTGGAGGGCCGTGGCGACGGAGATCGGCGGTCTGGCCGGCGACTTGCCTCCCAAAATCACGCGATCCGTTGTCGGAGCGGCTCTGAACGGCGGCGTCGTCGAAAAGAAACCCAATGAGATGCATGCTCTCATGCATGCTGCGATGGAGGCTATGAACGCCTTTATGTCGCCGTCTCTTCTGGAAGTGAGCATCGGAGCCAAGCTGGCTATCGTTCGCAACGGACGGTGGCTCTCTGTCGCCGTCATGGGAGATGCTGCCTATCATGCCTCAGCCCATCACGAACGATGCGGCGTCGGAATTATGCACATCTAGAGTCCCTCCGTGTTGCGGACGCCGGAGGCACGTGCTAGAATCAGTGACTGTGTTGATACGAATGTCACCGGGAGGTGAGGTTTACTTTGAAAAAGGATATCCATCCCCACTACGATACGTGCAAGGTCAGCTGTGCCTGCGGCAACAGCTTTGAAACCCGCTCCACCGTGTCGGAAGTGAAAGTGGCCGTCTGTAATGTCTGCCACCCTTATTACACGGGCAAGAAAGGCCGCATTGTCTCCGAGGCGGGACGTCTTGAGAAGTTCCGCAAGAAATACGAGGGGATCAACTACGGTCAGAGGAAGACAGGCGACGACTAAGGGGAGCCAGGCTCCCCTTTTTTCTTCCGCTCCAGCAATGATCGGAGGTGCCCATGTCCGGGAAAGTTCAGTTGCTGGCTTACACACCTGATGCCGAGCGCGTCGTGGCCGCTGCGGCGAAGCTTTGTTACAGCGATGTGACGGCCCTTGATCTTCTTGAAGGGCTTGATGGTGAGCGGACGGGCGGTTTCCTCTCCCATCTGAGGCGGAGCGGTCACTTTTCCCCCTTCGAGCACGCTTCCTTTTCTTTCGCCGTCGACGGCATCAGCCGTGTCTGCTCTCATCAGCTTGTGCGTCACCGGATGGCCAGTTATTCCCAACAGAGCCAGCGTTATGTGACGATGGGCGAGGTCCGTTCCATCGTGCCTCCGTCCATTGCGAATCACCCCGAAGCGAAAAGGCTTTTCGAAAAGATTCTGGCAGAGACCCATGCTGCCTACGGGGAGCTGCTGACTCTGGGTATTCCTAAGGAAGATGCCCGCTACATTCTGCCTCACGGGTGGGAAACGCGGCTTGTCGTTACTATGAACGCCAGGGAACTCCACCATTTTTTCTCCCTCCGTCTCTGTCGTCGCGCCCAGTGGGAAATTCAGGATCTGGCCCGAGAGATGCTTCGGCTCTGCCTTGATGCCGCTCCGTCTCTTTTTGCCTCCGCCGGTCCTCCCTGTGTGGTTGAGGGGTGCTGTCACGAGAGCCGTCCTTGCGGTCATCCGTTTACTTCTGTGGAGGAACTTCTCGCATGAAACCAAAGTGGCCCGTAGGTCTCTGGTGGCTGCTCCTCATGGCGGCGGCTGAAAAAATTCCTGTCGGAGGCCAGGCCGTCATCGAAGGAGTTCTCATGAGGGGACCCACCCAGTGGGGCATGGCTGTACGG
Source organism: Synergistales bacterium (assembly GCA_018433595.1). Classification (GTDB taxonomy): domain Bacteria; phylum Synergistota; class Synergistia; order Synergistales; family Aminithiophilaceae; genus Aminithiophilus. The sequence goes on from JAHDQY010000004.1 coordinate 76,665, forward strand.
CGGCCGGACGGGCTCATCTGGACCCGGGCCTGGGGCAACGATCCCTGGTCCTCCCGAGGCGTGTGGCGTTACCCTGTTTTAAGAGGAATGGCCACGATGGCTGAGATGCTCGTTATCGGCACAAAGGCCCTCACCCTTTCCGCTCAGGTCGCTCTGGGGGAGGAAGAGGGCGCCGGGCTCACGCCCTGGGAACTCGCCCTCTCCCTCGGCGTTGCCCTGGCCGGTGTCGTCGTCCTTTTTCTGCTCTTTCCGCTCTGGATCTCAGGCCTGCTCCAGGGAGCGCTGGATGTGAGCGAGACGATGCGCCACTTCCTGGAAGGTTCTCTGCGGGCCGCTGTCTTTGTCGGCTACGTCGCTGTCATCGGTCTCTGGGAGGATATGAGACGCGTCTTTGCCTACCATGGTGCCGAACATAAGACGATCAATGCCTGGGAGGCTGACGCTGCCTTGAAGCCTCATGTCGTCGGCCGATACAGCCGTATCCACGGTCGTTGCGGGACCTCATTCATCCTTGTCGTTGTCGCGGTCAGCATCGTTGTCTTTGCCCTTTTCGGAGGAGGGGTCTGGTGGTGGAAGGCCCTGTCACGTATCGTTCTTCTCCCTTTGGTTGTGGGCATCTCCTACGAGATCATCCGCTGGGCTTCCCGTGACGAAGGGCTGGGCAGAGCTGTCATGAAACCGGCCCTTTGCCTTCAATACCTGACGACGCGCGAACCCGACGAAGGGCAGATCGAGGTTGCTCTCTTTGCGCTGAGAGAGGCCCTTGGCGACGAAAAACGATCCTGACTTTTTTTCTCGACCTGAGGTGATGTCTCTTTGGACTTGATTGGCAAGCTGGAAGAAATCGAGAGAAGCTACCTTGAACTCGAAGATCGGATGGGGTTACCCGAGATCGCCGGCAATCCGGCGGAACTCCAGAAACTCGCCAAACGTCACGCCGATATCAGTGAACTTGTCACGACCTACCGGGAGTACCGGAAGGTCGCCGATGAGATGCATGAAGCCCGGGCGCTTCTGGAAAGCGGTGACCACGAACTCGTTGCTCTTGCCCGTGAGGAGCTTCATCGTCTCCAGCCTCTGACGGAAGAGCTGGAGCATCGTCTTAATGTCCTCCTCCTTCCGCGGGACCGTAACGACGAAAAAAGCGTCATCGTCGAAATTCGAGGCGGTGCAGGCGGCGAGGAGGCCGCGCTTTTTGCCGCCGACCTCTTCCGCATGTATGCCCGATTCGCCGAACGCAAGGGCTGGAAAGTGGAGATTCTCAGCACTAATGAGACGGGAATCGGAGGCCTGAAGGAGATCACGGCCCGCCTCGACGGGAGAGGCGCTTACAGCCTGCTCAAGTTTGAAAGCGGAGTCCACAGGGTTCAGCGCGTTCCCGTAACGGAATCGGGAGGGCGAATTCATACGTCGACGGCCACTGTCGCCGTTCTCCCTGAGGCGGAAGAAGTCGACGTTGAAGTGCGGACGGAAGATCTCAGGATCGACACCTATCGCGCCAGCGGCGCCGGGGGCCAGTACGTCAACATGACGGACTCGGCGGTGCGTATCACGCATATTCCCACCGGTGTTGTCGTAACCTGTCAGGATGAGAGGTCGCAGCTTAAAAACCGGGTCAAGGCCCTCCATATCCTGAGGACTAAGCTTTACGACCTGGAGCTGCAGCGTCAGCATGCTGAAATGGCTGCGGAGCGCAAGGGACAGGTCGGCACGGGTGACCGTTCCGAACGGATCAGGACCTATAATTTCCCTCAGAACCGCGTTACCGACCATCGGATCAATGTGACCCTCCACAAGCTTGATGCCATCCTTGACGGCGATCTTTTCGAGCTTGTCGACGCCCTTGTGACGGCCGACGAGGCGGAAAAGCTGAAAAACCTGGAGGGATGAGGTTGGAGCTCCAAACCCTGAGGAGAGCCGTGGCAGCCAAACTGGCGGCATCAGGAGTTGAACGCCCGCTCTTCGAAGCCGACCTCCTTCTTGCCGGGGCTATCGGCTGCGAGCGATTCCGCCTTCTCGCACACCCCGATAGAATTCTTACCGCCGATGAGGCGGACCGGATTGCGGGGAACCTTCGCCGAAGGATGGCAGGAGAGCCTATGGCCTACATCCTGGGGCGTGCCGCCTTTTGTGACTTCGATCTTCATGTGGGTCCGGGCTGCCTCATCCCCCGACCGGAGACGGAGCTGCTTGTGGAAACGGCCCTCTCCCTCTGGCAGGAGGGGCCGTTCCTTGATTGGGGCACGGGCAGCGGCGCTGTCGCCGTGGCCCTTCTCAGGGCTCGTCCTGAATCGGAGGGCTTCGCCGTCGAGGCAGAGCCCTCCGCTCTCAAGTGGGCCTGGCGGAACCTGAAGGAGCAGGCTCTGCTCCGGAGATGCCGTCTCATTCATGAAGAGCGTCTGGAAGCGCTGCCTCATTCCGTGGGCTCCCTGGGGCTTATCGTCAGCAACCCCCCCTATATTCCGACGGGCGATCTCCCCGGCCTGATGAGAGATGTCACTCTTTATGAGCCGAAGAGAGCCCTTGACGGCGGCGATGATGGGCTTGCCGCCTATCGGTGCCTCCTTCCCTGGGCCGCCGGGAAACTTCGCCCCGGAGGTTTCGTCGTCGTGGAGCATGGAGGCGCCGAGCAGCACGTCTCACTTCTCGACATGGTGATCCCGGGGCTGGAACTTGTCGCCTCCAGAAAGGATCTTTCCGGGACACCTCGCATCCTTGCCTGGCGGCGCTTCCTGGTAGGAGCTAAAATGTTCAGGAACGATCATTCAGGAAAAAATCTCTGTGATCCGAGGAGGGAGAAAGAGGTGGAAAGAAGAGAGCTCGTCATTATCGGTGCCGGTCCTGCCGGCCTTACTGCCGCCATTTACGGCAGAAGGGCCGGCCTTGACGTCCTGGTTCTGGAAAAGGGGCTCCCCGGTGGCCAGATCAACATTACCGATGAGATTGAGAACTGGCCCGGCGTACCTCACTCGACGGGGGCGGATCTTGCCAAGGCATTCAAGGAACATGCCGCCAAATTTGAGCCCGAGTTTCGCGATGTCGCCGTCGGGAGCCTCCAGGTGCATCAGGGGGTGAAGGTTGTCGCCACTGAGAAGGGTCCCATCGAGGCCGATGCCGTCATCATCGCCACCGGAGCCTCCTTCCGCAGGCTCGGTTGTCCCGGTGAGGCAGAGCTGATCGGGCGAGGTGTCAGCTACTGTGCCGTCTGCGATGCCGCTTTTTTCCAGGACGCCGAGGTGGCTGTCATCGGAGGCGGCAATACAGCCGTCGAAGAGGCTCTCTATCTGACCCGGTTCGCTTCCAAGGTCTACATTGTCCATCGCCGGGACACCTTCCGAGCCGACAAGGTCCCTGTCGAAAGGGCTCTGGCTTCCGAGAAGATCGTCCCTGTTTTCGACAGCGTCGTCGAAAAGATCAACGGTGATGAGATGGTCGAAGGGCTGACCCTGAAAAACGTCCGAACCGGCGAAACATCGGAGCTCCCCGTCGAGGGTGTTTTCGTCTTCGTCGGCACGGAGCCCAACGTCTCCTTCCTTGACGACGGGCAGCTTCGGCGCAGCCGGGGCGGCTGGATTGTCACCGACGAGAAGATGGAGACCTCTGAAGAGGGCGTCTTCGCTGCGGGAGACGTCCGCGACAAAGCCCTGCGACAGGTTGTCACGGCTGCCGCCGACGGAGCCGTCGCCGCCATGGCGGCCTATGCGGTCGTTACGGACCAGCACTACCTTCACGACCTTCTTTTCAAGCCCGGCGAAGCCGTTGCCCTTTTCACCTCTTCCATCGACGAAAAGCAGGTTCGACTCGCCGCCGAAGTCGAAGCCTGGGCCGGCGAAAGAGGACGATCCGTAGTCCTTGTTGACGGCTATCGTTTCCGACGGATGTCGGAGAAGCTCGGCGTCGAGGCCATGCCCTCGGCTCTTCTGCTGCGCAAGGGAGAAGTCGTTCAGCGGCTCTATCCCGTTGCCCCCGGCGACCTGGAGCCTCTGTTCGATTTTTCCTAGTGTCGCTTGCTTTTCCTGCTTACGGAGGTGGTCCCGTGATCGTTACGGTAACTCTCAATCCAGCCATCGACGAGGAGTATGTCGTTCCGGAGTTCGCTCCCGGGGGCTGGTTTCGGGCTACGAAGACCGATCGAAGCCCTGGAGGCAAAGGGGTCAACGTTTCTCTCGTTCTGAAGCAGCTCGGCTACGATTCGGCCGCCATGGGTTTCCTGGCAGGATTCAACGGTGAATATGTGCGGGATTCGCTTAAGCGTCTCGGTCTGACGACCAACTTTGTCCATATTCGCGGCGAGACTCGGACCAACGTCTATATCGTCGACGAGGTAGGTCACGTTGAAACAGGCATTGCCGAAGGAGGTCCTTACGTCAAGGAAGAGGCCTTGGCTCGGTTCATGGTCAACTACAGGCGTCTTCTCAAGAGAGCCGACTGCATCCTTTTCGGCGGCTCTCTTCCGCCGGGTGTCCCTCAGGATGTCTACCGTGAACTCATCGAGCTCGCCCGACAGGAGGATGTCGTCACTTTCATCGATGCTGCCGGGGCTCCCTTGATGGCAGGGCTGGAAGGGATACCGGCCGTCGCCAAAATCGATCACCGGTTTATGTCGCGACTTTCCGGAGTGCGCCTCGATTCTCTCGATAACCTGATTGAGGCTGTGTCAGGGCTTCATCGCCAGGGTATCGAGTGGGCGGTCACCAACTACCGCAATCACGGCGATGTTTTCTTCACACCGCAAGGGATCTATCTCGGCGAATTCGAGCGGCGAGGCGTGGTCTCTCTTTTCGGATCCGACGATGCCCTCATGGCAGGTCTTATTGTGGCCCAAACGGAGAAAATGGACGTCGAAAACACGATCCGGTTCGCTCTTGCCTGTGCCTGGGAGAACGCGCTTCACGTCGAGAAGGGCTGTCGGAGTCGAGAGGCCGTTGAGGCGCTTCTTGACAGGATCCGCGTCGAAAGGCTCGAATAGGAGGTGTCCCTGTGCGCATCGGAGATGTCATGGATCGCGATCTCACGGCGCTGTCGGAACATGTCGGCCTGGCGACGGCGATAGAGGTCCTTTCGCGCCATCGTCTCACCGGTGTTCCCGTCCTTGATGATGACGGCAAAGTCGTCGGATTCATCAGCGAGAAGGATATTGTCAAAGCCGCTTTGCCCGGTTACTTCGAATATATTCAGGATCCTTCCTTCATCCCCGATTTCGGACAGTTTCAGTCTCGGCTCAGAAAGATCCGGAATGAGCCGGTCTCGCGTTTCATGCATCGGGAAGTCGTCGTCTTTACGGAAGATGACAGCGATTTTTTCGTCGCAATGACTCTGATCCGTCATAACCTGAAGCGTGCTCCCGTAGTCCGTGACGGCGTTCTTATCGGCGTTGTCAACAGGACGGACCTTCTCGAAAGGATCATGGTCGTCTCCGATGAGGAGGAGCTCTAGCCCGTTATGAGGCGACTGCTGTTCGTCTGTACCGGCAATACCTGCCGCAGCCCCATGGCGGAGGCCATCGCGTCGTCGATCCTTGAGAAGCAGGGCAAGAGCGTCTGCTGGGAGACGGCATCGGCCGGCATCGCGGCTTTTCCCGGGGACGAGGCGACGGCCGAGGCCCGTGCCGTGATGGCCCAGAGAGGACTTGATCTCAGCAGGCACCGTTCACGGCGGGTCACCGTTTACGATGTCGAGGGGGCTCATCTTGTTCTGACAATGACGATGTCTCAGCGAGAGGCCCTGCGGCGTCTTTTTCCTGACTTCTCGTCACGGATCCGGCTCTTGGCCGAGGTCGCCTGCAATGAGGCCGCTGCCTCCCTTCAGAAGTACGACGAACTCCGAGCCGACGGCGACTCTCGCCAAGCTGCGGCCATCGCCGCTCTCCTGGAACCCCATGAGATTCCTGACCCTATCGGTGAAGAGGTTTCAGCCTATAAGGCCGTCGCAGAAAAACTGGAAAAGATGCTCTTTCTCCTTCTGGAAAACCTTAGCGCAGGTAAGGACTCGGACGCTTGGGGCCGAAAAGGATAAAGGGGGGATGGGCGACATGGAAGAACGTTTGCCGGTTCAGGAAAACCTTCGCCTTCAAGCTCAGGAGACCTATCGGATCAACCAGATACAGACCGCCTCACGGGAACAGCTGCTCCTGTTGACCTACGATATCGGTATTCGTGCCTGTTCCGCCGCCGAACGGCTCCTGGGCGAGGGCGATCTGGGAAAAGCCAACGAAGAGCTCAAACGGGCCCAGCTGGTTCTCCGAGAACTTATGGTGACGTTGCGGCCCGAGGCGGCAGGTGACCTGGGGCCTTCTCTGATGGCTCTCTACGAATTCATGCACGGCCTTCTTGTGACTGCCAACGTCGATAAGGATCGGGAGAAGATCGTCACCGTCCGGCAGATGATGGAGGAATTGCGTTCCACTTGGCAGGAGGCGTTCGTTAAACTTCAGGCTGATCTTCATGGCGGAGAACAGCAGGTCCCATCTCAAGGGCAGTCGGGGGGGCTGAACTTTGCCGGCTGAACTTGAAAAGGAACTCCAGGACCTTATGCGTCGGGAATCCGCCCTTTACGACGAGCTTGATGCGCTCCTGACAAAAGAGGAGCAGACCGTTGCCGGCGGCGACATGGAGGCGTTGTTGCTCTGCCTGCAGGAAAAGCAGGTTGTCATCTCCAGACAGGAGCTTCTGAGGGCCGAGTGGGACCATCATTGCAGGACCTTGAATTGCAGTGGCGGACCGGAAGAGATGCTTTTTTGGGAAACCCTCTCCAATGTCCTGGGAGAAGCAGGGTATAATAACCTTGTGGCTTCGGTCAGAACCATCCGTGACGCCGTATCCCGCCTTCTGGAGCGTGAAGAGAGAGTGCAGAAACTCCTCGAAGAACAGCTTCAGGGGCTGAGAGGGCAGCTGCTGCAGCTCCAGCGCGGCAAAGAGGCCTTCTCCGGCTACTTGAAGGCGGGTTCCCTGGGCCCCGTGAGGGGAGGCGGGATGAAGCGATGAGATACAGCACGCCGAAGAGGCTCTTGGCGGCCCTTCTGGCTCTGACTCTTTTCGCGGCGGGGGTGGCGGTTGCCACCCCCGTTTTTGCTGAAGAGACCAGGGATCGCGAGATTGCCCTGGGACAGAAAGCGGCGGGCGAGGTCGAGAAACATTGGCATCGGCTTGATGACCCGGTGAGGACCTCACGCCTGGCGATGATCCTTTCCAGGCTTGTTTCTCATGCCGAGCGGGATCTTCCCTTTGAGGTCCGCCTCATCGAATCGGAGCATCCCAACGCTTTTTCCCTCTCCGGAGGGATCCTCTACGTTACGACGGCGATGTTCTCTTTCGTGAGAAGCGATGCGGAGCTGGCCGGACTCCTGGCCCATGAAATGGCGCACGCCGAAAGAAAACATGTTCTTGTCCAGGTGTCCCGAAACGAGCGTCTCTCCGTCCTGGGGCTTGCCGTCGCTATCGCCACGGGAGGTACGATGGGGGCGCTCCTGGCCGCCAATCTCTCTCAGGTCGCCATAATGAACGCTTACAGCCGCGACCTTGAGGAAGAGGCCGATCTTCGGGGGCTTGCCCTGATGCAGTCGGCGGGGTATGCGCCGGCGGGCATGGTCACCCTTCTGGAACGACTCCAGGAAGAGCAGCTGCGTCGCCCCTGGGTCGATCCCGGCATCTGTCAGAGTCACCCTGATTACCGCGAGCGCATCGTCTATCTGACTGAGACGATACGAAAACAGGGATGGCCCCTCTATCGCAAGGAGGCTCTCAATCTTCTTCGCGTCGCCGTTGTCGAAGGAGAAGGGGAGTGCCTGTTGACTCTCGATGGGGAGGAGATCTGTCGAGTTCCAGACTCGGAAGAAGACAGAGAAAGGCTTGAACAGGTGGCCCGTCTGCTTGATCGCTCTCTCCAGCTGGAGACGGTTCCTTACGAGATCAGGGCGGATCGGGCGTCTGACGGCCGATTTTTTCTGGTCCTGGGCAATGGCAGGGCTGTCCTTCCCCGGGCAGTGGCCCCGGACGAGTTTCGCCGAAAACTGATTGACCTGCTGACGCTGGCCAAAAGCCGTCACCCCATCGCCGACTACCTTCGCTGATCTGTCGCACCCCGCTGCTTCCCATGTTTTTTGAGGAGGGTTACCGATGTACGTATCCCTTTATCGCCGTTATCGTCCCCAGAGCTTTGCCGATGTCGTGGGCCAGGATCCCGCTGTGGCCGTACTGCTTCAAGGCCTTGTCGCGGGCAAGACCGGTCAGGCCTATCTCTTCTCAGGACCGCGGGGAAGCGGCAAGACCAGTCTTGCCCGCCTTCTTGCCAAAGCGGTCAACTGTTCCGACAGACAGGAAACAGGTGAGCCTTGCGGCAGCTGTCGCAGCTGCCGGGCCATCACCGAGGGAGATAGCCTTGATGTGACGGAGATCGACGGCGCCTCCAACAACGGTGTCGAAGAGGTGCGGGAACTCAAGGCGAAAGTAGCCCTTGCCCCCTTTTCGTCTCCCGTCAAGGTCTACATCATCGACGAAGTTCACATGCTCTCGACGGCAGCCTTCAACGCTCTTCTCAAAACCCTGGAAGAACCACCGAAACACGTCCTCTTCATCCTCGCCACGACGGAACCTCACAAGGTCCCGGTGACGATCCGCTCCCGCTGTCGCCATATCCCCTTCCGGCGTATTGCCGTGCCGGTGATCCTGGATCGGCTCCGCCACGTCTGCGAGGCGGAAGAAATCGGCATCGAAGAAGAGGCTCTCTGGGAAATCGCCCGCCAGGCCGATGGAGCCCTTCGCGATGCCCTCTCTCTTCTGGAGCAGGCCCTCTCTCTCGGTGGCGGCCGGGTGACTCTTGACGCCGTCCGGGCCCTCTCCGGAGGCGGAACCCGCGTCGACCTTGAGGAATGGGCCCGCCGTCTCCTTGTGTCATCAGCCGAGGCCGATTCGACCCTTCGAGAGATGATCGCTTCGGGTGTGTCTCCCGAACGGCTGCTTGACGGGGCCTTCCTCCTTTTTCGTGACCTGTGGATTTGCAGAAACTGGGGAGAAACGGCTCTGGATGGACTTGACCTCTCGCCACCCGAGAGAAGCTACCTGCTTCAGGAGGCGAAACGTTGGGCGCCTGAAAGACTCTGGCAGGCCATGAACCTCTGTCAAAGTCTGATGGGACGGTCTCGGCTGGGCCTTCGAGGCGACGTCCTCGCCGGCCTGCTGTCGGTCTCATTGTCGCAGGGCGGCGAGGACGATAGGAGCCGTCCTGCCGTTCGAGGCTCGGCGGAGACGGTGAGTCCGCCTCCACCTTTTCCGGAAGAGCGGCGCCTCGTCGATTCTCCCCCCCCTCGGAAAGATCCGACCGCACCGACTCTCCGTTCCGAAGAGCCGAGCGGTGCCGTCGAGCTCCCTTCGGAGCCGTCTTGTGCCGCTGAAGCAACGGTCGACTCTCTTTTGGCCAGACTGGCCGATCGGGACCTGGCTTTGGCCGCCTCCTTTCTTCACTGTCGTGCCACGCTCGATTCGGGGCGGATCGATATCGTCATTCCCGAAAGCGAGCCGTTCCCGCTCTCTCTTTTGACGAGCCAGCGAGGCATATACCAACTGGCCCTCGCCGTAAAAGAGGCGGGTTTTTCTTCCGGGGAGATTCATTACGGTGACCGAAGCAGCGATCTGGCGGCCGAAGAACCTGGCCTTGCAGACGAGGAAACCTCCCCCTTTCTGATTCCGCCTGCAAGGCGTAAAAAGAACCCCGACTCCGATGTGGCAGAAGGACAAGATGTTGAAGTCGGCTCCTCCTCGCCCTCCTCGTCTGAGGGAGAAGGTACGTCGCTTTTGACTTCCCAGGTTGATCGCGTTCTTCGTTGGACCAGCGGTGACCTTCTCCTGCTTAAAGCGGAAAAAGAGCCGGAGGCGGAAGAAGAAATGCAGATTCATGTGCCGGAGCTCGATGAGGAGGGCGTTCAGGAGTGAATCACCCTTTCGTCCATCTGCATGTTCATAGTGAATACAGCCTTCTTGACGGAGCCATTCATTGTTCGGATCTGGCGGCCAAAGCTGCCGAGTGGGGGATGCCGGCCGTAGCCGTTACGGATCATGGCGCCATGTTCGGTGCCGTCGAGCATTACGAAGCCTGTCGTAACGCAGGTGTCAATCCCGTCATCGGATGCGAGATCTATGTCGACCCGGAAGGACACCGGAGCCGGGACAAGCGAGGCCGTCACTACCATCTCTGTCTCTGGGCGGCCGATCAGGAAGGCTACCATAACCTGGTCAAGCTCGTTTCCATCGCCAATACGGACGGTTTTTACTACAAGCCCCGCATTGATCACGATCTTCTGGCCCGCCATTCCAAGGGCCTCATCGTCGGATCGGCCTGTCTTGCCGGAGAGATACCGTCGCTGATTCTCGAAGGAGACATGAAAGGGGCCGAGGAGCGGGCCCTGCTCTATCGGGATATTGTCGGAGAGGGCAATTTTTACCTTGAAGTCATGCATAACGCCATTACCGAGCAGGCCCTGGTCAACAAAAGCCTTGTCGAGATTTCCCGCAGGACGGGAATCCCCTTGATCGCCACCAATGACGCTCACTACCTGTGTCGGGAAGACGCCTCCTGGCATGATGTCCTCCTCTGCATTCAAACCAACGCCACCGTGGATCAGACGGACCGGTTCCGTTTCGCAAGCGACGACTTTTATCTTCGCTCGCCTGATGAGATGTGGCGTCTCTTCGGAACGGAGTTACCCGAGGCTTTGACCAACACCGTCGAGATCGGCGAGCGCTGCCGAGTGGAGTTGATCTTCGGGCAGTACCACTTCCCTCTCTTCGAGCTGCCCGAGGGAGAGACGCTCGAGTCCCATCTGGAAGAAAAGGCATGGTCGGGCTTGAGATCGCGCTTCCACGGGCGGGAAATTCCTGAAGACTATGTTTCCAGACTCCAGTACGAGCTTTCCGTTATCAAGCAGATGGGCTTCGCCGGCTATTTCCTGATCGTCGCCGATTTCATCAATGCGGCGAAAGACCGTGACATTCCCGTCGGCCCCGGACGCGGATCGGCGGCGGGCTCACTTGTCGCCTATGCCATGCGGATCACCGAGATCGATCCGTTGTATCACCACCTCCTTTTCGAGCGTTTTCTCAACCCGGAGAGGATCTCCATGCCCGATGTCGATACGGATATCTCCGACAAAGGCCGCGATGAGGTTATCCGCTACGTCGTCGAGAAGTACGGCAAGGAAAAGGTCTCTCAGATCATCACCTTCGATCGGATGAAGACCAAGGCGGCTATCCGCGATGTCGGGCGGGCCTTAGCCATGCCTTACGGAGACGTGGACCGCGTGGCCAAACTTGTCACCGAAGGGGTTAAGTCCGTCGAAGAAGCCCTGGAGCAATCAGAAGATCTGAGGCGGCTCAAAAAAGAGGATCCCGCCGTCGCCAGACTTCTCGATATCGCCTCCCGGGCGGAGGGGATCGTCCGCCACTGTTCTCAGCATGCTGCAGGAGTCGTCATCGCCCCAAGACCTCTCGAAGAGATCCTTCCCGTCAAGCGCCTCGGCGAGGAGACCGTCGTGACCCAGTATTCCATGGAGCCCGTCGAAAAGCTGGGCCTTGTCAAGATGGACTTTCTCGGTCTCAAGAATCTCTCTCTTATCGAGGAGTGTCTCCGCAACATTGAGGGTAGCGGCAAGGGCAGGATCGTTCTCCTGGATGTGGGGCTTGATGATGCCAAGACGTATGAGCTCCTTCAACGGGGCGATACGATGGGCGTCTTTCAGCTTGAATCGGCGGGGATGCGTCAGCTTCTCAAACGCCTTCGCCCCGACTGTTTCGCCGATCTTGTCGCCGTCCTCGCCCTTTACCGTCCTGGTCCTCTTGGGAGCGGGATGGTCGACCAGTACATCGAACGGAAGCACGGTCGAGCCCCTGTCGAATACCTCCACCCCGATCTCGAAGAGGTGCTTAAGGAAACCTATGGCGTCGTGCTTTACCAGGAGCAGATCATGCAGATTGCGGCCCGGCTCGCAGGCTACAGCCTGGGAGAGGCCGACCTTCTTCGGAGGGCCATGGGAAAAAAGAAGGCCGACGTCATGGCCCTGCAAAGGGAAAAATTTGTCTCCGGCTGCGAAGCCAACAGTGTTTCAAAAAACAAGGCGGAGGAGATTTTCGACATCGTTCAGGTTTTTGCCGGTTACGGATTCAACAAGTCTCACAGTGCCGCATACGCGCTCATCAGCTATCAGACGGCCTACCTCAAAGCGAATTACCCTGTTGAATTTCTTGCGGCCTTTCTCTCCAGCCAGATCGGCTCTAAGATGGACGTCCTGGCCCGTTACGTCAAAGAGGTCCGCAATGTCGGGATCGAAGTTCTTCCTCCCGACATCAACGAATCGAAGGCGGATTTCACTGTCGTCGGAAATGTCGTCCGCTTCGGTCTTTCGGCCGTCTCCAAGGTGGGGGGAGGTGCCGTGGAGGCGATCATGACGGCACGCGAAGAGAAGGGGCCTTTCCGATCTCTCTGGGATTTTCTCACTAAGACTGACCTGAGAGTCGTCAACCGTGCCGTCGTGGAGAATCTCATAAAAGCCGGCGCCTTTTCGACCCTCCCTGGAAACAGGCGGCAGATGGTCGAAGCTCTGTCGGGCTTTATCGAGATGGCCCAGCGCCAACAGGCCGACCAAAATCAGGGTTCTCTCTTTTCCCTCGCGGATATGCCTGACGGGGAAGAGGAGCCACCCTATCCGAATCTCGAAGACTACGGGGCCCAGGAGAAGCTGGAAATGGAGTTTGACGCCGTCGGCTTCTACATTTCCGGTCATCCTCTCGACCGCTTTGAAACACGCCTTGGCCGTCTGGCGAACTGCGCCATCGCCGAGCTGCCCTTCTGGGAGGCTCAGGAGGTCCCTGTCGTTGTCGGCGGGTTAGTCTCCTCAATCAAGGAAAGATATACTAAGAGGGGAGACCCCATGGGGATCCTTGAAGTCGAAGATCGGGAGGGAAAGATCGAGGTCGTCTCCTTTCCCAGATCGTGGCTTCAGCTGAAAGGGCTTGTCGCCGTTGGTGACGTCGTTGTCGCCAAGGGGCGGCTCCAGGACCGCGGCTCGCTGAGCCTCATCGCCGATGCCGTAACCCCTCTGGAAGTCGCCGAAAAAGAGATGCCCTCGTTGCTTCGTGTACGCCTTGCCCCTGCGCAGATGGAGGATCGCTACATCAAAGCGTTCCTTCGCGAACTGAAGGGTTTTCCCGGCCGGTCACCGGTACTTCTCGAAATCGTTGCCCCCGGCGGTTCGGCTCTCGTGGGGCTTCGTGACCTTCGCGTCAATGCGGAGGCCCCCTTTAAAGAACGCTTTGATCTCATCTGTCAGGGTGCCGTCGAAATCCTGTAGCCCTTCTTGGGACGGAAGGAGAGGATCCGCTTTGAATCAGGTCCCGGAAAAAAAGGGATTCATCACCAGCGATGTCGTCGTTGTCAAAGCTCTCGAGGATGGAGTTACCGTCATCGGTCTCACGCGAGGCCATGAGACCCGCTTTGCGCACTCGGAGAAACTCGACGAAGGTGAAGTCTGGATCTCTCAATTCACGGAGCTGACCTCGGCCATGAAAGTCAGAGGCCGGGCGGAGATCCTGACTCCTCACGGCCCCATCATCAGCGGACGGCCTGTCAAGAGAGGGGGGGGAGAAGAGTCATGAGGAAAGTTAAAATTGTCTGTACCTTGGGGCCGGCATGCGCTGACCTGGATATCATGCGTCAGATGGCCGAATCGGGGATGGACGTTGCCCGCTTCAACTTCAGCCATGGAAGTTATGAGGGCCACGAGCTCAATCTCACCCAGATCCGTCACGTTGAAGAGGAGCTGGGACGTCCCATTGCCGCCATTCTCGATACGAAAGGCCCGGAGATCCGTACAGGGCTGTTGCGCGAAGGCCGTCCGGTTCAGCTTGCCCAGGGGCAGGTCTTCACCCTTTTTGTCAAGGAAAGGACCGGTGACGAGCAAGGGGTTTCCGTCAGCTATTCCGAGCTGATCGGCGAGATTGCCGTCGGTCAGGATGTCTTCATCGACGATGGGACGCTTCACCTTCGAGTCGAATCACTTGCCGATCCCGAGATCCGTTGCCGCGTCATCGTCGGCGGCGAACTGGGCGAACGCAAGGGCATCAACGTCCCCGACGCCTCTCTGTCCGTGCCGACCCTGACATCGAAGGACATTGAAGACATCCGCTGGGGCGTCGATCATGCCGTGGATTACATTGCCGTCTCCTTCGTCAGAAGCCGGGACGATGTCATGGGTGTTCGCCGTGTCATCGAAGAGTTCGGAGGCCGGATCAAGATTCTTGCCAAAATCGAGACGAAGCAGGCTGTCGCCCACCTTCAGGAAATTGTCGAAGTCGTCGACGGAATGATGGTCGCCAGGGGGGATTTAGGTGTCGAAATGCCCACGGAAGACGTCCCTCTCGTTCAGAAACGGATCATCGAAACCTGCCGTGACCAGGGCAAGCCGGTCATTGTCGCCACGCAGATGCTGGATTCGATGATCCGCAACCCCCGGCCGACCCGTGCCGAGGCGAGCGATGTCGCCAATGCCGTTCTTGACGGGGCCGATGCCGTCATGCTCTCCGGGGAGACGGCCAAGGGGCGCTACCCTGTCCGCTCTGTCGAGACAATGACGCGGATTGTCCGGCGCGCCGAGGAGGAACTTCGCATCTGGCAGCGCTGCGGCAATCGGCCTGCAAAGGCCGCCACTGTTCCCGATGCCGTCAGTCATGCCGCGACGACCATCGCCGAAGAAATGAAGGCCCGCGTCATCATTTCCCTGACCCGTTCGGGAAGCACGGCTCGAATGGTCAGCAAATTTCGTCCCCTTTGCCCCATCGTCGCCGCGACCCCCTCTCTCAATACCTGGCGTGAGATGGCTCTTGTCTGGGGGGTCTACCCTCTTCTCAAGGAGGAGGCGCCGACAGCCGAAGAGGCCAGCCAGGCTGCTCTGGGCAGCGCTCTCGACAAAGGGTTTGTGTCCGAGGGCGATCTCGTGGTCATCACCGCCGGTGTCCCTGTCGGGATCCCGGGGACGACAAACCTTGTCCAGGTCCAAACAGTGGGGCGTATTCTGGTCAAGGGACTTTCTCTTCTCAAACGCGAGGCCTCCGGTCCCGTTTGTCGTGTCTTGACGGCGGCCGAAGCCCTGGAGAAGGTCCGTCCTGGAGATGTCCTCGTCGTTCCCCAGACCGATCGTGACTTTGTGCCGGCCATGCGTAAGGCTGCCGCTATCATCGCCGAGGACGGAGGCCTTACGAGTCATGCCGCCATCGTCGCCCTCGAGTTGGCCATCCCTTGTGTCGTCGGTGCAGAAGGGGCCCTTGCGACTTTGCAGGACGGGATGCTGGTCACTGTTGACGGAACGCGCGGCGTCGTCTATCAGGGCAAGGTGAAACTTCATTAATATGCCGACCGACTCTTGTGCAGCCCTTCCCGCCTACCGCCCCGCTCCTTCCTGCCTTGAGGCTGCCCGGATCTTCTGCCGCACCCATTTCCCTCTCTACTCCTGGCCGGAGGCGGAGAGGTCGTCGCGCCAGAGCGCCGTCCTCGTTATCCTCTATCCCGATGGCTCTGACTTGAAGATGATCCTTCTCGTTCGCCCGAAGACCCTTCGCCGCCATCCCGGCCAGATCGGTTTTCCCGGCGGAGCTCGGGACAAGGGGGACAAAACGCCTGTCGACACGGCACTTCGGGAGGCCTCCGAGGAAATAGGGCTTGACGGCAAGGCGATAGATGTCGTCGGCTTCCTGCCTCGGGAATTCGCCTACGGCAGCGATTTTTTCATCTCTCCCGTCCTCGCCTATTGGCCGTACGAAGGCGGTCCTCTCATCAAGGCCGATCCCGTCGAGGTGGAGGCGGTTCTTGCTCCCTCTCTCGATGAACTGGGGCTCTCGCCTGAACTTGAGTGGAAGAGGGGGCAGGGCTTGGACCTTCTCTATCCCGTTTTCCCGCTGGGTGAGCGTCGTCTTTGGGGGGTCTCGGCCCGCATCGCGCTCAGGCTCATACGACTGGCGGCTGGCCTTGAGGGACGACTTTGATGGCTTTCATCGGAAGCCATGTTTCCGTCGCCGGTGGACTCTGGCTTGCCATCGAAAGGGGCGAGGCTCTCAATTGCGAGGCTATCCAGATTTTTACGAAAAACCAGCTTCAATGGAAGGCATCGCCGCTGCCTCTTCATGTCTGTGAGCGCTTTTACCGATCCTATCGAGAGAGTTCCATCCATTCCATCGTTGCTCATGCCTCCTATCTCATTAATATCGCGGCTCCCGATGGGATCTGGGAAAAGAGCATTCAGGCTTTGAAAGACGAGCTGGAACGATGCGAACAGCTCGGCATTGATGCTCTGGTTCTTCATCCCGGATCACACCGAGGCGAGGGCACCGAAAGAGGAATCGCTACGGCGGTCTGTGCCCTAAGGCGCGTTCTCTCGGAGACGGAGGGGCAACGGACGAAAATCCTTCTTGAAACGATGTCGGGACAGGGAGATGCTCTGGGGACCACACTTCAGGAGCTGGAACGGCTCATCGATGGTTGCGGCGCCCACAGACGCCTCGGCATATGCCTCGACACCTGTCATCTTTTTGCGGCAGGCATGGAGCTGCGTACCGTCGATTCCTACCGCAGGCTTGTTGACGCCGTCGAGCGCCGATTGGGCCTCGACCGCGTCGGTTGCTGGCATTTGAACGATTCCAGAGAGCCACGGGGATCCAGAAAGGACAGGCACAGCAACCTTGGGGAGGGAGAACTTGGCCTTGTCCCTTTTTCCTGCATCGTCAACGATATCCGCTGGGAACAGACGCCCTGTCTCCTTGAAACACCTAAAGCCGACGACGGTGACCTTAAAAACCTCGCCCTTCTCCGCAAGATGCGGGGATGGTAGCGATTGGAAACCGTCGTTCCCATTTACAGGGTCTGCAAGGCAAGCTAGGATGGGAGATCAATTCCCGGGAAGGAGGAATCATGTCATACCCGCAGCTGGTTATCGATCGTGTCGCCATTTCTGAGAACGCGGCCGGAATCGTCTCTCGTTGCAACAAGGCCGGCATTGCCGTCGCCGGTGTTACCAAGGGGGTTTCCGCTCAACCCGACCTGGCTCGGATCATGAAAGAGGCGGGCTGTGTCTGGCTTGCCGACAGCCGTCTGGCTAACATCCGACGCCTCAGGGAGGCCGCCGTTGAGGGGCCCTTCCTGCTTTTGCGCATTCCGATGCCTCAAGAGATCCCGGAGCTTTTTGATCTTGCCGATATGACTCTCGTTTCAATGGCAGAGACGATCGACCTTCTTGACCGTCACGGTCGCGATTCTTCCCGGGAAATCGGGACGATTGTCATGATCGATCTCGGCGATCTGCGTGAAGGTTTTTGGCCCGACGAGATCGAGGCCGTCGCCGAGGCTTATCGCAGGGCCCCTCGTGTGCGCTGTTGCGGAATAGGCGTTAATTTCGGCTGTTTCGGCGGAGTCCTGCCGACGGCGAGCAACCTTTCCCGTCTGGTTGTCATCGCTCGAGAGCTTGAGCGTTACCTGGGAACGAAGATGCAGATCTTCTCGGGCGGTGCCACTTCTTCTCTGGCTCTTCTTGAAAAGGGAGAACTTCCCGAGGAAATCAACCAGCTGCGCATCGGCGAGGCGATACTTCTTGGTAGCGATGTGACGGGAAATCGGCTTATTCCCTGGCTCAGACAGGACACGATGACCTTTGAAGCTCAGATCGTCGAAGTGAGATGCAAGCCCTCCGTCCCCATCGGCATCATCGGGGCGGACGCCTTCGGGAATGTCCCGGTCTTCGAAGACCGTGGAAAGAGATTGAGGGCCATCGTCGCTTCCGGACGTCAGGACATCCGCCCGGAAGGGCTGGTCCCGCAGCTCCCGGGCGCTGAAATCCTGGGAGCTTCCAGCGATCACCTTCTCCTCGATGTCGAGGACTGTCACCCGTCACTGAAGCTCGGCGACATCATCTCTTTCCGAGTTGATTACGGCGCCATGATGGCAGCAACAACCTCGCGCTACGTGGAGGTGAAGGTTTTTTAACGCCATGATAGGCCTCTTCCGATGGCAGGACTTTCTCGATATCTTCATCATTTCCTTCATCGTTTACCGGCTGTTGATCCTGCTGGTGGACACTCGGGCCATGCAGCTTGTCAAGGGTATTTTTGTCCTTGGAGTTCTGGCCTCTGCGGCGCGGATCCTCGAACTTCAGGCGTTGTCGTGGCTTCTGGGCAAGTCCCTGACGGGGCTTTTCATTGCCATTCCCATCGTTTTCCAACCCGAGCTGAGACGGGTCCTCGAAGAGCTGGGACGAGGCAAGATCTGGCAGCGCCGGCAGGCCCAGGAAAAGGCCGAGCAGCTTGCCGACGAAATCACTCGGGCCCTGATCTACCTTCAGGGACAAAAGATAGGGGCGCTTCTCGTTCTCGAGCGGGCGACGGGGCTCAAAGACGTCTGGCGCACGGCTGTCCGCGTCGAAGCTGAAATTTCCCAGGAACTCCTCGTCTCTCTTTTTTGGCCCAACAATCCCCTTCATGACGGAGCGGTCATCCTCAACAAGGAGCACATCGTCGCTGCCGCCTGCTATCTGCCGCTGACGGAAAACAGCAGTTTGTCAAGGTGGCTGGGAACGCGCCATCGGGCGGCTCTGGGGGTAACGGAGGTCTCCGATGCGATTTCCCTTGTCGTCTCCGAAGAAAGAGGGGAAATTTCCCTGGGCATCAAAGGTCACCTCTCTCGAGGGCTGAAGGAAAAACAGATCCGTCGCCTTCTCCTGCATTATTTTCTCGCTCGTGAGGAACAGGAGGGCGGTTTCTGGGAGCAGCTTCGCCGGGAACTGCGCGATCTCTGGCCGGGAAGTGGTGAAAGCGATGAAGCTTGACCGTCTCGACAAATTTCTCTCCTCGTCGCTCGTCCTTAAAATCGTCTCCCTCGCCGTCGCTTTCTTCCTCTGGTTCTACATCAACAGCAGCGTGGGAGGAGAATCGGTTCGAGAATTTCTTGTTCCCGTCGAATACCGCAACGCACCGGCCGGTCTGGAGCTGAAGACGCAGCTTAAGGAGGTCCGTCTCCAGGCCGTAGCAGGTACAAGTCTTTTCAGCTTCTTCGAAGAGAGTAATGTCCGGGCCGAAGTCGACCTCGGAGGGCTGGAACCGGGGCGATATCGCCTCAATGTGCGCCCTCTTCTTCCTTCCGGCATGCGCCTTGTTTCCGTGACGCCCTCTCAGGCCGAGGTGGAACTCATACGCATTGTCGAGCGCGTGCTTCCCCTTAAGGCTGAAATCAAGGGTGGACTTCCGCCCGGCTTCTTGCTCGAAGACGTTCAAACGACACCGTCGGAAATCACCGTTCGTGGACCGGAAGAGCTGGTAGCCCTTCTCAAGTCGGCACGGATCGAGCCTCAACTGGAACAGCTTCGACAGGGAGAACCCGTTGAGCTTGTTGTTGAAATCCCTGACCTGACGCCGGAGATGCGTTCGTCCGTTCGCGTTGTTCCTGAAAAAGCGACAGTGGCAGCTCGCGTCCTTGAAGGAATGCCGAGGAAGAACATCCCGATCCGACCCCGCTTTGTCGGTGAGGTGGATCGCGATTACTCCCTTGCCGGTGTCGTCATCGAGCCGGCGGAAATCTCCGTTCAAGGCAGCGGCGGTTCTTTGGAAAGCCTCTCGGAAGTTTTCACCGAGGCGATCGACCTTTCGGGAATGGTCCAGGGAAACACCCTGGTTGTCCCTCTCGCCCCTCTTCCTGACGGATTGGACTATGCCGAGGCGGGGGCCGTTCAGGTCCAGGTCCTTCTTGAAAACCGAACGACGACTCGCCTTTACAGCTCTATTCCCGTCAAGATCACGGGAAGAAGCGTCTATCCGGGGTGGCGTGCGGAACCGAACGTCGTCGACATCGTCGTCGAGGGTGTCCCCTCGAAATTGGAGGCACTGATCTCGGCGGGGGCTGTTGATGCCGTCGTTGATGTGACCAATATCGTGTCGAGAAAGTTGATCGTTCCTGTCCAGGTGAAGATTCTTTCGGAAGGCGTTTCGCTGGTCCGAACGGAACCGGAAGAGGTAACCGTATATGCTCTTCTCGACTAGCTTATCGACTGGGAATGCCCCTTCCGGGGCTTTATCCAAGATGGAGTGATCGCCATGAGCAAAAGAGTTCGATGCCTTTTCGGAACCGACGGTGTCCGTGACGTGGCTAACAAAGGGACGATGACCCCGGAAATGGCCCTCCGGCTGGCCCGGGCTTTCGTCTTCTTCCTTACCGAAGGAGGGCGTCCCCGCCCTTCTCTTGTCGTCGGCCGCGACACAAGGCGTTCGGGGCCCATGCTCGAATCGGCCC
This sequence comes from Synergistales bacterium, assembly GCA_018433595.1. Taxonomy (GTDB): domain Bacteria; phylum Synergistota; class Synergistia; order Synergistales; family Aminithiophilaceae; genus Aminithiophilus. The sequence goes on from JAHDQY010000004.1 coordinate 96,972, forward strand.
TTGTCGCCGGCCTGGCTTCGGCTGGGGCGGACGTGTCGCTTCTGAACATCATGCCCACCCCGGGCGTCAGCTTCGCTATCCGTAAATTGGGTGCTGCCGGCGGGGCCATCATCAGTGCCTCGCATAATCCCGCCGAATACAACGGGATCAAATTTCTTGATCACCAGGGTTGTAAGCTCAGCGACGAAGAGGAAAGCGCCATCGAAGAGACCCTGGGTGACAGCCTCCTCGACGATTGGCGCCCCACAGGGGCCTCCATCGGTTCCATTGGCGGGGACGTTTCTGTCATCGGCGCCTATGTCGATTGGCTGGCGGATTTCATTGATTCTCTCGATATGCCTCTCATCGCGGACTGTGCCCATGGGGCCGCCTCCGATGTTTTCCCTCAGCTGGTCTCGCGCCTCGGTGCCGAGGCGGTTTTTATCGGCGATCACCCCGATGGCCTCAATATCAACGAGGACGTCGGCGTCATGCACATGAACCACCTCGCCGAAGAAGTTCTCCGGCGCCAGGCTCCCGTAGGAATCGCCTTTGACGGCGATGCGGACAGAGTCCTTTTCTGTGACGGTCGGGGGCGGATCATCGACGGAGATATCATGCTCTGGATTCTGGCCCGATGGATGAAAAGTCGGGGAGAGCTTGGGGGTGGTGTCGTCGCCACCGTCATGAGCAACATGGCTCTGGAGGAGCGCCTCGGTGACGTGGGCATTCCGGTTTGCCGGTGTCCCGTCGGTGACCGCTATGTTCTGGAAATGATGAGGGAAAAGGCGATGGGACTCGGGGGCGAGCAGTCCGGGCATCTCATCCTCGCTCCCTGGGTCAGCACGGGCGACGGGCTCTTCACGGGCCTGGCCTTTCTGAGAGCCTGCCGTGAACTGGGCGAGGACCTCGACAGCCTCGTCGATCGTTTCGGACGCTATCCCCAGCTCCTCAGAAACGTCGCCGTTTCGGACAAGAAAGATGTCCTTCAGTCCGACCGCCTTCGAGAGGCCGTCAGTGCTGCCGAGGAGCGCCTGGGGGAGTGGGGAAGGGTGTTCGTTCGTGCGTCGGGGACGGAGCCGATGGTTCGGATACTCGTTGAGGCGAAAGACCCGGACCTTATGGCCGAGTTGGCCGAAAGTGTCTCGGCAGTGATCCGGCGATTGAGCCCAATCAAGGAGTGAAGCGAATGGTGCCTTCTTCTGTGCGGAGCTGCCTCTTTCCTGTCGCCGGTTTGGGAACGCGATTTTTACCGGCGACGAAAGAGGTTCCCAAAGAAATGATCCCCCTCATCGATCGGCCCCTTATCCATTATGGAGTTGAAGAGGCCGCAGGCGCCGGATGCCGTGAAATGGTCTTTGTTACCAGCAGAGAGAAACGGTCCATAGAGGATTATTTTGACCGCTCTTTTGATTTGGAGCGGGCTCTCAGGAGAAGAGGGAAAGACAAACTTTGCCAGACGATAGCCGAGATCAGCGAGCTGGCCTCTTTCTCCTACGTCCGCCAGAGGGAGCCTCTCGGGCTGGGGCATGCCGTCCTTTGTGGGGAACCTCTATGTTCCCAGGGCTATTTCGGCGTTATCCTCCCCGATGACGTCATGATCGGAGATCCTCCCGTTCTGTCTCAGCTCGTCTCCGTTCATGAAAAGATGGGAGGTTCCGTCATTGCCCTTGAGGAAGTTGAGGCCGATGAGACCTCTCGCTACGGAATCGTCCGGGCGACCTATTCAGGTGAAGGCCTCTGGCGTGTCACCGACCTCGTTGAAAAGCCGCTCCCTCAAGAGGCTCCGAGCCGGCTTGCCATCATGGGGCGTTATGTCCTCTCTCCACGTCTCTTCGACTTGCTCCGCGACCTTCCCCGAGGGCGGGGTGGAGAAATCCAGCTTACCGACGGTCTCAGACGGCTTCTGGAAGAAGAGCCGATCTGGGGTGTGACCTATAAAGGGAGACGTTACGACTGCGGAACCAGAGAAAGCTGGCTTAGAGCGACAGTTTCCCTGGCCCTGGAAGATCCATCTCTGCGGGAGATTGTCCTTGACGTCGTCCGAAAGGAGGCGATGACCGAGCTTACCGAGTGTTGATGCGATAAAGAAGACGATCCAAGCGCCGGAACTGGCCGAGGCCAGTGGACGAGGGCGGAGGAGTATCGAGCTTTCGGCGGATGCCTCCGGGGCTGTGAAGGGACGCCCGCAAGGCGGCCTACAAAACGTCCGGTGACGGGCGCACAAAGGGGCCGCCACCTTTTCGTGTTCTTGCTTGAGCGGAAGAGAGGTGCATTGCCTCCGATGTGCGGCATCATAGGATATGTCGGAGAGCGCAACGTCGTCGACGTCTTGCTCGACGGCATGCGGCGCATGGAGTATCGCGGCTATGACTCGGCCGGGATGGCCTTGCTCTCGGGAGATCGTTTTGACGTTATTCGCGAGGTGGGCAAGGTGGCCGAATTGGAGAAACTGGTTCATGATCGAGGCCTGACGGGATGTCTAGGCATCGGTCATACCCGATGGGCCACACATGGTGGGGTGACCGTTGAAAATGCCCACCCCCACAGCGATGAAAGCGGACGTTTTGTCCTCGTCCACAACGGGATCATCGAGAACTTTCTCGACCTCAAAGAAGAGCTGGAAAACCGAGGCGACCACTTCAGCTCCCAGACCGACACGGAGGTCATCGTCCACTGTCTCGCCAGGCTTTACGACGGAGACATGGTTCATGCTCTCGTGGAGCTTCAGAAAAAACTAAGCGGATCCTTTGCCCTCGTCATTCTCCGAAAAGACGACCCGGACGGTTTCTTCTGCGTTCGCCGAGGTTCTCCTCTGGTCCTTGGCCTTGGCGATGGGGAGAACTTCTGCGCCTCCGACGTGCCACCCCTGCTCCCCTACACGCGTGAGGTGGTCTATCTTGACGAGGGCGACATCGGCGAGGTGACACGCAAAGGAGTGCGCCTTTGGGATGACAAGGGCTGCTCCAAGGAGCCGACCCTTCAAGAGGTGGATTGGGACGTTTCCATGGCCGACAAGGAAGGGTACTCCCATTTCATGCTCAAAGAGATCAACGAACAGGGCGCTGTCGTCCGCAATACGCTTAAGGGGCGTCTTGCCGAGGGGCGCGTCGATCTCTCGGAAGAACTCCAATGGTCTCAGGAGCTCGTCGCTTCCTGGAGGAATCTTCACATTGTCGCTTGCGGCACCTCCTATTATGCCTCCCTTGTGGCCGAGCGAGCCCTGAGCAAATGGACCGACCTCGATGTCCGTGTCGATATCGCCTCGGAATATCGCTACCGAACGGTACGGACCGACGAGAAGACCCTGGCGGTCTTTGTCTCCCAGTCGGGGGAGACAGCCGATACGATCGCCGCCCAGCGGCTGGCCCGGGGGCTTGGAGCTCATTGCCTCGCCGTCACTAACGTTCGTGGATCGACCTTGTCCCGCGAGGTTCACGATACCCTTCTCCTCAAAGCCGGCCCTGAGATCGGCGTTGCCGCCACCAAAACCTTCATGGGGCAGATGACGGCTCTCTATCTCCTGGCCCTCTATTTGGGGCGCCTTCGCGGAGGCATATCCGCAGCAGAAGAAATCCGCCTCGCCGAAGAGCTCAGCAGGCTTCCTTACAAGGTCGAAACGGTCATCGCCAGAGAGAATTCCCTTCAGGGCCTTGCCGAACGGTACGTTTCCTGTCGGGATTTTCTCTACCTCGGGAGAGGATACTCCTTCCCCGTGGCCCTCGAAGGAGCCTTGAAGCTGAAGGAGATTTCCTACCTGCATGCTGAGGGATATGCCGCCGGCGAGATGAAACACGGCCCTATTGCTCTCCTGGACGACAAGGTTCCCGTCATTACCGTCATCCCCCGGGACAGCCTTTACGAGAAGACTCTCTCCAACATCCTTGAAGCGAAGGCGAGGCGGTCTCCGATCATCGCCATCGGTACCGACGGCGACAGCCTGCTTGAAACCTATGCCGATCACGTCGTTACCGTTCCCTGGACCGATGAGGAGTTCACTCCGTTCCTTTCAGTCGTTCCTCTACAGCTTTTCGCCTACCATGTGGCCAAGCTGAGGAGGTGCGATATCGACAGGCCGCGCAACCTGGCCAAGAGCGTCACCGTCGAATAGCAAGAGGCGAGGGGCAACCGCCTCTCGCCTCTTCGCAGACCTGCCGCTAGATAGAGCCTATCGCCCGGGCTCCGCCGTCCGGGGGAAATAGATCCTCAGATGCGTCACGGCTTTCAGAGCCACGTCGTCGCGGCCGCTGGCGAGAGGTAATCTGCGCCAGTCGCCGCCGTCGAGACGGCAGAGGACGAGGGAGCGTCTTCCATAGGTGGACCAGAGATCCCAGAGGGCTTCATCCTCCGCCGGTCCCGGAACGAGGAAGTCCGAAAAAAGAGGTGCCTCGCCGACGAGGGGGCTTCCGTCAACGGCTTCGACGATGAGCCACTGAGTCAATTCCCAGGCGCTCTTCATCTCCGGGGAATGAGCGTGAAGAAGAGGCAGTATCTGGAATCCTCCGACTTCGCCTCGCGGAGAGGTGCTGATGCAGATCACGCCCGTGTGATTGGCCCTCAGTCGGCTCGGGCTCTGATACTGGGAGCCGCCGAATCGCCCGACGCCGCCGATAGGCCGGATGACACGGGCGATTTTTCTGGCGCCGAAGCCGTCGATCCAGGCCAAAACGTCGCCGCCCTGGCGATTATCGATTTCGATCATATAGGGACCCGGTTTTTCCACGACGTCAATGACCAGACTTTCCCCAGCCTCAGGGAACCTTTCGGCGCTCAAGGGACGGGAAGCGCCGTCAAGCCCGATTACAGACACCTCAGAACCGACCGGAGGGGCCCATGCGCCGAAAAGTCCCTTCCCTGCAGGGTTGTCGATAATGACGGCATTCCCGACTCCTGCTGCGGGGGCGAACGTCTCAACGGGCAGAAGGCTGATGGTCCGGCCTTGATTTTCCTCGACGGAAAGGAGCAGGTGAACGGCGTTAACGGCTGTCGCAGCAACCGTTCCCGGTTTCGCCCATTGGCTCGCCGTGTAGGCGGGCCATTTGCTCGAGCTGGGAATGGCCATAATCCGCCCCAGCGGAAGAACGGTTCCCGTCTCCAGACGGACCAGCGCCTCTCCTCCAGCTATCAGCGGAAGCTCCAGCCGATAGAGGGGTTTCCCCTTCCGCTCGGACAGGCCGCTTGGATAACCGCCGGGTATCCAAGCGGCCTCGTAGGCTTCGGTGGAAGCAGAGGAAAACAAACACAAAGCGAAGACAAGGAACAGGAACCTCGACAAAGCGTTTCTCAAGATGGAGGACACTCCTTTGCCTTATATTTCTGCCTCAGGGGAGAGGAAAGAACCAGACGGCCCAGAGGTTTCCCAGGCTGTGGTAGAGAGCTGCCGGAGCGACGCTCCCATGACGCTGGCGAAGAAGTCCCATCACCAGGCCGGGAAAGAAGGTTGCCAGGAAGATCGGTTCGGGATGGGCGATTCTGTGGCTGAGGGCGAAAAGGGCCGATGTTGCGATAATGGCCGTCACGGAACGCAGATGGCGGGAGAGCAGGGTCTGAAGCCAGCCTCGGAAAAAGGTTTCTTCGACGATAGAGGCCACCACTCCGGCGGTGAGCCGGAGCAGAGATTCCTTTAATGTCAGGATGTGAGGGAGAGTGACGCCGGGCCAGTGAAGAGCTACGGCTGTCAAGGGGATCAAGGTGAGAGTGGCTATAATCAGCGTCTCTGCCAGGGCTTTGCGGGATAGAGTCCAATGAAGGCCGAAATTTTCAAGAGGTTCTCGGCACACGCGGCACCAGAGGTAGGGGCCGTAAAGCATTGTTGCGGCGATGATCATGGCAACCATGGTAGCGTTCCTCCGGCTGAAAGGAGTCTTTCATGGATTTCTATGTCGGTCCGATCGAGAAAATAGATCAAGCTCCTTACCTGGGGGCTTTGAAAAAACGGACGCTACATAATAGGGGGAGGGCTTTCCCCTGCCCCCTTCAAAGCTGAAAGAGCAAAAAACATAACGCATGCAAAAGGACAGGTGCGATTCGTGTAGAGCCGTTGCGACAGAACCTCCGATCAGGCTTCGACGCAAACTTCCTCGTTGGGGAGTTCCCCCGCCGTTTCTTCTTTCTTGCGACAGTCGTCACAAAGGCCGTAGAGAAAGATCTGGACGTTGTCTGCATTAAACTGCGAAACTTGAATTATCGAGCTTAAGGTTTCTTTTTCTATAGGAAAATCTGCGAGTGCCCCACAGGCTCTGCAGCGAAAATGCCCGTGAGGTTTGTAGTTGGGATCGAAGTGTACTCGTTTGTCATCAATGCTCAGAATCTGAAGGAGACCTGAATTTGCCAAAAGCTGAGCGGTACTGTAAATGGTGGCGTAGGAAATGGTTGGAAAGTCTTCACGCAGTTCGTTATAGATCTGATCGGCTGAAGGGTGGTCCGTTCTGCCCCTCAGCAGTCTCAAGATGGCGATGCGCTGCGACGTGATCTTGGCTCCGCCCTCACGAAGCCTGGCAATTCCTTCTTCAACGGTCCACATGAAACCAGCCTCCTTGCTCCCCGACTTATCCGACAACTCCAAACCTTTCTTAAACCAGCTTCAACATATTAGAGCCAAGTAACGATTCTGACAAGACTGTCAAAATGGCTAAAAAGGAAAAAAATCAGTTACTGTCGAAGACAGGGTTTTGCGGAGAGGGAAGGCGTACAGGAGGAGGGTATCGTTGTTTCTTCGTTTCCCGGGCTTCTCCGCTCTCAACCTTGACAGCTGACCGTCGGAACGGGATATAATGGCTGCGCCTTACTGGGGTGTAGCCAAGCGGCAAGGCAGCGGACTTTGGATCCGCCATCGCTGGTTCGAATCCAGCCACCCCAGCCAGACTGCAAAGCCTGGGAAGCCAAAGGGCTTCCCGTTTTTTTGCTACCTCTCCGGCATCTTAGTCGGGTTGGTCGAGGTGGCCTTGAGTTCTGTCGGGGGAGGAAGGCGCATGTCGGTTTCAGCTTCGTTGGGCGTTCTTGTTCTGGCTGCAGGTCGGGGGACGAGGATGAAAAGCGACCTGCCCAAAGTTCTTCTGCCCCTTCTGGAGGAACCCCTTCTCTCTTATCCCCTGAGGGTGCTGGCAGGGTTGGGGCTTGAGCACGTGGCAGTGACCGTCGGTCACGAAGGGGAGCGGGTTGAAGGTTATCTTCGCGCGTCCTGGCCCTCCGTTCGCACCCTTTGGCAAAGAGAACAAAAGGGTACGGGGCATGCCGTTGCTGTCGGCAGCGACTGGTGGAAAGCTTTCGATCACCTCCTCGTCATTCCCGGTGACGTTCCGCTCCTTTCAGGGCCGTCCCTTGCAGCGCTTGCCGGCGTTCACTTCAACGAAGAGGCTGATGCCTCCTTCCTCAGCATCGAGCTTGAGGATCCTTCCGGTTATGGCAGAGTGATTCGAAACTCATCTGGAATTCGCATTGTCGAACATCGCGATGCCACTGAAGAAGAACGAAAAATTCGAGAAGTCAACAGCGGCGTGTATCTCTTTCGGACGGCGGCGCTTGAGCGGGCGCTGGCGACGCTCTCCTGTGACAACGATCAAGGCGAGTATTACTTGACCGATGCCATCCCCGCCATTGCAGCTCAAGGCGGCAAGGTTGCCGGCTTTTTATGGCCCGGAGCCGACGATCTTGCCGGAATCAATGACCCGATGCAGTTGGCCGCTTTAGGGCGAGTGCTCCGAGACCGGATCCTGGTGGCCTGGATGGCGGCCGGTGTAAAATGTATCGATCCGGAATCGGTCTGGATCGGTCCTCGTGTTGCCCTTGCCCCCGATGTCTTTATTGAGCCTCATGTCCAGCTTTGGGGTGCGACGGAGGTCGGCGAGGGGAGTCGCATCGGAAGTTTTTCCGTTCTTCGCGATGCCAGAATCGGCCGGTTTGTCGATATCGTCGGTCACGTTCGCGTCCAAGCAAGCACGCTTCGTGACGGTTCCAAGGCAGGCCCCTTTTCCTTTATCCGTGACGGCGCCGAACTTAAGGAAGAGGCTTTTGTCGGTCGCTTCGTCGAGATCAAGAAGAGTGTCATCGGCGAGAAAAGTAAAGTTCCCCATCTATCCTATGTCGGAGATGCCGATATCGGTGAAAGGACGAATATTGGGGCAGGAACGATTACCTGCAACTACGATGGTAAAAACAAATACCCCACACAGATCGGCAAAGACTGTTTTATCGGCAGCGACACCATGCTGGTGGCTCCCGTTGTTATCGGAGACGATGCTACCATCGGAGCCGGGTCGGTCATCACGCACAACGTTCCCGACGGCTCCCTGGCTGTGGCCCGGGCAAAGCAGCGCATCATCGAAGGGTGGAGGGAACGTAAAAAGGATCAAAAGGATTGAGGGGGTAACGTTATGGTATCCAAGGTCAGGGAGATGAAGCTTTTCAGCGGGAGCGCGCACCCTGAATTTGCCGCCAGGGTTTGCGAAAACCTCGGTGTTCCTCTTGCTGCCACAAAACTCTTCCGTTTCTCGGACGGAGAGATCGGCGTATCGATCGAAGAGAGTGTTCGTGGTGCCGATGTCTTCGTGATGCAGCCAACCTGCAGTCCCGTCAACGAGAACCTTATGGAGCTTCTCATCATGGTTGACGCGCTCCACCGGGCTTCGGCGTACCGGATTAACGTGGTGACGCCCTATTTCGGCTATGCCCGACAAGACCGCAAGACGCGGGCCCGCGAGCCCATCACGGCCAAGCTGGTTTCCAACATCATTGAAAAATCCGGTGCAGACCGGCTTGTCTCGGCTGATCTCCATGCCGGTCAGATCCAGGGTTTTTTTGACATTCCCGTCGACCATCTGACGGGCATCAACCTTCTGGCTTCGGCCTTCCGCGGTGAGCTTAAGGAAGCGATCAAAGAGAATCGTGTCGTTGTCGTTTCCCCTGATATCGGCGGCGTCGTCCGGGCCCGCCGTTTCGCCGTCCAGCTCAACGCGGACCTTGCCATCGTTGACAAGCGCCGATCTCACGATGTGGCGAACTTCTGCGAAGTGATGGAGATCATCGGTCGAGTCAAGGGGAAAATCGCCATTCTCGTCGATGACCTCATCGATACGGCGGGAACGATGGTTCAGGCCGCAGCGGCTTTGAAGGAGAGAGGGGCAGAGAAGGTCTATGCCTGCGCGACCCATGGCGTCCTCTCCGGTCCGGCCGTGGAGAGGCTTGCCGAATCGCAGATCGAAAAAGTTCTCCTCACGGACACGATTCCGTTGCCTCCGGAGAAAAAGTTGGATAAGATTACCACGCTATCTATCGCCCCTCTCTTTGCCGATGCTATCAGCAGAATCCATTCTGATCACTCCGTCAGCATCTTGTTCCGCTGAAAGAGGGTTTTCCCGATTCCGTCAGAATTCGTTTTGGAGGTGCACAATCGATGAAGGATTTTTTCAAAGTCGCCCTCAAGGGGCGGGAAGAAACAGGTAAAAACGCCTGTCACAAGGTTCGTGCCTCAGGTGATGTCCCTGCCGTTTTCTACGGGCCGGGCTGTGAGGGCGGCCTTGCCGTCAAGGCGGATCTTCGGGAACTGACCCCTGTTTTCCGGGCTGGAAACTGGGAAACGACGGTTCTTCAGGTTACGCTTCCCGATGGTACGGAAGAAATGGCTCTGATGAAGGATGTAACCCGAAACCCCCTGACCGGAGACCTTCTCCACATTGATTTTTACAAGCTGATCAAGGGACACAAGGTTTCTGTCAACGTTCCCGTTGAAATCATCGGCCGTGAAGCCTGCATCGGAGCCAAGGCCGGTGGAGTCATCGAGCTTCAGCTTCACGAGGTGGAGATGGAAGTTCTGCCCTCGGAAATCCCTGATGCCATTGTCGTCGATGTCACTTCTCTTGATCTTGATGAGTCGATTCTCCTTTCGGAGCTTCCCTTCCCTGAAAGTGCTCATCTCTTGAATGACGGTGATTCGATCGTCGTCGTCGTCAGCCGTCCTCGGGCAATTGCTGAAGAGGAAGAGGGAGCCGAGGAGGCGCCGGCTGAGGTGGAAGTCGTTGCCAAGGGCAAACAGGCTGAGGAGGAGTAATCTCTCTTGAAATTGGTGGTGGGGCTCGGTAACCCCGGGCCCCGTTACGCTTTTTCCCGGCATAACGTGGGATGGCTTGTCATTGATGAACTCCTCGAGAGACTGGACGCTTGTCGGCCTCATGCCCGCTATCACGGCCTTTTCTGGGGGCCCTTCCGGAGAGGAGACGACGAGTTCGCCCTTGTCAAACCGACTGCTTTCATGAACCTCAGCGGAAGGTCCGTCGAAGCCGCTTGTCGTAATCTGCCTCTTCCTGATACTTCCCGGTTGCTCATCATCTACGACGACATTCACCTTCCTCTCGGTAAAATGCGTTTCCGCCGTAAGGGTTCGGCGGGTGGGCATAAGGGTATGGCGTCGATCATCAGTGCTTTGGGAACCGAAGGAATTCCCCGATTACGCCTTGGTGTCGATGCACCTTCGGGAGAAACGCTGTCGGACTGGGTCCTCTCGGATTTTGCCCGCTCCGAAGAGCCCCTTCTGAACCGGGTGCTTGAGACGGCTGTCGGGGCCGTGGAAGCCTGGCTTGAAGGGACGGATATGGAGGTGCTGGCGGCTCGCTATAACGGTTTGGCCTTGTCATGATGTCACCGGTTGTTCCACCCCTCGACCTTCCTCCAAACAGCTTTTCCGAGCTGCCGTTGGAGCGGTGGCGGAAAGGACTTTCCCTTCATGTCGCCGCCGATGGGGCTGCTTGGGCCTGGGCTTGCGGAGATCCCTCCTTCCCCCTTCTGGTTCTGCTTCCGGACAGTGCCCGAGCCTGGAATTTCCTTTGGAACGCTTCCACTCTCTACGGAGAGGAAAACCTTCTGGTTCTTGACGAACCCCCTCTGAGCGGAGAATCGCTACGCGAGGCCCTCCTTGTTCAGAGAGGAGAAACCTTGCTCCGCTGGAAGCGTCAAGGAGGGACCCTTATCTCTTCGCCGGGGGCTCTCATGGCCCCCTACGCCGTTCACAGCCGGATTTTCCCGGTTGCGACGGAAGAAAGCGTCGGCCGCGAAGAGCTGTTGAGATGGCTTCAAGAAACGGGTTATGAACGCTCCGATCTTGTCTGGGGGCCGGGCCAATTCGTTGCCAGAGGCAGCATTGTCGATCTTTTTGACCCGGCCTACCGTCTTCCTCTCCGCCTGGAGTTCTTTGATGATGAAATTGAGAGCATCCGCTCTTTCCGCCCTGAAGATCAGCGAAGTGTCGCCACCTTCGATCACCTTGAACTCCACGGCATTCATGGAAGGGCCGATAGGCCTCCTTTGGAGTCTTTTTTCCCTGACCAGGCCCGATGCCTGTTTTTTGATCCGCAGAAAACGGAGAGCCAGGCGATGGCGTTCGACTGGCTCTGGAAAGGATTGGGTGAAGGAAAGGCACTACCCCCTCTCATGGAGTGGCTTGACCTGGTGTCTCTCCTGGGGCGTTTTCCCCGCATTCGGGTGGAGCGCGATCTGTCCCGGGCCTCGGAGAGGCGAACGATCCTTCCGTTGCCGCCCTTCAGAGGCAAATGGAAAGAAGTTGAGATCGCCCTGTCTCAGTGGAGCTCTCCCTGGCGCGTTGCCGTCTTTTCCCGGAACAGCCAAGTCCTTCTCTGGGCGGAAGAGCGAGGCTGTTTCGTTGTTGAGGGGGCCCTTTCCAACGGCTTCCAAGATCTGGATCACAAGATCGTCTGCCTTACCGACGCGGAGCTGATCGGTCTTTCCGCTCCACCTCCTCGAAGCGGCCGTTCCTTTGTTCCTCGGGAGTGGAGCGATCAGATCCTGCCGGGGCAATGGGTCGTCCATGAGGATTACGGCCTGGGGCGCTTTATCGGGGTTGAGACCGTTGAGGTTGTCGGTGGAGGTCAGGAACACCTTGTCCTTCAGTTCGCCGAAGAGCGGCGTCTTTTGATTCCGACGACACAGATCGATCGTCTTACCGTTTACAGCCCCGGTCCGGGTGAAGAGCTGCAACCCGATGACCTTCGCCGGCGAAGCTGGAAAAAGGCCGTCGCACGGAGCCGCGAAAACGCTCAGGAAGCCGCTCGTGCTCTTCTCGAGATTTATGCCATGCGGGAGACGGTCAGTGGTTTCCCCTTCCCGCCCGACGATCCGATGCAAGAGAAATTCGAGAAGGAATTCCCCTTTGTCGAGACCAACGATCAACTCCGTGCCATTGAGGACGTCAAGAGAGATATGGAGTGCTCCGTTCCCATGGACCGCCTTATCGTGGGTGACGTGGGCTACGGCAAAACGGAGGTTGCTCTCAGGGCTTCCTTTAAAACTGTTCTGGCGGGTAAACAGGTGGCCGTACTCGTTCCGACGACCCTTCTGGCCCAGCAGCATTACGAGACATTCTGCGGCCGGCTGGGGGCTTTCGGCGTGGAAATTGGGATCCTTTCGCGTTTTGTCACGGCCGCTGCTCAGAAAAAAACCCTTCAGGGGCTGGCGGAGGGGAAGATCGATGTCCTTATCGGAACACATCGCCTTGTCCAGAAGGATGTCGATTTTAAAGACCTGGGCCTTCTCGTCATCGACGAGGAACACCGCTTCGGAGTTCTCCACAAGGAAAAACTCAAGGAACGCTTTCCTCACGTCGATGTTCTGACCCTGACGGCTACGCCTATCCCTCGGACACTGCATCTCTCCTTAGGCGGCATTCGGGATATCTCTCTCATTGCGACGCCGCCTCAAGATCGTTACCCTGTCATTTCCGCCGCCGGCCCCTGGCGCGATGACCTTGTTCGGCGTGCCGTCGGCAGGGAACTGGCCCGGGGTGGGCAGGTCTTTTTCGTTCACAACCGGGTCCGAACCATCGCAGCCAGGGCCGAAATGCTGCGTCGCCTCTTTCCCGAGAGCCGTGTCGCCATTGCCCATGGACAAATGGCCGAAGGGCCTCTGGAGCGGACTGTAGCCGCTTTTGTCCGGGGGGAGGTGGACATCCTTGTCTGTACCACCATCATTGAGAGCGGACTTGATATCGCAAGGGCGAACACGTTGATCGTCGATGACGCCCAGGATCTGGGGCTGGCCCAAATGTACCAGCTCCGTGGCCGCGTCGGGCGTCGAAGTGAGCAGGCCTTTGCCTTCTTCTTCTACCCTGATGATTGTGAGATCTCTCGGGAATCTCGGGAGCGCCTTGAGGCTATTGCGGAGATCTCGGACCTGGGGACAGGTTACCAGCTGGCGCTTCGCGATCTGGAGATCCGTGGCGGTGGTGAAATTGTCGGCACGTCACAACATGGTCATGGTGCCGATCGCGTCGGTTACCTCTATTACTACAAAATGCTCGAAGAAGAGATCGCACGTCTCAGGGGGGAGGCGAGGAAAACTCCGGTCATCGATCTCAAGGTGCCGGCATCGCTTCCGGAGAGCTATATCCCTCAGGCCTCGATCCGCCTCGCGCTCTACCGGCGTTTTCTCAGAGCCCGTGACATCGGGGATCTGGACGATCTCGCACTGGAGTTGACCGATCGATTTGGTACAATGCCCTCTGTGGTCGCCTTCCTTCTGGCATTGGCCCGGATCCGCGTCGCAGGCTGCCGTTTCGGGATAACAAGGCTGATCTGCGAGACCGACCAAACCCTTATCGAGGGCGACATGATCTCTCTCGCTCCTCTTCTCCTATCCCTTGGCGGCTGGGTTCTCACCAAAAACTACGCCAGAGGGAAAGGCGGATACGAGTCTCTCATTGACTTGGCGACCCTTCTTGGGAAGGACGATAGCCGAGAACAGAAAAAGGAGGCGCTATCATGAAAAAAAAACCTAAAGGAGAGAGGTTTGAAACTCTTTTGGATATAATGGCTAAACTACGAGCTCCAGATGGATGTCCCTGGGACAGGGAGCAAAGCCCCCAAAGCCTCAAGCCTTACATTGTCGAAGAGGCTTATGAGCTGATAGATGCCCTTGACTCCGGTGACGAGACTGCTGTCGTTGAAGAATCGGGGGACCTGCTCTTGCAGGTCGTTTTTTTGGCTCAAATGGCTTCCGAAAAAGGCGGCTACGATATGGGGGATGTCATTGATGCCATATCGCACAAACTTCGACGACGCCATCCTCATGTCTTCGGATCTCTTGAGGTAAGCGACAGCGATGAAGTGGCCCGCAACTGGGAGCAGATCAAGCGTGAGGAACGAAGAGAAAAAAGGTGCAAGGATTTTCTCTTATCGGGGGTCCCTCGCAGCCTTCCCGGCCTCCTGCGCGCTCACCAGCTTCAGGAGAGGGCAGCCAAGGTCGGGTTCGATTGGCCTTCAGGGGATATCGATTCCGTCCTCGACAAGGTTGCCGAAGAAATTGAAGAGCTTCGGCGGGCTTATCGTGAAAAAGAAGGGGAAGATCGGCTCGGTGAAGAGCTCGGGGATCTTTTCTTCGCCCTGGCGAATCTCTCCCGCCATCTCGGAGGCAATGCCGAGGTGTGTGTCCAAAAAGCCAACGGAAAGTTCACACGGCGTTTCTGCTATATCGAGGAGCAGGTCCGCTCTCAAGGGAAGGACTGGAAGGATTATTCTCTGGAGGAGCTGGAAGCTCTGTGGCAGCAGGCCAAGACAGCTCTGCCGGAATCTCTTTCCTGCGGCTTGTCCGATACGGAGGTGTGACTGATGGCGGATTCGAAGAAGAGGAATAACGACAAGCTCAGTCGGACTGTTCAGGCGACGTCGGAAAAGGCTTGCGATGACCATGAAGCTGTCGAGGAGAAGAGGGTGCGTGTGGGGATAACGGAAACGGTCCTGCGCGATGCTCACCAGTCAATCATGGCCACGCGGCTGAAGACGGCTGACATGCTGCCCGCCGCCGAAATGATGGACGAAGTGGGCTACCATTCCCTGGAGGTCTGGGGTGGGGCCACTTTCGATGCGGCGATGCGTTTCCTCGACGAAGACCCTTGGGAGCGTCTGCGGCTCCTTCGCCGGTGTTTCAAAAAAACGCGGCTTCAGATGCTTTTGCGAGGTCAGAATCTTCTCGGATACCGTCACTATGCCGATGATGTCGTCGTTGAATTCGTCAAAAGAGCCGTCGGCAACGGCATCGACATCATCCGTTGCTTCGATGCCCTCAACGATCTGCGCAACCTGGAGACGGCGGCGGAACAGATCAAGAAGGAAGGCGCTCATCTGCAGCTTTGCATCTCCTATACGATCTCTCCCTTTCATACCGCAAAGGCCTTTGAAGAACTTGCCTTTGCCATGAAAGGCATGGGTGCCGATTCCATTTGCATCAAGGATATGGCGGGACTTCTGAGCCCGGCAGAAGCCTACTCACTGGTCAAGGGGATCAAGGAACGGACCGGCCTGCCCATTCAGGTTCACAGCCACTACACGACGGGACTGGCTGCCATGAGCTACTTCGAAGCTTGCCGCGCCGGTGCCGATGTCGTTGACTGTGCCATTTCTCCCCTTTCCATGGGGACCAGCCAGCCGGCGACGGAGGCCATCGTCGCCGGTCTGGCTGGAACACCTTACGATACGGGGTTGGACCTGGAGCGTCTTGTCCCTGTGGCCGAACATTTCCGCCGGGTCAGGGAGAATTACAGCAAGGATATCGTCAGCCTTCAGGGCATCGACATCAACATCCTTCGCTATCAGATCCCCGGCGGCATGTACTCCAATCTCGTCAGCCAACTGAAAGAGCAGGATGCTCTGGATAAACTGGATGCCGTCCTCAAGGAGGTTCCTCAGGTTCGGAAGGAGATGGGTTATCCGCCGCTGGTCACTCCGTCAAGCCAGATCGTCGGCACGCAGGCTGCCCTTAACGTCCTTGTAGGAGAACGATGGAAGGTCATCCCCAAGGAAGTCAAGCGATACTTTCTCGGTTATTACGGTCGTCCGCCCGCTCCAGTCGACGAGCAGATCCGTAAAAAAGTGACAGGGGACGAGGGGGCTATCAGCGGCCGGCCCGCCGAGCATCTTGCGGCAGAGCTTCCGGGGGCTCTTAAGGCGGTAGGAGTCTGGGCTCTGCAGCCCGAAGATTACTTGAGCTACGTCCTCTTCCCTGCCGTGGCGAAAGATTTTCTCCCTCGCAAATTCGCTCGGGAGACCTACCGGGATGTCGGCTTCGAAGAGGCCCTTGACGGTGTGGCTTACCCGCTTTAAAGCGTTTCGACGATGACCGTGTTATAATGTCTTATGCGGAGGCCCGGAGTGTTCCGGGCCTCCTTTAAAAAGCCGTCCTTCACGAAGACGGTCCAAAGGAGAGACTCTCTGTGATGGAACTGGAACAACGGATCCGGAATGTCATTTCCGAAACCATCCGGCCCGCCCTTCAGGGGCATGGTGGTGATATCGATTTCGTCTCTTTTGAAGCCGCCTCGGGTTGCCTGAAGGTCCTCCTCAAGGGAGCCTGCGGAACTTGCCCCTTCGCCCAGGAGACGCTTCGTGTCCAGGTCGAGAAGGTCCTGATGAGCGAATTTCCCGAGATCACCTCCGTTAAGCGTGCTTAGGAACGACGAAACGACGCCCCTTGAGAGGGCCGGTTCCGTTCGGTCCCACAGCCGACACGTTGCAGTCGAGGGAGGCGAAATCCTGGCTCGCCTCGTGGGGCAGAACGATGAAAATCTTCGGGCCTTGGAAGAACGTTACCCTGTCTCCGTTATTCTCAGGGGATCGGAACTCACTGTCCAGGGGCCTGATAAAGATGTGGTCGACCTGGTTTCCTCGCTTCTGGTTGAGCTTGTCGAGGTGGCTAGGCGGGGGCACCGGGTCACGCTGCCTGAGGTCCGCCTCGGCATGAATGCCGTTGCCGAAGGCGAGAAGGCGGATCTTGTCGGCCTTCTGGAAGAGGTCATCTGTGTCACGGCCCGCGGCAAGGCCGTCAGACCCAAGACGAAAGGGCAGAAACGCTACATCGACGCCATCGCAAAAAACGACATCGTCTTCGCCATCGGTCCCGCCGGTACGGGGAAAACCTATCTTGCCGTTGCCATCGCCGTTACGGCTCTCAAGGCAGGGCAGGTCAACCGTATCGTCCTTGTCCGCCCAGCCGTTGAAGCGGGAGAGAGCCTCGGTTTTCTCCCCGGAGATCTCCAGGAGAAAGTGGCTCCCTATCTTCGGCCTCTTTATGATGCGTTTTATGAACTTCTTTCACCGGAGCGTTTTATGCGCTATGTTGAAAAGAGCGTCATCGAAATTGCCCCTCTGGCCTACATGAGGGGAAGGACTCTCAACGACAGTTTCATTATCCTTGACGAGGCGCAGAACACGACGCCGGAGCAGATGAAGATGTTCCTTACACGCATCGGCTTCGGTTCCAAAGCTGTCGTGACGGGCGACATTACCCAGGTCGACTTGCCTGCCGGCAAGGAGTCGGGTTTGAAGGTGGTGCAGAAAGTCCTCGGCGATATCGGAGGAATTGATTTTGTGGTTCTTGGGCACAAAGATGTGGTCCGCCACGAGATCGTCCAGAAAATCGTCCAGGCCTATGAGCGCTATGAACAACAGCTCCGACGGCCCCAGTAGGGGACAAAGGCTTTATCGAAGACTCATCAAGACCCTGAGTGATCCCGCCTTGCGTTTCAGCTGGATCGTAAGGGTCCTTCTTGCCGCCGCCGCCGCCGCGATCCTTCTTTGGGGGTGGTGGGCCGACAGTGGCAGTGCGTACCGTATTGGCGCTCCGGCTCCGCGATCCTACATCGCTCTTTATACCATGTCTTTTGAGGACAGGGAGGCCACCGATCTGTTGCGACAGCGTGTCGCTGCGGAGGTGGCCGCTGTTCTTGTCAAGGATGGCCTCAGACACAGCGAACTGGAGGATCGATTCCGTCTGCTCGTCTCCGAGGGGGGAATCGCCCTTTTGCCGCCGTCACTGGCGGAGCTGCTTCTGGACTTTCCTGCAGGCCGACGCCAGGCTCTCCTCGAAGTGGCTCAGTCCGTCGGCCTGGAGCTTCTTGCAAAAGGAGATATCTCCCTTTTGGCTGAAGGCGAAGATCTCTGGCAAATCCTGGAGTCGACCGGGCTGGATTGGGCCGATCGCAACGTTGTCTACCAGATGCTCGATAGCCTTTTGGAGCCGACGATACGTGTCGATCGGGAGGCGACTGTCGATCTTCGGGACCGTCGTGCCGAGTCGGTACAGCCGGTGGAAAGAGTTCTGCGAAGCGGAGAGGTGATCGTTGAAAAGGGGCAGATCGTGACCCCCCAACAGGCCTTTCTCCTCGCGAGTCAGGGGTATCCTGAAAGCCATTTCCCCTGGAGGCACTTCCTTTTCGTTATCATCATCGTTTTTATGGGGAGTTTTTGGCCGGATTTCTTCGGTTCCCGTCGAGGCCTCTTGCGAAGTCGCCGGGAATGGCTCTTTTTCGTCGTTCTCATCGTCACCGGTTGGTGCTTTCAGGCCTTGGCCCGTCGGTTTGACATCGACGGCATCGGAATTCTTCCCTTTGCCGGATGGGCCTACCTGACTCTGCCCCGCCATTTCGCCCTGAACCTGGTCCTTTGTGTGGGAGTTGTGGGATCCCTTCTTGCCCATGAGGCACCCTCCTTCGCCTATCTCCTCCTCATCATGATCATGGCGAGTGTCGCCATCGCAGGATTGGGGTACATCCTGCTCCATGAGATCCGAAGCCGGCTGCATCTCTGGCAGCAGTTCTTTCTCGTCGGCCTTGGCGGTTCGACGGCGACGATGTTCGGCCGCTGGTGGGTTGGGCTTGACGTCGGTCTGGAGCTTGCGGGGGCCTATGTTCTGGCCAGCGCTCTCATTGCCATGATTGTCATTGCCGTCCTCCCCCTCTGGGAGAATCTTTTTGACGCCATCTCTCCCCTGAGACTCATTGAGTTGAGCCACCCTTCGAACAAGCTGCTCAAGCGGCTCCAGGTCGAAGCTCCCGGCACCTATCATCACACTCTCATGGTCGGCACCCTTGCAGAAGCAGCTGCGGACCGTCTCGGGTTGAACAGCCTTCTCGTCAAAGCAGGGGCCTATTATCACGATGTGGGCAAGCTGAGGCGTCCCCACTTCTTCGTAGAAAACCAGTTTCAGGGAGAGAATGTCCATGATGAGCTAGCCCCGACTCTTTCGGCTCTCATCATCATTTCCCACGTTCGTGAGGGGCTGGATCTCGCGGCCGAGCACGGCCTTCCTCGCTTGATCCGCCGCTTCATCACCGAGCATCACGGCACGACCTGCCTCGGTTATTTCCACCGCAAGGCCAAAGCCATGGGGGAGATTCTGCCCAGAGAGCAGTTCTGTTACCCCGGTCCCAGACCGACCTCTCCGGAAACGGCCCTTGTCATGCTCGCCGATTCTACGGAAGCGGCAGTCAGGGCCGCCGGAGGTGACATCAAAGATGTTTTGGAGCTGGAGGAGACGGTGGAACGGGTTATCGAATCCAAACTTCAGGAAAAACAGCTCGAAGAAGTTCCTTTCACTCTGAAGGACTTATCAACGATCAAGGTCGTTTTTGTCGACGTCCTCCGATCCATGTACCACAGCCGACAGGTCAAGGAGATTCCTAAAGCGGCTGATACCAAACAGGAGGGATTTGCGTGAACGTGGAACTGCAGTTGGGAGAAGGCGATCCGGCTGACCCTCGAAGTCCCTTGCCCGAGGCGATAAGAGGTCCCTTGGCTGAGATCCTTGGGGAGATGATCGTCGAGATTCACCCCGAACTGAAAGGAAGGGATGTCATCGAGATCTCCTTGGCTTTTGTCACCGCCGATGAGATGGCTGAACTGAACGGGCGTTACCGCGGCATCGAAGAAACTACCGACGTTCTCTCCTTTTCTCAGTGGGAAGACGGCGAGGCGGCCTTTCGACCGCCCGATTGGCCCGTACTTCCTCTCGGTGATGTCATCGTCTGCGATGATGTCGTCAGGAGAGGAGCGGAAGAGCGGAGTCTACCCATCCTCCAAGAAAGAGTCCTCGTCATTGTGCACGGGGTCCTCCATCTCCTGGGTCTCGACCACGGCTGTGATGAAGAAGAGACCCTGATGTGGGAGATCCAGGAGCGCTATCGCGACAAGGCCCTGGCCCGCTTCAAAGAAGGAGCCTGAGCCGATGGAAGGCGATATCTTACGAACGGCTCTTTTCCTTCTCGCCCTGCTTCTGCTTTCCGCTCTTTGCAGCAGCACGGAGACGGCCATCACAGCAGTGGGGCGGGGCAAGCTCCTGGCTCTTCAGGAGCGTTACCCCTATCGTCGTCGTTTCCTGAGCTGGCTTGCCGACCAAACCCAGAGGGCGCTTACGATCACCCTTGTCGCGAACAACCTGGTCAACATCGCCGCCAGTGCTGTTGCTACATCGCTGGCCATGCGGCTTTACGGGAATCAGGGGCCTCTTCTTGCCGTTGTGGTGATGACCGTTCTCATCGTCATCTTCGGTGAGATTCTGCCCAAAAGCATCGCCATGATCCGCAACGAGTCGATTCTTGTCACCGCACTGCCGATGTTGCGTTTCCTGGGCTTCCTTTTCGCTCCCTTCCTCTGGGTGATCGTTGCGGTCGTCAGTGGCCTGGGCAAGTTGCTCCGTATCGACCTCTCCCCTCAGCACACCTTTGTCACCCGAGAAGAGATCGAACAGATGGTCAATATCGGCAGTGCCTCAGGCGTTCTTGAGGAAGATGAGCGCAAGATGATTCATGGCATCATCTCTTTCGAGGAGACGAGAGCCTATGAGGTCATGGTCCCTCGAACGGATATGATCGCCGTTCCCCGGGAGATGACCGTAGCGGAGGCTGTCGATGTCATCCTGGAACACGGTCATTCCCGGGTTCCCATTGTCGGCGAGAACCTGGATCAGATCGTGGGCATTCTTTACGTCAAGGACCTTCTGCGTCACCTCATCTCCGGAGATCCTGGCGCCGGCGTCGAGGAGATCAAGCGCGAGGCTCTTTTCGTCCCTGAGACGATGCGAATCGCCAACCTCTTCAACCTCATGAAGGGCAAGAAGGTTCATATGGCCATTGTCGTCGATGAATACGGCGGAACGGCGGGGATCATCACCCTGGAGGATCTGCTCGAAGAGATTGTCGGTGAAATTCAGGATGAGTACGACGAAGAAACGCCGGCGATCCTCAAAAACGGGGACGGCAGTTATCTTGTCCAGGGCGGTGTCAACCTTGAAGATCTCAGCGAGAGACTCAATTACGCCTTTACCTCCAATGATGTCGAAAGCGTAGCCGGGTTCATCATCGCTTTGGCCGGACGTTTCCCCGAGGTGGGGCAACGCCTTGCCTACGAGGGTTGGGACTTTGAAGTTCTCGAGGTGGAAGACCACCGCGTCAAGCTTCTCCGTCTCTGCCGTCGAAAGGAGCAGGAGAACGAGAAAGAGGAGTGAAATCATGCATCAAAAGGCCTCGTCGCCTTTCGGGGACGATTCTTTGGATTGGTCCTACCCTTCAAGTCCTGAAACCCTGTTGAAAAAGGCTCGGGCGGCTCAGAAGGCCGCCTATGTCCCTTATTCCGGGTTTCCCGTTGGAGCTGCGCTTCTGACGACGGAAGGGAAAATCATCCAGAGCTGCAACGTCGAGAATGCCAGTTACGGACTCTCCCTGTGTGCAGAGCGTAACGTGCTGACGAGGGCTGTCTCCGAGGGGGATCGTGACTTCGTGGCTATCGCCGTCGTCGGACGATCTGGAGAGCCCTGTCTCCCTTGCGGCGCCTGTCGCCAGTTCATGGCCGAATTCAATCCGGCCCTTATCGTCGTCCTTGAAGAGGGAGAGAAACCTCTCCTTTATCGGCTTGATCTTGATCTGTTGCCTCGTCCCTTTATTCTCGCCAAGGAGATGCCCCTTGAAGGTTGATGAAAACTTCCGCTGCGGACTTGTCGCCGTCGTCGGTCGCCCTAACGTCGGCAAATCGTCTCTCATCAACGCGCTTCTCGGTCAAAAGGTGACCATCGTCTCCGACAAGCCTCAAACGACACGCAACCGCATCCGTTGCATCTACAGCGACGACAGCGTTCAGATCGTTTTCATCGATACGCCGGGCATTCACCTTCCCCTTCACAGATTGGGGGAGTTCATGGTAGAAACGGCCCGGCGGACACTTGATGAAGTGGACCTTGTCTGCTACGTCGTCGAAGCCACGGATCGCCGCATCCGCCCCGAAGACGAAAGAATCCTGGCCTTTCTTGAAGCGACGAAACGCCCCGTTCTCCTCGTCGTCAACAAAGTCGATCGCCTCAAGAACCGTGAAGACTTTCGGCAGGCCGCCGAGCTCTACCAGGCCCGTTTCAGGGCGATCCAGATTCTCCCTCTTTCGGCGACGTCGGGGACCAATCTCCCCCTCCTCCTCTCCAGGATCACCGAAGCCCTTCCCGAGGGACCTCCTCTTTATCCGGACGAAAGGATCATGGATCACCCGGAGATTTTTCTTGCCGCCGAAATCATTCGGGAAAAAATCCTTCTCCTCACCCGGGAGGAAGTGCCCCACAGCGTGGCTGTCGAAGTCGAGGCTTTTCAAACTCCGGAGGAGTACCCTGAACGGGATGTCGCCTATATCCGTGCCGTCATCAACGTCGAACGGCCCGGTCAGAAGGGGATCATCATCGGCAAGGGCGGTGCGATGCTGCGAAAGATCGGCACGCTTGCCCGGGCCGGTTTGGAGGAGATGCTTCAGGAAAAGGTTTTTCTGGAACTTTTCGTCAAGGTTCGTGAAGATTGGCGTAAATCCGAAAAGGACCTCAAACGCTTCGGCTACAGACCATGAACGGCGGCGACTACCTCCGCCAAGGACATTTCAGAGCCTCCGGCGTCGTTCTGAGGCGGTGTGATACCCCGAAGGGGGAGCGGCTTCTTTATCTGGGCCTTAAAGGATTAGGCCCTCTCTGGGTTATCGCTCCTGGCGCCGCCCGAGGTAAAGGGCGTTTCGGCGGTGCGACGGAGCCCTTGGTCTGGGCTGTTTTTACCCTTTACAAGGCTTCACGTAACCTGTACCTGAAGGAAGTCGACGTCAAATTCGATCTCTGGGAACTGCGTAAAAATCCAGAGGCCCTTGCCCGCTCGGCTTACTGGGGGAAGCTCGTTGCCGACGGCCTTCTTGCCGGACATCCCGACGATGCCCTCCTGGGGCTTTTTTTCTGGGCCCTTCAGGAAATCGAGGCCGGCGCTGATGTGGAGGTCGCCGAATGGCGTTTCTTGTGGCGCTGGCTTCGTGATCGAGGTGCAGCTCCCGATCTGGAATGCTGCGGAAACTGTGGCGCTCCGTTGACTTCTGCCTTTTGGCAGGGGGAACAGCTGTTGTGCGATGCTTGCCGAGGACTGGAAGGCTCCCTCGCTCTCTCGCCCTATCTCTTGCAGGCCTTGAGGGCTGCTGTTATGCTTTCCCGTGATTCCTTCATCCCATGGTCACAGACGGTTCGGCAAGGTGCCGACTGGTCGCTGCTCAATCAAAGGCTCAAATCCCTTCTGCGGGAAAGCCTGTAAGTTTTCGCTCAGGCGATAGGGGGTAGGAAAGTGAATTTCCAGGAAATCATCATGCGTTTGGAACGGTTTTGGGCTGAACAGGGGTGTGTCATACAGCAGCCCTATGACATTGAGGTCGGAGCGGGAACGATGAACCCGGCCACGACCTTGCGCACTCTCGGTCCCGAACCGTGGCGCGTCGCCTACGTGGAACCTTCACGGCGCCCCACCGACGGGCGCTATGGTGAGAACCCCAACAGGCTCCAACACTACTACCAGTATCAGGTCATCGTTCAGCCGGCTCCCGAGGACATCCAGGAGATCTACATCGACAGCCTCAAGGCCCTCGGTATTGACCCGGACGAACACGATATCCGTTTCGTCGAGGATGATTGGGAGTCGCCCACCATCGGTGCTTGGGGGCTGGGTTGGGAGGTTTGGCTCGACGGCATGGAGGTGACTCAGTTTACCTACTTTCAGCAGGTTGGCGGCATCGACATGGATCTCGTTCCCGCGGAACTGACCTATGGCCTTGAGCGGATCGCCATGTTTGTTCAGAAAGTGGACAGCGTTTATGATCTGACCTGGGTTGACGAGGTCAAGTACGGTGACATTCACCATCGCAGTGAAGTGGAACAGTCGACGTACAACTTCGACCTTTCTGACGCCGCCATGCTCTTTAAGCTCTTCGATCTCTATGAAGCCGAGGCAAAATCCGTCATCGCTACCGGTAATGTCCTTCCCGCTTACGACTATGTTCTCAAGTGTTCCCACACCTTCAATCTCCTCGATGCGAGAAATGCCATCAGCGTAACGGAACGAACGGGCTACATT
Source organism: Synergistales bacterium (assembly GCA_018433595.1). Lineage (GTDB taxonomy): Bacteria > Synergistota > Synergistia > Synergistales > Aminithiophilaceae > Aminithiophilus. The sequence continues at coordinate 121,129 of JAHDQY010000004.1, forward strand.
TCTCGCGTCCGCGCCCTTGCCTCGCTCTGTGCTGAAGGGTATGTGCAGCAGAGAGAGGCGATGGGCTACCCGTTGATGGACAAGTTCTGCCGCTAGGAGGCGTTGAAGAATGGGAAAAAATAGAGATCTCCTGCTCGAATTGGGGACGGAAGAAATCCCTGCTCGTTTTATGCAGTGGGTGCTCGGCGAGATCCAGGGAATCGCTGAAAAAAGCTTCTCCGCCTCACGGCTCATCTACAGTTCCCTCCAGACGAATGGGACGCCTCGACGGATCGTCCTTCATGTCAGAGGACTGGCTGAAAGTCAACAGGACCTGACGGAAGAGTTCCGTGGGCCGGCTTGGCGTCAGGCCTTCGATGGCACGGGGGCTCCGACGAAAGCTGCCGTAGGCTTTGCCCGGAGCAAGGGCGTCGATGTCGAAGATTTGCTCCTCCGTGAGATTGACGGTGTCGAGTATGCCTATGCCCAGGTTCGGCAAGTGGGGCGGCCGACGGCGGCGATCTTGCCGGAACTGCTCGGTGACATCACCTCGCGTCTCGTCTTTCCCAAAAACATGTATTGGGAGGACCCGACTGTTCGATTTGCCCGGCCCGTACGCTGGATTCTCTGTCTCTGGGGAGACGAAGTCGTCCCTCTCACCTACGGAACGCTTAAGGCCGGCCGTATGACCCGGGGGCATCGTTTCATGGGCGCCAAACGCATCGAGATCGCCCACACCGACGAGTACATGGACAAGCTCTATGACAACTATGTCGTCGTCGATGTCGCCAAGCGGCGGGAAATGATGCTCAGTCGCATTGCCGCCCTGGAAAAGGAGATGGGATGCCGGATTGAAAGGGACCCGGAGCTCGTTGAGGAAAACCTCTTCCTCGTCGAATATCCTGTCCCCTTCTTCGGTACCTTCGACAAGGAGTTTCTCGACATCCCATCGGAAGTGCTCGTTACTTCCATGAAGGTTCATCAGCGCTATTTCCCTGTCCGGGACGATTCGGGCAAGCTGAAAAATCATTTTGTTGGGGTGAGCAACAACAGGGCCACCAACATGGATGTGGTCCGCGAGGGGAATGAGCGGGTCCTGAGAGCCCGACTTGCCGATGCCGCCTTTTTCTGGAGGGAAGATCAGAAAAAGGCTCTGGCATCCAAGGTTGAGGAACTCAAAGAGATTGTCTATCAGGAACGCATCGGCACCGTCTATGAAAAGGTTCTCCGCGCTCGGGATCTTGCCCTCTGGCTGGCCGACCATCTTGGGATCAGGGAAGAACGCCCCCTCATCGAACGCGCCGGCTGGCTTGCCAAATCTGACCTTGTCACGGATATGGTCTACGAGTTTCCTGAACTTCAGGGCGTTATGGGCCGCGAATATGCCCGCCGGAACGGTGAGCCCGAGCGGGTTGCCAAGGCGCTTTATGAGCTTTATCTTCCACGTTTCGCCGGGGACTCTCTCCCTACGGATGTCATTGGGGCCCTCGTCGGACTGGCAGACAGGGCCGATACGATTCTGGCCTGCTCCAAAGCCGGCCTCGACCCGACGGGCTCTCAGGATCCCTATGGATTGCGCCGAGCTGCGCGGTGCATCAACGAAATCCTCTGGGGACTTTCCCTCGATGTCGACGTCGTGGCCCTCATGACCGAAGCCGGACGGCAGGTCAAGGCAGAGCCGAAAGTCCTGGACAAGGTCTTCGACTTCCTCCGCAACAGGCTTCAAATCCAGATGAAGGAAAAAGGCTACGGTCACGATGTGGTCACCTTGGCCCTTTCCGCCTCTTGGAATCGTCCCTTTCAAGCGATGCGTTTCCTTCAGGCCCTTGTCGAAATCCAGGACGAGGAATGGTTCCGGCAGCTCATCACAGCCGCTGTCCGTGTCCGAAACATTCTGGCCAAAGCAGAGGGCTTCCCCGAAGGTATTGACGAGGGGCTTTTTGCTGATGCCGCCGAAAAAGAACTTTCCGAAACGCTCTTGGAACTCTCTCCCGAGGCTCGAGCGGCCCTGCAGGAGTGGAGATGGAAAGATCTCACCGCTGTCTTGGCGCACCTTGAGCCCGTTATCGCCCGCTTTTTCGACAAAGTCCTTGTCAATGATGCCGATCCGGCGATCCGCGCCAATCGTTTCGCTCTCCTTGCCCGCTGTCAGGAGCTCTTCCGCCTCGTTGGTGATTTGGGCATGTTAAAATAGCCCCTGACAGATAGGGATTACCTGAAAGGCTGTCTCTTCCCGAGGTATCAGGCACACCTCGGGAAGAGACGTTTCCGTCGGTGTGGCGCATCCGGTCAGTGGCCGATGGCATTCCGGGGGATCCGTTGAGGGGAGGGGTCCATCATGGCTCTGGAGATCTTCGTCGTTTCAGATTTTACCGGAGAAACGGCGGAACATGTGGCTCGTGCGGCTTCGAGTCAGTTCGGTGCGAAAAAGGCGGAGCTCCGACGCTTTCGTTATGTCAATAACGAAGAGAGAGGTAAAGAAGTTCTGGAAGAAGCCCTCCGATCACAGGCCGTTATCATCTGTACTCTCGTCGATCACTCTCTCCGTCGATGGTTTGTCAATGAGGCCGGAAAACTTCAGCTTGAGGTCGTTGATATCCTCGGTCCTATCCTCAAAATCCTTGAAGATCGCCTCGGTTGTCAACCCCTGGAGACTCCCGGTCTGCTTCGTCGCCTTGACGAGGAATACTTCCGGCGGGTCAAGGCCGTCGAATTCGCCATCAAGTGTGATGACGGCCGGGGTGCGGAACTCTATGACGAAGCCGACCTTGTCATCCTCGGCGTCTCGAGAACGAGCAAAACGCCTCTTTCCATGTACCTGGCTCACAAAGGCATCATGGTGGCCAACATTCCCCTGGTGCCCGAGGCGGATCCTCCTGCCGGTCTTTTCAACCTGGCGTCGGAAAAGGTCATCGGTCTCACCATCAATCCCGAAAAGCTTGGTTCCATCCGGAGAGAACGGCTTCGTGTCCTCGGCCTTGATGCCGATCTCTCCAACTATGCTCAGCCGGAAAGGCTGGATCGGGAGCTCGATTACTCACTGAACATCATGAGACGTGTCGGCTGCAAGGTTTTCGATGTCACCAACCGGGCTATTGAAGAGGTTGCACAGGAGGTTCTCGACTACCTTAGGGTCTGACCTCCGTTCATAGAAGGAGATGAGCCTGATGCAAAAGGACGGGAAAAAGTACATCTACGACTTCTCTGAAGGCAACGCCGAGATGAAAGGGCTCCTGGGCGGCAAAGGGGCCAACCTCGCTCAGATGAGCAACATCGGTTTACCCGTTCCGCCCGGTTTTACCATTACCACCGAAGCCTGTCTCACCTACTGGGGCGACGGCGACAGATTTCTCGATTCCATCTGGAACGATGTCATTTCAGCCGTGGAGCGTCTGGAAAAGGCTACGGGCAAGACCTTCGGAAGGGGTGAAAACCCCCTGCTTCTTTCGGTCCGTTCCGGTGCTCCCGTCTCCATGCCGGGAATGATGGATACCATCCTCAATCTCGGCCTGAACGATCTTACCGTCGAGGCCTTGTCGCGTAATTCCGGAGAGCCCCGTTTTGCCTATGACAGCTATCGCCGTTTCATCCAGATGTTTTCCGACGTCGTCCTCGGCGTCTTGCCCTCCCTTTTTGAAAATGAAATTGTCGGCGCCAAGCGTTCTCTCGGCGTTAGACAGGACTTTGAAATCGATGCCGCCACCTGGAAAAAATTGATCGGACGTTTCAAGGAAATTGTCAGAAGAGAGACGGGGAAAGATTTCCCGACGGATCCGGCGGAACAGCTCCGAGAGGCGATTGACGCCGTCTTCAGAAGCTGGAACACGCCTCGGGCCCAAACCTATCGTCGCATCAACAAAATCCGCGACGACCTCGGTACGGCCGTTAACGTCATGACCATGGTTTTCGGGAACTTGGGCGAAGATTGCGGCACCGGCGTCTGCTTCACCCGCAATCCCTCGACGGGAGAAAAGAAGCTTTATGGTGAATTCCTCGTCAACGCTCAGGGCGAAGACGTTGTTGCCGGGATCCGCACGCCCCAGCCCATCGCCGAGCTGAACGATACCATGCCCGATCTTTACAAAGAACTGCTCGATATCGCCGGCCTTCTCGAACGCCATTATCGGGATATGCAGGACATCGAGTTTACCATTGAGCGGAACAAACTCTTCATTCTCCAGACTCGAAACGGCAAACGGACGGCCCGTTCCTCTGTCCACATCGCTGTCGACATGGTGGAGGAGGGGCTTATCGACAAGACGACGGCCGTCAAGCGCGTTACGCCCGATCAGGTCGAGAAGCTTCTCCATAAGCAGGTCGACCCCGAAGCCGATGTCGATGTTCTCGCCCAGGGGCTTCCCGCTTCCCCTGGAGCGGCTGTCGGTGCCATTGTCTTCGACCCCGATGAGGCCGAGCATCGCGGTGCCGCCGGAGAGGCTGTCGTTCTTGTCCGTCCCGAAACCACTCCCGACGATATCCATGGGCTTTTTGCCGCCCAGGGCGTTCTTACCAGCCACGGCGGAATGACGAGTCACGCTGCCGTCGTTGCCCGTGGGCTGGGTAAGCCCTGCGTCTCGGGCTGTGAAGCCCTGGAGATCGACCTTGTCCGGGAGACCCTCACTGTCGGCGGGAAGACCTTCAAAAAAGGAGAGACTTTGACCGTCGACGGTAGCCGCGGGTTTGTCATCGCCGGCAAGGTTCCCCTCATGGAACCGGCCATGACCGATGAATTTCGCAGAATCCTCGAATGGGCCGACGAAACAGCCATCGTCAGGGTCTGGGCCAACGCCGATACGCCCGATGACGCCGCCCGCGCCCGTGACTTTGGTGCTCGAGGTATCGGTCTCTGCCGGACGGAGCACATGTTCATGGCTCCCGACAGGCTTCCCGTCATGAAGGAAATGATCGTCGCCTCTTCCAAGGAAGAGCGCATCGCTGCTCTTGACAAACTTCAGGTCATGCAGGAGGAAGATTACAAAGGCATCTTCCGGGCTATGGCGGGACTTCCCGTTACCGTTCGTCTCCTTGATCCGCCGCTCCACGAGTTCCTCCCCAAGGAGTCGGAGCTGGAGGAAGCGCTTAAGAAACTCAGGGAAGAAGGAAAAGGCAAGAGCCCCGAAGCCTCCGGCCTGGAAAAAACGCTCGTCAAGGCTCGGGCTCTGAAGGAAGCCAATCCCATGCTCGGCTTCAGGGGGTGCCGTCTCGGCATCATCTACCCCGAGATCTACCAGATGCAGGTTCGGGCCATTTTCCGAAGCTGCATCTATCTGGCCATGGAGGGCGTCGATGTCATTCCTCACATCATGATGCCCCTTGTCGGCACCCAGGAGGAGATGAGGCGCCTCAGAGCGATGGTCGAGGAGCTCGCTGCCGATCTCTTTGAAGAGGCCCGGCACAAGGTCGACTACGAGGTTGGAACCATGGTGGAGGTGCCCCGAGCCGCTCTCGTCGCCGATCAACTGGCCGAGTATGCCGAATTCTTCAGCTTCGGCACCAATGACCTTACCCAGACTACTTTCGGATATTCACGGGATGACGCCGAAAACAAGTTCCTCGCCCAATATGTCGCCATCCACGTTCTCGCCGAGCATCCCTTCCGCTCCATCGACAGAAACGGCGTGGGGCGTCTCATGCGGATCGCCTGTGAAGATGGGCGCCGAGTCCGTCCCTCCATGGGTATCGGCATCTGTGGCGAGCATGGCGGAGATCCTGACTCCATCGCCTTCTGCCATCACTTGGGTCTCAATTATGTCAGCTGCTCGCCCTATCGTGTCCCCGTCGCCCGAATCGCGGCGGCTCATGCTGCGTTGGGCCTTATCGGCTAGCCTGCAACGAGGCGCAGAACGAGAGGGAGGACGGCTTAAGCCGTCCTCCCTCTCGTTCTAGTTGCTCAACCCGTACTGCTTTAACAGTTCCTGATAGCGGTCTTCAAGTGTCTTGGCCGGGCTTGGATCAACTTGGTAGGGGCGTTCCTCCTTTTTAGGCGGTCGCGCCGGCGCCGGCGGGGCCGGTGGTGCATAGGAGGGGAAGGGTACCGTTTCAGGAGTCTGCTGAGCGACGGCGCCATGTCTGCCCAAGCCATACTGGGCCAGCATGAGCGTATCGTCTCGGACGAGAAGGAGCCTCGGGGCTTGAGGATCCATCTGAGAGGCGTACCAGTTTCCCCCGTGGGAAGGACAGACCGACGTCGGTCCCTTTCCCCTCTCCATCAAGGCCTCGACGGTGGCGGGACAGGAGGGAGATGCGAGGTAGCCCGTTGCTTTGCAGACCCGAACGAGCTCGACATCGGCATCGCCGAGATAGAAGGAAGGAGTCGGGTGAAGTTCGGCGACAGCCTTGCTCATGAAAGCCTTCCAGGCCGGTGCGGCGATGCGGCTTCCTGTGGCGCGGCTTCCCAGAGGCTTGTGATCGTCGTTTCCCGCGTAGACGACGGCGACGACGCCGGGAATGGCGCCGACAAACCAGGCATCGCTCCAGTCGTTCGTCGTTCCGGTTTTGCCGAAAACGTCCATCTGCGGGATTGCCACCGAACGGCCTGTTCCGGACCGGACGACGTTGAGCAGCATGCCCTGCATCTGAGCGGCCAGCTCGGGGGAGATGGCCTGACTTAACCGGGGTCCCTGCTGTTCCAGGATCTCTCCGTCGTGACGGCGGATCTCCCGGATGAAGTAGGGTGTCACGCGATATCCGCCGTTGGCGAAGGGGCAATAAGCTTGAGCCAGCTCAATCGGCGTCACGCTCCCCGATCCCAGCGCGAGGGAGAGATCATGAGGAAGATGGGGGCTGGTGATCCCGAGAGTTCTCGCCATGGAAATGACCTTGCTGATGCCGATCGATTCGGCGACGCGGACTGTCGACACGTTGTAGGATTGCGTAAGAGCTTCCAGAAGAGTGATTTCGCCCTCGAACTTCTCCGAATAGTTCTGTGGCTCCCAACCGTTCTCGTAGACCAAGGGGGCGTCCAGGACATGATCGACGGGACGGAGCCCTTCCTGAAGGGCGGCGGCATAAACGAAGGGTTTGAAGGCCGAGCCGGGCTGACGGAAGGCCTGAACGGCCCTGTTGAACTTGCTGACCTCGAAATCCTTTCCTCCGACGAGTGCGAGCACCTCACCTGTCCCCGGCGCCAGGGCCACCAGGGCGCCTTCACTTTTCAACGACCGGACGGCCTCCTGGGCCGCCTCTTGAAGCGGCAGGTCGATCGTCGTGTAGATCTGCAGGCCTTCCTGGTAAACCGTCTCCATTCCATAGGTCGGCAGAAGGTGGCTGAAAAGGATATGAGCGACGAAATAAGGGGCCTTATTGAGAGGCGCCGTGCTCACCGTTCCCTTTTGAAGTGTCAGAGGAGAGGCCAGCGCCGTCTGGGCCTGTTCTCTGTCGAGCTGTCCCAGATCCGCAAGACGCCGGAGGACATACCCCTGGCGGGCTTTCGCCCGCTCCATGGATCGATAGGGGGAATACAGCTCAGGGGCGGCCACGAGGCCGGCCAGGAGGGATGCCTCCGCGACGGACAGCTGATGAGGTTTCTTGGCGAAATAGGCCTGGCTTGCAGCGGCGATTCCCCAGGTCCCGTGACCGAAATAGATCGTATTCAGGTACATCTCCAGAATCTGATCCTTCGTGTAGAGGCGCTCCAGGCGAACGGCCAGGATCGCCTCCTTGGCTTTCCGCTCGATAGTGCGTTCCCGGGAAAGGAAGAGGTTGCGCGCCAACTGCTGGGTAATGGTGCTGGCTCCCTGGCGCGTCTTGCCGTAGGTCAGATTGATCCAGAAGGCCCTGACGATGGAAGAAAGATCAACGCCCCCGTGGCTGTAGAAAGTTCCGTCCTCAGCCGCCAGGGTCGCCTTTTGCATCCATGGCGAAATCTGCTCAAGAGAGACCCAGGTGCGGTTTTCGAGGAAGAGTTTGGCGATGAGACGGTTCTGGCGGTCGTAGATTTCCGTCGCCAAATTGGGGCGCTGACGGGCCATCTGCTCCAGGGAGGGGAGATCGGCGGAAATGCGTTTTACGTAAAGGGCTGCTGTAACCGCTGCAACTGCAAGAAAAAGTGCTGCACAAAGGAGAAGGGAAGCCCCCAAAAAGCGCATTATCGAGAAAGATTTTTTCTTTCTTTTCTCTTTTTTTTCGGGGGAACGCCGACCATCGGCCATCAAGAGCGCCTCCTTGCCTGTCATTGAAAGCTTCTGCCGCCTGCAGGGGTAAACTGTAATGCTTTGCTCATGTCCGGAAATTATAGCACAGCCGATCTGAAAATCCGGGCTTGCAACATCACGGGAAGGATGCTATCATACCGCTTGCCGCCTACGGGGCGGTGGAACGAGAACCTTGCCAAAAGAATACAGCGCGCAAGATCGAGACAGGCATCTCGAAGTTTTTCCTGAATCATTCTAACGGAGAGTTTGATCCTGGCTCAGGACGAACGCTGGCGGCGTGCTTAACACATGCAAGTCGGACGGTGCTCATGGAATAGCTTGCTATGAAATGGGCACAGTGGCGGACGGGTGAGTAACGCGTGAGGATCTGTCTTGGGGAGGGGGACAACGTCTGGAAACGGACGCTAATACCCCATATGCCGGAAGGTGAAAGGGAGCGATCCGCCCCAGGAGGAACTCGCGTCCTATCAGCTTGTTGGTGAGGTAACGGCTCACCAAGGCGATGACGGGTAGCTGGTTTGAGAGGACGACCAGCCACACTGGAACTGAGAGACGGTCCAGACTCCTACGGGAGGCAGCA
>JAHDQY010000027.1 GCA_018433595.1 Synergistales bacterium
ACAGCATGTCCATGTAGCGCTTCCCCTCGGGGTCTTCGACCCAGATCCCTTCCGCCCTGGAGATGACGACTTCGAGAGGGTGGTAGTTGTGCGCCCCGTACTGATGCTCCATCTCCATGAGCTCTTTCGACGTGTAACTTGCCATGATTCCACCTCCTGTGTGTTTTGGCCGGTGGCCCGGCCACGGTCTCAGCGCCCGAAACTCGTCGTTGACGGCATGCGACGGCTCTCGGGAAGGAAGTCCCGAATGTCGCGGTCTGCTTGCCCCGCATCGCTCCAAGGAGCTTGAAGGCGCTGCGGGATCTTGGCGGGCCTTTCGACGGCTTTTTCGGTTCTTCATTCGCGAAAAGGCCTTTGTTGTTTCCTATATGGAAAATAAATTTCCTTATGATGAGTTCCGTCAGAACTGTATGGTTTTGGTTGGATTTTGTCAAGTTTGAGTCGGTGCAATTGTGGCTGGACAGGGAAAATCACCCGTGTAGCAAGACGAAGAGCGAGCCTAGGCCTTACGGGAAGGCGACAAGGAGCAAAAGAGGACTCCTCTCCTTGCGGAGGGAGTCCTCGTGGAAGCAGCTCAAATCAGTCCATCGTGAGGGGCCGTCACGGGGCAGGCAAAACAGGATCCCTGCCCCGTTCTCGTGATTTTTTCTGCCTCTTTTTCAGGAGTGACCCTGGGGGGCGGAATTCATAGCCTGCAGTATGCGGATGATCGTGGAATCGGCCGACATGAGCCCGTCCCGGCTAAATTCTCCTACGTTCTTCGCCGTCGCGACAAAGCTGGAGGAGATCATCCCCTGGTCTCCCGGATCTTTCAGGCCTTGCAGGACAAGCATTGCAGAGGAGCAAGCCTCGGCCGCCGCCGTCCCGACTTTAAGAGCACAAGACCCCTTCGCTCCGTCGCATACCATCCCCTGAAGGGACGACAGGAGCAGTGCAACGGAAATTTCTGCCTGCCTGGGAGTGCCTCCTGCTAGATGCACCAATGAGGCCGCTGCTCCTGCCCCGGCGGCTACGGCGCACCCGCAGACAGGGGTAAGGCGCCCGGTATGGGCTTTGATGAAACTCGTTACGAGGTGGCTCAGGGCTAGTGCCTCGGCCAGATTCCGATTCGATTTTCCCCATGCGCTGGCAGCGACCGAAGGAGGAACAATGGCGGTAATACCGTGATTTCCGCTTCCGGAACTGCTCATGACCGGCCAGGGGCCGCCGGCCATCCTTACGTCCGCCGCCGCGGCGGACCAGGTCTTTACAGAATGGACAAGGTTATCCATTCTCGTCAGGCCAGCAAGGCTGAAACCTATTCCCAGGCCCCATGGCCTGTCCAGGCCCCGTTCAGCCACCTTCATGTTGGTTCTTGAGCCTTCGAGGAGGAACTCGATCTCTCGTTCTTTCAAGCTGCCGGCGAGTCTCCAGAGGCCCTCCATATCCTCCTCCAGGAGCTCCTCGATGTAAGGGGGGCATCCTGTGCTGTCGATATCGGCTTCGGGGAGCTTCTTCACTATCCTGCCGTTCTTTCTGATCTGGACCACCCTGTCGTGTCTCCCCGAAATGGTCACCGTGATGACGCCCGTATTATCGGTCAATTCCACTTCGACATAGACCGAAGGAACATCCGGGGCCACCGCCTGCGTTACAGCACCGGCATTGACCAGATCCATTGCGGCGGCTACGTCTTGTCCGTTTATTCCGCCCAGGGCCATCAGCCCTTTTTCCGGGTTGCCCTTAAGAGCGCCAAGAGCCGCGGCGAGTAAATTTCCCGTCCCGCCCTCGGTCCCTGGTATCCCTGCATGAAGGCCATTCTTGAAGATGTTTGGAGAGAGTCTGAGCTTGAGGGATCTGACCGGGCCATCTCCGTGCCTTGCTGCCCAGGAAGCCGCCAAGGCCACGGCCCCGGGCTCCGTACAGCCGAGCGCTGGTTTCACCTCGTTTGACAGGAACGTCATCATGTCCAATGGAGATACCCCCCCGGAAAAATTTATTTCCAATGTCACGTTTTATGCCAGTTAAAATTTTACTTCATCTTTGTTATTCAAATAAACAAATCGATCCCGGCTAATCTCTTGAGTAATTAAGACCTCCTGAATTTCCAACAATAAAATTGTCTTCTATGCCTATGCCAAAGCCATTTGAGTGCCATTGATACTCGATTGCAGCAATCATTCCTGATTTGATCTCGCCTTGGGAGTTTTTTAAAAAAAATAACGTGACTGGTTCTTGAAGTCCCATGAGATGGCCAACATTTCTATTAAAAATATCCTCAAAGTTTTGAATTTCATAAGATAACAAATCTGCTTCCTTGAACACATCTTTGTTGTCCTCAATTTTTGATACGGCAAGGCGATAAATATCCTTACCTTTCATATTTGGTTTTACATTTGGAATAACATTTTCAATCATAAACTTTTCTAGTTTTTTATAAGCTTTTTCTGTTTTATTTTGAAGAACTAGAGTTCTAGTAATATCAGAAGCAGCGTGATGAATCCCAAGACTGTCCAAAACAGAAACTCCAGCATCTAGTTTCAGGCTATTAATGTTCGTATCTATAGAATGTTTTGTTGGCAACGAAGGAATAGAGCCTCTGTTTCCAGCGGAACAAATAGTCAACATGGCATTTATATCAAAAGGAATGCAATTTTTTTCCTTGAAGAGCTGTAGCAGGGTGTAATATTTTTTTTCTACGTCCAGTTCTGTTATGCTTTCTCCATCACATATTTTATTTTTGGTCCATTCCAAAGCGCCTTCTATAGCATAAGCAGTCGATCTTGATGCAATAATGTAGTAAGATAAATCTTCCCATCCTCGAATCTCACGGCTTTTTCTTAGATCAAACATGCAATCTTTGATGTTTTGTGTAATTCCTTCCAATTTTTTATATAGAGACATTGGACAATGGCATTCTTCAATGCCTAAAACAGCGTTACTCCCGATTTTTTGTGAAATTGCTGAAAATATATTAACTTTTTCCCATTTACCAAAGAACTTCTCGATAGGCTGTCTAGAAAACAAAACAACACTCTCTTCTCCCGTATATAAAGAAGCAAATTGATTTTCTTGATAGTTTTGTAACCCATATCCTGTTATTTCCTGAACGCTCAAAGGTGACGTGCAAAAAACAGCATCAATTTTTTTATCACGCATAAAAAGATCTAAAACCTCAAAACGTGAATCTTTTCTATCTCTAATAAATTTTTCCAGCTCACATTTTTTATTTGAATGCTCAATCAGTTTCATTGCCGTTGCATCCGCTTGACTCCTCCAAAAATCAAATTTTTCCATAACTTCTTTTTTAGATAGCAAATATTGGTAATAATATGGCTCATCAGTTTCTTTTTCTTGAAAAAATACATTAAAAACATTGCTAAGAGATTTATAAATGGAAACAGGTACGGTTGGATCCAAAGCTATGTCAATATTTCCAGGAATTGTTTTTTTTAGAGCAGTTACAAAATCAGTGTAAACAGTAGTGTTTTCTTTATCGAAAGTAAAAAACGGATTGTAATACACTGCCTCGATGTCCTGGGGCATTGTTTTTTCAATATCCTTTTGGGCCATAATGTTTCCTTTTTCTAGATGGCAAGCGAATAGATATTTTTTATTTCCTAGTTTGGCTATTTTAGGCCCATCGATGTTATAGGAATCATACCCTACGGAAGCCAAAGTGAATTTTTTCTTGGCGTTCAGGTTGAGAAGTGATGATATCTTATTCAGGTTTGTAATCAACTCGATCATTTTATTTACTCCTTAGGCATGTTGGTGTGCGTTAATCTAAAAGCTACTTTATCATCAAGTGAGGCAGAGCAAGAACTATTCCAGGGAAAAGATAAAGCAATCCAAGAACACCTACCATTAGCAGAAAATAGGGAAGACAGGCTCTTGCAACAAACCAAAGATCATCGTTGGTAATGCCCATCAGAATGAATAAATTGAACCCTAGTGGTGGAGTGATGTTTGATATGCAAATCAAAATAATAACAATAATCCCAAACCACAGGGGATCAAATCCATATAGACTAATGAGAGGCAAAACAATTGGGCAAGTCATGACTATGATTGATATTCCATCTATTATGCAACCAAGAACAATATAAACAATGACAATGACAGCCATTAAGGTAAACGGGGCCAAATCGAGACTTGCAATATAATTTGTCAAACGATACGGGATTGCCAGATTTCCCAGGGCTACAGAAAGATAGCTGGCTCCAGCAATTATCAATAAAATCATTGAAGAAGTTTTGATTGTGTTTTTTAACACATCAATAAATTTCCCCATATCCAAGCTTTTTGATATCAAAGCAAAAACTAAAGACAATACAACACCGACTGCCGCAGCTTCGGACGGTGTAGCCCAACCCATGTAAATGCTGCCTAAAATAAGAGCAATTAAAAGAAACACCGGCAAAACTTGAGGGATAGTTGCAAGATAGTCAGAAAAACTGAATTTCTCTGAAATAGAAGGAGTCAGACTAGGTTTCAGAAGAGATGACACGATAATAAAAGTACTGAAAGCTAGAGCGATGAGCAGCCCTGGGAGTATCCCTCCAATAAATAACTGGCCAATGCTTTCGTTTGCTATCACACCGTAAACGACCATCGTCAAGCTGGGTGGGATGAGAATGCCTAGGGTTCCGGCCGATGCGACCGTGCCGATTGACATTTTTTTGTCGTATCCCCTTGCTTCTAGCTCCGGGAGTGTTATTTTACCGACGGTTGCTGCCGTAGCCGAAGTGGATCCGGTGATAGCAGCGAAAATTGTGCATGCGATGATGTTTATATGCAATAACCCTCCGGGGATATGCCTCATCCAAGGGTAAAGACCCTTAAATAGATTTTTTGAAAGGTTGCTTCTTATTAATATTTCTCCCATAAAAATAAACAAAGGGACTGCCATGAGAGAGGGGCTATCAAGGTTGTTCCAGGTTATGTTGGCCATGAGTTTCCCTACTGAAACGTCGGTGAAAAATAGAAGCGAAAAGAATCCGACAAGATACAGAGCTACGCCTATTTGAAAGCTGAACCCCAAAAACAGAACTAACAGAATTGTGATTGATAAACTCTGAAAAAAAAGATCCATAGTAAAGCTAGCCTCCTTGTTCCTGTTTCTTGTAATTTGATACTTGAATTATCACCTAAGCGTTTTTAGTTGGAGAGCTAATAAAAAAATCTTCTAAAAACTGCATAGCCAAGGCCAAAAATCCCAATGGCATGAAAAACTGAGGTATTGCAATATAAGTTTGTGATACGCTCATGGCGCGAACACCGCCAAGTAAAGATCTCAAAAATAGATTACCTGTTGCAAAAGTAAGGTAAACAAAAAAAAGGAAACCAACTAAACAAACAATCTTGTCGAAACATTCTTTTCGTTTAGGTGACAAAAACGTGTAAAATATAGTCATTCTAATATGGCCTTTTTCGCGAAGCGTAAATGCCATGCCCATTGTTGCAACTGCACATAACAAATAACCGGTATATTCGTCTGTGATGTACAAAGAAGAGCTAAAAAACCGCCTTAAAACAATTTCAGCAATTATCATAATCACCGATAAACAAAGCATTATTGCTCCTATCCAAAAACACATATTCGTTAGTTTTTTGGTATATCTAAAAATGTTATTCATTTTTTTCACCTTTCGCTAAAAGAAGAGTCTTTGGAAAGTTTATAAAACAAAAGAGCAGAGCATGAAAAAATATACTCTGCTCTTTTGTTTTACAAAAAACCAAGCGTTATGTTTCTAGAAGTTTTTCGTTTTTTCATAAATCTCCATGGCTTCGGAAGGTGCTTTTTCGAGCCAGTCTTGCCTGACTATTTCGGTCTTTGACACGATTTCAGCCTCGTATTCTTCGGAGACAGGGACAATTTCGACACCATTTTGAGCAAGGAGTTTTATATTGCTCTCTTCTTCGACAACTGCATCGCTCCATACTTTTTCTTCAATTTCTTTGGAAATTTGGATCATATAGTCTTGTAGTTCGGGGCTGAGTTTGTTGAATGCATCTAGGTTGACTGTAACCATTTCGGTCGCCAACATGAACATGATCGGTTGGAAATAGTCCATTACCTCCCACAGTTTGCCTTCCGCTCCTGTTGTCGCTGAAGTCAGAACTGCGTCGATCATTCCGGTTGCGACTGATGTGTAGACGTCGCTCCATGGCAGTGCATAAGGAAGCCCACCCAGAGCTTCAATCACGCTGGCGCTGATCTTGTCGTAGGTGCGTATTTTCATTCCCTTTAAATCTCCAACAGAAGAAACTTTTTTCTTGGTCCAAAGGCCATCATACCAAGGGCCTATCCACAATATCTTTTGGTTCCATTTTTCAGCAGCCTTATCAAAATAAGGCCTGCAAATATTAGTAAAGTTCCTTCCTTTTTCGATGTTAGGACCCATCATGGGAAGTGAATTAACTCCAAATATCATTTCATATCCCGCTACTGTCATGTTGGTGATGAGGCTCATTTGTACCAAGTTATCCTTTACCGCTTGCAAAAGATCGGGGCCTTTGCATCCAAGTGCACCACTATATTGAACGATTATTTCCAGGTCGCCATTTGTTTCTTGGTACACTTTATCTGCAAAATCCTTCAAAGCCCTGCTATGATAGTTATTTGGAGCCCACTGTGAATTGGCATTCCAAGTTCCTTTAGCTGTTGCTGCAGAGGCAAAAACAAGAGAGAAAACAAGGGCAAAAACAAACAAGACACTTGCAACCTTTTTCACGTTGGTTCCCTCCTTAAGTTTATGGCAAAATAAAAACCAACTTTCTACTACCCAGGGCTATTTAAAAAAATTATTGTAAGAAAAATTACCTGTTTGTCCACCGGTGTGTAAAAAAACAACAGTTTCTTCTTTTTTGTATTTTTTCTTTTTTATTAGGTCAATTAAGCCCGCCATGGCCTTGCCAGAATATACTGGATCAAGAATAATGCCTTCCGTTTGGGCCGTAATATTGATTGCTTCAATGCAATCTTTAGTTGGAATGGCATATCCTTCCCCAATGTAATCATAGTTTATTTCTATGTCACCAGGCGTAAATTTTTTACAGTTGAACTTGAGTTCATCAATGGTCCGATTACATAAATCAGCAATCTCTAGGTTTTTTGGTTTGATGTGTCTGCTAATACTGATTCCATAATGTTTTGTGTTCATGTCAAACAATCGAAGCCCTAATTCAATACCACTGCATGTTCCGCCAGTTCCTACTGCTGAAACAATGTGATCAATGTTAATGTTTATTTCTTCTGATTGTTTTTTCAATTCTTGTATTGCATTGATGTACCCTAGGTTTCCTAGAGGAGTAACACCTCCTAATGGGATGACATAAGGAATTTTACCGTCTTTTCTAATTTTTTTTGCAGTTTCGCCAGTGATAGGAGTTTGACCTGCTTCTTCCATCTGTTCTTCTTCGTCTGTATAGGGTTTAAATATTATATTGCATCCCAAGATATGATCTAAAAGCAAATTTCCTTGAAAATAATTTGGCTTTTCTCCATTTAAAATTAATATCACGTCCAGGCCTAGTTTCTTGGCAGCTGCTGCGGTTTGCCTGGCCCAATTAGATTGAAGACCTCCGATTGTAATAACAACATCTGTCTTGTTTTTCAAAACATCATACATAATATATTCTAATTTTCTTGTTTTGTTGCCACCAAAAGCTAAACCTGTGCAATCGTCTCTTTTGAAATAAATTTTTGGGCCATTTAGTTTTTTTGTCAGGTTTTCAGCGAACTCCAGGGGAGTTGGAAGAAATGCCAACGGCATCTTACTAAACCTTCTTAAAATTTCATCAAATCCAACCATAGAAAGCATTTTCCCTAAATCACCCCTTTATTAGGTTATATAAATTAATTAGCCGTATTTTTAAACGCTTTTCCGTTAAAAAAAGAATTGAGCCCCTCCTTTTGTTCAATATAATCAAGGTCTTTGATAATATTATCAAGGTGTTCTTTCATAAGATTTCTGGCTTTTTCTTTATCTTTATTCTTGATTGCTAAATATATCTCTTTGTGGTCATAGCCTATAATGCTTCCTGCTTTGTTTCTTATGTTTTCTACGAGTGGTGAATCTTGTCCTCCGTGCCTTATTACTTTCATGGCTGATTCAATAATCTTATTTTTTGATGCTTTTGTAATTGCTAAATGAAATGCAACGTCTGTTACGGCCATGCTCTTTTTTTTGCTCAATAACAACTCCATTTCTTCTAGGGATTTTTCTATGTTTCTTAAATCTTCTTCTGTTGCGTTTTCTGCCGCTAATGCCGCAGCTTCTGATTCAAGAGCCCTTCTCGCCACTAGAATATCTCGCAAATAGGTGCCGTCTTCTGCAAGGAAAAACTGCCCAAAATATCGCAGAGAAGCTTTTTTTTCGTCCAATAGAATTAGATTCTGCAGGTGTTCTTCTCCTTTTTGTGAAAGACGACGCCCCTTAGCGGTTGTTTTCTCTAAAAGCCCTTCTTCTTCCATTTTTCTAATCAATCTTCCGACAGTGGCCTGCCCCAAAACAATTCCTTCTCCTTTGAGGAAGGAGCACAAAGAACCGGCTCCTTGTGGCTTATCGCTTTCTTTTAAGTATGATAGAATCATTTTTTCGATTTTTTCCATTGCCACTCTCCCCGGCCTATAATTTGAGCTGATCACCATTGGTGATCAGCTCAAATTATAGGCCTCTGGCTTATGAAAGTCAATATCCCAAGTTGTCTCGTGTGGCTGGACACAGGCCTGCTCAGAAACGCCTTTTTGAAAGGATTCCTCCGATGACTGGGGTGGTTTTCCAGCGATGGATCGATATGGATGATATCCGTTCAATTTGAGGGGAGGCGCCTGACTAGCGGCGCCTCCCCTTGGGAAAGAGCTCGATTCTCTTGATTTCAGCTGACGAGAAGGGCCAGGTAGCCGCCGTAGCAGGCCAGGAGGCAGGCTCCTTCCCGGCGGGCGAGGCGGAACCCCGTGAAGGCGAAAACGGCGAGGAGGGTCGAAATGGCGACAAGGGCCACTCCTTCAGAGCCGAAGAGATTCCAGGAAACTTCCAGGGGGCCGATCTGGGACGAGATGCCGAGGATGGCCAGGACGTTGAAGATGTTCGACCCCAGGAGATTGCCGAGAATGAAGTCCGAATCGCCGCGCCGAGCCGCCACGAGGCAGCTCGAAAGCTCGGGCAGGCTCGTTCCCAGGGCGATGACGGTGAGGCCGATAAGATGTTCTCCGACCCCCAGCTTTCTGGCCAGCATGACGGCGTTGTCGACGAGAAGGTCGGCGCCGAAGGCGAGAAGGGCGATGCCGCCGATGACGGCGGCCCATGCCGGGACGAGGTCGGGTGAGGGACTCTCTTCGGAGGCGGCGGGCGCCGTCCCGCGGAAGGTCAGGAGCGTGTAGGCCGCCAGGAGAGCCAGGAGGAGGAGTCCTGTGAGGGAGGTGACTTGGCCCCAGAGGAGGAGGGCGACGAGGATGAGGCTCGTCAGAACGAGGAGGGGCAGGTCGCGATGGAAGGTCTCCCGTTTGACGGCGATGGGGCGCAGAAGCGCCGACAGGCCGAGGATGAGGCCCAGGTTGGCCACGTTGGACCCCAGGACGTTGCCCATGACGAGTTCCGCCGAATTCTTGAGGGTGGCCGAGACGGCGGCGGCAAGCTCCGGAGCGGAGGTGCCGAAGGCCACGATGGTGAGGCCGACGACGAGAGGCGAAAGGCCGAGTCGGCGCACCAGGGAGGAGCTGCCCCTGACGAGCAGTTCTCCGCCTCCGTAGAGAAGTGCCAAGCCTGCGATGATTCCGATCCATGCCGCCATCCTGTTTTTTCCCTCCCTTGAGCTCGACCGGGGCGCAAAAAGCGAGACCTCCGAACCCGACTCGCGTCGTTTCCGAAGGTCTCGCCGATCGGTCCCTGTCCGACGACGGCGCCAGGCCTCCCGGCCATGCTGTTGACGCCGTCACAAAGCGGCTACTCCCCTTGCGGGATTACGATGATGATCTTAGCGCCTTTGCGGTGCCTGTCAAGATCGAACCGCGGCGACCAGCGGTCCGGCGAAGGGTTTCTCGAGGCGGAGCAGGATGGGGCCGAAGCGCCGCCCGGTTTCAGGGTCAATCCGAGCCGGCCTGGAGTTTCGTGGTCGACCCGGTTTCGATGGTGATTCCAGGATACTCCCGTTCCTCCCCCTCGCCGGCTTCGGGCTGGACGCGGACGAGATAGCTGCCGGTGGCCAGGGAGAGCCGGCCCTGAAGCGGCTCGTCGCCGCCGAGTCGGAGTCCGGCGATGTCGTCACCCTTCTCGTCGAGGACGGAGATCCAGGCCTGGATGAGGTTCCCCGAAAGGGCGATCTCGAGCGTTCCGGCCTCGAATCCGGCCTGGAGTTCCACACTGCCGCCCTCGGTCAGTTCGGCGGCGAGGTGCTTTTCCGGAGTGCCGTCGATTTCCTCGGCGGTGACGACGACGTCGTAGTTCCCCGGTTCGAGGGAGAAGGAGACTCTTTCCTCGCCTTCGTCGGCGTGGATGCGGGCCCCGGTGATCTCGTCGCCCTCTTCCGGGGTGCGGACGGAGATCCAGCTCGTCGAAGGCTTTCCGTTGACGGTGACCCGGACGGTGAGGGCCGAGGCCGCCGAGAGCTCCGTCGCGACGGCAAGGGTCTTCCCGGCCTCGACGACGGCTGAGCTCGTCCTGACGGGGTTGGAGGCGACGGCTTCATAGGTGACGGCGATGTCGTAGCTTCCCGGCTGGAGGGTGAAGGAGACCTTTTTCTCTCCCTCTTCGGCATGAAGCCTGGCTGCGGCGATTTCGTCGCTTTTTCCGCTCTTTCGGACGGAGATCCAGGCCTGGGCTGGATCTCCCCCTTCGAGGGCTGCCACTTCGAGGATGCCTGAGGAGAAGTCGGCCTGAAGGTTCGTCGTCTTTCCCGCCTCAACGGTGATGGAGGAGAAGGCGACGGAGGGCCCGCCGTCGATCTCCTCGGCCTGGATGCGGATGTCGTAGGTGCCGGGCTGGAGGGACAGGCGCCCGTTGGCGGGGTCTTTCGCCTCGTCGCGATGGAAGCGGGCTCCGGCGATTTCGTCGCCCTTTTCCGGTGCGATGACGGAGATCCAGGCCTGGGTCGGCTCGCCGTCGGCAAGGGCCGAGACCTGGAGGGTCCCCCCGGCGAATTCCGCAGTCAGGGCCGTCGTTTTTCCCTCTTCGACGACGATGTCTTCGAAGCGCCTGCGGGCCGGAGGCTCGACGGAGCCGTCGGTGACGACGACGTCGTAGTTCCCGGGCGGAACGGGGAAGGTGACGGGATTGTCCCCGTGAGTGTTGGCTTCGGTGATTTCCTCATCTTTATCATCTTTCAGAAGAACGACGATATGGGCGCCGCGGGGTTCCCCGTTGCCGAGGACCGTCACTTTCAGGGCCGAGGTGTCGAAGGTGACCGTCGCCTCCGTGGTCCGGTCCTTTTCGACGGTCATGTCGATCTCCTTCGACTGGGGCGAGGGCCCTCCGTCGGTGACGGTGACATGATAGGTCCCCGGCGGAAGCAGGAGCCCCAGGTCGTCGCCGGCAACGACCGTCGCGGCGGTGAGGGGCGGTTTCCCCTCGGCGCGAAGAGTCAGGGCCGCCTGAAAGATCTCTCCGTTTCGCAAGGCCAGGACGCGCAACCGCCCCTGATCGGCCTTGGAGGTGGCCGAGGCGGCCTCTTCGGCGGCGCTGCGGAACTGGGCGGCGTCGGCGGCGTTGAAATAGCGCCCTCCCCCTGCCCGGGCGATCGCTTCGAGCTGTCTTTG
Source organism: Synergistales bacterium (assembly GCA_018433595.1). GTDB lineage: Bacteria > Synergistota > Synergistia > Synergistales > Aminithiophilaceae > Aminithiophilus. The sequence continues at coordinate 11,738 of JAHDQY010000027.1, forward strand.
TTCCTCGTCGGAGACGTCGAAGCCGATGACGTGAAGGGTGAAGCGGTGGCCGTCGGCCCGAAGGCGTGCCGCCGCTTCGACGGGGTCGCCCTTGCAAGTCTCCCTGCCGTCGGAGATGAGGATGACGGTGACTTCCTCCTCGACGGTTTTCAGCCTCTCGGCGGCGAAGAGAATGGAGCCCGTCAGCGGTGTCATTCCCCGGGCGTTGAGGCTGTTGACGGAGGCGATGAGGGCCTGGTGATCGGCCTGGCCGAAGGAGGCCAGCTCCTCGATGTCGCCGCAGTCTCCCTTGCGGCGGTGCCCATAGACGGTCAGACCAAGGGGGCTCTCCTCCGGAAGATTGGCCATCAGGCCTGAAAGGACCTCCTTGGCGATGACGATCTTGGGTTTCCCGTCGATCTGCCCCCACATGCTCCCCGAGGCATCGAGGATGAAGTAGGTGCCTCTTTCCGTGGCCCCGCAGGAAGCCGAGGCGAAGAGGAAGAAAGCGGCGAGGCTCAAGAGGATCGATACGGACAGTTGAAGAGGACGGGTTCTCACGGCGAAACCTCCCTGTCGAAATGCGGATGTGATCTCCTTTTGATTATGGCCGATGGCGGTCGTTTTGCGTAGACGGAGAATCGAGACCCCTTTCGTCTTTGCCCCCTTGTGCTATCCTTTGGATATCGGTAAGCTTTGTCTCGCATCGGTACATTACGTTACTCCGGCATCAGGGCCCTGTACGGCATGAGGTCTGGTGAAGTCCGCAGAGAGGAGGTTTCCGCCGTCGTTGCGGCGGGAGGCCCTCCTCTCTTCCTTGCGTCGCCTTGGTCCTTGGACTCGCGGAATCTTCTTTTCTTTCAAACATTTATGGGAGGTGGTGCTGTGAAGCACCGTTTGTTTCGAGGGGGTGTCCATCCCGAAGGCGGCAAAGAGCTGACGAAAGACAAACCGATCGTTCCTCTCGATCCTGGCGGAACTCTTGTCTTTCCGTTGTCTCAGCATATTGGCGCGCCCTGTCTGCCCCTGGTCGAAAAGGGGCAGGAGATTCTGCGGGGCCAGCTGATCGCTTCACCTCCCGAGGGTCGTCTCGGTGTCGCCATCCATTCCAGCGTCTCCGGAAAGGTGAAGTCCATCGAGATGCGCCCCGTCGTCGGAGGAAGGGGCGTGTCGGTCGTCGTCGAAAACGACGGCCTCGCCAGGGAGGTCTCTTTCGAGGAGCGCCCCCGGTGGCGCGAGCTATCTCGGGAGAGCATCCTTTCCATCATCAGCGAATCGGGTATCGTCGGCCTGGGCGGAGCCTGCTTTCCAACGTCGGTCAAACTCAACCCGCCCCCCGATTCCCCCATCGATACGGTGATCCTGAACGGGGCCGAATGCGAGCCCTACCTGACCTGCGATGACCGTATCATGCAGGAGCATGCCGATGACGTCGCTTGCGGGACGGAGCTGCTCCGGCGCATCTTTCCCGATGCCAGGATCGTCGTCGGCCTGGAGGAGAACAAGCCCGAAGCCATCGAGGCCCTGAGCGGAGCCTTTGCCGCGATCGGCGCCGATGTCGAGGTCCGGGCCCTTCCGGTCATGTATCCCCAGGGTTCGGAAAAACAGCTCATCTTCGCCGTGACGGGGAGGTCGGTCCCCTCCGGCAAGCTCCCCTGCGCCGTCGGCTGCCTTGTCCAGAACGTGGCCACGGTGCGCAACATGTATCTGGCCGTCGCCCAGGGCCGTCCCCTGATGGATCGGGTGATCACCGTCACCGGAGAGGGGATCGCCGAACCGGGCAACTTCCTCGTTCCTCTGGGGACCCTCGTCAGCCGGCTCATCGAGGTCGCGGGGGGATTCAAGGGCGATCCGGGCAAGGTCATCGCCGGTGGTCCCATGATGGGTTTCGCCCTCACGCGCCTTGACGTCCCCGTTGTGAAGGGGACCTCGGGAATCTTGGTCCAACCCCGTTCGATGACCCTTGTCGAGCCGGAGCGGGACTGCATCCGCTGCGGCCGGTGCATCGAAGTCTGCCCCATGGGGCTTGAGCCCTACCGGCTCAACCGCCTGGCTCTCCTTGAGGACTACGATGCCTTCGTCGACGAAGGCGGCATGGACTGCATCGAATGCGGATCCTGTTCCTACACCTGCCCGTCCATGCGCTATCTTGTGCAGAGCCTGCGGGAGGCCAAACGGACCGCCGCCGCCCGAAGGAGGAAGTGACGCCATGAATGAGAAGCTGATCGTCTCCACGTCACCCCATGTCCATGCGAACGTGACGGTCCGAACCGTCATGGTCGATGTCCTCATCGCTCTTCTTCCTGCCTTGGCCGCCTCCGCCTACTTCTTCGGCGTGCGTGCGCTCCTCCTGACGGCCGTCACGGCCGCCTCCTGTGCGGCTGCCGAGTATCTCTGGCAGCGGCTGCTGGGCAAGCCCGTAACGATCAGTGACGGCAGCGCCCTCGTCACGGGCGTCCTTCTCGCCATGAACGTGCCGCCCACCTTCCCCTTCTGGATGGCCGTCGTCGGCGGCGTCTTCGCCATCATCGTCGTCAAGCAGTTTTTCGGCGGCCTGGGCAAGAACGTCGTCAACCCGGCCCTGGCGGCCCGGGCCTTTCTCCTGGCCTCCTGGCCCGGGGCGATGACGAGCTGGACCGTCGACGGCGTCTCGACGGCGACGGCCCTGGGCATCCTCAAGGAGGGGGGCCAGGCCCTGCCCTCGCTGATGGATCTTTTCGTCGGTCATGTCGGCGGCTGCCTCGGAGAGACGTCGGTCCTGGCTCTGGTCATCGGAGCCGGCTGGCTCTTCTGGCGCCGCGTCATCACGCCCGAAATCCCCGTCGTCTACATCGCCACGACGGGTCTTCTGACCTGGATCCTCGGGCGGGAAGGCTTCTTCACCGGCAACGGCCTCTACGAAATCTTCGCCGGTGGCCTTTTCCTGGGCGCCATCTTCATGGCCACCGACTACGTCACCTCGCCGATGACCGTCAAGGGACGGATCCTCTTCGCCTTCGGTTGCGGCGTCATCACGACGCTGATCCGCGTCTACGGCAACTATCCCGAGGGCGTCTCCTTCGCCATCCTCATCATGAACCTCGTGACGCCCCTCATCGACCGCAAGGTCAAACCGCTTCGCTTCGGGGAGGTGAGCTCCCGTGGGTAACGCCTTTCGCCCCGCCTGGGTTCTTCTGGCCGTAACGGCTCTGACGGGGCTCCTTCTCGGTTTCGTCCAGAACATCACCGCCGAGCCGATCCGACTCACCCGCGAAAGGGAGAGGGCCGAGGCCCTCAGGCGCGCCCTGCCTGCGGCGGAAACGTTCCGCCCCCTTGAAGGGGCAGCCATCCCGGGAACCGTCTCCGTCGAGGAGGCCCTCGTCGGCGAGCGTCTCGTCGGACTCTGCGTCACCGTCGATACGGCGGGCTACGGCGGCGACGTCCGCCTCCTCGTCGGCATCGATAATGACGGCGCCGTCACGGGACTGGAGGTCCTCTCTCATTCGGAGACGCCGGGGCTGGGTGCCAAGGCGGCCGAGGTGGCCTTCCGCGCCCGTTTCTCGGGAATGACGGGTCCCGTCGAGGTGACGAAACAGGAGCCCCGAGTCAATGAGATCGAGGCCATTTCAGGAGCGACCATCACGACCCGGGCCGTCGCCGACGGCGTGAACAGGGCCCTTGAGGTCTTTCGTCAGGTGAAGGGAGGCGGCGTCTCGTGAAAGCGCTTCAAGAGAGACTCTGGGCCGGCCTGATCAAGGAAAATCCCATCTTCGTCCAGGCCATCGGCATGTGCCCCACGCTGGCCGTGACATCGAGCGCCACCAACGGCTTCGGCATGGGGCTGGCCGTTCTGGCCGTCCTCCTCTGCTCCAATGCCGTCATTTCGCTCCTGCGGCGCTTCATCCCCGATACGGTGCGCATCCCGTCCTTCATCGTCGTCATCGCCGGGTTCGTCACCGTCGTCCAGTTCGTCACCGAGGCCTGGACTCCGGCGCTGAACCGCTCCCTGGGGATCTTCATCCCCCTCATCGTCGTCAACTGCATCATCCTTGGACGGGCCGAGGCCTACGCCTCGAAAAACGGACTTCTGGCCTCCATCTTCGACGCCGTCGGTATGGGACTGGGTTTCACTCTCGCTCTGACCACGCTTGGCGGCATCCGGGAGATCCTCGGTGCGGGGACCCTCTTCGGCAAGGTTGTTCTCCCCGCCGGCGCCCAGCCCGCGCTGGTGCTCTCCATGGCCCCCGGTGCCTTTATCGCTCTGGGCATCCTGCTGGCTCTGGTCCGCGTCGTTCAGCTCCGCCGCAAGGGTGCCGTCGTCGCCGCGGGGTGCGGCAGCTGCGACCTCTGCGGCGAGGGGTGTCCCATGGCCGGAAAGGAGGCTGACGCCTGATGCACTGGTTTGAACTCTTTTTCGGGGCCATGCTCGTCAACAACATCGTCCTGGCCCGTTTCCTCGGCGTCTGCCCCTTCCTGGGCGTCTCGTCGCGAATGGGAACGGCCCGCGGCATGGGGTTGGCCGTCATTTTCGTCATCACCCTGGCCTCGTCGATGACGTGGCTCGTCTACTACGGCATCCTCGAGCCCCTGGGCATCACCTACCTCTCGACGATGGCCTTCATCCTCGTCATCGCCGCCGTGGTCCAGTTCGTCGAGATCGTCATGAAAAAACTCTGGCCCGCCCTCTATCGCTCTCTGGGGATCTTCCTCCCCCTCATCACGACGAACTGCGCCGTTTTGGGCGTGGCCGTCCTCAACGTCCGCGAGGGCTTCGGTTTCGTCGAATCCCTGGTCCACTCCGTCGGGACGGCTTCGGGGTTCATGCTGGCTTTGATCCTCTTCGCGGGCCTGAGGGAGCGGATGGCCGAGGCCGCCCACGACGTTCCCGAGGCGCTTCGAGGACTTCCCCTGTCGTTAGTGACGGCCGGGCTCATGGCCCTGGCCTTCATGGGCTTCCAGGGCATCTTCTAGTCGAAGGGAAGTGTGAACGATGGAGAGCCTCCTTTACCCGATGATCGCTCTCGGCGGGCTGGGGCTGGCCTTTGGCCTCCTTTTGTCCTTCGCCTCCAGAAAGTTCGCCGTTCCCGTCGACCCCAAGGTCGCGGCCGTCCGGGCCCTCCTGCCCGGCGCCAACTGCGGAGCCTGCGGTTTCGAGGGATGCGACATCTACGCTGAAAACGTGGCGGCCGGCAAGGCGGAGACCAACCGTTGCCCCGTGGGCGGCGGCGAGCTCGCGGCCGCTCTCGCGGCCGTCATGGGAACCGAAGCCGAGGTCCAGGAGAAGAAAGTCGCCTCCGTCCGCTGCCGCACCAGCTGCGAACGCGGCATCGAAGCCTACATCTACCAGGGGATCAGGGACTGCCGGAAGGCGACGGTTCTTCCCGGCGGAGGACCCAACGCCTGCAGCTACAGCTGCCTCGGCTTCGGCACCTGCATTCCCGCCTGCGCCTTCGGCGCCCTCAGCGTCCAGGACGGCGTCATCGTCGTCGACCGCCACCTCTGCGTCGGCTGCGGCAAGTGCGTCGAGGCCTGCCCCCGCGGCGTCCTGGAGATGATCCCCGTCTCCCAGCCCGTCCGCCTGGCCTGCAACAATGCCGACAAGGGCGTCCAGGTCCGGGAGGTCTGCCCCGAAGGCTGCATCGGCTGCGGCCTCTGCGCCAAAGTCTGCGAGGCCAAGGCCATCGAAATGAGAAACAACCTTCCCGTCATCGACGGCTCTCTCTGCGTCGGCTGCGGCAAGTGCGTCGAGAAGTGTCCCGTCAAGGCCATCGTCGTCACTCCCGCCGGAGAGGAAAAGACAGGAGCCGGGGGAGAGTAGCGCCGAAGGTCCCGATAACGGAAACGCCCCGGCCTCTTCAAGAGGCCGGGGCGTTTTTTCAAGGCGTGCCCCGTGCCGGGACTTGGGCCGAGGCAGCCCTTCTCCGAGGCGGTCCGTTACCCGTTCCTCTCCCCTCGGATTCCCTCGAGTCTTTTTGCCGCCCAGCCGGCGATGAGGCCCACGGCGAGTCCCGAGGCGAGTCCCGACAGGATCAGCAGGGGCAGGTAGGCCAGAAGGGCACGGCTGCCGACGAGGGCGATGACGAAAAGCAGCTGGGCGCCGTTGTGGGTCACGGCCCCGGCCGCGCTCAGAGCCCAGGCCGTGATGTCCCGGCCGAAAAGGCGCTGGAGGCCCATCATGACGGTCATGGCCGCGATGCCTCCGCTGACGCTGCATCCGAAGGCGAAGAGGTTGCCCGAAAAGAGGCCCGCCAGGAGGAGGCGCACGGCCAGGACGGACCAGGCGATTCTGGGGCCGTAAAGGAGAAGGGCCATGAGGGAGACGGCGTTGGCCAGCCCGGGCTTGACGCCCGGGGCCGGGAGGGGGAGTCCCCCTTCCAGAAGATTCAGGGCGAGGGCGAGCCCGCTCAGGAGGCCGACGATAAGAATCCGTCCCGCTGGAGAGGAATCAGAAGGAGAGGGCATCGATGGTGTCCCCTCCCTTCCCGGAGCCTTCCAGGCGGATCTCGATGCGGTTGGGAAGGCAGAGAGCGGCCTGTCCGGGGCGGTCGAGCCACCCCTGGGCGACACATGACCTGTCGGGGCAGTCGCTCTCGCTGAAGCGGACCCGGCCTTCTCCCAGGGTGACGACGCAGCGGTGCCCCTCTCCGGCGAGGATCTCCTCCCGATGCAAGGGGCCGTCAAGGCTGAGACGCTTCCGTTCGATGCCGTCGACGTAGACGACGGCCCATCGCGGCTCCTCCTTTACGGCAAAGAGCCGAGGCAGGGCCGACAGAAGCAGCAGCCCGGCGAGGGCGAGGAGAACGGCCTTATCACCTTTCTTCAAGGCGGTACTCCTTCGATTCGAGGCGGAAGACGCCTTCCAGGGAGGGTGAGGCGTAGAGGGTTCCGTCGTCGCCGGCGAGGATGAAGGCGAAGCCCTCCTTTTCGAGTTCGCCGGCCAGCGCCGAGGCCTTCTCCCGCCCCATGACGAAAAGGGCCGTCGCCAGGGCATCGCCGTCGAGGGAGCGCTCGGAGAGAACGGTGACGCCGGAGAGGTCGGAATCGGCGGGGCATCCCGTGGCGGGATCGACGATGTGGCCGTACCGCCGCCCCTCCCACTCGAAAAAGCGCTCGTAGTTGCCCGAGGAGACGACGGAAAGGTCCCGCACCTCGACGACGCCGAGGCATTCCCCCCGGGGTTTTCTCGGGTCCTGGATGCCGATTCTCCAGGGGCCTCCGTCGGGCCGTCCGCCGATGACGACGATGTTCCCGCCCAGGTCGATGAGGGCCGAGGCGACGTGCCTTTCCCGGAGGAGTCGGGCTGTCTCGTCGGCGGCATGTCCCTTGGCGATCCCGCCGAGATCGAGCCCCATCGCGGCTTCGAGGAGAAGCGAATCCCCGTCGAGGCGGACCCTCTTCCATCCGATGTCCCCGAGCCCTCGGGCGACGGCTTCCTCCGTCGGCGGGCGGTGATTCTGTCCGTCGCCGGACCAGAGCCGCGTCAGGGGGCGGAGGGTGGGGTCGAAGGCTCCATCGGTGCGCTCGGCCCAGGCGAGGGCTTCGGCCAGCAGCGAGGCCGTTTGCGGGGAAAGCCGCGTCGGGCTCCCGGCCTCGGCGTTGACGCGGCCGATTTCTGATGTCTCCAGGTGGGCCGAGAGGGTTTCATCGAGGGAGTGCAGGAGGCCGAAGGCCGCCTCGAGGGTCTCTTCGTCGGCGAGGGCCCGGATCGAGACGGCTGTCCCCATCATAAAGCCCCGCCTTTCGATGGGCGCCTCCCGGGGGAGGCTGCGGAAGAAAAGCGCTCCGGCCAGGGCGATGAGGATGACGGCGAAAAGAGGCCTGAAGAACGGGCGCACGGTTCCGCTTCCCGTCAACGGCCCAGGACCTCGCCGTAGAAGGCGGACAGATCCTTCTTGAGCTGTTTGAGCGATTCTTCATGGATGTACATCATGTGTCCCGCCGGGTAGCTTCTGAAGGTCACGTTGCCGAGGCTTTCGGCCGGAACGTCGATCCGATTGAGGCTGTAGACGATGGCGTCGACGGGGCAGATCAGGTCGTATCTCCCCATGGCGACGAAGACCTTCAGCCAGGGGTTGCGCCGCAGGGCCAGCTCCAGTTCCCGGATCGTGTTGGGGTAGCCCATGACGCCGTTTTCCATCCCCGAGATCCAGTTCCAGTTATGGAAGGCCTCGTTGCCGGAGAGCCGGTAGCCCCAGTCGGTGCGGTACTCCAGATCCTTCTGGAGGTAGCCCTGGAAGGCCGTGGCGAAGGGGGCTCCCGTCCGCGCCATGAGGGGGTCCTCCCAGACGCGATATTCCCAGCCATGGCTGCTGATCCGGCCGTCGTAGATGCTGACGAAGCGGCGTTCCGCCCCCAGAAGCTGGCCGGCGAAAAAGGCGTGGTCGATCCGGAGGTTGCGGCTGATGTACAACGAGGCGGGCAGCCCCGTCAGCTCGGCCAGGCCGTCGGCGACGGTCCGGAGCGTCTCGGCGGGGAGGGCCGCCCCCTGCCAGAGGGCATCCCGGTAGGGGCCGGCGGCGAAGGCCCTGGCACGGACGACGGCCTCTTCGAGAGGCTTTTCCTGCAGGGCGGAGGGGAGCTTGCCGTGATACCAGGCCGTTGCCGTCATCGACGGCAGGAGGTGAATGTAGGGCCTGTCGTTGGCGCTGTCGGGCTCGAGGTCGCCGTAGCTGACGGCGGGAGCGACGAGAATGATCCCTGACGGCTCGACTCCGACATCCTGAAGGTGGGAGGCGAGGCCGCAGGATCGCATGCCGCCGTAACTCTCGCCGATGAGAAATACCGGGGAGTTCCAGCGGTCGTTCCGGCTGAGGAAGAGGCGGATGAACTCGGCCACCCACTGGACATCTTCCCAGACGCCCCAGAAAGCGTGTCCCGAATCGTCGTCGCCGGGAGACGATGTCTGGGAAAACCCCGCTCCGACGGGGTCGATGAAGACCAGGTCCGTCAGATCCAGCAGGCTTTCGGGGTTCTCCACGGCGGTGTAGGGCGGGCGGGGTGACTCGAGGCCGTCCTTGACGATGGGGCCTCGCATGGGGCCGAAGGCGGCCATGTGCAGCCAGAGAGAGGGGCTTCCCGGCCCGCCGTTGTAGACGAAGGTGATGGGGCGCGTCTCCGGTCTCTTGACTCCCTCGGCCTGGTAGGCCACGTAGAAGAGGCGTCCCCGCTCGTCTCCCGTCCGGTCGTCGAAAAGGGGCATCAGGTCGGCCGTTGCGCTGTAGGCGACGCTGCGGCCTCCGAAGGTCCCCTTGTGGCGCGTCACGACGGCCTCCTCGGGAAAGGCGGCGATCGCCAGGGAGCTCATGCCGAAACGTTCCTCTTCCGGCGGCGTGTCCTCGGCCGGGGCTCTCCCCGCCAGCAAAACAACCAGCAGCGCCGCTGCGCACAGGACGGCGCAGCCTTCCTTCCTTCTTCTCATCGGTGGAACACCTCCCAGGGAACTCTAAACACTCCCGCCCTTCCACGCAAGGGCGTTCTTTCTTTTCTTCTAAGGTGCTTCGCGATAGGCTCAGGGAGATCGCTTTTCTTACCCGTTCATTTTAGACGTTTCCCGCCACGTCGGGGACTCTCCTCTTGTATATCGCGCCTCTCAGGGAGAAGATAATTAAAGGGGGCGATGCCCTAGGAGGTCTGAAGCCCTGCAATCACCCATTTCGCTGCGGAGGTGGAGGCAATGACCGGAAGAAAGATCATCACCGTCATCGAACCGGAAGGGCCGGAAAGCTGGTACGACTCGCTGAAGGAGAAGGCCGAGGTGCGCTTCTTCTACCCGGAAGGGCCCATTGAGGCGGATCAGTCCAGAAAGCTGGCGATGGAGTCCGACGGCGTCATCATCACGTCGAGCAGCGGTTTCACGGCCGAAGACATGGATCAGGCCAAGCGTCTCGGCATTATCGCCAAGTGCGGCGGCAAGCCTTCCAACGTCGATGTCGATGCCGCCACGAAGAGGGGCATCGCCGTCACCTACGTTCCCGGGGCGAACTCCTCGACGGTCGCCGAATATGCCGTCATGACCATGCTCACGTCGCTGAGGCGCTACCCCCTGGTGACGACGGCCATCAGGAGAGGCCTGAAACGGATGACGACGGACCTCTTCGGACGGGAGTTGAGGGGGAAGACGGTGGGGCTCGTCGGCTACGGCGCCATCGGCCGAGAGGTGGCGAAGCGTCTTGAGGGCTTCGCCTGCGCCGTCCGTGTCTTCGATCCCTACTACGGCGGCGGCGAGGAACCCGCCTGCGTGACCTTTACCGACGATCTCGACGACCTCCTGAGGGAGTCGGACATCGTCTCCCTCCACTGCACCCTCAGCGCCGAAACGGAAGGACTGCTGGGCGAGAGGGAGCTTGCGCTGATGAAGCCGGGAGCGGGCATCATCAACTGCGCCCGGGGACCGCTCATCGACGAGACGGCCCTTGAACGCGCTCTCAGGGAAGGACGGTTGGCCTTCGCCGTTCTCGACGTCTTCACCGTCGAACCTCCCGAGGCCGATCACCCCCTTGTCGACGTCGAAGGGGCCGTCCTGACGCCGCACATCTCCTCCTGGACGCCCGAGGCTCTCCACCGGGAAGTCCGCGGCGCCCTCGATTCCGTCGAAGCCTGGCTTGAGGGGCGGGAAATCCCGGGCCTCATCAACGGGGATTACGCCGGAAGCGGAGCCTGAAGAGCACGACCTCGGGACGGCCGCTGGTCCGCACCGGCGGCCCCCAGGTCCCGAGCCCGCTGGAGACGTAGATCCAGGTCCCCCCTTTCTTGAGGAAGCCGTAATCGATCTCGAAAAGCCGTCTCGTGATGAGGTTGAACGGCCAGAGCTGGCCGCGGTGGGTGTGGCCCGAGAGCAGAAGGGCCGCCCCTGCCGCGGCCGCTTCGTCTGTGTCCCTCGGCGTGTGGTCGAGGACGACGACGGGGAGTCTGCCCTCGAAGGGTGCCGTAAGCTCCTGGAGGCTTGTGCGCCGGTAGCCGAAGCGGGGAGCCTGAACGTCGTGCCGGCCGACGAGCAGCAAGGTGTCGGCGATGACGGCCGTCCCGTCGAGGAGCATCGTCATGCCCCCCTCTTCGATATGGGCCGTCGCCGGCTCGAGGCCGGAGTAGTATTCGTGGTTCCCGGCGACGCCGTAGAGGCCCAGGGGAGGGGCCAGACGCGAGAGCTCTCCGGCCAGGTCCTGTTCGACGGCCTCGGTGACGGAGTGATCGACGATGTCGCCGCCGAAGAGAATCAGATCGGCGTCGAGGCTTCCGATGAGATCGACCATCGCCTTGAGGCGGGCGTTGTGGATGACCGCCCCGGCATGGATGTCGGTGACCAGAGCCAGGGTGAGATCTCTCCCCGCACCCTCCAGCCGGGGGAGCTCCAGTTCGATGATGCGCACCCGGGGGCTCTCGGCGACGCGGGCGCCCAGAACGGTGACGGTTCCGACGAGGACGACGGCCGCAAGAACGCCTCCGGTGAAGGCTGACGGCCCGGGCCGGACCCCTTCCAGGCGGGCGAGCAGGAGGAGCGATTCGGCGAAGAGGGCCAAGACGACGGCCATGGCCATGAAGGCAAGATAGAGGCTGCCCATGCCTTGGACCGCGTCCGACAGGAGGCAGGGAAGGCGCCGGGAGAGAATTCTCCCGACGGGGTAGGCCAGCGCCGATAGAGCGAGAAGGACCGAAGCGGCTCCTCTTGCGAGAGGGGAGCGGAAGGCCCGAAGCAGCCAGGTCCAGAGGTAGAGATTGATGCAGCCGTAGAGGGCGACGGCGACGGCGAAAAAGCGCAGGACACTTCGCGTTTCCACGGAGAAAGACACCTCCTTCGAAGAAAAAGAGGGAGAAAGCCCTGATCATTCTAGATCAATTTTCCCATTTCCGGTGTTGACAGTTTTTCTCATGTGCCCTATGATCCTGCACAACTTGTGGCGCGGTGCGCCCGAAAGGAGGCCGAGACGGTATGAATCAGGCGAAGCGTTTCCTCGTCGCTGCTGCGGCTATGGCTACCGGCGGCCCTCCTGGAGGGGCCGGCGCGCCTTAGTGCTGCCGGACGACTTCAGCCAGGGCCCTTTTCAAAGGGCCCTGGCTTTTTTTTTTAAGCGACGGCTACCTTGGGGATTTCTGGGAGGGATCGATGTGGTTGAAGGAAAGTTGCAGCAGGGAGGAAGGGCGTTCCCGGAACTCGGCGGCTGTCCGGAGCGCGGAGGAAATGCCCTGTTGCTGTGTGGCGCATGCAAGAACGACGGCGGAGCGAAGCGGCGGCCCATGAGCAAACCGGATCCGCTTCGCGACGATTTCAGCGATTTTCGACGTTTCGGCTGCTAGAGGAGGGGTTGCCATGAAACTTGCAAGAAGAGTCCGCGATCTTTCCGGCGAGGGAGCCTTCGATCTGCTCGCCCGCGTTCAGAAGTTGGAGGCCCAGGGACGGGATATCGTCAGCTTCGCCATCGGGGAGCCCGATTTCGATACGGAGAAGCATGTCAAGGAGGCGGCCGTCGCCGCCATTCGGGGCGGCCTGACCCACTACACGCCCACGGCGGGGACGGCGCGCTTCCGCGAGGCCGTCGTCCGGTTTCTCAAGAGGGAAAGAGGCCTCGACATCGATGCCTCCCGGGTCGTCGTCACCCCCGGCGTCAAGCCCGTCCTCTTCTGCGCCATCCTCTCCTGTGTCGACCAGGGCGATGAGGTGATCGTCCCCAGTCCCGGCTTCCCGGCCTACGAATCGCTTGTCCGCTACGCCGGAGGGATTCCCGTCGCCCTTCCTCTCAGGGAGGAGCGGGATTTCGTCGTCGACCCCGATGAACTGGAATCTCTCGTCACGGAGCGGACGTCGATGATCATCGTCAATTCTCCCCACAACCCCACGGGGTCGGTGCTTCCAAGGGAGACTCTGGAGCGCCTGGCCGCCGTCGCCGAAAAAAACGATCTCTGGGTCGTCTCCGACGAGGTCTACTCGTCCATGGTCTACGAGGGGGGCTTCGTCTCGGCCCTCTCCATACCGGCCCTGGCGGAGCGAGCGATCATCGTCGACGGTTTCTCCAAGACCTTCGCCATGACGGGCTGGCGGCTCGGCTACGGCGTCATGCCGGAATCTCTCGTCGCCTCCTTTTCGATGCTGTTGACGAACTCGGTCTCCTGCACGGCGGCCTTCACTCAAGAGGCCGGGATCGCCGCCCTCGAGGGCTCCCAGGAAGGCGTGGCCGCCATGACCGCCTCCTACCGTCGCCGGAGGGACCTGCTCGTCTCCGGTCTCAATTCCCTGCCCGGCGTGAGCTGCCGCATGCCCAGGGGGGCCTTCTACGCCTTCGCCAACGTGACGGGAGCCTGTGCCGCTCTCGGCCTGCCTTCCGCCCGGGAGCTTCAGGGGCGCCTCCTCGAAGAGGCCGGCGTCGCCGTTCTGGCCCGCAACTGTTTCGGACGGCCCTGCCCCGGAGAGGCGGGACAGTACGTCCGTTTCTGCTACGCCACCTCGGAAGGGCGGATCGGCGAAGGGCTGGAGCGCCTCAGAACCTTTTTCGCCAGTGCCTCTTGACGCCCTGAGTTTGATCTTATAAACTTTTTGTGTCGCCTCTTTTCGGCACAGGAAGGAGTGGATCGCTCTGGTCTCATCGCGAGTCGAGGACTACCTGGAAGAGATCTTCGCCGAAGAGGTTCGCGGTCGTGTCGCTACCGTGACCTCTCTGGCCGAGAATCTGGGCGTTACCAAGGGTACCGTCGTTTCGGCCTTGAAGCGCCTGGTCGGGGAGGGGCTTCTCGACCACGAGCGCTACGGCACGCCCTCTCTTACCGAGGCGGGGCGGGAGCGGGCTCTGAGCATCTACCGGCGTCACGAGCACCTGACCTTTCTCTTTACGGGACTTCTGGGCATTCCCCGCCCCAAGGGAGAGGAGATCGCCTGCACCATCGAGCACGATCTCGACGAGGAGTCCGAGGGCCGCCTGCTGCTTCTCACCGACTTTCTGGCTCAGGGTTTTCGTGACGGCGCCGACTGGGCCGTGGCCCTCCGGCGGCGTCTCGGCGACGTCGCGGCGCTTCCGAGGCCCCTTGCCATGCTGGAGCCCGGCAAAGAGGGGTTCGTCATGCGGGTCACGGCCGAGGGGCCCTTGCGAAAGAAACTGCTCGAACTGGGCTTTGTCCCCGGCAAGAAGGTCCTCTTCCGAAAGCCGTCGCCTCTTGGCGATCCTCTCGAACTGGAGCTTCTGGGCACGAGACTTTCCCTTCGCCGGAGCGAAGCCGCCACCGTCTGGGTCTGTCCCACCGAAGGAGGGTGTTCCCCCTGTGTCCCCTGACCGCCGCTCCTGAAGGCGTTCCTCTCAAGGTGACCCTTCTCGCCGGGGGCGGCCTCTTCAAGAGGCGCCTGGCCGATCTCGGCGTCGTCCCCGGGGCGTCGATCACCCTTGTCCGGGCCGGCTGCCCCCTTCTTCTGGCCCTGGGAGACTCCCGCTTCGCCCTCGGCGGAGGCATGGCCGAAAAGATCTTCGTCGTCTTCTCGAAATAAGACGAGCGTTTGTTCAAGGCTCCTTCGGGAGCCTTTTATCGGAAGTCTTCAAGAGTTTGAGATATGAAACAAAGAGAGGGTCGTGTCGACGTGGCAACCAAGGTCATCGCTCTGGCAGGCAATCCCAACACGGGCAAGACGAGCCTTTTCAACGCCCTCACCGGCTCTCGTCAGAAGGTGGGCAACTGGCCCGGCGTGACGGTGGAGCGCAAGGAGGGGCGGCTTTCGCTGGACGGCAGGGAGGTCTCCGTCGTCGACCTTCCCGGCATCTACAGCGTCGGAGCCTCTTCCGTCGATGAACAGATCGCCTCGGACTACCTCCTGGCGGAGCGTCCCGATTTGGTCCTCGTCGTCGTCGACGCCTCCAATCTGGAACGGAGCCTCTATCTTGTCGTCCAGCTTCGGGAGATGGGGCTGCCTTTGGCGTTGGCTCTCAATATGGAGGACGTGGCTTCGGCGCAGGGCGTCCGCATCGACGCAGCGGCGCTGGAGGAGCGCCTCGGGGCGGCCGTCGTTCCCACGGTGGCCTGCCGCGGCAAGGGCGTCGCGGAGCTCCGAAGGAGGCTGCCTTCTCTCCTTGGCGATCTGCCGTCTTCGGAGCCCCTGAGCGTTCCCTACGGCCCTCACCTGTCGCCGTCGCTGAAGCGTCTTTCCGATCTGACGGCCGAGCTCGCCCCTCTCCTCGGGGTTTCTCCCGAGCTGGCGGCGATCCGCCTCGCCGAAGGCGATGGGGAGGCCCTTGCGGCCCTGGAGAGGGTGAAGAACCGATGGATGATCGACCGCAGGCTGGCCGATGAGAGGGAGCGGGTCGAAGGGCTTCTGGGCTACGATCTTCAGACGGCTCTCATCGAGCGCCGGTGGGCCTTCGTCTCGGCGCTGGCGGCGCAGGTCGTCCGCCGTGATCTCTTGCTGGGAGGGCGCCCCGCTCTTTCGGATCGGATCGACCGGATCGTGACCCACCGGTTGCTGGGGCTTCCTCTTTTCCTGGCGGTGTCCTGGGGCCTTTTCAGGGCGACCTTTTTCCTGGGCGACCCGATCGCCGGAAGGCTGGTCGGGGCGTTCGTCCGCTTCGGCCGGTTTCTGGAAGCGCTGCTGGAACGGGGAAGCGCGCCGGAGCTTCTGTCGCGTTTCGTCACCGACGGCCTCATCAGTGGCGTCGGGGCGGTGGTGGTTTTCTTCCCCCATATCTTTCTTCTTTTCGCCTTCATCGCGCTGCTCGAGGACTCGGGCTACATGGCCAGAGGGGCTTTCGTCATGGATCGCATCATGCGCATGCTGGGACTTCACGGGAAGAGCTTCATGCCTCTTCTGATGGGTTTCGGCTGCAACGTCCCCTCCATCATGGCCACCCGCATTCTGGAGCGTCCCCGCGATCGCATGATCACGCTGCTGATCCTGCCCTTCGTCAGCTGCTCGGCGCGGCTGCCCATCTTCCTTCTCTTCGCGGGGACCTTCTTCGGGGCCAGGGCGGGGACGGTCATCTTCTCTCTCTATCTGCTGGGGCTTGTCGTCGCCGTCGTCGCGGCCAAGGTCCTGGGCGGGACCCTTTTCGCCGGCGAATCCTCTCAGTTCGTCATGGAACTGCCTCCCTATCATCGGCCCCGGCCGGCTGTGGTGCTTCGCGGTGCCTGGGAGAGAGGCTCTCTCTTTCTGCGGAAGGCGGGAAGCTTTATCTTTCTCTCCGTTCTGGCCGTCTGGTTTCTGGCCAGCTTTCCCCCGGGCGTGGAATACGCCTCGGCCGAAAGCTGGATCGGACGGATCGGCCGGTCGACGGCCGGTCTCTTCGCTCCGGCTGGCTTCGGCTTCTGGCAGGCTTCCGTGGCGCTGCTTTTCGGCTTTCTGGCCAAAGAGGTCGTCGTCGGGGCGCTGGGCACCCTTTTTGCCGCCGAGGGGGTCGGCCTGGCCCAGGTTCTGCCTCGGTATTTTTCGCCCCTGTCGGCCTACGCCTTCATGGTTATGGCGCTTCTCTATGTCCCCTGCGCGGCCGTTGTCGCCGCCTTCAGAGGAGAGACAAACAGCTGGAAATGGACGTTTTTCATGATTCTCTACACGTCTTTCGTCGCCTGGACCCTCGCCGTGGCCGTCTATCAGATCGGCAGGCTTTCAGGAATCGGTTTCCCGTAAGGAGGTCGTTTGGAAATGGAGGTTTTCAATCATCACATTTACGAGTATCGCAAGGGGGTGCGCCGGCTCATTCTTCACACGGCCGACGCCGCTTCGCTGGATGAGATGAGGAAAAAGCTTGATCGATGGCACATCGACTACGCCGTCTTTCCCCTGGGGCTCGACAGGATCAACCTTTTTTTCGGTGACGCCCTTTGCGTCGAAGTGATCCGCAAAATAGGCAAGGCCTCGCTGATGGACTATTCCGATGAGGAGGATTTCATTCTCGGTATCCTTTTGGGTTACGACAAGATCCAGCAGTGCGAGCGCTATCTTCTGCAGCGGGAGCGGCGCGGCGTGCTCGTCGGGTGACGCCTTGACCCTGTCATGGCTGATGGTCGCCTGATTTCCGAAGCTTCCGACCGTATCCTTCCCCTGCTGTCGGCCGACCCGCTGCTTTTTCCCCTGGCCGAAGCCTTTCTCTATTGGGGATGACGGCTCCTCGTTTTTTTCGATGGCTCCGACTCCTTCCGCCGGCCTGACGTGTTACTATAAAACGAAGATCAGGCCTTTCCCCGAAGGCGGGGAAAGAAGGCCCCGAAAGGCAGGCCCCGACGGTTGAGACGATTTTTCCTCGGTCTTTTATTGGCGCTTCTCGCTGCGATCCTGGCCGGTCTTGCCGCCGATCGCTTCGTGCGTTGTCGGTGGGAGCACAGCGACGGCTGGATCATCCGCATGGGGGAGGTCTCCGATCCCGTCCCGGTCGATTCCTCCGAAGAGGGGCAATGGAATACGGTGAGGCGGCAGATCTCCGTTCAGATCCTTACAGGGATCCAGAAAGGACTCTGGCGGCAGATCGAGGTGGAGCACCTGGCCGGGAGCGCCCTCGAACTCCGCCCGGGGAGGCGCTATATCCTCATGCGCGACACCTTTGACGATGGCAGCGAGCTCTATTCGGTCAGCGACGTCTTCCGCATGCCCCATGTGGTGGGAATGCTGGTTTTCACCGGGGCCATGCTGATGGCCTGTGCAGGAGCGGCGGGCCTGAGGGCCCTTCTGGGGCTCCTTCTCTCTCTGGCCGTGCTCCTTTTCGGCTACGTTCCGGCCCTGCTGCGCGGCGTTGCCCCAGTCCCCTTCGCCGTCCTGACGGCGGCCGCCGTATCGGCCTGCACCATCTGTCTCGTCGTCCGTCGACGGCGCTACCGTCCCGTGGCCTTTCTGGGGGCCCTTGGCGGGGCCTTGGCCGCCTCACTGACGGGAGCCCTCATGGTCCGCCTCTGGCAGCTGACGGGGCTGGCCGGCGAGGGGGGAGCCCTTCTGGCCTCGACCTTTCCCGATCTCCCCCTTCGAGGGTTTCTCCTGGCCGCCGTCATCATCGGCTCCATCGGCGCCGTCATGGATGTGGCCATCTCCGTGACCTCGGCCCTCGCCGAAATCGGCGACTATGCCGATTCCCTCGATGCGGGAGCCCTCTGGCGCTCCGGTCTCGGCGTGGGGCGCGAGGTCCTGGGCAGCATGATCAACACGCTCATCCTGGCCTATCTCGGCAGCTCCCTCCCCCTGACGGTTCTCATCGCCTCGGCGGGGCCCACCTGGCGCGGCATTCTCAACGATCCCGCCGTCGCCGAGGAGCTGGCCAGAAGCCTTGCCGGAACGGTGGGGCTCCTCCTGACGGTGCCCATCACGACGGCCGTCTGCGTCTGGTGGATCCGGGGGCGGCGGCACCCCTGAAGAGGCGCCTCGAGATGGACGGGACGCTCCGTTCCTGCTAGAATCAACGTCCGAAGGGGCCTGAAGGCTCCGCACCTTTACAGGCAGCCAAGAGCTTCATATGAACTGGGGGAGTCGGTGAGACCGGCTGAGAGGGGGCTTGAAGCCCCGACCCCTTGAACCTGATCCGGGTCATGCCGGCGAAGGGAAGTCAGACGGGGTTTCGGCCCCCTTTCATCCCCTCCTTCGGCGGGTCCCGCTCAAGGAGGGAACCTCCCTGTTACGCATCCGAGGACTGACTAAAAAATTCGGTTCCGCAGCCGTTCTCGACGGCTTCGCTCTCGATGTCGCCGAGGGCTCCTTCACGGCCCTTCTCGGCCCTTCGGGCTGCGGGAAGAGCACACTGTTCAACGTCCTGACGGGCATTCTTCCAAGCGACGGGGGCTCCGTTTTCTGGCGGGGCGAGAAGCGCGACGATCTCGCCGGCCTGGCCGCCTACATGCAGCAGCGGGATCTTCTCCTTCCCTGGCTCTCCCTGGAGACGAACGCCCTTCTCCCCCTCTCTCTGCTGGGGCGGGTTTCCTCCGAGGACCGCCGCCGCGTCAGAGATCTTCTCGCCGCTTTCGGCCTGGGGCGTCACGGAAGCTGCCGCCCCTGCCGGGTTTCAGGGGGAATGAGGCAGCGATGCGCCCTCGTGAGGACCCTCATGACGGGGAAGGACCTGATCCTTCTCGACGAGCCGCTCTCCTCCCTCGACGCCGTGACGCGCCTCGATCTTCAGGATCTTTTGCTGGAGCTGCGCCGTGCCTACGGCAAGACGATCGTCATGGTCACCCATGACGTCGAAGAGGCACTTCGTCTGGCCGACGAGGTCGTCCTCCTTTCGCCGGCTCCGATGGCGCCCGTTGAAATCGTCCGCCCCTCAGGAAAGGGGCCTCGTCCCGTCGACGATCCCCTCTGGGTCCGGACGAAGGGGCGCCTCGTCGCCTCTCTCCGCAGGGAGGCCTCGCGATGAGGTCGCCTTCACGGCTGCTCCTGCTTCTCTTTCTGCTCTTCTGGGAAGGGGGCTGCCGCCTCAGCGGCGTCTCCCCCCTGATTCTGCCTCCTCCCTCCCTGGTCCTGAGTGTCTTCTGGAGCCATCTTCCCCTGTTGGTCTCTCATGCCCTGACGACGGGGGCGGAGATTCTCGGAGGGGCGATCCTGGCCCTGAGCGTCGCCTTTCCCCTCTCTCTCCTCCTTTTTTTCTTCCCCCGCCTCGAAGCCTTTCTCGCGCCGCTTCTGGTGGCCTCTCAGGCCATCCCCGTTTTCGCCCTGGCCCCTCTTCTGATCCTCTGGTTCGGTTACGGCCCGGGGAGCAAGATCGTCATGGCGGCCCTCATCGTCTTCTTCCCCGTCGTCGTCAGCTTTCTTGCCGGTCTTCGCGACTGCGGCGACGACTACGAGGAGCTTTTCCGCCTTCTCGGAGCGGGGCGGATGAAGACGCTGATCACGCTTCACCTCCCCTGGTCGCTCCCCTTTCTTCTCGCGGGGCTGAAGGCGGGGCTCTCCGTGGCCGCCATCGGCGCCGTCATCGGCGAGTGGGTCGGAGCCAAAAGGGGGCTGGGATATCTCATGATCCAGGCCAACGCCCGACTGCGGACGGATCTGGTCTTTGCCGCCGTCCTCGCTCTAACCCTGATGGGGCTCTCCCTCTGGTCTGCCGTGAGCTGTCTCGAGCGGCGGCTGCTCCGATGGAAAGGAGGTGAGAGATCATGAAAAATCCTGATGCGGCGGCAGAAAAGCCGGCGGTCCGCACCGTCACGCTGGCGGGCCTTCTCTGTGCCGCTGCGGTGCTTCTTTCGGGTTTCGCCGTTCCCGTAGGCCCTACGCGCTGTTTCCCCTTCCAGCACGCCGTCAACGCCGTGGCGGGAGTTCTCCTCGGCCCCTGGTGGGCGGCCGGGGCGGCCTTCGCCACCAGCCTGATCCGCAATCTTCTCGGAACGGGAACGCCTTTCGCCTTTCCCGGAAGCATCCCCGGCGCCTTGGCCGTCGGGTTTGCCTGGAAAGCGTGCCGCCGGGACTGGGCGGCGCTGGCCGAGCCCATAGGAACGGGGCTGATCGGTGCGCTGCTTTCGGCCCTGATCGTCGCTCCGGCACTGGGCAAGGACGTCACCCTGACCGTCTTCATCCCGGCCTTTCTGGCCAGCAGCGTGCCGGGGGCGGTCATCGGCCTTCTGGTGCTGACGACGCTGCGCCGGCTGGGTCTCCGGAAGGATTCATCTCGATAGGGAGGTCGGTTCAACCGTGAAACGTTTCGCGAAGTCTCTCGTCTCTTTTCTCTTCGTCCTTTTC
The DNA here is from genome assembly GCA_018433595.1 of Synergistales bacterium. Lineage (GTDB taxonomy): Bacteria > Synergistota > Synergistia > Synergistales > Aminithiophilaceae > Aminithiophilus. Next base: position 32,304 of record JAHDQY010000027.1, read on the forward strand.
CTCGTCCTGCCCGCGGCAGGAGCGGAGAAGATGACGGTCATGCTCGACTGGTTTCCCAACATGGACCATCTGCCGCTTTTCGTCGCCCGTGACGGCGGCTGTTTCGCCGAGGTCGGCCTCGACGTGGAGATCCTCGCTCCCTCCGACACGGCTACGGCTCTCAAGCTCGCCCTGGCGGGCAAGGTTGATCTGGCCGTCACCTACGAGAGTCAGGTCCTTCTCGCCGCCTCTCAGGGACAGGCGGCGACGGTGACGTCGACGCTCGTCGACCGCCCCCTCAACGTCGTCCTTTTTCTGAAGGGGAAGGGCATCGAGAAACCGGAGGACCTGGCCGGCAAGACCGTCGGCTACACCGAGCCCGATTTCGAGCGGCTTCTCAAGGCGGCCCTGGCCGACAGAGGCATCGGCGACGTCGAGACCGTCCACGTCCACTTTTCCATCGTCCCTTCCCTCATCACCGGCAGGGCCGATGCCGTCATCGGCGGCTACCGCAACTACGAGGTGACGAAGCTGGAGCAGGAGGGCTACGCCCCCGCCTTCTTCACCCTTGAAGAGCTGGGTTTTCCCACCTTCAGCGAGCTCGTCATCGTCGCCTCGCCTGAAAAGGCCCGGAGCTCTTCGGAGAGGATCGCCCGCTTCAACAGGGCCCTGGAAAAGGCCGTTTCCGTCATCGGATCCGACCCGGGGAGGGCTCTGGACCTCTTTTTCCGGGCCCTTCCCGAGGCGGATCGGTCCTTCGAAGAGGCCGTCTTCGCCAGGACCGTCGACTTCTTCCCCCGCCGGCAGCTTTTGAACGAGGCCCAATGGCAGGCCTTCGCCGATCACCTTCATGACAAGGGCGTCATCGACGAAGCCGTCTCCGTCGGCGGGCTTTTCTTCCGGCCATGATCTACCGTGCCACAGCCCTTACCGTCGCCGGGAGCGATTCCGGCGGCGGCGCCGGGATCCAGGCCGACCTCAAGACCTTCGCCGCCCTCCGCGTCTTCGGAACGAGCGCCGTGACGGCCCTGACGGCCCAGAACAGTCTCGGCGTCCATCATGTCGAAACCGTCTCTCCCGAGAGCGTCCGCCGCCAGATGGAAGCCGTCCTCTCCGATTTTCCCGTCGCCGCCGCCAAGACGGGCATGGTGGCCGAGGCGCGGCTCATCGAGGTCATCGCCGATGTCTTCGAGGCCTTCTCCGTGGCCTCTCTCGTCGTCGATCCCGTCATGGTCGCCACCAGCGGAGACGCCCTCCTCGACGAAGGAGCCGAGGAGACGCTGCGGTCGAGGCTTCTTCCTCTGGCGGCCCTGGTGACGCCCAACCTCCCCGAGGCCTCCCGCCTCGCCGGCTTTCCCGTCGGCGACGTTCCCTCCATGGAGGCCGCCGCCAGGCGCCTCGTCGGACTCGGAGCCGGCGCGGCCCTCGTCAAGGGCGGCCACGGCACCGACCCGACGGTGACGGATCTCTTTTTCGACGGCTCCGAGGTGAGGCTTTTCCGCTATCGCCGCCTCGCCACGGTCAACACCCACGGTACGGGCTGCACCCTCAGCGCCGCCATCGCCGCCGAGCTGGCCGCCGGCCTGCCTCTTCCGAAGGCCGTCGAAAGGGGGCTGGCCTACCTTCAGCTCGCCCTCCGCCACGGTTTCCGGCCCGGCCGAGGGGCCGGTCCCGTGGGGCATGCCGTCGTCCCTTCCTGGCTGGAGGCGTGACGATGGAGCCCGGATTGGATCTTTCCGGCGCCTGGACGGCGCTGTCGCGACGGCCCCTGATCTATCAGATCACCAGCGCCGTCGCTGCTCCCTGGCAGGCCGAGGTCACCGCCGCCGTCGGCGCCTCGCCCATCCTGTCGACCCATCCCGCCGAGGCCCGGGAGATCGCCTCACGGGCCTCGGCCCTCCTTCTCAACACGGGCATGCCGACGGAAAGGACTCCGGAAGCCTTCGCCGAGGCGCTGGCGGGGCTTCCTCCGGACCGGCCCTGTCTCGTCGATCCCGTCGGCTACGGCACGACAGACTGGAGGCGACGGTGGATCGATCGGTTCCGGGCGGCCTCCCGGAGGGTGGCCGTCAAGGGCAACGAGGCTGAAATGGCCCTTCTCGGAGGCGGCGAGGGGCGTCTCTGCGGCGTCGAGGGCGCCGGAGCCCGAGGTGTGGCGGAGGCCCTTTCCCGCCTCGTCTTTTCAGGTCCTGCCTTTCTGGCCGTCGCTACGGGGGGCGAAGACCGGCTCGCCTTCTCCGGAAGCCTCTGGAAGGTCCGAGGCGGGTCGAAGCGGCTTGCGGATCTTCCGGGGAGCGGCTGCTGCCTGGGGAGCGTCATGGCCGCCTGCCTCGCCGTCGCCGATCCCCTCTCGGCGGGACTGGCGGCCCTGCTCGCCTTCCGCCTCGCCGCCGAAAGGGCGGAGCGCTTCCCGGGTCCCGCTTCCTTCCGTCAGGGGTTCGTCGACGCTCTGGCCGGACTCCGGGGCCGTGACCTGGATGAGGGGCGGCGGCGCATCGAGGGCCCGATCCCGCTGCCGGAGGGGCTCTCATGATCGATCTGGCCCGCCGGCTGATCCTCTACGTGATCCCCGACGCTCTCGGGGGTCGGGGGCGCACTCTGGAGGAGCAGGCCCGTCTCGCCCTCGAAGGCGGGGCGACGGCCCTCCAGCTTCGGCACAAAGAGGCCTCGTCGCGGCGTCTCTACGACGAGGCCCTGGTCTTTCGGCGGCTCTGTGACGCTTTCGGCGCTCTCTTCATCGTCAATGACCGCCTCGATGTGGCCCTCGCTTCCGGGGCCGACGGGGTCCATCTCGGCAGGGCCGATCTTCCCGTCTCCGCCGCCCGGCGTCTGGCCCCCCGGGGGCTCGTCATCGGCGCCTCGGCCCGGACGGCCGAGGCCGCCCGCCTCTTTGAGGAGCAAGGGGCCGACTATCTCGGCGTCGGCGCTCTCTTTCCGACGAAGACGAAGACGGACGCGGCCGTCATCGGCGTCGAAGGGCTCCGCCGGGTCTGCCGCGCGACGGCTCTGCCCTGCGTCGCCATCGGCGGGATTTCCGAGGGCCTTGCGCGGGAACTCCTCGACGCCGGAGCCGTCGGCGCCGCCGTCTCCTCCGCCGTCGTGGCGGCCGACGACATCCGCGAAGCGGCCCGCCTTTTCAGGAACCGTCTGGAGTGACGCCCCTGGCGCTCCATCGGATGACGCGGTTTTTACCGAGGCTTTTGGCCCGGTACATGGCCCTGTCGGCCCTTTCGAAAAGCTCGATCAGCGAAAGGTCCACCTCCCACTGGGCCACGCCGAAACTGGCCGTGACGGGATGATCGGGAGCGGCCAGAACCTCTCCCATCGCCTCCTGCAGGCGCCGGGCCAGAATCTCGGCGCCCTCTTCGTCTTCGTTGACGACGAGGACGAACTCCTCGCCTCCCCAGCGGCAGAAAAGATCCGACGATCGCGTCGTCGCCATGAGGCGCTCCGTCGCCTGGATGAGAACGTCGTCGCCGACGAGATGGCCGAAAGCGTCGTTGATCCCTTTGAAATCATCGATGTCCATAAGGATCAGCGCCAGGGGCATCTCCTTGCGTTTCGCCAGGGCGAGGAGGGGAGGGAAACGTTCCTCCAGGGCGCGCCGGTTGAAGAGGCCCGTCAGGTCGTCCCGCTGGGAACAGTCCCTCAGAAAGGCCCGTTCCTTCTGGTTGGCCTGTTCGAGACGTTTCCGGTCGTCAATGTCGATGTAGGTGCCGATGAGGCGCAGGGGGTTTCCCAGGCTGTCCCTCTCGACCAGACGCCCCCGTACGAGAACCCACTTCCAGTCGCCTCGGGCCGTCCGGAGTCTGCTTTCGAGGCAAAGGACCCCCTTCTCGGGGAGCTGCTCCCGGAGGAGCTGTTCGAGCTTCTGCTTGTCCTCGGGGTGGGTGCGTTCCATGAGGAAGGCCCATTCGACAGGCTCCTCCCGGACGGGGAGGCCGACCATGCGGTACCAGCCGGAGCTGAGATAGATATCGCCGGCCGCGACGTTCCAGTCCCAGATCCCGCCGCTGTCCGTGTCGAGGGCGAGGCGAAGCCTCTCCTCGTTGCGGCGGATGGAGGCCTCGAAATTCCTCCGCTCCGTCAGGTCGCGGCAGAAGGCGACGATCACGTCCCGGTCGAGGAAGGTCGTCCCGCAGGCGTTGATTTCGACGGGGCGCTCCTCTCCCGCGGCGTCGATGAAGGTCGTCTCGAAAAGGCCTTCGCCCTCGCCCCGGACGGTCTCGAGAATGGTCTTCAAGGTCTTTCCTTCGGCCATCGGGAGGAAGGCTGCCAGGTTTTTGTGGTAGAGTTCGAAGGGGTTCCGCCCCAGGGCGGAGCAGACGGAAGAATTGACGTCGAGGATGGTTCCCTCGAAATCGCAGAGGATGACGCCGTCCCGGGCCGCTTCGAAGAGCGTCCGGAAACGGCGCTCCCCCCGGAGGGTCCGGTCTTCGGCGGTCTTGCGGCGGGAGATGTCGGAGACGACGAGAAGGCTGCCTCCGGACGTCCTTTCTTCGTCGAAGGCGGCGGTCGTCCCCCTTACCTTGAGCCAGACCGGCGTCTTGTCGCTGCGGAGGAGGCGGAACTCCCGCTGGAAGGGCTCGCCGGAGCGGCTGAGATCGCTTTCGAGGGCGGAGCGGTCCCCCTCTTCGAGCCCGTTGAGCCAGAGGTCGAGGGGGGCCTCGTCCCGGAGCGGTTCTTCGTGGATCAGTCCGTAGAAGGCGTCGTTGGCCCAGAAACGGCGGTCTTTCAGATCGACGAAGAGCAGGCCGTCGCCCAGAGCCTCCAGGGCCCTGACGACGAGGGTCGCATTCTGCGGAGACAGAAAAAAACAGGGGGAGGGAGACACGCCGATTCCTCCTCGTTGCGAAACGCGATAGTCGTCACAGTTTACGTCTTGTCTTTCCCGGCGTCCAGCGATCTCTTTCACGAGGAGGACTCTTCATGGCGACGACCTTGGACGAAAAAACGATTGAAGATGTCGTGGCCTTTCACGGACACTGGTGTCCGGGACTGGCCCTGGGGATCCGTCTGGCCGAACTGGCCCTGCGGGAGGTGGGGCGTGCCGACGACGAAGAGATCGTGGCCGTCGCCGAATCGGACAGCTGCGCCGTCGACGCCGTCCAGTTCCTGACGGGCTGTACCGTCGGCAAGGGCAACCTGCTGATCCGCGACGTGGGCAAGATGGCCTTCAGTTTCTATCGCCGCCGCGACGGCAAGGCGATCCGCATCATTCCGAGGCTTCATCCCGAGGAGAAGGACGACCCCTACCGGGAGCTTCAGGCCGGAAGCAACGCCGGAACTCTGGCGGAGGAGGAGCGGATCCGTTTTGCCGCCCTCCGCGACGAGAGGGCGCGGGCTCTTCTCGATGCCGACCTGGAGGATCTCTTTCTCGTCGGCCCCGCCCCGAGGGAGGCGCCGCCCCATGCCCCCATGGAGCCGAGCCGGCTCTGCGAGAAATGCGGCGAAAAGGTCATGGAGACGAAGGCGCGCCTTCGCCGGGGTCGCATTCTCTGCCGGGACTGCTTTGACGGAGAAGCCCTCCGCTGACGCCTTTCGGCGGGGTCCGGACGTTTTTGAGGAAACGAGGTGGCCGGCAGTGGAGAGGGTCTGGCTCGCCTTCACCCTCGCCGGCGGCGCGGCCGTCATCGTCGTCTCCTCCTTTTTCATGGCCGTGGTGAAAGAGATCCCCTTTCGCAGAAACTTCATCGAGATGCTTTCCATCAGCCTAGGAGTGACCGCCGTCTCCTTCGTTATCGGTCTTGTCGCCCGCCGTTTCCTGGGGGCCGACATCTGAGATCCTTCTCCCGTTCCGGTTTGATCGGGCGATGCGGTTCCGCCCCTGCCGCTTGGCGGCGTAAAGGGTTTCGTCGACCTTGCGGAGGCTGTCATCGATGCTGTCGTCCTTTTGCTGCAGGTGCAGGCCGATGCTCAGATGCAGCGGGGCTCCGGGGACGTCCAGGGAGGCGGCCACGTCCATGAGGCGTTCGGCCAGCCTGTAGGCCTGGAGCTCCGACGTCTCCGGGGCCAGGACGAGGAATTCGTCGCCGCCCCACCGGGCCAGGAGGTCGGAGGAGCGGATGGCCTTGGTGATGCCCCTGCCGAGGCTCTGAAGCAGCTTGTCGCCTGCGACGTGCCCCAGGGTGTCGTTGACGCTCTTGAAGTCGTCGATGTCGAACATGATCCAGGCCAGGGGGCGGTCGTGGCGAAGGCTTCGGGAGAGCTCCCGTTCGGTTTCGCGGAGGAAGGGTTCCCGAAGCATGGCCCCCGTCAGGGAGTCCCAGGTGGCCAGCGTCTCCATTGCCAGGCGGTTGCGAAGGGCCAGCCAGACGATAAGGGCCAGGAAGGCGAAGGCCGCGGCCGTTCCGATCAGAAGGGTGATGTACCGTTGTTCCAGGTCCCGGAGGGTCCTGTCGGGGATGAAGCCCCCCAGATAGCCGACGAGCTCCCCCCGGAGGGAGAGGAGGGGGACGAAGGTGACCCGGAAGGGGCTCTTTCCCCGGGCAAGGCCCGTCGAGAAGGAGGCGTTGCCTTCCAGAAGGCGTCGTTCCTTCGGCCTGAGATTGCGGCAGAGGTCCTGGATGGCCTTGAGATCGGGTCCCCGGCCGGACCGGTGATGGGTGAGGACGGTGCGCTTGACGAGGAAATCCTCGAGGCCGGGGAAGGGGACGAGCTCCTGACGGAAGGTCTCGCAGCTGTGGGTTTCGATCTCCCGGAGGGGCATGAAGACGCAGAAGGTCCCTCCCGTCAGCTCCTCCAGAAGGGGGAGGATCGTGTCGAGGCAGAGGCAGAGTTCGACGCTGCCGAGCGGCCGTCCCCCTTTGGAGATGAACGGGTAGATGAAGCGGTAGCCCGAGATCAGGCAGCCCGTCTCGAAGCCTTCCACCGGTCGAAGGGAGGCGTTGGCCAGGCCGACGGTGAAGCGCGGTTCCGGGTAGGGCGCCGTTGTTTTGCCGGAGGAGCCTCCAGGAAACCGGAAAAAACTCGAAGAGTCGGGGAAATGGAACTCCAGCAGGTGGAAGCCCATGGCGGCGATGATGTCGTAGGTCTGCTGAAGCTCCCAGGAGAGGGCGATGCTCAGGGCATTGCGATAGGGCCCCGGCCCGGCGTCCCAGGCGGCTTCGATGCGCGACTGCTTGTCGAACGGGGAGAAGCTCTCTCGGACGACGGCCTCGGCGAAGGGGCGCAGCGTCCCCAGCACGGCCTGAAGGTTGTTTTCGGCCGCCCGCGTCTGGCCCTCCAGATAGGTTTCCCGTCGGTTGCGGTGGTCCAGCGAAAGGCCGAAAAGGATGAAGAAGCCCAGAAGAAGGATCAGACCTGGGATCAGAGAGAAGAGAGCCTTGCGGGACTTGTCCCATCGGCCGTTCATGGCCTTCCCGCCTTTCCGTGATGGTCTTAATATCAACTATAGCATTGTTACTTATTTTTTACTCTATATATACTGAAAAGAAAGGATCTTTCCGATCATGACATTTTATTCACTTTGGGTCGATACGAAATCTCGAAAGGGGGAGTTTTTTGCCGATGGCATTGTTCCCTGTCCGGGGAATTGGGGAAGAGTCGCAGAATCCGTGCCGTTTTGAAAAGGAGAGGAATGCGGTGAAAACAGTCGGGAAAGCGCTTTTCGTTGCGGGTCTTTTGCTGCTTTGTGCGGGTGCAGTGCGGGCCGCTGAATTCGAGGCCGATCTCGTCATCGAGGGGCCCATGGGCGCCATGACGGGGAAGATCTACGTCAAAGGCGACAGGCAGCGCCAGGACATGACGGGGGAGATGGGACGCACCGGCGTCATTACCTCAGGCGAGGAGGGCGCGACGCTGATTCTGCTTCACGATCAGCAGGCCTACATGGAGATGAGCGAGGGGCAGTCTCCTCTGACGGGGATGAATGCCCCCGATCTCGACGGACTGACGGCCGAAGGAGAGGGCGCGAAGGGTCAGAAAATGGAGAAGCTGGGCAACGAGACCGTCGAGGGCTATCTCTGCGAAAAGATCCGTCTCGTCGATGAAGGATCCCCCGAGTCTTCGACGCTGATCTGGTTCTCCCACGAGCTGGGTTTCCTTCTGAAGGCGGTCCATCAGTCTCCCGAGGGGACGTCGACGGTTCAGTACAGGAATATCGTCGCCGGAGCCGTCGCCGACAGCGTTTTCGACGTTCCTTCCGATTACCGCAAGCTTGATGTGGGGGCCTTCTGAGTCGCATATTGCCCACAGCTGTCTTCTTCTTCGGTCCTGTGCTAAAGTGAAATCGGAAGAATTTAGGTTTCGACACAGGACGTGATCCGCTCGATATCAGGGGTTGTTCCGGTCGGCTCCCAGGGAAGGAGAGGGTTTCATGGTCAGGAAATTCCTGGTTCTGGCATTTGTCGCGGCGCTTTTCCCGGCGGCCTTGTGGGCTCAGGAGACGGTGAAGGCTCAGGAGACGGTGAAGGCGCAAGCCCTTTCATCGACGGATTCGAACGTCGTCGATGAGACCGAAACGGCCCGCATCGACTGGACCGAGGGTTACGTCGAGGCCCGAGGACAGGCCGTGGCCCCATCGGGCAAGCAGGAGACGGCCCAGGGCAAGCTGCTGGCCCGGCGGGGGGCCGTCGTCGACCTTCAGCGGAATCTTCTGGAGTTCCTTCAGGGCGTTCGCGTCGACGCTCGAACGACGATGAAGGATTTCATGACTCACGACACCGTCCGCACCGAAGTCCAGGGCATGATCAAAAACATCGAGATCCTCGAAGCCTCCTGGGACGGCGAGGTCTACACCGTCGTCGGCCGCGTCAAGCTGGAGAAGGTGCGCCGGGCCCTCCTGCCGGCCCTGCCTGAAAAACCGTCGGAAAAGGCGGTGCCTTCCGCTCCCGTGCCGGGCAGGAAGCCTTCCGGCAGCTACACGGGCCTCGTCGTCGACGCCCGCCATCTGCCTCTCATTCCGGCCATGACCTTCCGTATCGTCGACGAGTCGGGCAGGGAGGTTTACGGCCTTGCCTCCGTCGACCGTGAACGCTTCCTCTCGTCGGGACTCTGCGATTACCACAACAGCCTTGACTACGCCAAGGGGGCGCCCCGCGTCAGCGACGCTCCCGTCGCGGTCAAGGCCCTGCGGGTGGTGGGGCCGGAGAACGTCGATCTCGTCGTCTCCAACGGCGATGCCGCCAGGATCCGGGGAAGCGCCTACGATTTCCGCGTCCCCTGCCGCGTCTCCGTCGTCAAGAGGTAGGACCGTGACTGCGATGAGGCGCATCGCCCCCGTCCTTATTCTGCTGGCTCTCCTTGTCGGAATGCCCTTTGGCGCCGTTGCCCAGGAGACGATCCGCGTCTCCGCCGAAGGGTCGGCCGCCGTTGTGGGAGGCGACGTTCCGCGGGCGAGGGAGGAGGCCAAGCGCCAGGCTTACCGGGACGCTCTGGAAAAGGGCGTCGGAGCCTACGTGCAGGGCATCACGGAGATGAAGGATTTCGAGGTCGTCCGCGACAGGGTCTTCTCCCAATCCCAGGGAATCGTCACCTCCTTCACCATCCTCAGCGAGGGCGAGGCCGACGGGATCTACACCATCGAGGCCGACTGCCTTGTCGCCACGGGGGCCCTTGACGGCGTCCTCGGCCCCGCCGTCATCGATGTCCTCGGCAATCCCCGGGTCATGGTCCTCGTCGATGAATCGATCGAGAACGAGCGTCCCTTCCTTTCCACCGTCGAGGGCGAGGTACTCCGGCTCTTCGAGAAGGCCGGCTATCTCCTCGTCGACGCGGGCCAGGCCGGCAACCTCGATCAGCGGCAGATGGACCTGGCACGGGAGACGGGCGACGTCACCCTGCTCCAGGAGCTGGCCCGCTCTTTCCGGGCCGACGTCCTGATCTACGGCAAGGCCCAGGGCATCGCCTACGCCAAGCAGAAGGTGGAGGGCGTGACCCTCTACGGGGTCCGCTCTCAGGTGCAGCTCAAGGCGGTCATCGCTCAGACGGCCTACGTCCTCGGGACGGAGGCCTTCGAGGCCAAGGAGAAGGGGACCTCCGCCCAGGACGGGGCCGTCAAGGCCTTCAAGCCCGCGTCACGGCAGGCCGCCTCCTCCCTGGTCAACAAGGTGGCCTACGCTCTGGTGAGCGGCTCGGCCGGAGCCATGCCGGGGAGGACGATCAACGTCGTCGTCGACAAGGTCTCCTTCACCCAGGTCCGGGAGATCAAGAAGGCCCTGGAAGAGGCCCCGGGCGTCGTCGGCGTCTACCAGCGGGCCTTCGGCGGCGGCAAGGTGGAGCTTGACGTGGTGACGGAAAACTCCGCCGAAGATCTGGCCGTCGAACTGGAAAAACTCTCCGTCGAGGTGACGGGGCTGACGGCCGGAACCGTCGAAGGGAAGCGGGTCGAATGAGACGCCTCGCGGCGCTTGCCCTCCTTTCAGCGGCTTTTTTCGTCCTTTCTTCGGGAGCGGCATCGGCGCTCTCGAAGTCGGACCTGGAACGGATCTGGCGAAACAACGGCGCCGTCGAGGGGATCCAGACCTTCCGTTTCGGCCTTGTCGACTGGGCCGGCGGCTCCGCATCCGTCGAGGGGACGGCTCTCCTTCGGGACTCCTCCGCCCAGGCGGGGCTCCTGGCTCGGCGGGGGGCGGCATCCGATGCCCGCAAAAGGCTTCTTCTTCTGCTTTATGAGATCCGTTACGGTCTTCCGGAACGGCTCAAATCCATCGAGGTCTCGGGAACCGTCGTCGAGGGCCACGTCGATTATGCCGGCATCCGGGGCGATCGCTACGTCGTCGGCGTCACGCTCCCTCTGGAGCGGCTTTTCGACGAGTGCGTCCTCTTCGAGGCCGTCCTGCGGCAGGGGCCATGAGAACGACCCGTTCAGGGCTTCTGCTCGCTCTCCTTTTCGCCTTCACGGCCCTTCCTCTCCATGCGGAGAGCGCTCTGCCCAAGGGCAAGAGCGTCGCCGTCCTGGTCCGTTCGGCTTCGGCCCAGCACGGGACGACGGTCGAGGCGATCCTCATCAGGGCCCTTCTCGACGGCGGTTTCCGGGCCGTCGATCAGAGGCAGCTTGAGCGGATCCGCCAGGCCAAGGCGGCCGCTCTGGCCCTCGACGGCGACGTCGAGGCCATCCTGGAGCTGAGCCGCTCCTTCGGCTTCCAGGTCCTTCTCTCGGGCCGGGCCGAGGTGGCGCCGCCGGTCCGGAACGAGTTCGGCCTCTTCACGGCCACGGCCGATCTGGCCGTCTCGGCCTGCCTCGGCTCCAACGGGCGCCAGATTTACGCCGATGCGACGACGGCGAAGGAGATCGGCTACACCGCCGCCGAAGCCGCCCAGAAGGCCCTTGAAGCGGCGGCCCGTCAGGAAGCGAAGCGCATGATCGAAGGCGCCCCGGCCGAAGCGGCCAAGGCCGGAGCGCCGACCGTCACCGTCGAGGTTTCGGGGCTGCGATCCTTCGTCGAGGCCCATGGCATCGTCGAAAGCTGCAACCGTGCCGGCGCGGCGTCGGCCCGCCTCGACCGGTTCTCCGGGGGCGTCGCCGTCGTCTCGGTCTCCTTCCCGGGAGACGCCCAGGCCCTGGCTCAGGCGATCCTTAAGCAGCGAAGCGACCTGGCCCTGGAGGGGATCGAGGCGGGCCGGATCCGGCTGATACGGCGGTGAGCCTCTTCCGATCCGAGGCACCTCCCGCGGGAGACCCCGTTTCCCTTATTCGAGAAAGGGTGAGAGTCATGAAAAAAGAGAAGATCCGGTTCGTCGTCGCCCTTCTGGCGGTCATGGTCCTTGCCGCCGTGTCCCTGCCGGCTCAGGCCGAGGTTCGCCTTTTCGTCGACAGAGTCACGGTCCGGGTCGACGATCCGACTCTGGGACAGCCGTCGATCCTGAACGATTTCTACCCCAAGGGGCACCGCACTCACAATAACCTGGCCCTCGTCTGGAACGAGACCTCCGTCTGGGTCTACGACATCCGGGTTCATCAGTGGATGTCCCTGGACGGTTTCGCCCCCTTGGCGGGCATGCTCTCCGATGAGCTGGCCCTGGCCTGGGAGCCGGGACGGGTCGCCGTCTACGACAGCCGGGACCGCCGCTGGGTGACGAGTGAGGCGCTGCCCGGCAGGGTCAAGAGTCCCCTTCTTTCCCGAAAGATGGCGGCCGTGACCTGCGAGGAGGGCTTCGTCGTCTACGACCCCCTTCTCAAGGCCTGGCAGACGGCGGGCGATTTCGCCGTTCAGGAAGCCCAGCTGGGAGACAACCTGGCCGTCGCCTGGGACGGCCGGGACGCCGTCATCTACGACACGACGGTGCGCCAGTGGGTGGTGAAGGAGGGCATCGCTCCTCAGGCCGCCATCGTCGAGCCCTATGCGGTCTCCATCTACAGTGCCGAGAAGATCTACACCTACGACGCCATGACCCACCGGTGGGGGGAGACCCCCCGCTGAAGGCGAAGGCTCTCTCGATCGGATGATGCCGGGCAGGCGGCGCCGGGGGGCGTCGAGGAACTCTAACATTGAGGAAAAGAGGTGAAGTCATGACGGGAGTCCGTAAAAATAAGGTCCTTATAGGTTTTCTCGTGTTCGTTTCCTTGTTTCTGGCCGTCCCCTCGGGGGCCGTGACCTTCCATCAGGTTCCCGCCGGGGGGGGAGCTCCCCTCCCCGTTCAGACCTCTCCGGGGGCCGTGAACAGCGGCGGTTCCTCCCCGACGGCGGGATCGGGCGGGATCATGCGGGACCGTTCGGCGCCCCTGAGCCGGAGCGCGGCTCAGAGGGTCGGAGAGGCCTATCGGGAGATGGCTCTTGCCGCCGTCGAGGCCTATGCTGGCCTGAGCGCCTTTGTCTATGCCGACGGAAATCTCACTTCGGCGGGCGAAATGGAGGCCCGCTACAAGCTGGCGATGAGGGGCCTCGACGAGACGGAACGGCGGGCCCGCCGTCTCGACCAGGAGGTGCAGCTTGTCGAGCTTTCGGGGATGCCTCTGAGTCTGGAGGATCTGGCCTGTCTCTGGCGATACCTTGCCGCCGATCCGGCCTTCGCCGCCTATGCCCCTTCGGGGACTTACGGAATCAATCAGAAGGGGATGCTGGGCTCCCTTTCCAATCTCTCCCGGAACGTGGCGAATCGTGCCGGAACGCTCAAGCGCAGCCTTCCCTCGCCCCAGATCGATACGGAGGCCGTCCGCGATCAGGTCGGGCGCTGGCTTTCGGCGACGAAGGCCGCGGCCGGTGTCATCGCCGGAGGGGCCACCTTTATCGCCGGGGCCGGTCTGGTCGTCACGGCGACGCCGCTGGGCATCGCCGTCGGCATCCCTCTCGCCATCGGCGGAGTCCTGGCGGGGGCCGACGCCATCGTGACGGGGACGGAGGACATGGCCGACGTGAGCGGCCAGGATCCCGGCTACGAAATGGTCGCCCGTGATTCCCAGGCCCGTAAGAACCTGGCCACGGGGGCCAAGGTCGGCAATTACCTGAGCATTGTCACGTCGACCAATTCGGCGGGCAATCTCGTGACCGCCGTCCTCCAGGCCCCCAACGAGGCCATGGAGACGGGGGAGGCCGTGACCAACGTCCTGGGAGAGATGATGGGGACGGGAGAGGGCCCCTCGCAGGGGACGGGCGTCGCGGGAGGAACGGTGGAAATTCTCGATACGCCGCCGCTCTGTCCCGGTCATTACATCGGCGTTCCGGGGATGAAGCCCGGCCAGGTCGATCTTCCTGAGCCCAACGATGCCTTCAAGAAGGTGGAGCGCAACATCTCCGATTACCGGCCGGGCTTCGGCCGGGCCCCCAGCGGCAAGGAGTGGTGGCACGCCTTCTGGGGAGAGACGCAGGAAGGCGGAGGCGGCGACGGTGGCGGTGGTGGCGGCAGCTGCGGCTGCGGATTTTAGCCGCTTGGGGGAAGCCTGCAAGGGATCGGAAATGTCCGGGAAGGAGGGAAGGCCGTGAAGCTTGCCGGAGCGTTTCTCATCGTGTTATCGCTGGCCTTCGGGCCGATCGGCTCAGCCGGGGCCGCCCTGACGGTGGCCGTCAACCCCTTTCTTTCCCAGGGGGCGAGCCTTTTTCTGGGCTCCTCGGTGAGCGAAATTCTGGGTACGGAGCTGGTGGGAACGCGGGAGGTCACCGTTGTCGAGCGGAGCCAGCTCGGCGCGGTGGCGACCCAGCAGCAGCTGGCCCTTTCGGGCGTCGTCCCTACCGAGACGGCCGTCAAGGCCGGTCGCCTTGTAGGGGCCCGTTACTTCGTCCTCGGAGCCGTCAGCCGCTTCGGTCCCCTCCTCGTCCTGACGGCACGCCTCGTCGACGTCGAATCGGGGGCGGTCCTCAAGAGTTTCGAACAGATCTCCCGCGAGGGCGAGCGGGGCGTGACGCTGGCGACGAAAAACCTCGCCGCCGAAATGATCGCCTTCTTCAGCGGCGGCGCTCCGACGGAAGGGGCGCCCATGGACGATTACCGTTATTATCTCTACGAGGCTCTGGGCTACTACAACCTGGGCGACTATCGCCGCTCCCTCCCTCACTGGGAGAAGATGACCAAGCTGAATCCCAAGGACGGGCTGCTGCGCTTCATCACGGCCGGCGTCTATTATCAGGCGGGACGCTACAGCGACTGCCTCCTTGCGGCCCAGCAGGCCGTCACCTGGGACCCGACCTTCGCCGAGGCCCATCTCCTCGTCGGCAAGGCTTATTTCATGCTGGGTGACTATCACAGCGCCACTCCGGCCCTCGACAAGGCCCTGGAGCTCAAGCCCGATCTGGCCGAGGCCCTCTTTCTCAAAGGTCAGGCCTTCAAGAACCGCAACCGCCTCGACGAGGCCGTCGACCTTCTCGTCGCGGCCGTCAAGGCCGACGACGGCTACATGCCGGCCTACCTCTCGCTGGGCCAGCTCCTCATCGAGGTCGGGGCGGCCGAAGACGCCGTCGGCGTCCTCCTCCCGGCGAGAGACAAGGAGCCGGAAAACGCCCAGGTGCGCTTCCTCCTCGGCATGGCCCAGTACCTGAGAGGCAACCGCAAGGGAGCGGAGGAAGAACGGGAGGCCCTGCGAAAGCTCGACGCCTCCCTGGCGGAGAAATTGGAAGAACTGCTCAAGTAGCGGTAGCAAGCCGTTTTTGCCGGCAGAAAACGGGAGAGGAGAGACGGAACATGAAAATGACAGGAAGAGAAAGAACCTTTATTGCGTGCCTCCTGAGCCTGGCCGTTCTGTTCATCGCGGTCGCGGCCTTCGGCGGATGTGGATGTGGAGGCGGCGGAGACGGCGGTTCGGCGTCCGGCGCTCAGATTTCCAAACAGACGGAGAGGGCGCTAGCGCTCTTCCTCGCCGACGGCGCCCTTGAGGGGAAGAATCTCCTTGACGCCGAAGCCCTGGTGCCCCAGGTGACGGCGGAGAACGCCGACCTGGCCTTCCTCGTCGGCGCCAGCTATCTCCGGAGCGGCCGGTATGAAAAAGGCAAGGCCGTGATGGCCGAGGTCCTCGACAAGGGCTTCGACAGGATGGTCAATTTCTGGGGGGATGCCGAAAAGCTGCGCACCCTGGCGGCTTCGGAGCTGGCTTACCACGCCGGTCGCGAAGGCGATTCGAAGATCATCCTCTGGAT
This sequence comes from Synergistales bacterium, assembly GCA_018433595.1. GTDB lineage: Bacteria > Synergistota > Synergistia > Synergistales > Aminithiophilaceae > Aminithiophilus. The sequence continues at coordinate 47,789 of JAHDQY010000027.1, forward strand.
CGAGGAGCGGATGGGCAGGGAACTGGTCACCGATCAGCTCCTGGTCCGCGACGGCAAGGGCATTCTTGCCGGAAAGACCAAGCTCCGCGATGTCCTGCGCTTTCACAAGGCCCGGGCCTTTCATAACGAAGACGACAACGCCAGAGCCAAGGAGGTCCTTGCCGAACTTTCCTTCGCTTCGGGCAAGATCTTCGTCGACGGCGAAGTGCAGGGCCTGAGCGAAGCCGTCGCGAAGCTTCAGGCTCAGGTCGACGGCGTCGCTCAGGCTCTGCGTGCCTTCTTTGCCTGAAGCGATGGCCGGGCGCCTCGTCCCTGACGAGGGAAGGGGGGAGGAAAAGGCGATGAGAGAACGCGTCCTTGTTCACCGGGTCGTGACGGTCCTGGCCTTGCTGGCCCTGACGGCAGGTCCGGCCCTGGCCGAAATGACCCTGGCCGTCACCGACTTTCGCACCGTAGGCTGTCCCTTCTTCCTGGGAGGCGCCGTGGCGGAGCAGCTCCGCGGCCGTCTTTCCGGGGAATCGGGGTGGATCGTGGTGGAGAAGGCCCAGGTGGCCGCCGTCGCCGCCGAACAGCGTCTCAATCTCTCCGGCCTCGTCGACGACGAGACGGCCGTCAAGGTCGGCCGTTGTCTGGGGGCGCGCTACGTCATCGTCGGTTCCGTCAACGCCGTCGGGGGGCTTTACACGCTTTCGGCCCGCCTCGTCGACGTGGAAAGCGGCGTGGCCCTTCTGGGGTTCGAGACGGCCAGTGACAACGGAGAGGAGGGGGTTTTCGAGGCCTCCCGGGTGCTGGCCGAACAGATCGTTCAGGAGCTGTCCGGTTCCTGAAGGGACGAAACGAACTGAAGAGGAGGGGCCTTGAGGCCCCCTCCTCTTCAGTTCGTCCGCCTGAGGATATCGACGTCGATGAGGCGGTTGATGTGGTGCTGGATGTAAAAACAGGTGAAAAGAAAGGTCCAGAGCTTCGAGGGAGCCACGTTCCCCTCGGCGTAGTCGGGGGCGATTCCGGCGACGTGGTCCCGGAGCATCCGTCGCATCCTGAAGGCTATCCAGATCCAGAGGGCGAAGGAGATCAGGCTCATCCAATCGGGAGAGTCCTCTCCTTCCAGCGACATTCCGAAGAGGAGGGAGATCAGGGTCAGGCCGAGAGGCAGAAAGGCGACGAAGTCGGAAAGCTTTTCCGTCGAGGCGAGAGCGTTGATCTGCTTGCGCCGCAGGAAGATCCAGCAAGCCGGGTAGATCCCCAGGGTCAGGATGGAGAAAACCACGAACTTGAAGATGCCGATCCGCTTGAAGCCGATCTTGGGGCCGGAGAAACGGTCGCCGATGGGGCTCACGCCGTCCTTCGTTCCGGCACCGCCGTCGTCGGCCTCGGGCCTTTCCTCGGCAGGCAGCAGGTTGCCGCAGTAGGCGCAGTAGGTCGAATCCGGCGCGTTTTCGGCGCCGCAGGAGCGGCACTGGAGGGGACGTGACGGGATTTCCGGGTTCATGAGGGTCTCCTTTCGCCGTTATTTTTCACGGAGGAGCAGGGCTTTCCGGCGGCGCAGGCCTTCGAGAACGCCCGAGGCCAGCCGGAGGTCGTGCTCGGAAGGGCCCCCGCTTTCGTGGGTGAGGGCCAGGGCTTCCGCGAGAGCTTCGTCGAGGGCGTCTTCGATGGGACGGGAGGCGTCGATGCCGAGGGGGTCGGCGTAACGGAGCGCCTCGGCTGCCTCCTCCCAGGCCCGGGACGATGCGGCGTCTTGCCTTGCCGCCGCCTTGCGGGCCAGGGAGAGCGCGTCGTCGGCGCGGCGCGCGAAATCGACGGCTTCGCGGCGGCCTGCCGCCGCCCGGGGCGTCGATGAAAGAGAGGCCATGACCCCCGCCCCTCCCAGGACGAGGAAGAAGGCGAGGCCGACGACATGGGCCAGGACGTAGGTCGTCGCCGAAAGGTTCAGGGCCTTCCAGAGCAGCAGCGGTGCGGCGATGACGAAGGCGTCGTAGAGCAGAACGATCGTCCCCAGCCCCATGAAGAGGGGAAGGGGCAGGGCTCCGGCATCGAGGCGCAAGACGTTCTGGAAGGCGGCGTAGGCGAAGGTGACGACGACGGCCGATCCGAGGAAGGCGAAGGTCGTCCAGAAGCGGGTCTCCCGCGTCTCCGACGGGTGCATCACGAGGAGAACCGCCGCCGTTGCGGCCAGGACGACGATCGCCATGAAAAGCAGCGTCAGGTTCATCTTGCGTGCGCGTGCCATGGAAGAAGACCTCCTGAAGGCTAGTCTCGGGCCTTATGGCCGCATCGGGGGCAGAAAGAGCCTTCCCTGGGGAGGGGCGTGCCGCAGTTGGGGCAGCTTTCCGTCAGGGCCTTGCCGCATCGGGAGCAAAAGCGCATCTCCTCTGTGACCGGAGCCCCGCAGTGGGGGCAGGGAGTGGGCTGGGGGGCGCCGCATTCGGGGCAGCGCGGGGCTTCGTCGGGGACATCGTTGCCGCAGGAGGCGCATCGTTTCAGCGTTCTTCCGCAGGACGGGCAGAAGCGGGCTTCCGGTTGCAGCGGCGCATTGCAGGCGCTGCAACGGCCGGCTTTCTCCCTCTGGAGACTCTCGCCGCAGCGGCTGCAGAAAAGGGCTCCGGCGGCGTTGGCCGTGCCGCAGGCGGGACAGGGCCGTCCTTCGGCGGTGCCCAGATGGCCGGCCAGTTCCTTTGCCGACGTTCCGAGGGCGCCTCCGATGCCGAATCCCATGCCCACGCCCATGGCGGCCTGCATCGTTCCGCCGCCGCCCTCGTTGGCGGCGGCCTTGTCGAGCACTTCGAAGGAGCGCTGCTGGCGGTAGTCCGTCCCGAGGATCTCCAGCTCGGCCCGGCGGGCCAGGGCGGCCTTGAGGCGCATCACGGCAGGATCCTCTTCGGGCACGTTGACGGAGGTGACGAAGAAATTGATCAGCTCCAGCCCGAAGGCCTCCAGGTCCGGAGCCAGGCTTTTTCCCATATGGGAGGAGATCTCGTTCAGATAGGCGTTGAGCTCGAGAACGCTCTTTTTTTCGAAGATGATGAACGCCGAAAGGAGATCCTTGACGCGGCTTACCAGCAGGCCTCGGAAGTGGCGGGCCAGCGCTTCTCTGTCGAAGATGTTCAGGGCGCCCACGAGCTTGACGAGAAACTTGCGGCTGTCGGCGACGCGCAGGCCGAACTGGCCGTAGGCGCGTACGGGGAGGAAGACGCCCCAGCGGGGGTCCTGGATCTGGATGGGGCTTGTC
>JAHDQY010000031.1 GCA_018433595.1 Synergistales bacterium
GAGCAGTTTTTCCGCCACTATCAGGCCGTCGGGCGATGGCATGAATCCTTCCGTTTCGACGGTTCCCGGGAGACGAGGACGCTGAACGGCCGGTTGAGGCACTTCCGGGAGCGGCCGCGCCTGACGGAGCGCTGTAACGCCATTGTCCAGGGAACGGCTGCCGACATCCTCAAAAAGGCGCTGATTTTTGTCACCGACGCTCTGGCCGGAACGGGGGCGGTGATCGTCGGCTGCGTTCATGACGAGATTCTCGTGGAGGGGCCGGAAACAAGAAAAGAAGAGATCCGGACCAAGCTGACGGAGGCCATGGAGACGGCCGGAAGAACCTGGCTGACGGAGGTTCCGACGCCGGTTTCCGTCGCGGTGGGCAAAAATTGGGGGAAGCCCTCTCCGTGAAGAGGGCTTCCCCCGGGAAGCACCGAAAGTTCTTTGTCATAAAGGGGTCAGCGTCTGATCTCCGTTTCCAGAACTTGCCCGTCGGCGAAAACCGCCCTGAGGACAAAATCCCGGCTTCCGGCCGAGAGGACTCCTTCGTCGGTGAGCCAGAGGGTGAGGGTCGCTTCCCGGTCGAGAGGCAGCGAGAGGCTTCCGTCGGTGCCGTTGAGAATGGCGCCGTCGTCACCGGTGACGGCGATGGCCCACCAGCCGTTTCCCGGTACGGTGTCCCAGCCTCGTCCCGATCGTCTGGGCTCGATGGCCACCTCGATCAGGCGCGCGCCGGCAGGGAGATTCCGGAAGGCGACGGTGACGGCCCGATCGGGCCTGCCGTCTCCCATGAGCACTTCCGATGAGGAGGTGATGTCCCTTCCCGTACCGGGAAGGAGCTGTGCCGTCACGGAGGCCGAAGGCGGCGGCGTGACGTCTTTGGCATCTGACAGGGAGGCTTCGACGATTCTTCCGTCGTCGAAGACGAGTTGCAGGGAGGTCGCGAGGGTGGCTTGATCGCGGAAGACCCCCGAAGGGGCCGCGGCGAGAAGGAAGAGGGTCGTCTCGCCGTAGAGGGGGATGCGGATGCTTCCGTCCTGGCGGTTCAGGAGGTGGCCCTCGCCGTCGGTTACGGCAAGGAGGGGGGCATCGTTTCCGGGCAGGGTATCCCAGCGATGGGGCGACCCCTTGAGGGAAAGGATGGCGGAGATGATGGTGCCCCTCGCGGCGATGTCGATGCGAAAGCGCCAGTCCTTCGTGCCGTCGGCTCCGGGACGTTCCCCCCGACCGACGAGGTCCTGTCCGGAACGGCCCTGGAAGGCGAAGGTCTTGACGATGCCTCCTCCGGCCTGCTGGCCAGAGGAGAGGGTGACGGGGCTTTCCAGTTTTTTGCCGCTCTTGAGTTCGACGATGACCTTGAAGGTCGTCTCCTCTCCGGCGAAGGCGCCGTTGTCCTCCAGCCAGAGGCGGAGGGAAAGTCCGTCCCTGAAAGTGAGGTCGATGCTGCCGTCGGCCTTGTTCAGCAGATGTCCGTCATCTTCGACTCCGATAAGCCAGCGGCCGTTGCCCGGTGTCGTGTCCCAGGCGGCGAAACGGCCTCGAACGCTCAAAACCTGAATGGAGAGGATCTGATCGGAGCCGGAGAGGCTCAGGGCGATGGCGCGATCGGCCGAGCCGGCGGCGCCGGCCTTCTCCGAAGGGCCGACGTAATTGCCCTTTGCCTCTGAAGGCGAGAGGAGGCGGGCTTCGATAAGGGTCGTCTCCGGAGGCGTTTCTTTAGGTTCATAGCGCACCGTCGCTTTGGCGCGGCTCTCGCTGCCGTCGATGAAACGGACGGCGATCTCGTATTCTCCGGAGGGGATCGGGTAGGGGTCCTCAAGTCCCGGAATGGCCAGATCGAGGGCGAGGCTTCCCAAAAGAGGGATCAGCGGCAGACCGCCGCCGGCTTCGACAAGATCGTTGCCTCCGTTGTCGCGGACGCGCATCCCTCGGGAACCTGCGCCTGAAGAGGCGAACCACTCCGCTTTAGTTTCGCTGTTGTACAGAGTCAGTCCTGTCACGGCGCCGATTCCGGAGATGACGACGGAAAAACGGCCGTCACCGATGCCGTCCGTTTCGAAAACGCCGCCCGGTGACGTCAGATCTTCCTCCAGGCCCCTAAAGGTGAAGCTGCTGACCTTTCCCATGGCCGCCCAGCCTTGCCCCGTTGAGCCGAACAGCACAAAAGCCGCGGCAGTGACAAGACAAAGGCCCAAAAGTCGTCTCATTTTCTCTCCCCCCTCAGTAGACAGGCCGTCCCGTCCTTTGCTTTAATCATGTTATTATAACATTGTCAGTTCTCAGTCTGTCGTTTTTTGACGAGGGGGAAAGATAGTGTCTCTTTTGGATATCATCGGACCGGTGATGGTGGGGCCTTCTTCGAGTCACACGGCAGGTGCCGTACGCCTCGGATGGCTTGCCCGGCAGTGCTGGGGTGAGCCCCCGAAGGAAGTCGATCTTTTCCTTCGCGGCAGTTTCGCCGCCACCTACTGGGGCCATGGGACGGACAGGGCCCTGGCTGCGGGACTTCAGGGGCTTTCCCCCGACGATCCGCGCGTTCCTGAGGCCCTTGATCTTGCGCGGGACTCGGGGCTCGCCTTTCGTTTTCACGGGGAAGAGATCGATGGAGCCCATCCCAATTCGGTGCGGTTCCACTTCATCGGGCAGGACCGCGAGATGGAGATCGTCGGGGCCTCCATCGGAGGAGGTTCCGTCAGAATCCAATCGCTCGACGGTTTCTGTCTCAACCTCTCGGGAGAGCTGGAAAGCCTCGTCACCTTTCACCGGGATCTTCCTGGCGTCGTCGCCGCCGTGGCCGGCGAGCTGGCCCGCCTTGGCGTCAATATCGCCACCATGAACCTTCACCGCGGAGGGAGAGGAGAGAGGGCCGCCATGGTCATCGAACTTGACAAGAGGATCGACGGTTCCATCGTCGACGACCTTCGCTCCGTTCATCCCGCCCTGGAAAGGATGTTTCTCATCCCTGCCGGAGGAGATGTCCGATGATGAGATCCTTTGCGGAAATGCTCCTTCGTGCCGCCCAGGGACTCTCTCTGGATGAAACCCTCCTCCTGTGGGAATCGGAAGAAAGCGGCGGAAGCTCCGTTGGCTGGCTTCGTGATGCGATGGCCTCCCGCCTCGCCGACATGGAGCGCTCGGTGCGCGAAGCGGAAGAGGCGCACTGCCGGGGGCGCCTCATCGGCGACGACGGGTCCTTGATAGGGCTCTACCGGGAAAGAGCTGCCGAGCCTCTTTCCGGCCCCCTTGTCCTTCGGGCCTGTCAGATCGCGCTCTCCGTCGCGACCTACAACGCCGCCATGGGACGCATCGTCGCCGCCCCGACGGCGGGAAGCTGTGGGATCCTGCCGGGGTTGCTTTTCGGCTACGAAGAGGTTTTCGGGGCGGATCGGGAGCGCCTTCTCGGAGCTCTTATCGTTGCCGGCGGCGTGGGCGAGATTGTTGCCCGCCGTGCCACCTTGGCCGGAGCCGAAGGCGGCTGTCAGGCCGAGTGCGGTGCCGCCGGGGCGATGGGAACGGCGGCGCTCGTTTTTTTGCGTGGCGGAAGTGCCGAGGCCTGTGTCCATGGAGCGGCGCTGCTTTTGAAGTCGGTCTTGGGCCTGATTTGCGACCCTGTGGCCGGGCTCGTCGAGGTGCCTTGCGTCAAGCGCAACGGTCTCCTGACGGGGCTGGCCGTTCTGGCTGCCGACATGGCCCTGGCCGGAGTGCGGTCCGTCATCCCTCCCGACGAGGTCATCGACGCCATGGGTGCCGTCGGAAGGGCCTTACCTGAGGCTTTCCGGGAGACGGCTCGAGGTGGCCTTGCGGCGACGCCGACGGGCTGCTCGCTGCGCAAGGCCCTGGTCGGCGAGGTGCCGCCGTTAGACGCAGAGGAGGTGCAATTGCCATGATTGAGCAGAGACTCTGGATTGCCGCCCAGGCCGCAGCGGATGACAGCATCGCCGTCGAGGTGGTTCGGGGCATCCATTTCACGGCCGTTTCCCTCGGCAGCCGCAATGTCGGCATGGCCGATTCCTTTCCGCCTCGGGGTGAGGAGAAGGAGTGGTCCCCGCCTCTTCTGCTTCACCTTCCCCTGGAGACCTCGGAGCTGCTGAGCCTGGCCCGCTCTCCTCATCTCGGCGACCGGGCCGTTGCGCTGGCTACGGCCAATGCCCTTTTGCAGCAGGATTCCTTCCCTGCGACGGAGGGGCTGCCGCCTCTCAAGGAGGGATCGGACGTCGTCGTCGTCGGCGGTGTCGGGACTTTGGCCCGCGAGTTGAGAGAACAGGGGCACCGGCTGCGGCTTTTTGACGAAAACGACAAGAACAGCCTTCCCCTGGACATGGCCGGGCGCTCTCTCGCCGAGGCTGACCTGGTCGTCATCGCCGCGTCGTTCCTCGTCAACGGGAACTGGAGGGCCATCCTGGAGCGCGCTGAAACGGCCTGGATTGTCGGGCCCGGTTGTCCTCTCGCCCCCGGCCTTTTCACAGGGACGCCCGTCAGATGGCTCATCGGGAGGAAGGTTGTCGATGTGGAACGTCTCAGCCGCCTTCTCATGCGCGGTTGTGACCTGACCCAGCTGGAGCCCTGCATGGAACGCGTCATCGTCGCCGTCTGACGGCGACGTGATAAAATGGTCCCTAAGGCTTCGGCGGCCGAGAGGGCCGCTTTTTCTGAGCCGTCAGGAGGTTGCCCTTTCAGATGACCAAGGATAGCGGAGAACAACTCGATTTCGGGACCGTCCTTCCTCTTCCGCTGGAAGAGGAAATCAGACACAGTTACCTCGATTACGCCATGAGCGTCATCGTCGGTCGGGCGCTGCCCGACGCCAAGGACGGATTGAAGCCGGTGCAGCGGCGGATCCTCTATGCCATGCTCGAATTGGGGCTACGCCACAATCAGTCTTACAAGAAATCGGCCCGCGTCGTCGGCGAGACGATGGGCAAATACCACCCTCACGGTGACAGCGCCATCTACGATACGATGGCCCGCTTGGCCCAGGACTTCAGCATGCGTTACCCTCTCGTCGACGGTCAGGGCAACTTCGGCTCCATCGATGGCGACCCCCCCGCCGCCATGCGTTACACCGAGGCCCGCCTGGCCTCCGTCGGCGAGGAGATGCTCACCAACATCGACGAGGAGACCGTCGATTGGGGCCCTAATTTCGACGAATCGCTCAAGGAGCCTCGGGTTCTCCCC
>JAHDQY010000025.1 GCA_018433595.1 Synergistales bacterium
CACGACGGACGTGACGGGAGAGATCAAGCTGGCCGAGGGCGTGGAAATGGTCATGCCCGGCGACAATGCGACGTTCGAGGTGAAACTGATCGTTCCGGTGGCCCTGGAGCCGGGTCTGCGCTTCGCCGTTCGTGAGGGCGGTCGCACCGTCGGCGCCGGCGTCGTCACCGAAATCCTCGACAAGTAGACTTAGGAACGGAGCGAAATCAATTGGCAGATACCGTCGGACTCCAGTGCACGGAGTGCAAACGCCGCAACTACGTTACGACCGTGAATAAGAGGAAGCAGCAGAAGAAGCTGGAAAAGAATAAGTTCTGCAAGTGGTGCGGGAAACACACCTTGCACAAGGAGACCAAATAGGGTAGAATATCCTCTGCGCGCAGGTCCGTAGCTCTAACTGGCTAGAGCATCGCACTCCAAATGCGAGGGTTGCAGGTTCGAATCCTGCCGGGCCTGCCATTTTGTTTGTTTAATTTGACTGAGTCGCATCAAGCAAAGACGGGGGGCCGAGGTTGTGAGGAAGATCCTCGACTTCGTCCGCGAGGCGAAGGCAGAACTTAAGAAAGTCACATGGCCCGGCCGGCAGCAGGTGTGGTACTCGACGCTCGTGGTCATTGCCGTCACCTTTATGGTGGCTGCCTACCTGGGTGTTGTGGACGTTCTGCTCACTGCGGTTTTCTCCAGCCTGGTTCGGTGATTTGGCGGCCGGCAAGGCCGCTTTTTTTTGTGTTAGATCCCACACGGTCGGCAGGGGAGGTGAGAGGACCGATGGTCCTTCAGAAGGCGGGGGCGAATTCGCTTGATCGACGTTGGTACATCATCCAGACCTACTCCGGCTATGAAAACAAGGTCATGGCCAACCTTGAACAGCGCATCGCCACGATGGGAATGGAGGACCGCATCTTCAGCGTCCTCGTCCCTGTGGAGGAGAAGGTCTCCGTCAAGGACGGAAAGACGAAGCGCACGAAGCGCAAGGTCTTTCCCAGCTATGTTCTTGTGGAGATGATCCTCGACGATCAGTCCTGGTATGTCGTTCGCCACACTCCCGGCGTGACGGGTTTTGTCGGAGCGGGCAACCATCCGATTCCGCTCACGGAGCGCGAGGTGAACGAGATCCTCGGCAAGGTCCAGCAGGATCAGGTCAAACCCAAGATCGAAATCGATGTGCGGCCCGGCGATACGGTCCGCGTCAAATCCGGCCCCTTCGAAGGTCAGGTCGGCCCTGTCGTGGATATCCTCCCTGATAAGGGGAAGGTCAAGTTCTCCGTCACCGTCTTCGGCCGCGAGACCGTCGTCGAAACAGACTATATGGAGCTGGAAAAGCTCTAATCTCATACATCGCTTCAGCGCGGGCCTATGTTTCGCGCTCTGTGTTCTTAGGAGGGACCATAGCGAATGGCGAAAAAAGTAATCGGTCAGATCAAGCTCCAGTTGCCGGCAGGCAAGGCGACGCCGGCTCCTCCCGTGGGACCGGCCCTCGGTCAGCACGGCGTCAACATCATGGAATTCTGCAAGCAGTTCAACGCCAAAACGGCCGATCAGCCGGGGATGATCATCCCCGTTGTGATCACCGTCTACGCCGACCGGAGCTTCACTTTCATCATGAAGACTCCCCCGGCCAGCGTTCTGCTCAAGAAGGCGGCCGGTGTCGAGCGGGCTTCGGCGGAGCCGAACAAGGTCAAGGTCGCCAAGGTCAGTGAATCCCAGGTCCGCGAGATCGCCGAGCTCAAGATGAAAGATCTCAACGCCAACGACATTGATGCGGCCATGATGATGATCAGAGGGACGGCCCGCTCGATGGGAATCACCGTCGAAGGCTGAATCCCGACGGAAGCTCGAACCGTGGAAGGGGCTCTTTCGGGGCTCCGCTCGGACCACAGGAGGTAATGAGAAATGGCCAAGAAAAGCAAGCGTTACCAGGAACTGGTGAAAAAAGTCGATAGGGATAAGCTTTACGGTCTCCAGGAAGCTCTCGATCTCGCCAAGGAGACGGCGACGGCCAAGTTCAATGAGAGCGTCGAGCTTCATATCCGCCTCGGCGTCGACCCCCGCCATGCCGATCAGCAGGTTCGCAGCACCGTGGCTTTGCCTCATGGCACGGGTGTCGTCAAGCGGGTTCTCGTCATCACCGACGGGGAAAAGCTCAAGGAGGCTGAAGAGGCCGGTGCCGATTTTGTCGGCGGCGACGAGATGGTGCAGCGCATTCAGGGGGGATGGCTTGATTTCGATGCCGTCATCGCTACGCCTGACATGATGCGCGTCGTCGGTCGCCTCGGCAAAATTCTCGGCCCCCGGGGCATGATGCCCAGCGCGAAGGCCAATACCGTTACGGACAATGTCGCCGGGGCGGTCAAGGAGATCAAGGCCGGCCGCGTCGAGTTCCGAGTCGACAAGTTCGGAATCATCCATAACTCCGTCGGCAAGGCCGCTTTCGAACCCTCGCAGCTTTTCGAGAACGTCAAGGCTCTGCTGGGCGCCATCGTCAAGGCCAGGCCCGCTGCCGTCAAGGGGACCTACCTCAAGAGCGTCACCATCTCCACTTCCATGGGCGTGGGCATCCGTGTCGATGCCAACCAGGCCCAGAAGGAGATCGCCTAGAGTTTCTGTCTTGTGCGATGCCATAAAGTGTGGTACTTCCGGGGCTTAAGACAGCGGGGACGCAGCTGTGCGTTTAATTATCCCGCCGAGGTCCAGGAACGTCAGAGCCGATTTTTGCCCCTCCCTTAGGGGGTTGCCGGCACGATGTCTCCTGGGTGTAAGCCCGGGAGACATCTTATTTTAAGGGGGTGAATTCATGCCGACAGAGTTCAGAAAACAGCAGGTCGCCGACCATCTGGAAAAACTCCAGCGTTCCGAGGCCGTCTTCGTTTGCGAGTACCGCGGGCTTACCGTGGGACAACTTACGGAGATCCGCGCCAAGGTCCGTCAGGCCGGAGGTGAGATGAAGGTTTCCCGAAACACGCTCATGATCATTGCCCTTAAAGAGGCCGGGCTTCCCGTTCCCGAATCGATCATGGCGGGCCCCAACATCTACAGCTTCGCCTACGAAAACGCTCCGGTCGTCGCCAAGACGCTCAGCGACTTCACCAAAGAGAAAGGCAACGAAAAGCTCATCATCAAGGGCGGTGTCCTGGGTCAGAGCATTCTCGACGCCAAGGGTGTCGCTGCTCTCGCCGACCTTCCGCCTCGCGAGGTCCTTCTCGCCCAGGTGGTCGGAACCATCGCCGCGCCTCTCCGGGGCCTCGTCACCGTGCTCTCCGGTCCCGCCCGGGGCCTCGTCACCTGTCTCAACCAGATCAAGGAAAAGAAGGAAGCCGCCTAGAGGCGACTTCCAAGAGGAGTGCCTGAAGGCCTCCTGAACTTCAAAAGCTATTTTAAGGAGGAAACATCATGACCCGCGAAGAATTGATCAAGGCCATCGAAGAAATGTCCGTTCTCGAGCTCTCCGAGCTCGTCAAAGAGCTTGAGGAGCGCTTCGGCGTTTCCGCCGCCGCCCCCATGGCCGCCATGCCCATGATGATGGGTGGAGCCGCCGCCCCTGCCGCCGAGGTGGAGGAGCAGACCGAGTTTGACGTCGTCCTCAAGGCCGCCGGCGCCAACAAGATCAGCGTCATCAAGGTCGTCCGCGAGCTCACCGGACTAGGGCTCAAGGATGCCAAGGACCTCGTCGACAACGCCCCCAAGGCCGTCAAGGAAGGCGTCGAGAAGGCCGAGGCCGAGGAGATCAAGAAGAAGCTCGAAGAGGCCGGTGCCGAAGTCGAGATGAAGTAAGCCCTATCGGGAACAAAAGAGCGGCACCCCAGGGTGCCGCTCTTTTGTTAACTGGGGTATAATTAAAAAGCGAAAAAGGGGGTGGGGCGATGGAAGGACTGACGATAGCCGAAGCGAAGGCGATTCAGCAGCTGTTGGCGAAACGAGTCCGTCTTGATGACGATTTCCCGGAAACGCTTTCGACGGTCTGCGGTCTCGATTGTTCCTATTCGAGGAGAGGGAAGGACGGACGGATGATCGCCGGAGCGGTCCTTCTCCGCTTCGGTTCCTGGGAACGGCTCGAGTCGGCCTTCGTCGAAGGGGAAACCCCCTTCCCCTACGTTCCGGGGCTGCTCTCCTTCCGGGAGCTTCCGCTCCTCCTGGAGGTCCTGAGACGCCTGGAGAGGAAGGCCGATCTCTACTTTGTCGACGGCGCCGGGATTGCTCACCCCAGGAGATTGGGGCTGGCCTCCCATCTTGGAGTCGTTGCCGACATACCCACCATCGGTGTCGCCAAAAGCCGGCTCTGCGGCAGCTTCGACGAGCCTGCCTCCAGCCGGGGCGCAGAGAGTCCCTTGCGGGATCACGATGAGACCATCGGCACGGTCCTGAGGACCCGTGAAGCCGTCAAGCCCCTTTTCGTCAGCCCCGGCCAAAAGGTGAGCCTCGAGAGCGCCTCCCGCCTTGTGCTGGCCTGCTGCGGCCGTTACCGTCTGCCCGAGCCGACACGACAGGCCCACCGCCTCGTCACGGAGCGGAGGGTCATGTGGAAGGAGAAAGGCCATGATGCGACGTATTGACACCCATGTGCACGTCTATTCACCTGAACTGATCCGAACCTGGCAGGATGTGGCCCGCGACGAACCCTACTTCGGCAGGCTCGCCTCGGGCAAGGTTCATCGATGGGCCGAGGCAGACGATGTCCTTGCTGCCATGGAGGCCGACGGCGTCGACGAATCCTGGATCTGCGGCTTTGCCTTCTCCGACATCGGACTCTGCAGGGAGCAGAACGATTACGTCATCGCTTTCGCCCGAAGATCCGGCGGAAGGCTGAAAGGGCTTGCCGTCGTCCCTCCCCTGGCGCCTGGTGCGGCCGAAGAGATCCTGCGCTGCCGGGAGGCCGGCCTCGTCGGCGTCGGGGAGATCTTCCCCCAAGGGCAGGGGTTCGACCTCACCGACCGCCGCCAGACTTGGCGTCTCGTCGCCGCTTGCCACGAAGCGGGACTCTTCCTTCTCGTCCACACGGCCGAGCCCGTGGGGCATGACTATCCCGGCAAGGGCAACGTCGGTCCCAAGGAAGCCGCTCTTTTTTGCGCCAACCATCCCGAGGCCACGGTCATCTTCGCTCACTGGGGAGGGGGGCTCTGGCTCTACGAACAGATGCCCGAGATGCGGCGGATTCTGCGCAACGCCTGGTACGACACGGCCGCGACGCCGTTTCTCTACGGACCTGCCGTCTTCCGTGCCGCCTTCGCCTCCGGCGTCGGCAACAAGCTGCTTTTGGGGACGGATTTCCCCATCCTTCGCCGCTCCCGCTACGACGCCCTTCTCGACAGGGCGGGGATCGGCGGTGACGAAAGAGCCGCCCTGGAGGGGGGCAACGCCGAAAGGCTACTCGCCTTCGGCCGGAGTGAAGAGGAGCCCGCTCAGGGGAGGGAGCGTCAGCAAAGCTGACCACTCCCGACCGTGCCAATGCTGTCGCTCCGCCTCGACGCAGCCCAGATTCCCCAGCCCGCTGCCTCCGTAATGGGTGGCATCGGTGTTGAGCTTCTCCCGCCACCGGCCTCCTCCGGGAAGCCCGACGCGGTAGTTGCGGCGAGGCTCGGGAGTGAAGTTGCCTACAAAAAGGAGGGGTCTTCCCGACCGGTCGGTGCGGACCCAGGAGAGGACGCTCTGGGAGCGGTCCTGGCAGTCGATCCAGGAAAAGCCTCTCCAGGAGTCGTCCTGTTCCCAGAGGGTTCCCTCTTCCCGGTAGAGGGCCATCAGATCGCGGAAGCATCGGCGGATTCCCTCATGGAAGGGATCCTGGAGCGAGCTCCAATCGAGTTCCTCGTCGTGATTCCACTCTCGCCCCTGGCCAAACTCGCTGCCCATGAAAAGCAGTTTTTTGCCCGGATAGGCTGTCATGAAGGCATAAAGCAGGCGGAGCTGGGCCGCTTTGCGCCAGTCGTCGCCGGCCATGCGCTGCCAGAGGGAGCCTTTCATGTGAACAACCTCGTCGTGTGAGAGGGGGAGCAGGAACTTCTCGCTGAAGGCGTAAAGCAGCCCGAAGGTCAGGTCCTCCTGGTGGTAGGAGCGGTAGATCGGGTCCAGGGCGAAATAATCCAGAACGTCATGCATCCAGCCCATGTTCCACTTGAAAGAAAAACCCAGCCCCCCCTCCCGCGTCGGCCGGGTCACTCCGGGCCAGGCGGTGCTCTCTTCGGCGACGGTGAAGACATCGGGGAATTCCTCGTTCATCACATCGTTGAAGTGGCGCAGGAAATCGACGGCCTCCAGGTTTTCCCGACCGCCGTAACGGTTCGGAACCCAGTCCCCCTTCTCGCGGCCGTAATCCAGGTAGAGCATGGAGGCCACGGCGTCGACGCGGAGCCCGTCGACGTGATAGCGTCGACACCAGGAGAGGGCCGAAGCGATCAGGAAATTGCTCACCTCGTTACGGCCGTAGTTGAAGACCTTCGTCCCCCACTGAGGGTGGTCGCCCTGACGGGGGTTGTCATGTTCGTAGAGAGAGGTTCCGTCGAAGCGGGCCAGCCCCCAGTCGTCCTTGGGGAAGTGGGCGGGGACCCAGTCGATGATGACGCCGATGTCGGCTCGGTGAAAGGCGTCGACGAGGGCCATGAACTCGTCGGGGTTGCCGTAGCGCGACGTCGGAGCGAAATAGCCCGTCGTCAGATATCCCCAGGAGCCGTAAAAGGGGTGCTCCGCCGGGGGGAGAAGCTCGACGTGGCTGAATCCCATCTCCTTCACGTAGGGCACCAGGGTCCGGGCCAGATCGAGGTAGGTGTAGAGTCTGCCGTCGAAATGACGCTTCCAGCTTCCCAGATGGACTTCGTAGATCGACAGGGGGCGGGAGGAAGGCTCCGTTCGGCGACGGCGGCTCATCCAATCGTCGTCGCCCCAGATATGATCTGAAGGCCCGACGACGATGGCGGCGTTGCCCGGCGGCTGCTCGAAAAAACGCCCCACCGGATCGGTGCGAAGGCGCTTTGTCCCATCGACTTCGGTGAGACAGAACTTGTAGAGAGCCCCTTCTCCGACGCTGGGAAGGAAGATCTCCCAGACGCCGCAGCCGGGGTGGAACCTCATGGGATGACGCCGCGTATCCCAGCCGTTGAAGTCGCCGACGACGGAGACCCGTCGGGCGTTGGGTGCCCAGAGAGAGAAAAGAGTTCCGCGGCAGCCGTCGACGTCACGGACCTGGGCTCCCAGGGCTTCGTCGAGACGGTAATGGCGTCCCTCGCCGATAAGATGACGGTCAAGGGAGCCCAGAAGGGGCCAGAAACTGTAAGGGTCGCGCCCTTCCCATCGGCAGGAGCCTTCGATCCGCAACCGATAGCTCGGATCGAAGCGCCCCGGAGCCAGAAGGACCTCGAAGAGCCCTCCTGCGAAGAGACGCTTCCCCTCGATCTCGCCCTCGTTGTCGATAAGGACAGCCGAGGTCGCCCCGGGCCAGAGGATGCGGACGGAGTAGCCGGCGTCGTCAAGGCGGTGAGGTCCAAGATGAGCGAAGGCATCCTCTTCGTAGCCCTGGAAAAGGCGCCAAAGGGCATGATCGGATTCCATGGGATCTCCCCTCCTTCCGAAAGGTCTTGAAGTCTTTCAAGTCGTCGTATCAAGCATAGCTGTCTTGTCCTTTTCAGGAAAGATGGGCGGAAAAGGGAGCCCGATCCCGAAGGGAGAAGGCCGTCCGAGGTGTGTCAAGGGACAGGGAAAATGTCATGGGTAGCGCGACAAAACGGGACAGGGAAAATGTCACCCCTCCTTCGTCACCGTTGTAGCTGAAAGAAGCTGTTCCCTGGGGTTAGGCCTGTTCCCGTACCACCTCCGCCATGGATG
>JAHDQY010000042.1 GCA_018433595.1 Synergistales bacterium
CACGACGGACGTGACGGGAGAGATCAAGCTGGCCGAGGGCGTGGAAATGGTCATGCCCGGCGACAATGCGACGTTCGAGGTGAAACTGATCGTTCCGGTGGCCCTGGAGCCGGGTCTGCGCTTCGCCGTTCGTGAGGGCGGCCGCACCGTCGGCGCCGGCGTCGTCACCGAAATCCTCGACAAGTAATCCCCGGAGGGGGTTTTAGCCTTGACGAAAAATATCCGCATCAAGCTGAAGGCCTTCGATCATCGCGTGCTGGACAGTTCGGCCGCCCAGATCGCCGATACGGCTCAGCGGACGGGCGCTCAGGTTTCAGGGCCCATCCCTCTGCCGACGGAAATCAACAAGTACACCATCCTCAAGTCGCCTCACAAGGACAAGGATGCACGGGAACAGTTTGAAGTCAGAACTCATAAGCGGCTGATCGACATTGTCGGACCCACGCAAAAGACGATGGAGGCCCTTATGCAGCTGAATCTCCCCTCGGGCGTGGACATCCAGATCAAGCTTTAAGGGGAGCTCTGAGCAAAGGAGTGGAAGATCGATGGCTATCGGCATCTTGGGGCGTAAACTGGGAATGACCCAGATCTTCGACGAGGCGGGTCGGGCTATCCCCGTCACCGTCGTCGAAGCTGGCCCCTGCCCTGTCACCGCGTTGCGCACCGAAGAGAAGAACGGCTATACGGCCGTCCAGGTCGGTTTCGGAGCCGTCAAGCCCCATAAGGTCACCAAGCCGGTGGGGGGACAGTTCAAAAAAGTGGGACTCGAGGCCTGCCGTTGGATCAGGGAGTTCCGCCTCGATTCGCTCGAAGGTTACGAGATAGGGAAGGTGCTTGGCGTCTCCCTTTTCGAGGTCGGGGAAAAAGTGGATGTTACGGGCACCAGCAAGGGGAAGGGCTTCGCCGGATTCATCAAACGCCATAACGGCAACCGCGGACCTTCAAGCCACGGGGCTTCCCGGTTCCACCGCAGGCCCGGCTCGAGCGGCGGGTCCAGCTACCCCGGCAAGGTCTTCAAGGGCCAGGTCATGCCCGGTCAGATGGGCGATGAAAAGGTCACTGTCAAGAACCTTGACGTCGTTGCTGTCGACAACGAGAACAACCTGCTCCTTGTCAAGGGAGCTATCCCCGGGGCCCGCAACGGACTTGTCGTGGTCCGGAAACAGAAGTAGCGGTCGTTTGAAAGGAGGATTAATGACGATGCCTATCGTGAAGCAATACAATCTCCAAGGCGAAGTCGTCGGTGAGGTCTCCCTTTCGGACGCCGTCTTCTCGGCTCCTGTCCACGTTCCGGCCATGCATCAGGTCGTCGTAGCTCAGCTGGCCAACCGACGTCAAGGGACCCATTCCTGCAAGCGCCGCGGAGAGGTGGCCGGCGGCGGAAAGAAGCCCTGGCGACAGAAGCACACCGGTCGGGCCAGGCATGGCAGCACCACATCGCCCATCTGGGTCGGTGGCGGTGTCGCCCACGGTCCTCACCCCCGCGACTACTACCAGAAAGTGAACCGCAAGGTTCGCCGGCTGGCGCTCAGAAGCGCCCTCACGCTCAAGGTTCAGGACGAGAGACTCCTTCTCATCGATTACACGGGCCTTGAGACTCCCAGGACCAAGGTCATGACGCAGTTTCTCGACAAGGTGGAAGCGACGAAAAAACCGCTTGTGGTGATTCATGAGTCCAACGACGCCGTGATCCGGTCCACCAGCAACATCCCCGGCGCGCAGGTTCTTCACGTGGACAGCATAAACGTCTACGACATTCTCAACCACGAGCACCTCATCCTCAGTGCCGAGGCCGTCAACAGACTGGAGGAGGTGTTCGGTCGATGAAGCTTTTGGCCCATGATATAATCGTCCGGCCCATCATCACTGAAAAAAGCAACCGGATGATGGAGCACAATAAGTACTCCTTCGAAGTGTTGCCCCAGGCCAACAAGATCGAGATCAAGGAGGCCGTCCAGGCTGTCTTCAAGGTGAAAGTCGAGAAAGTCAACACCATTCAGGTGCGTTCCAAGCCCAAGAGGCTGGGTGCCTTTCTCGGACGCACGCGCTCGTGGAAGAAGGCCATCGTGACGCTTGCTCCGGGCGAGCGCATCGAATTCTTCGAAGGCGCCAACGCTTAGAGTGAGGGGAGGATCTCGCCATGGGAACCAAAGCATTTAAACCGGTAACTCCCGGGCGTCGGCACATGACGATCCCCTCTTACGAGGAGATCACCTGTGCAACCCCGGAGCGCAGCCTGCTGGAGCCTCTGCGTAAGAAAGGCGGCCGCAACAACACGGGGCGCATCACCATGCGCCATCGCGGAGGCGGGACCAAGCGGCACTATCGTGTCATTGATTTCAAGCGCAACAAGATCGGAGTCCCCGGCAAGGTCGCCACGATCGAATACGATCCCAACCGGTCTGCCCGGATCGCTCTTATCCATTACCTCGATGGGGAGAAGCGCTACATACTGGCTCCTATCGGTTTGGCTGTCGGCCAGATGATCCAGGCCGGGCCTGGCGTCGATATCAAGCCCGGCAACGCAGCCAAGCTCAAGGACATCCCCGTGGGGACCTTCGTGCACAACGTGGAAATGCAGCCCGGTCGGGGTGGAGCCCTGGTCCGTTCCGCCGGTGTGGCGGCTCAGATCATGGCCAAGGAGGGCAAATACGCCACCCTTCGCCTGCCCAGCGGCGAGATGCGCATGATTCTTGTCGAGTGCATGGCCACCGTCGGGCAGGTAGGCAACGAAGATCACGAGAACACCTCCGTAGGCAAAGCCGGCAAGACGCGTTGGCTCGGCCGGAGACCCAAGGTGCGTGGCATGGTGATGAACCCCGTTGATCACCCCATGGGAGGCGGAGAAGGGCGCAGCAAGTCCAACAAGCATCCTGTCTCTCCCTGGGGAACGCCGGCCAAGGGGTACCGGACCCGCAAGCGTAAGGTTTCGGATAAGTTCATCGTGCACCGCCGGAACGCCAAGTAGGCTGAGGAGGGTCGGATATGGCTCGTTCCACGAAAAAAGGACCCTTTGTGGAGCTGAAACTGCTCCGAAAGGTCGAAGACATGAATGAATCGGGGACCAAAAGGGTCATCAAGACCTGGTCTCGCCGTTCGACGATCGTTCCGCCCATGATCGGTCATACGATCGCCATTCACAACGGGAAGACGCACATCCCCGTCTACATCAGCGAGAACATGGTGGGGCACAAGCTCGGAGAGTTCGCCCCAACCCGCAAATTCGGCGGGCACGCGGGACAGGAACGCTCCACCCGCGTGAGGTAGCGAGGAGGTACGTCCATGGAAGCCAAGGCCATTGCCAAACAGGTCCGTGTCTCGCCCACCAAGGCGCGGCAGGTTCTGGCTCTTATACAGGGCAAAAAGGTCGATGAGGCGCTTATCTCGCTTCGATATACGCCGAAGAGGGTCGCTGTCGTTATCGAGAAAGTGCTCAAGAGCGCTGCCGCGAACGCAGAGCATAATTACGGGATGGACCTGGACAAGCTTTTCGTCAAGCTCGCCTATGCCGATCAGGGGCCCAGCATGAAGCGTTTTCGCCCCGTCTCCATGGGTAGAGCCCATCCCTATCGCCATCGCACGAGCCACATCACCGTCGTCGTGGCGGAACGCTAAGGAGGGGTGACGAATGGGTCAGAAAGTTCACCCGGTAGGCTACCGCATCGGCGTCATCCGCGATTGGGAATCCAAATGGTTCGCCGGTGGCAAGGATTACGCCAAGAAGCTTCATGAGGACCTCCGTCTCCGTGAGTGGCTCAAGAAGCGATGGGGGCATGCCGGTGTTTCCAGAATCGAGATCGAGCGAATCGGCAATGTGGTTCGTTTCACGGTTTGGACCGCCCGGCCCGGTGTCGTCATCGGCAAGGGCGGGCAGGAAATCCAGGATGTTCGTGACGAGCTTCAGAAGCTCACCGGTCAGCGGATCATGATCAACATCCAGGAGGTCAAGAGCCCCGACAAGGAAGCCCAAATCGTCGCCGAAGGCGTCGCTTCCTCTCTGGAACGGCGGATCAGCTTCCGCAGGGCGATGAAGCAGTCGATCTTCCGGGCGATGAAATCCGGCGCCAAGGGGATCAAGATCCAGTGCTCGGGCCGCCTCGGCGGCGCGGAAATCGCCCGGACCGAGTGGTACCTTGAAGGACAGCTTCCTCTTTCGACGCTGAGGGCGGACATCGATTTCGGCCTCGCCGAGGCCAAGACCATCTACGGTGTCATCGGCGTCAAGGTCTGGATTTACAAAGGGAAGGCCCCTCTCCTCGTTGATCAGCGTCCTGTCGAGGAGAAGGAAAGGAGGTAAGACGCCATGCTGATGCCCAAGCGCGTCAAGTATCGAAAGCCTCACCGTCGTCCCCTGCGCGGCATGGCCAAGGGCGGCAAAGAGGTCCACTTCGGAGATTTCGGTCTTCAGGCCCTCCAGTGCGGCTGGATCACGGCTCGCCAGATCGAGGCCGCCCGTGTCTCCATCTCGCGCAAGATGAAAAAAGGCGGCAAGATCTGGATCCGGATTTTCCCGGATCGCCCTTTCACGAGAAAGCCCATCGAAACCCGAATGGGTAAGGGCAAAGGGGCCACGGAGTACTGGGTGGCACCGGTCAAGCGGGGCCGGATCATGTTCGAAGTGTCCGGAGTCTCACGCGACGTTGTCGAGGCGGCCTTCCGTACGGCGGCTTACAAGCTGCCCATCAAGGTCCGCGTTGTGGCCCGCGAGGGAGTGGGTGGTGAGTAAGGATGCGTAACAAGGAGCTTCGTGACCTTACCCTGGACGAGCTTCAGGAGAAGCATCTCCAGTTCAAAGAGGAACTTTTCAATCTGAGGTTCCAGAGCGCCATCGGGCAGCTTCAGAACACGAGCCGCATCAGAGAAGTGAAGCGGACAATCGCACGGATTCTCACTATCGCCGGTGAGAAGGAACGTGAGGCGGGTTATCCCGTCGTAAGGGGGTAAAGGGCGATGGAGGAACGCAAGGCCCATCGGAAGGAGCGGATCGGCGTCGTCGTCAGTGACAAGATGGAAAAGACCATCGTCGTGCGCGTCGACACCATGTCCAAGCACCCGCTCTACGGGAAGCCGGTCCGCCGTTTCAAGAAATACAAGGCACACGATGAGGAGAACACTTGTCGCACCGGCGACAAGGTCCGCATCGAGGAGACCCGTCCTCTGAGCCGCCACAAATGCTGGCGCCTCGCTGAGGTTCTCGAGCGCGCTCCGATTCTCACCGTCACCGTCCCCGGCAAGGCCGACGAGATTGCGGAGGAGGAGAAATAGGCCATGATCCAGCTTCGCACCGTAGTCAACGTGGCCGATAACTCGGGCGCCAAAAAGCTGATGTGCATTCAGGTGCAGGGTGGCAGCTTCAGGCGCTATGGTTCGGTGGGCGATGTTATCGTCGCCTCCGTCAAGGAGGCCATTCCCAACAGCAACATCGAAAAGGGGAAGGTCGTCAAGGCCGTCATCGTCAGAACGAAAAAAGAAGTCCGCCGTCGTGACGGTTCCTACGTCAGGTTCGACGACAACGCCGCCGTCATCATCGACAACAACGGTGACCCGAAAGGGACCCGCATTTTCGGCCCCGTAGCTCGGGAACTCCGGGAGAAGAAGTACATGCGCATCGTCTCCCTGGCGCCTGAAGTTGTTTAGGAGGGCCTCACCTATGGGCAAGATGAGAATCAAAAAAGGCGATACCGTCCGCGTCATCAGCGGTAAGGACGCCAAAAAAGAGGGCAAGGTTCTTCGCCGAATTCCCGATCGCGACCTTGTCGTCGTCGAGGGGGTCAACGTCGTCACCAAGCATGTCCGTCCTTCGGCCAAGAGCCCGCAGGGCGGCCTGGTCAAGCAGGAGGCTCCCATCTACGCTTCCAAGGTCCTGCTTGTCTGCCCCTCCTGCGGCAAGGCCACCCGCGTCGGTCGCGCCTTCCTTGAGGACAGCCGGAAGGTCCGTGTCTGCAAGAAGTGCGGCGAGATCGTGGATAAGGCCTAGGAGGGATTAGGATCATGACTCCACGTCTGAAACGGAAATACCAGGAGGAAACGGTCGGCAGACTGCAGAAGCAGTTCGGCCACAAAAACAGCATGGAGGTTCCCCGTCTCGTCAAGATCGTCGTCAACATCGGCGTCAACGAGGCCAAGACCGACATCAAATACATGGATGCCGCGATGGAAGAGCTGGGCATCATCACGGGACAGAAGCCCCTTCTCAAGCGTGCCAAAAAATCTGTCGCAGGCTTCAAGGTCCGCGAGGGGATGCCCGTAGGCTGTTCCGTTACGCTCCGGGGAGCCAAAATGTGGGAGTTCCTTGATCGGGTCATCTCGATGGCCCTGCCCCGCATCAAGGACTTTCAGGGAATTTCCCAGCGCGGTTTCGACGGTCGCGGCAACTACAACCTCGGTCTGAAGGAGCAGATCATCTTTCCGGAGATCAACTACGACAAGGTGATCCGGCCTCGGGGGATGAACCTCTCCATCGTCACCACCGCCGAAAACGACGAAGAGGCTCTGGCCCTGCTCAGTGAGCTGGGCATGCCCTTCACCCGCTAAGGAGGCAGGCGAAATGGCCCGTAAGGCAATAATGGTAAAGCAGCAGAGAGAGCCCAAGTTCAAGGTCCGCGCCTACACGCGCTGCCCTCTCTGCGGCCGTGTCCACTCCTATATGCGTAAATTCGACATGTGCCGTTGCTGCTTCCGCAAGCTGGCTCGCGAGGGGAAAATCCCCGGCGTGGTCAAGTCCAGCTGGTAGTGGGTAGGCGGCAAAGGAGGCAATATTCATGTTCGTGAACGATCCTGTCGCGGATATGCTCACGCGCATCAGAAACGGCAACATGGTCTACCACGACTCGGTTGACGTTCCTCTGAGCAAAATGAAGGTCGAGCTGGCCAAGATTCTCAAGGCCGAGGGGTACGTGCGCAACTTCAAGGTCATCAACGACGCGAAGCAGCCCTACTCCCTCGTCCGCATCTACCTCAGCTATGGCCCCAATCGTGAGCGGGTCATCCAGGGGCTCCGGCGCATCAGCAAGCCCGGACGCCGTATCTATGCAGGCAAGGACGAGTTGCCCAAAGTCATGGGCGGTCTCGGCGTCGCGGTCATCTCGACGTCGGAAGGGCTGATGACCGATTCGAACGCCCGGAAACGTGGATTGGGCGGCGAAGTCGTCTGCTTCGTCTGGTAGCGGGAGGTGGAGAGCAGTGTCTCGCATCGGTCGTAAGCCCGTATCGCTCCCCAAGGGAGTCACGGCGGAAATCAAGGAGAGCAGCGTTCACGTCCGCGGTCCCAAGGGCGAGCTCTCCATGTCTGTTCTTCCTTCGATCACGATTGCGGCGGAAGGCCCTGTCCTTCACGTCACAAGGGCCAGTGACTCCAAGGCCGACAAGGCCTTTCACGGAATGACCCGGGCCCTTCTGGCCAATATGGTTCAGGGGGTAAGCCAGGGTTTTCAGAAGGATCTTGAGATCATTGGCGTTGGCTGGAGGGCTCAGATGCAGGGGCGGAAGCTCGTGTTGAATCTC
Source organism: Synergistales bacterium (assembly GCA_018433595.1). GTDB lineage: Bacteria > Synergistota > Synergistia > Synergistales > Aminithiophilaceae > Aminithiophilus. The sequence continues at coordinate 7,504 of JAHDQY010000042.1, forward strand.
GGTTTCTCACACCCCGTCGAATACGATCCGCCTCAGGGCATCGAGATCGCAACCGACGGCCCGACGAAGATCTCCGTCAAGGGGATCGACCGCCAGGTCGTGGGACAGGTCGCTTCGGAAATCCGCGAGTTCCGTCCGCCTGAACCTTACAAGGGCAAGGGAATTCGCTATGTTGGCGAATACGTCATTCGCAAGGCCGGCAAGGCCGGTTCCAAGTAGGAGGTAGGTGAACGCCGATGAAGGCACGCAGCAGGAACGATATGCGATTCATCCGGCACCGTCGGCTCCGCCGTCACCTCTCTGGGACGGCCGGGCGTCCGCGGCTCTCGGTTTTCAGGAGTCTCAATCACATCTACGCCCAGGTCATTGACGACGAGCAGGGACGTACGCTCGTCGCCGCCTCGACGGTGGATCGTGAGCTCAAGGGGAAATTGGGTCACACCGGCGACGTCGAGGCCGCCATGGCCGTCGGCAAGCTCGTGGCGGAGCGCGCCACGGCCAAAGGGATCAAACAGGTCGTCTTCGACCGGGGCGGACACATGTTCCATGGCAGGGTGAAGGCCCTTGCCGAAGCCGCCCGCGAAGCCGGTCTCGAGTTTTAGGGAGGGCTCCCAGCATGGCAGGAAGGAAACCCATCAACGCCAAAGCCTCTGAATTCACGGAGCGCGTTGTCGCCATCAACCGCGTCAGCAAAGTTGTCAAGGGCGGCAAACGATTCCGCTTCAGCGTTCTCGTCGTCGTCGGCGACGGCCACAGCCGTGTCGGCCTCGGTATCGGGAAGGCCCGAGAGATCTCCGAAGCCGTCCGCAAGGGCATCGACAAGGCGACGAAGAATATGGTGGATCTCAAGCAGGTCGGAAGCACCATTCCTCATCCCATCATCGGTCGTTTCGGCGCCGCCGAAGTTCTCCTTCGGCCCGCCGCCCCCGGTACGGGTGTTATCGCCGGAGCCGTCGTGCGAGCCATCATGGAACTCGGTGGCGTCAAGGACGTTCTCACCAAGGTTATCGGCCGCACCTCCAATCCCGTCAACGTTGCCTATGCGACGATGTCGGCCGTCAAGGCCATGCGCTCGCCCGAGGAAATCCTTCGCCTTCGCGGCAAGGATCGGGTCGAAGCCCAGGAAGCCTAGGAGGCCCCGCCAATGGCACGGATTCGGATTACCTGGGTCAAAAGCTGCATCAGCAGGCCTGAGCGTCAGGCCCGGACCATCAGGGCCTTGGGCCTGCACAAGCTGAACCACACGGTGGAGCACGAAGACACCCCCCAGATCCGCGGGATGGTCGACTCCGTGAACCATCTCGTCAAGTGGTCCTTCATCGAGGATTAGGTTAGGAGGTCAGCGCCATGCGCATTCAAGACCTGCGTCCGGCGGACGGTGCCCGCAAGGCCAAGAAACGGGTCGGTCAAGGTATCGGCAGCGGGCTGGGCAAAACCTCCGGTAAGGGGACGAAAGGCCAGAAGTCTCGTGCCGGCGGCGGGGTCCGCCCCGGTTTCGAGGGAGGTCAGATGCCTCTCTATCGCCGTACGCCCAAACGCGGATTCAGCAATTTCCGTTTCGCGAAAAACTATCAGATCGTCAATGTCGAATCCCTTGAAGCTCGCTTCGAGGCCGGCATGGAGATCACCGTCAACGAACTTTACAGGAGCGGTCTCGTCAAGAAGCTCACAGACCCCGTTAAAGTTCTTGGTGAAGGCGAGATAACCAAGAATCTCGACGTCAAGGTCGATGCCTTCAGCAAACAGGCCATCGAAAAGATAAAGGCGGCAGGCGGGAAGGCCGAGGTGATCTAAGTGATCGACTCCTTCCGAGACGCCTTCCGGTTGCCCGATCTCAAACGGCGGATCCTGTTCACTCTGGCGGTTCTTTTCATCTATCGCCTCGGTGCCCACATTCCGACGCCGGGAATCGATACGGCGGCCATGGCCAAGCTCTTTGAGCAGGGAGGGGTTTTGGGCTTCCTCGATCTCTTTGCCGGAGGGGCTCTCAGCCGTTTCAGCGTTTTCGCGCTCGGCGTGGCTCCTTACATCAACTCCAGCATCGTCATGCAGCTCCTCGTTGTCGTCTTCCCGGCGCTGGAAAAGATGCAGAAGGAAGGCGAAGAGGGACGGAAAAAGATCGTCCAGTACACGCGGCTGGGCACCATCCTCTTTGCCGTCGTTCAGGCTCTGGGACTCACCTTCTGGCTCCGCAACCTGGGCATCTTCGGCGGCGGATTTCTGGCCACCCTCGTCGTCGTCGTCACCATCACGGCAGGATCGGTCGCTGTCATGTGGCTTGGCGAAGAGATCACCGACCACGGGATCGGCAACGGCATCTCCCTTCTCATTTTCGCCGGAATCGTCGCCCGAGTCCCTGAGGCCATCATCAGAACCTGGACGATGCTGCGCCTGGGCGAGATGAACGTCATCGTCCTTCTCGTCGCGATCGCGCTCATGATCGTCGTCGTGGCCGGAGCCATCTTGCTCCAGGAGGGGCAGAGGCGTCTTCCCGTCCAGTACGCCAAACGAGTCGTCGGCAACCGCGTCTACGGGGGGCAGAGCACCTTCATCCCCCTGCGCGTGAACCAGTCGGGGGTCATTCCCATCATCTTCGCCTCGTCGATCCTCATGTTTCCCACCATGATTCTTCGCTTCTTCAAGGGAGACTGGGCGACGAGGATCATCAACCTGCTGGGCCCCGACTCGGTTGTTTACATGGTCCTCTACGTGGCGCTCATCGTCTTCTTCGCCTACTTCTACACGGCCGTCGTCTTCAACCCCGTCGACGTGGCGACCAACATGAAGAAGCACGGCGGTTTCATCCTGGGCATCCGCCCGGGACGCCCCACGTCGGACTACATCGAAAAGGTCATGACGCGCATCACCCTCGGCGGGAGCCTTTTTCTCGCTGTCATCGCCCTCATTCCGACTCTGATGACGCGCGTCATGGGCATCACGAGCTTCTACTTCGGCGGGACGGCTGTTCTCATCGTCGTTGGCGTCGCTCTCGATACGGTGCACCAGATCGAGGCTCAGCTGTTGATGCGTCACTATGACGGTATCCTGAAGCGCCGCGACAAGGCCGGAAGCCTCCTGAGGCTCTAGGAAGTCCTGAGGAGATGGAAAAATGCGAGTGATCTTCATCGGTCCTCCAGGAGCCGGCAAAGGGACTCAGGCGGCCAAGGTCGTCGAGCGGCACGGAGTGGCCCATATTTCAACGGGTGACATCCTTCGGGAGAACGTCAAGAGAAAGACGCCTCTCGGTCTCAAGGCTAAGGAATTCATGAACGCCGGTCGGCTTGTTCCCGACGAGCTGATCGTCGCCATGATGAAGGACCGCCTCCGCGAGAGCGACTGCGCCGGCGGCTTCATCCTTGACGGGTTTCCTCGCACTGTGCCTCAGGCTCAAGCACTCGACGCTCTCATGGTCGAACTGGACCTGGAGCTTGATGCCGCCGTTCTCTTCCAGGTCGACGACGAAACGGTCGTCGAACGTCTCAGCGGGAGGCGACTCTGCAGGAAGTGCGGCGCCATCTATCACGCCGTCTTTCATCCCACGGCCGCCGAGGGAGTTTGTGACGCCTGCGGCGGCGAGATTTACCAGCGCGACGATGACAAGGAGGCCGTTATCCGCAACAGGCTGACTGTCTATCACAGCCAGACGGCTCCTCTCATCGACTACTACAGAAGCTGCGGCAGGCTCCTCGAAGTCGATGCCGCCGGATCAAGCGATGCGGTCCTTGTCGCTCTGGAAAAACGGCTTGGAGCGTAGGATGGTCACACTGAAAAAAGACCATGAGATCCAGATCATGAAGCAGGCGGGCCGCATTGTTGCTGACGTGCTCCAGCTTCTTGAGGAGCTCGTCCGGCCCGGAGTCGATACGTTGACTCTCGACGAGGCGGCGGAAGATCTCATCCGCAAGAGCGGCGGGATTCCTGCCACCAAAGGTTATCGCGTCCAAGGCATCGCGACGCCCTACCCGGCCAGCCTCTGTGTTTCCGTGAACGAAGAGGTCGTCCATGGGATCCCCAGGCGGGAGCGGGTCCTTCTGGAAGGCGACATCGTCAGCGTTGACGTCGTCGTCGGCGTAGGACGTTACTTCGGTGACGCAGCTCGGACCTATGCCGTTGGCGAGATTCCCGAGGCGCGTCGCCGCCTGCTTCAGGTCACCCACGAATCGCTTCACCGTGCCCTTGCCGCCGTCCGCGGCGGTGCAACTCTGGGCGATGTGGGATACGCTGTCGAGTCCTATGTCAAATCAGAAGGATTCGGTCTGGTCCGTGACTATGCGGGTCATGGAATCGGACGTCACATGCACGAACCTCCTCAGGTGCCCAACTATGGTCGTCCCGGGAGAGGGATGGTCCTTAAGCCGGGAATGACCCTGGCCATCGAGCCGATGGTCATGGCCGGAGGGGAGCGGGTCGTCACCAAATCGGACGGATGGACCGTCGTCACCGCAGACGGATCGGATGCGGCCCATTTCGAAAAGACGGTGCTCGTCACGCCCCAGGGAGCCGAAGTCCTGACCCCCTGGGAGTGAAGAAACCGCAGGAAAAGGGCTCATTCGATCGACGGGATAGCCCCGGAAGCGCAATATCGTGTAAAATGATTGCTTGCGGTGTCGAAATCTCCTCACAAAAGCAAGGGGAGAAGTCCGTCACCCGGTCAGTCGGAGGCTCGGACCTCACCGGTCAAGGGCGAAACGGCAACCCAAGGAGGTTGGTGGAAGCGCATGGCAAAAGATGACGTCATCGAGGTGCGGGGCAAGGTGGTGGAGCCGCTTCCCAATGCCATGTTCCGTGTGGAGCTCGAAAACGGGCATAAGGTTCTGGCTCACGTTTCTGGAAAGATGAGGATGCACTTCATTCGCATCTTGCCGGGCGATCGAGTCCTCCTCCAGATGTCACCCTACGATCTGACACGTGCGCGGATCGTATATCGATACAAGTAAATATTCTCAATTCAGGGCGTCCCCGCTTACCGCGGCTGGTAAGGGTCGATGTTTTTAGCAAGGAGCGTGACTGGCATGAAGGTCAAACCGTCCGTAAAGCCCATGTGTGAGCATTGCCGCATCATCAGGCGGAACGGGGTGGTCAGGGTTATCTGCAGCAAGAACCCTCGCCACAAGCAGCGTCAGGGAGCGAGGAGGTAGAGAGGAATGGCTCGAATCGCAGGAGTGGAGCTTCCTCGTGACAAGCGGATCGAATATGGACTTACCTACATCTACGGTATCGGCATCTCGACGTCCCGCAAGATCCTGGCCCTTACGGGCGTCAGTCCCGACACACGGGTGAAGGATCTCACCGACGACGAGGTTCAGAAGCTTCGCAACGAGATCCAGAACAACCATCTCGTTGAGGGTGATCTCCGTCGTGAGGTGACGATGAGCATCAAGCGCCTCGTTGAGATCGGCTGCTATCGGGGGCTTCGCCATAAGCAGGGACTCACGGTGCGCGGTCAGCGTACGAAGACGAATGCCCGTACCCGCAAAGGGCCCCGCCGGACCGTGGCCAGCAAGAAGAAGGCCGCAAAGTAGCCGGGAACAAGGAGGTAGACGCAGTTGGCCAAACGAGTCCAGCGCCGAGGCAAGCGCAAGGAAAGAAAGAACATCAATTACGGGGTGGTCCATATTTTCTCCACCTTTAACAACACGATCGTCAGCATCAGCGACAAACAGGGTAATCTCATCTCCTGGGCTTCCGGCGGCAACGTCGGCTTCAAGGGCGCCCGGAAATCGACGCCTTACGCTGCTCAGATGGCGGCCGCCCAGGCGGCCAAAGCGGCTCAGGATCACGGGTTACAGCAGATCGACGTGGTCGTCAAGGGCCCGGGACCGGGTCGGGAGTCGGCTATCCGCTCTCTTCAGGCCGCCGGCCTTCAGGTCAATTTGATCCGCGACACGACGCCGATCCCTCACAATGGCTGCCGTCCTCCGAAACGGCGTCGCGTCTAGGCCCAGTCAGCAAGGAGGTAGGAACACCGCATGAGCAGATATACGGGACCGGTGTGTCGTCTCTGTCGGGCCGAGGGGAATAAGCTCTTCCTTAAGGGTGACCGCTGCTACACCGACAAGTGCGCCATGAACCGCAGAAATTCCAAGCCCGGCCAGGCAGGCACGTCCAGGAGACATTCAAAACAGAGTGAATATGGACTCCGCCTCCGGGAGAAGCAGAAACTTCGCCGCTACTACGGCATGAACGAAGCTCAGTTCCGGCGTTTCTACGCCAAGGCTCTTAAAATGGAAGGACAGACAGGCCATAACTTCCTTCAGGTTCTTGAGTGTCGCCTGGACAACGTCATCTGCCGCCTCGGTCTCGGCATCAGCCGTGCCCAGGCCCGCCAGCTCGTCTGTCATGGCCACTTTGCGGTAAACGGACGCAAGGTCGACATCCCCAGCTTCATCGTCAAGGCCGGAGATGTCATCTCCGTCGCTGAAGGAAGCCGTGACGTGGCTCTCATCAAGGATAACGCCGAGGTGGCCGGTGCCCGGGCGATTCCGCCCTGGATCGAATACGGCGCCGACAGGCTTGAGGCCCGGATCATCTCCGTCCCGAGCCGCGATCAGATCGACACGCCTGTCAACGAACAGCTCGTTGTCGAATTCTATGCCCGTTAGTGAGCGAAAGGTGGGGGGAATGATGGAGCCTATTCGTCCGGAAATTCGGATTGAGGAGAGCACCCCCCGCTTCGGCAGGATCGTTGTCGAGCCCCTGGAAAGGGGCTTCGGCGTCACCTTGGGCAACGCCCTCAGGAGGGTCCTGCTGTCATCGGTGCGAGGTGCGGCCATCACGGCCGTCCGCGTCGAGGGAGTGCTTCACGAGTTCAGCACCATTCCCGGGATCCGGGAAGACGTGATCGAGCTCGTCTTGAACCTCAAACACGTTCCCGTTCGCTGCTATGTCGAGGAAGAGTTCCGTATCCTGCGTCTTGAGGCTCAGGGACCCGGCAAGGTGACGGCGGCACAAATTCAGCCGGATAGCGAAGTCGAGTTCGTCGATCCCGATGCTTACATCTGCGAGCTCGAAGAAGGAGCCCATCTCGCCATGGACCTTTATGTGGCGCAGGGCGTCGGCTACACTCCCAGCGATGGACCCCGCCCGGCCTATCTGCCCTTGGATTCGCTTCCCATCGACGCTCTTTACTCGCCGGTGGAACGTGTCAAATATGACGTTCAGGCGGCTCGTGTCGGTCAGCGTACGGACTACGACAGCCTTGTCCTCCAGATCTGGACTAACGGCGTTGTCTCGCCGGAAGAGGCGGTGGCTGAGTCGTCGCAGATTCTGAAGGGTTATTTCTCTCAGATGGCCTGTGATCTCGGCAGGACCGCTCCGGCCGAAACCGAGGAGGACAACGTTTCCGCCGAGGGAGAAGAAGCTGCCGGAACCTACGGTGAGGAAGACGTCTTTCTTGCCCGCCCTGTGCGTGACCTGGAGCTTTCGATCCGAAGCGAGAACTGCCTCCTTCGGGGCGGGATTCTCACCATCGGCGATCTTGTCGCCCGGAGCCGGGAGGACCTTCTGAAAATTCGCAACCTGGGCAAGATCTCCCTCCGTGAGATCGAAGAAAAACTTGAAAAGGCGGGTTTGAGTCTCATCTCCGCCGAAACGGAAAAGGAAACGAAGGAGGAATAAGCCTCATGAGGCATCGCGTAGACAGACGGACCCTTGGCCGTTACGGCAGTCACCGCATGGCCATGCTGGCCAACATGACGTCAAGCCTCTTCCTCGAGGGGAGCCTTACCACGACGGTGACGCGGGCCAAGGAGCTCCGGAGAGTGGCCGAAAAACTGATTACCCGGGCCAAGGGAGCAAGCCTCCACGATCGGAGAATCATCCTCTCCCGGCTCCCGCACAAGCCTGCCGTCGCCAAGCTGTTCGACGAGCTTGCGCCTCGCTATGCCAACCGACCCGGCGGCTACACCCGGATCGTCAAGCTCGGCTATCGCAAGGGCGACGCTTCGCCGATGGCGGTCATCGAGCTGGTCGAATAGCATGACAGAAGGCTTCGTGTCGGTCCTGGAGGGGGTACGCTTCAGTTACCCCCGGACCGACACCGCCGCCTTGGACGGCGTCGACCTCGAGATCAGGGCAGGGGAGTGGTTGGCTCTCCTCGGGCCCAACGGTTCGGGGAAGTCGACTCTCGCTAAACATCTCAACGCCCTGCTCGCGCCAACGCAGGGCGTTTGTCTTGTCTGCGGGCTCGACACGAAAAACGAGAAAAACCTCTACGATATCCGGCGTCTCGTCGCAATGGTTTTTCAAAACCCCGACAACCAGCTCGTTGCGGCCGTGGTCGAAGAGGATGCCGCCTTCGGTCCTGAGAATGCCGGCCTTTCCTCGGAGACGATCCGCCGGCGCGTTGACTGGGCGCTTGGTGTCTGCGGCCTGAAAGGCAAGGAGCGTTCCCCCGTCTACACTCTCTCGGGAGGTCAGAAACAGCGTCTCGCCGTCGCCGGGGCGCTTGCCATGGAACCTCCCTGTCTGGTCCTCGACGAAGCGACGGCCATGCTGGATCCCCAGGGACGAAGGGAGATCATGGATGTCGTCACCGACCTTAACCGGCGGGGGATGACCATCGTTCAGATCACCCATCGGCTGGAAGAAGTCGTCAACTGCACTCGTGTCGCCGTCATCGACGGCGGTGTCTTGCGATGGCAGGGAAAGCCCCTTGACCTTTTCGCTCTCGGCTCCGAACGCCTTGCGTCATGGGGACTTGAATCGCCTCCCTTTGTCCGGCTCTGGCAGGTGCTGCGCGCCTCGGGTTCCCTCTCCCTCGATATTCCCCCCGGTCCCAAGGAGGTGCTCGACGCCCTATGTCGTTGATCCTTCGCAATGTCAGTCACAGCTACCATCGAGGCACGCCTCTGGAGACGATGGCTCTCAGGGATGTCAACCTCACCGTCGAGCCCTTCCAGTGGGTTGCCGTCGTCGGCCACACTGGCAGCGGAAAATCCACGCTGGCCCAGCATCTGAACGCGCTTCTTCTTGCCGATGAGGGGAGCGTGCTTGTCGATGGAATTCAGGCCGTCAAGGGGAGCAAGGACCTGCGGGAGATCCGAAGGCGCGTCGGACTCGTCTTTCAGTACCCAGAACAGCAGCTCTTCGCCGAAACCGTCGAGGAGGAGATGGCTTTCGGACCTCACAACTGGGGGGTGCCGTCTGAAGAGATCCCCCGGGCCGTCGACGAGGCCCTGGCCCTCGTCGGCCTCTCCGCCCTGCCCCGGGACCGCAGCCCCTTCTCCCTCTCAGGGGGGCAGAAACGACGCCTGGCCATCGCCTCCGTGCTGGCTGTCCGTCCCGCCTACCTTGTCCTCGACGAGCCGACGGCAGGGCTTGACTCTCAAGGGAGGAGGGGCCTGATGACCCTTATCGCAGGCCTTCGCCGTGAGGGAATCGCCGTCGTCCAGGTTACCCACGACCTGGAGCTTGCCCTGGCCTACTGCGACAAGATCTGTGTTCTCGAAAGAGGCAGGGCCCTCTTCTGGGGAACTCCCCAGGTCGTCGTCGAGCAATTGCTGGACCGTCCTGTCCAGGGGCTCATTCTTCCGGAAGTGCTCGCTTTTGCCCGGAATCTGCGCGAGCGGGGCTTTGACGTACCTCTATCCTGGGATCCCGAAGAAGTGGCTCGGGCCATCGTCAGGGAGGTGGGAAAATGCAGTTCATGAACCACATGACGCTGGGGCAGTACGTCCCGGCCGATTCCTTCGTCCATCATCTCGACCCGCGGTGCAAGATCCTGGGGACGGTGACCCTCCTGACGGGCATCTTCCTTGTCGGCGATCTTCGCGTCTTCTTCGGCTGGGCCCTGCTCTTCGCCGCTGTCACGACTCTGGCGCGGGTCCCGCTGACCATGGCTCTCCGTTCGGCCCGGCCCGTCGTGTTCCTCGTCCTCTTCACCGCCCTGATTCACGTCTTTCTCACCAAAGGGGAGCCGATCTGGGAGTGGGGGATACTGACCGTCACCGTCGAAGGTGTCGTCATGGCCTCCCGCATGGCCCTGCGTCTCCTCTTTCTCGTCCTTTTCGCGGGATTCCTCACCCTTACGACGAGCCCGATGGAACTCTCCGACGGCCTGGAGCGGCTTTTTTCCCCGCTGACGCCTCTTGGCTTTCCGGCTCATGATCTGGCCATGATGATGACCATCGCTCTCCGCTTCATCCCCACCCTTCTCGACGAGACGGACCGGATCATGAAGGCCCAGCTCGCCCGCGGCGCAGACCTCGATCGGGGCAACATCGTCCGCCGCCTTCGAGCCTTTGTCCCCGTTCTGGTTCCGCTTTTCGTCATCGTCTTTCAGCGTGCCGACGACCTCGCCACGGCAATGGAGGCGCGCGGCTATCGCGGCGGCAAGGGGCGAAGCCGTCTCAACCCGCTGAAGTGGCGTCTTGGCGACGGAGCGGCCCTGGCGGTGCTGGTCGCCGTCGTTGCCCTTATCGTCCTCGTCGATCGCGGTCTTTCTTAAACGATCATGCGTTGGGCCGCCGAAATCGCCTATCTGGGGAATGCCTTTGCCGGCTGGCAGCGTCAAAAGGAAGTGGACACGGCTCAGGGCGTTTTTGAAGAGGCTTTGAGCCGCCTCAACGGCGTCTTCTCCGCCGTCGAAGGGGCGGGTCGGACAGACAGCGGCGTTCATGCCAGAGGGCAGGTCGTCTCCTTCGATACGTCGCGTCCCTGGGAGGCTTCCCGTCTCCGTCTCGCCCTTGAGGCTCACCTTCCTCAGGCTCTGAGGGTTCTCCGGATCGCTCCTGTCGCTTCAAATTTTCGAGCCCGTCATGACGCTCTCTTCAGGGAGTACGTCTACTTTCTCTGGACGGGGGACTCCTGCTACCCTCACGTGGCCCCGTACACCTGGCATAACAGGCGATGGCGGAACCTGGAACCGCTCAAGGAATGCTGCCGCCTTCTCGAAGGGACTCACGACTTCCGGGCCTTCTGTCGAGCCGTCGACTGTCCGAGAGAGAGCCGGCGCACCCTTTATGCCGTCTCTCTCTGCCGCAGGGGGCCGCTGGTTCGCCTCCGCGTCAGGGGACGGGGTTTTTTGACCAACATGGTCCGCATCATCGTCGGCAGCCTTGATGCCGTCGCCTCAGGCAAAGGAAATCCGGCCTGGTTCGCCTCTCTTCTGGAGGGCGGTCCCCGGGAGGAAGCGGGACGCACCGCCCCGCCTCAGGGGCTCTTCTTATGGAGAGTCGGCTATGACCCCTCGCCTTGGGGCCGGGAGGCTGACCCCGCCCTTGCCCCGCCCAACCTCGACTTCGGTCCAACTTGTAGCGGAACATCGATCGAGCTATAGTCATACGTGCGGTTTCTTTTGAAAACCGCGAGCTGAATGCGAAATTAAGGAGGTCAAGAGGATGTGGGGCAAGGACATCGGTATCGACCTCGGCACCGCCACGGTCCTCATCTATATTAGGGGTAAAGGCGTCGTCATGCGTGAACCTTCTGTTGTCGCCGTCGATCAGAACACGGGAAAGGTTCTCGCCGTTGGGTCCGAAGCCAAGCGCATGCTGGGTCGGACGCCGGGACACGTGATCGCCGTACGCCCCTTGAGGGATGGCGTCATTGCCGACTACACCATCACGGAGGTCATGCTCCACTACTTCCTGAGAAAAGTCACCTCGGCGGTTGGCCGGCTTTTCCGCAACCGCGTCATGATCTGTGTCCCCTCGGGGGCGACGGACGTGGAGCGTCGTGCCGTCCTCGAGGCCGCCATTGAAGTGGGCGCCAAGGAGGCCTATCTCATCGAGGAACCTATGGCTTCCGGCATCGGTGCCAATCTTGACGTCGCCGAGCCGCGGGGCAATATGGTCGTCGACGTCGGAGGCGGCACCACCGATATCGCCGTCATCTCTCTCGGAGGGATCGTCGTCGCCGAATCGCTTCGCGTCGGAGGCGACCGTTTCGACGAGGCCATTACCCGCTATGTCCGGAAGCAGTTCAATCTCGCCATCGGTGAACAGACGGCCGAAGATCTCAAGATTCAGATCGGGACCTGTTTTCCCAAGGAAGAGGAAACGAGCCTGGCCATCCGGGGGCGCGACCTGATACACGGTCTTCCCCGGCAGATCGACATCACTAGCATCGCCGTCTCCCAGGCCATTGAGGAGACGGTGCAGCAGATCATCGAAGGAATTCGAAAGGTCCTGGAGCTAACGCCTCCCGAGCTGGCAGCCGATATCATAGACAGGGGAATCGTTCTCACCGGCGGAGGTGCCCTTCTCAAGGGGTTGTCCGAGCTGGTCATGGAAGAGACCGATATCTCCTGTTACATCGCAGACCACCCCATGGAGTGCGTCGCCCTCGGCACGGGCAAGGCGCTGGAGGAGCTTGATCGCCTTCGCGTCTCCGGCACGGTGATTCCCGCCATCCGCAAGGGAGGAAGGCGCCTCAGGGGCTAAAAGGAGGCCCTCTCGTGTTCAGAGGCATCTACACCGCCGCATCGGCTATGCTTGTCCAGAACGCTTCAGTCGACGTTGCCGCCAACAACCTGGCCAATGTCGGTACCAGCGGATTCCGGGGAAGGCGGGCTGTCAACAAGGCTTTCCCCGTCCTCCTCATGAGCCGTATCGAGGCCGCGGAAAAAAGAGAAGAACCGGAGCGCCTCTTCCGTGCTGGCGGGAAGATCCCCATCGGGGATGCCGCCCTCACGACGGTCCTTTCCGAGACAGCCCTCCGCACGGCGGCTGGCTCTCTTGCCGTCACGGGCAATCCTCTCGATGTCGCCCCGGGCGAAGAGGGCTACTTTGTCGTCGCCGACGGAAGGGGCAACCTCTTTTACACTCGATCGGGGCACTTCACACGTGACGGCCAGGGCCGCCTCGTCACCCATGACGGCTATTTCCTGCAGGGTGACGGCGGCAATATCGAGCTCGGCGAAGCGGAACGCGTCGTCATAGGAGACGGCGGCCAGATCTCGGCCGACGGTGAAGTCATCGGCAACCTGCGTTTCGTCTCTTTCGAAAGTCCCACCTGGCTCCGCCATGTCGGCAAGAGCCTTGTCGCCGAGACGGAGGCGTCGGGAAACCCTCGGGAGCTGGAGAACTTCCGCCTCGTCCCCGGCGCGTTGGAACTGTCCAATGTTCATGTCGTCGAAGAAATGGTCCGCATGATCGATGCCCACAGGGCCTACGAGGCGTCGTCCAAATGTGTCACCGCCCAGGACGAATCGGCCTCCCGCCTGACGACATCGTTCGGAAGAAGCGGTTAGGACGACAGAGGAGGTAGGAACAGATGCTGAGATCCTTATGGACGGGCGCTTCGGGCATGGTCGCCCAGCAGACTCATCTCGACGTCGTCGCCAACAACCTTTCCAACGTCAACACGACGGGCTTCAAGAAGGTCCGTGCCGACTTTGAAGACCTTCTCTACCAGATCGACAGGGAACCGGGAGCTCCCGTCGAGGTGGGCGCCGTGATCCCGACGGGCATTCAGGTCGGATTGGGAGCCCGCGTCGTTGGCACCAACCGGATGATGACGGCCGGCAACCTTGTCGAGACCAACGGCGACTTCGACATGGCCATCGAGGGCGACGGTTTTTTCCAGGTCACCCTTCCCGACGGCGAAGTTGCCTACACCCGGGACGGTTCCTGGCGCCGTGACGGCCAAGGACAGATCGTCACCTCCAACGGCTACCTCCTCGAACCTAATATCGTTATCCCCGATGACGCGACCAGCATCACCATAAGCCCCACCGGCGTCGTCTCCATCACCACCATTGACGATACGGCCCAGCAGGAAGTGGGGCAGCTTGAACTCGTCCGCTTCGTCAATCCCGGAGGTCTGCGGGCCATCGGAAAGAACCTCTTCCGCGAGACCGACGCCAGCGGAGAGGCCATCGCCGGAGCTCCGGGCGAAGAGGGTTTGGGGCTCGTCCTCCACGGCTTCATCGAAATGTCCAACGTTCAGGTCGTCGAGGAGATGGTCAACATGATCGTCGCCCAGAGGGCCTACGAGGCCAACTCCAAGACCATCCAGACTGCCGATGACCTCCTGCGCATCGCCAACGGCCTGAAGCGCTAGAGGTGCCGCCGTGAGAGCCGCCCTTCGCCTTGCACCTCTTCTTCTGGCCCTCATGCTTTCGGCGGAGGCTGTCTCGGCAGTCGAGCTCAGCCTTGAAATCGCCTCTCCCGTCCATGCCAGGGGTGGGGTCGTCCTGCTGGGCGAGGCTGCGAAAATCACGGGAAGAGACGACCTGGTCCGCATCGCCTCGGGCCTTGGCCTTCATCCCGACGAAGAGGGACGTCTCTCCCAAAGAGCCGTCATCGAAGCGCTCCAGGAGGCAGGGATCGGCGGCATCCGGCTTCGCCTCACGATGGCAGAAAGCGTCGATGTGGCTGGAGCGGGAACGACGGCGGCTCTCATCAAGGCCCTTTCCGGCTGGCCCTGGGGCGTTGAGGCGAGCCCCGTCAATCTCCCCGGCGGTGCCACCCTTGCCGGGACTCTGACCGTCCGCGTCGGCGACCCCTCGGTGACGCTGAGGCTTCGTCTTCCCAACGGCGCCGAGCGGGCCCTTCCCGTGCGCCTCCGCTGGTATCAGCCCGCACCTGTAGCGGTGCGGGCTCTCAAACGGGGCGAGGTGATCGGAAAATCGGACCTGGTCCTCCGCACCGTCGAGCGGGACAGCCTGCGCGACCTCCCGTCCTCTCTGGAAAGCCTCGTCGGAAGCCGTCTCTCCCGGGATATCCAGGCCGGATTCCCCCTCAGCCGCAACGATTTCGAGGCCCTTCCCCTTGTTGAACGGCGGGACCGGGTCGTCCTGAGGGCCCGATCGGGTTCTCTCGTCGTCGTCGCCACGGCCCAGGCTCTCGACAGCGGCGTGCTGGGCCAGACGGTGCGCGTACGCAACCTGGAAAGCAGGGCCGTCGTCGAAGCCGTCGTCGTCGGTCCCGGAATGGTGGAAGCGAGATGAACGCCATGAAAGCACTGAAAAAAACGGCGATGCTCCTTGCCGCCCTGCTGATCTTCCTCGGTGCGGTCCTTCCGGCCGGAGCCGCTTCCCTCTGGAGTGACGAGGCCAACCTCTTCAGTGATCAAAGACCTACCCGTGTCGGCGACATCGTCACCGTCACTGTTGCCGAAAAAACGTCGACGAAGGACGAAGGCAAAACGGATCTCTCCAAAACGAACGACACTCAGGTCGAAGACGGTGTCGGCATCTTCGATTTCATCAAGAAGCTCGGCTTCAACAGCCGGAGCAACATGGCCGGTGACGCCTCGACGGAACGTAAGCACACCTTGACGACGACCATCACCTGTCTCGTCATTGAAGTTCTCCCCAACGGGAACCTCGTCATCGAAGGCAGTCGCAACGTCCGAACGCACGATGAGACGCTGCGCCTCCGCATGGAGGGCGTCATCCGCCCCCAGGATGTTGGCCCCGACAACACCGTCGAAAGCGACCGCGTCGCCAACGCCACCCTCGCCGTCGAAGGGCGGGGGAGCGTCGGGCGTCTCCAGAAGCCGGGTATCCTCACCCAGATCCTCCAGGCCATCTTTTGATGAGAAGGGGAGTTTTGTCATGAAAGGGATGCTTCGGTCGATCGCAGGCCTGATCCTGCTTCTCCAGTTTCCTCTGAGTCTCCTGGCGGCCGATGTTAGTCCCCGGGTGCGTCTCAAGGATCTTGCCGTCGTCGAGGGCGCCCGCTCCAACCAGCTCGTCGGCATGGGACTCGTCGTCGGCCTTCAGGGCACGGGTGACCGGGGCGACCTTGTCCAGCGCATGATGAAAAACATGGTCGACCAGTTCGGCATCGCCATCGATGCCGGCAGCCTCAAAAGTCGTAATGTCGCCGTCGTGACTGTCACCGTCGATCTTCCCCCCTTCTCCCGGCCCGGCCAGGCCATCGATGCCCGCGTCTCTGCCATGGGAGACGCCAAAAGCCTTGAAGGGGGCGTCCTGGTCCAGACCCCCTTGAGAGCCGCCAACGGAGGCGTCTATGCCGCCGCCCAGGGGCCTGTTCTTGTCGGCGGCTTTTCCGCCGGAGGGCAGGCGGCGACCGTTGCAAAGAACGTCACGACCACGGGACGCGTGGCGGGAGGCGTTCTTGTCGAACGGGAGGTCCCCGCCGCCTTTACCGGGCCCGGCGGCACCCTCTCCCTTCTTCTGAACCGGCCCGATTTCACCACGGCCCGACGCATGGCTGAGGCGATCAACGCCAAATTCGGTGCCGTGGCCCGTCCTGACGACGCCGGCTGCGTCGAAGTGGCCATCCCGGCCGCCTATGCCGCTCAACCTTCCGTCTTCATCGCCGAACTGGAGGCTCTCCCCGTCCGTCCCGACACGGCGGCCCGCGTCGTCGTCAACGAACGGACGGGCACCGTCGTCATGGGGGGCAACGTCCGGATCGGTACCGTCGCCGTCGCCCACGGCAACCTTACCGTCCAGGTCGTCGAAGAGCCTCAGGTCGTTCAGCCTCAGCCTTTCGGGCAGGGGCAGACGGCGATCGTCCCCCGCACCGGCGTCGCCGCTCAAGAGGGGGGAGGACAGCTTATCACGGTTCCCCAGGCCGGCACCGTCGACGAACTTGTTTCGGCCCTCAACGGCGTCGGAGCCTCGCCTCGGGACATGATCGCCATCCTCCAGGCCATCGACGAAGCCGGAGCCCTTCATGGAGAACTGGTGGTGATGTGATGGAAAGCCTGAAAGGGGTTGCCTCCGGGGCCTTTCCCGCCGGGAAGCGGCAGATCGATGAGCGCGACAGGGCCAGACTGGAAGAGGCCTGTCGCAGCTTTGAGGGGCTTTTTCTTGCCGATCTCTGGAAAAACATGATGAAAAGTGCTAGGGCTCTCGGCGGCGGAGACGAAAGGACCTACGCCGCCTTGGAAGACACGGCCGTCGAGATGTCCTGCGAAAGCCTCAGTCAGGGGGAGGGCATCGGCCTCTGGAAAATTCTCTACGATCAACTCGTCGCGGGCCTGCCCGACAGAGAAGAGAAAGAAAACTGAGATCGCCGCAGAGAAAAGGTCCCGACCGACGAGGCCGGGACCTTTTCTTAACCCCCCGACCTGACATTAGCTCTCTGCACGAGTGAACCGAAAGGAGACGACATTAATGGAAGACCTTGAAAGAAAGGAACCCTGGTGGGCCGACGGGTTAAGATTTGAGTGTCTCGGCTGTGGTCGATGCTGCCGTGGTGAACCGGGAGCGATCTGGTTCACCGAAAGGGAAGAAAAAGTGCTCGCTCAAAGGCTCTCCCTCTCTCCTGATGAGTTTCGCCGTCGCTTCGTCACCTCGCGCTACGGCCGTCCCAGCATCTCCGAAAGGCCGAACGGCGAATGCTCCCTTCTCGACGGCGATAAGGGACGCTGCACCGTCTACGCCGTCAGACCCCTGCAATGCCGTCTCTTCCCCTTCTGGCCTTCTCTGTTGGAATCACCGGAAGCCTGGGAGGAAGGGAGTCACCGCTGTCCCGGCATGAATCAGGGCAGGCTTCGCCCGTCGTGGCTCATTGAACGCCTCCTCAAGGCTTCTCCTTTCCCGGAGCTTTGATCCGATGTTTTGGAAGGGTTCAATCGTGAAGACGAGAGTTTGACCTAATGGATATCTTAGGGTCCGAAAATGGGGTTGCAAGAACGATGTGCATAGCCTAGAATCAGACTTGAGTAGTGAAGCTTATAAACTTATAATCCGTATTGGTTGATCGATTGGTTTTTTCAGGGTATCTGCGGAAGGAGGAAATGGCAAGAATGACTCAGGTGAAGTGGTCCGTCGCTCCCGATCAGGTCTTCGACACCATAGCGAAATGGGTACTTCGAGACGGTTTCGACATCGTCATCGACATGGAGAAATCGAAGGGTAGTCACATCGTAGACGCCCGTAACGGTGACCAGTGGCTCGACTTCTACACCTTCTTCGCCTCGTCGCCCTTCGGCATGAACCACCCCAAACTGGCCAACGATGAATTCAAGGAAAAGATCTTCCGTGCCGCCATCAACAAGGTGGCCAACTCCGACATCTACACCGTCGAAATGGCCGAATTCGTCAAAACCTTCGCGGAAGTGGCCAAGCCGGAAGGCTTCAATCACCTCTTCTTCATCGACTACGGCACGCTGGCCGTCGAAAACGCCTTCAAGGTCGCCATGGACTGGAAGGTCCGCAAACTACTGGCCAAGGGCAGGATCAGCAAGGGAGATGCCGTCCGCGGCAAGAAGGGGACCAAGGTCATCCACTTCAACGACGCCTTCCACGGTCGCAGCGGCTACACCCTCTCCGTCACCAACACCAACGATCCCAACAAGTACCAGTACTTCGCGCAGTACGACTGGCCCCGCGTCCTCAACCCCAAGATCACCTGGCCTCTGGAGGATCACCTCGGAGTCGTCCAGTGGCTTGAGAGCGTCGCCGAAAAGCAGATCCGTCAGGCTCTCGCCGCAGACCCCGACGACATCTGCGCCATCATCATCGAGACGATCCAGGGAGAGGGCGGCGACAACCACTTCCGCACCGAATTCATGAAGAAGCTCCGTCAGATCGCCGACGAAAACGACATCCTCCTCATCTTCGACGAAGTTCAGTGCGGCATGGGAGTCACGGGCAAGATGTGGGCGTGGCAGCACCACGGAATCAAGCCCGACATCTTCTGCTTCGGCAAGAAGGCCCAGGTCTGCGGCATCTGCGCCGGCCCCCGCGTCGACGAAGTGGAGGACAACTGCTTCAAGGTCTCGAGCCGCATCAACTCCACCTGGGGCGGCACCGCCGTCGACATGGTCCGCTCGGCGCGGTACCTCGAGATCTACCGGGACGACCACATCCTCGACTACGTGGCGAACACGGCGGGCCCGCGTCTTTACAACGGCCTGAAGGACCTGGAGAAGGAATTCCCCGAGCTCCTCTGCAACGTCCGCGGCAAGGGCCTCATGTGCGCCTACGACCTTCCCGACGGCGCCACCCGCGACAAGGTCGTCAAGGCCCTCTGGGCGAAGAAGATGCTCATTCTCCCCTGCGGCAACGTCTCCATTCGCTACCGTCCGGCCCTCAACGTCCCCGTCGAGGATCTCGACAGGGCCACCGAGGTCACCCGGGAGGTTCTCAAGAGTCTCTAAGCTCTTCGTAAGGGAGAGGCCGATCCAAAGAAGCGCGAGGGGCGCCGAAGTCGGCGTCCCTCGCGCTTCTGAGAATGGCTTACGATCTTTTGCCGATGGCGTCAATGTCTCCTTTGTGGTAGCTTTTACCTTAAAGACAAAGGGGGCGGTGACATGACCCAGACCCTGGGCGAGATGAACTGGCAGCTCATCATCGGTGTTCTCCTCGTCAGCTGTCTCGTCGCCTACGTCGGTGACCGGGTGGGGATGCGCATCGGAAAGAAGCGCATCTCCCTTTTTGGGTTGCGCCCCCGGGATACCTCTTCGATCATCACCGCCGTCACCGGCTTTCTCATCGCCCTGGGAACCCTCACCGCTCTTGCTGTCGCCTCCGACAGCGTCCGGACGGCCCTTTTCAGCATGAAGTACGTCCAGCGGCAAATCACGGAACTGACCGGACAGCTTCAGGAGAGCCGTGAAGAGTTCGCCGACATGGAGCAGCAGCTCTTTGAAAGCCAGAACGCTCTTCTTGCCAAGCAGCAGGAACTTTCCGAAATTGAAGGCCGCCTCAAGGCCGCCCAGGGTGACCTTTCCGACGTGAGGGCGCGTCTGGAACAGGCCGAATCGGAGAAAAACGTCCTGGAAGAGGAGACGGCGGCCCTGCGGAAAAACCGCGAAGAGCTTCAAACGGCCGTCGCCTCCCTCAAGGCCGAAGCCGAGGGGCTTCGAGAGGGGCTTGACGAGGTCCGGGAAGGCCGCATCGTCGTCTTTGCCGGTGAACTGCTCTCTCAAATCGCTGTTCCGGCAGGAAGCAGGCGCCCTGATGTGGAGATCCTCCTGACGGAGGCTAAGAACAGGGCACGTCATTTCGTCGCCCTTCGTTTCGGAGGCTCTATCGATGACGTTGAGATCGATCTGTCAAGGGCGGCGGAAGGGCACGTCCTCGAGGCCCTGACGGGCTCTCCCTATCGGCAGGTTTTGCGTTTTCTCGCCGCTTCCAATGCCCTCAGGGGGGAGACGATTTCCCTGGACAGCAGGACTCACGTCAGCAGCAGTGTCTATAAGGCGGGCCAGGTTCTTCTGGAACGGACCTTTTCGCAAGGTCTCGATCGGGACAAGGCGGAGGGAGAGCTCTATGCCCTCCTGCGTCAGGTCAACGCGCTGGCCGTCTCTGACGGAGTCCTTCCCGACCCCCTTCACAAAACCGTCGGCAACCTGACGGCGACGGAATTCTTCGAGACTATCGAGGCCCTTTCCGATCGCGCCGCCGAGGCTCGGGTTACCGTCATTGTCGAAGAGGAAACCTTCAGCGAAGGGCCCGTCAAGATCCGTCTTCGCGTTGAAGATGCCTGAGAACTGAAACTGATGAGGAGATGACGTCATGCTTATCGTCGCCTGCCAAGTCTGCGGCGAAATGAAGGTCCTGGCCGGGATGCCCGACATGGACGGCGTTGCGCGCGCCAACTGGATCTGTCCCGGCTGCGGCACGGGCCAGATCGTCCAGCTTCCCGTCAAAAGCGATGCCCGCGGGGACCTTCGGAAGATCGTCCAGGGCCTTTCTCTGGGGTGCCAGGAGGGCTACGTGAGGATCGGCGACCTTGGATAGAGTCTTTCTGCCCGGGGATTACCTTTTTTACGACAGCAAGCTTGCCGTCGCCCCGGCTGAACTGATCGATCTCTATCGGTTCACTCACTGGGGCAAGAGCCGTACTCTCGAACAGATCGACAAGATGCTCCAGGGGAGCAGCCTCTGCTTTTCCGTGCGTCACAACGACCGCCTTGTCGCCTTCTGCCGGATCCTGACCGATTTCGTCTTTCGCGCCTCCCTCTGGGATATTCTCGTCCACCCCGACCATCAGGGGCGAGGGCTCGGAACGGCGCTGATGCGCTATACCCTTGACCATCCCGCCGTCAAACCCATCCCCCTCATCGTGACCTACAGCAGCGATCTCATCCCCTTCCTGAAACGGCTGGGATTCGCTTCCAATGAGGGCAACCTGCAGCTTCTGAGGGTTCCCATCGAATACTCGTGATTCATTGACAGCCTCTTTACTGGAGGGTATAAACAATTCTTAAAGGGTTGTTGCTCTGCGAATCAAGGAAAGGTTGTGACCAGCCCGTGAAAAAGGAACGCCATCTTATCACCTCCGAGTCCGTCACGGAGGGGCACCCCGACAAACTGGCCGATCAGATCTCCGACGGTGTTCTTGACGCGATTCTGGCTCAGGACCCGATGGGGCGTGTGGCCTGTGAGACTCTGGTCACGACGGGCCTTGTCGTCGTCGCCGGTGAGATCAGCACCGACTGCTATGTCGACATTCCCCGGCTGGCCCGGCAGATCACCAAGGAAATCGGCTATACCCGGGCCAAATTCGGCTTCGACGGTGACACCTGCGCCGTCATCACCGCCATCGACGAGCAGTCGGGAGACATCAAAGAAGGCGTCGACAAGGCCTTTGAAGCCCGCGGCAACGGTGACTCCGCCGAGGACCTCGACAGTCTGGGCGCCGGTGACCAGGGAATGATGATCGGTTATGCCTGCAACGAGACCGAGGAATTTCTCCCTCTGCCCATTGCCCTGGCCCATCGTCTTTCGAGACGTCTGGCGGCGGTCCGCAAGGAGGGTGTCCTGCCCTACCTGCGCCCCGATGGCAAGACTCAGGTCACTGTAGAGTATGAAAACGGCGAGGCCGTCCGTGTCGATGCCGTCATCGTCTCCACCCAGCATGGTCCCGAAGTCGAGCAGGACCGGATCCGCCGTGACATGATCGAGCACGTCATTCGTCCCGTCATCCCCGCCGTGCTCCTTGACGACAAAACCCAGATCTTCGTCAATCCCTCGGGGCGCTTCGTCATGGGTGGCCCCATGGCCGACACGGGCCTGACGGGGCGCAAGATCATCGTCGACACCTACGGCGGTCTCATCCCCCACGGCGGCGGGGCCTTCTCCGGCAAGGACCCCACCAAGGTCGACCGATCGGCGGCCTACATGGCCCGCTATGCCGCCAAGAACGTCGTCGCCGCCGGTCTGGCTGAAAAATGCCAGATCCAGGTGGCCTATGCCATCGGCGTCGCCCACCCCGTCTCCATCATGACCAACAGCTACGGCACGGGCAAGATTTCCGACGAGGCCATCACCCAGACCATCCGCAAGATTTTCGACTTCCGCCCCGCCGCCATCATCCGCGACCTGGAGCTTCGCAAGCCTCAGTACCGCAGGCTGGCTGCCTACGGCCACATGGGCCGCATCGACCTCGATCCCCTTCCGGCCTGGGAGCGGATCGACCGGGTCGACGCCCTGCGTTCCGCCGCCGGACTCTAGAAAAAGCCTCTTTCACCGCCCGACCCTGCCGTCATGGGGCCGGGCGATTTTTTGAACGGCCGGTGCCGACAGGGTTGGGACCCCCGGCTTCCGGTGGCCTCAGCCCTTCCCGATGGGAGTGCCGTCCCCTGCAAGGAGGAGGTTCGTGACCGTGACGATCGTCGATTACCTTCTGCACTTCCTCTGGCCCGTTCAGTGTCCCCTGTGCGGTCGCCCGGCCTCCACTGTCTGCTCCGGATGCCTCGACATCCTTCTCCGAAACTCCCGGAGCCGCTGTTTTTCCTGCCACGGCGAGTATCCCTGCCCCCTGCATGTCGGTCCTCCCCTTCTTGCCGGTGCTTCCCATCTCGATAAGGCACGGGAGCTTCTGATGCTGTTAAAATATGAAAACAGCCGCTCCATCGGTCTCAGCTTGGGCGAGGCCCTGGGGCGGGCCTTTCCTGTCCCGGAGAGTGATTTTCTTGTCCCCCTGCCGCTTCATCGGAACAGCTCCAGGGGCTACAATCAGGCCCTCCTCATCGCCAGGGGGCTGAGCAGGATCTGGGCGCTTCCCGTCTTGGACGGCCTCTCATGGTCCGCCTCTTGGCCGAACCAGACGGGGCGGAGTGCCGCTGAAAGACGACAGCTGCCCCGAGAGGCTTTCTTCTGGAGAGGGCCGCCCATCAGCGAAAAACGGACGGTCATCGTCGACGACGTCTCCACCACGGGAACCACCCTCTCCCGGGCTGCGAGGGCCCTGGAGAAGGCAGGAGCTTCCGTTGCCGCCTTCGTCGTCTGGACCGTCGCGGAGGTGAAAAAAAGATGAACGTGGAGCTTCGCAACTGCTGGATCTGCAACAGAGTCTATCCCCATCAGGGGGGACGCCCGATCTGCGGCGAATGCCGCGAGGAGTTGGACCGCCTTTTCGTTGAAGTGCGCGACTTCCTGCGGGATCATCCCCAGTTCACCCCCAATGTCCCCGAACTGGCGGAGGTCATGGGCGTCGACGAGAAGAAGATCCAGGCCCTCAAAGACGACGGCCGCCTTTTCGTCGTGGGTCCGGGGACGGGTGACGGCCGGTGCCAGATCTGCGGCAAAAACTGTGGAAGCGGTCACATCTGCGCCGAATGTGTCGAGGCTCTCAGCGGGGAGGCCCGCGGTCCATCGTCGCAGATGTTCGCCTGGCGTCGATGGGGCAAGGGGTCCTAAAGCCTTTCTTCTGAAGGGCCGATAACGTCATTGAAAGTGGTACGACTCTGGGGGGATCATGATGATTGACCGCATCCATAAAATCTACGGCACCGGAGGTGTCGAACCCGTCAAGCGGAAGATCGGCCGCAGGGCCGAAGGGGACGGGGCCGCCATCGAGGGCGCGAGAGACGGCGTAGAGGTCAGCTCTTTCAGCCGTGAGATGGCCCATGCCCTGTCGGAGCTTCGCAAGGTGTCCGATGTCCGTTCCGACAGGGTGGAAAGCCTCAAGGGGCGAATCGATCGGGGAGAGTATCGCATCGACAGCGTCGGTCTGGCCTCTCGTCTCATCGAAGCCGGTCTCCTGAAGGACCTGGGGGAGTAGGCCTTTGATTTCCGCCGATATGATCGGCCTCCTCGAGCGGCAGGAAAAACTGCTGCGCGAGGTGGTTGATATTGCGCTCAGACAGCGCGAGGCGCTCCGCCAAGGGCGCCTCGACCTTTTACAGGACCTTCTCGACCGGATGCGTCAGGCTGCCTTCGAGGTCCAGCAGGTCGAATCGGAGCGGAATACCGCCGCTCAGGCATTGGCGGCGTCTCTCGGCGTCGAGCCCAGGCTTGACGCCCTTGCGGAATCCATCGGCGGCGCCGAGTCGCGACGCCTCCTCGAGGCCGGTGGAGCGTTGACTCTGGCCGTGGCCGCCGTCAAGTCGGAAATGCAGATCCTGACGCGCCTCATGGAGGAAAGCTCCACGTTGAACGACATGCTTCTTTCGGAGTGGCACCGCCTGCAGGGAGGAGTTCCCTTCCCTGGAGGCTTTGACGCCCGAGGATAGGAGGGACCAGGGACGATGAGCACCTTTTCGGGCCTCGAAATGGGAAGACGGGCCATGAACTACTACCGCCTCGGCATGGAGACGGCAGGGCATAACATCGCCAACGCCGATGTCGAGGGCTATTCGAGGCAGCGCGTCGAGGCGTCGACGACGGATCCCTTCACCGACCCCGGCCTGAGCCGCCCCTGGCTGCCGGGTCAGGTCGGGACGGGCGTCAAAGTCGATGCCATCGTGCGCCTCCGTGACGCCTTCCTCGACGCCCAGTATGTCGAGGAGACGACGCTTCAGGGCTACTGGGAGCGCATCGAACAGGCCCTGCGGCACGCGGAGGTTTTCGTCAACGAACCTCTCGTCAACGAAAACGGCGGAACTCTCAAGACGGCCCTGGACAGCTTCTGGGCCAACATGCAGGAGCTCTCCAAACGCCCCGACAGCACCGCCGTCCGAGACGCCCTCCTGGAAGAGACGCGGAGCCTCACCGTCTTCCTGGACCAACTGGCCACCAACTACAGCCAGTACCGCGACTCCCTCAATCAGGACCTCGAGATGAAGGTCAAAGAGGCCAATACCTATATCGACCAGATCGCCGCCCTCAACGTCAAGATCAAGAAGATCAAGGGAGTCGGCGGCAACCCCAATGACCTTCTGGACCGACGCGACCTTCTCGTGGAGAAGCTGGCCGGCCTTGCCGATATCACCGTCTCCTCGTCGGCCTACGACCTCGACGGCGACTTCAAGATCGACCTCAACGGCAAGCTTCTCGTCCAGGGCGATCAGACCCGACACCTCGTCCTTGCCTCCGTCGGCGGCAACAGCGGCTACTACGATGTTCAGGTCGAGGACAACACCTTCGATTACGTCGACAACCCCGACGTCCTCACCATCGGCTTCAGCCAGGCTACGGGAGAGGCCGTCCATGACGTCTTCGTCCGCCGCATCGCCACCGAGACGGCCTGGAAGATCGGTCAGGCCGCCGACCCCGCGACGGGACTGGGGCGCATCAAACCTCAGAGCGCCGACGAGGCCCTGGGCATCAAGGGCAACTTTTCCCTTCAGGTGGGCAGCTCGGGGACGCGCGTCTCTTCCGTTGCCCAGAAGACGGGCGGCGTCGACGGTGTCGTCCTGGGCAGCCCCGGGGTGGGGGAGCCGACGGAATACGGCTTCCGCGTCGCCTGGGATGACAAGGACCGTATCGTCAACGTCGTCTGGAACGCCGGCACGAATCGCTGGGACATCTCCGACAACGCCGGCAACGCGGCCGCCTCGGCAGGGACGGACCTCACCGTCGGCGACCTCCAGTCCTTTTTCGCCTCCGGCTATCCCGGCCTCACCGCCGGAAGCGACGGCACGCATTTTTCCCTCTCTTCCGACGACAGCCACCTGATCTCCCTGACGGACATCAAGGGCGATCTTCTCTCGGACAGGCTCAAGATGGCCAACGGAGCTCCCATCGTCGCCATCGAAGTCACCGAAGCGGACAGCCTCGTGACGATCCGCAACAAGATCAACAGCGCCTACGGAGCCGAAGGCGGTCCGGAAGATCCCGAAGAGTGGCTTGTCGCCTCCGTTGCCGAAATGGCCGACGGCACCTTCTCCCTCGTTCTCGAAAGCCAGGTCGTCGGCGAGGCCGCCAGGATCAACGTCATGGGCGACGAGCAGGGAAGCCTCTATGTCGCCCAGCGCCTGGGCCTCGTTGCGGGAGGCCCCGACGGCGGCTCCGCGGCGGTGCTCACGGAATCCCGGGACGCTCTCGTCACCGTCGACAACTTCACCTTTCTCTCGGCCGAGAACAATTTCGGCAAGGCCCGTCTCATCACCGCCGCCAACGGCTACCGGGCCGATACGCTCCAGGAGGTCGTGCCGGGAGTCCATTTCCACATCAACGGCGTCGGCAGGGCTTCGGCCGTCATCCGCCATGCCGTCAAGGGCGGCCAGATCTCCGGCATCATGACGGCCCGCGATGACTACCTATTGAGCCACCTGGCGAGCTTCGACGAAATGGCCTACGCTCTCGCCCTGGAGATGAACGCCGTCCATTACGCCGGACATGGCACGGGAACGAACTCCGACGTGACGGGCACGGCCTTTTTCGACCCCATCACCACGCGGTGGGGTGCGGCGACGAAACTCGACGTCAACGGGGCCCTTTTCGAGGACTCGACTCTCATCGCCGCCTCCGGCGGCGACGGGACGGGCCACACCCTCGGCGTCGGTGACGGTAGCAACGCCCTCCGCATGGCCCAGCTCAAGCAGGCGCCCGTCTTGGAAAATGAGAGCGCCAGTTTCGACGAATTCTACGAGGCGTTCCTCGCCTCCCTCGGAACCCAGGGACAGCGCGCCCGGACTATGTCCGCCAATCAGAAAGCCCTCACCGGGCAGATCGACGCTCAGCGCCAGTCCGTCATGGGCGTCAATATCGACGAAGAGATGATGGACATTCTCAAGTTCCAGCAGGCCTTCAACGCCATGGCGCGGCACATGACCACCATCGACGAGATGCTGGACCGGCTCATCAACGGCATGGGCCGAGTCGGCCTGTAGGGGAGGGAACCGCCCATGGCCAACCGCGTCACCAACAGCATGATGCACAATCTCTTCCTCGGCGACATGCATACGAACCTTCAGCGCCTTCTCGACCAGCAGCGCCAGATCACGACGGGCAAGAAATTCAGCGCCCCTTCGGACAACCCTGTCGACGTCGTCCGCCAGGTGGCCCTGGAGACGACCCTGCGGGAAAACGTCCAGTACCGGCGCAATATGGACGACGCTCTCA
Organism: Synergistales bacterium; assembly: GCA_018433595.1. Lineage (GTDB taxonomy): Bacteria > Synergistota > Synergistia > Synergistales > Aminithiophilaceae > Aminithiophilus. Next base: position 34,607 of record JAHDQY010000042.1, read on the forward strand.
CCTGGCTGAAAAACAGCGAGACGGCCCTGAACCAGATTACCGACGTCACCCAGCGGATCCGCGAACTGGTCATCAAGGCCGGCAACGGCTCTTACAAGGCCGACACTGACATGGCTGCCATCGCCCGGGAAGTGGAGGAACTCAAAGAGGAGCTCCGCAACACGGCCAACTACTCCGTCGAGGGCCGCTACCTCCTGGCCGGCCTTGCCACAGGCAAGCCCCCCTTCATCCTCGGTACCGACGGTCAGGTCGCCTATGTCGGCAACGACGGCAAGGTGCAGTACGAGATGGAGCGGGGCGTCGTCGGAAACGTCTCCCTCAACGGGCGGGAGGTCTTTCCCGTCGTCCACCGGGCCTACAGCATCACCAGCGTCGAAGTTCCCTCGGGCTTCACCTGGCAGGGTCGGGACGAGATCATCCAGATCCGCGTCGGCGACCGCACCGTCAAGGTCCGCATTCCCGAACGGGGTTGGACCGATAACGACTTTTCGACCGTCACCGATGGCGCTGCTTGCAACCCCGATTACAACTGGTTCCGCGACCCGGGCGAGATGGATGGCTACAGCCTCGACGACATCGCCGGACTCATCAGCGACTCCCTCGAAATGGGTGACGTCGGGCGCCTCGTCACCGTCGAAGTTCTCAAGGACGAAGCCGCCGGAACTCAGCGGCTCCAGATCCGCAGCCACACCGGCGAGCCCGTATCTCTCACTACCTGGCAGGAGACGGACCCCCAGGCCATGAACCAGATGATCGAAGTCGGCGCCATCGACGACTCGGTACCGGGTTTCTCTCTGGCCGACGCCGGAACCCTGACTTTTATCGTCGGCGAGGAGGGTAAACCCGTCACCGTCGACCTCGCCGCAGGAAGCAGCCTCGAAGCCATCCGGGCCAAGATCGACCTTGTCGACGGCCTCAACGCCCGCATCGAAGGGGCCGGCACGGCCTCGGCCCGGCTCCTCGTCATCGCCGAAACGGCGGGCGAGCCGATCTCCCTCAGCGCCGCCGAGGGGGCCACGGAAATCTTCCCGACCAGCGCCGCCTCGGAACCGATCCACAAGGCCTACGACCTGAGTCACATCGACCTCATGTCCCGCCTCGGCATGGGGACCTCGGTTCAGTCCGTCGAGTTCGCCTCGGGCTCCGACGTCGCCACGGGCCTGGGTGCGGATAACGCTATTCACTGGTACCTGGAAAGCGGTGGGAAAAAGGCCGAGCTTCTCATCAACTCCGGCGCCCCCCTCACCCTCGATCAGCTGGCCAACCAGCTTCGCGCCGTTGCCGGCGAATGGCTCGACGTGGTCGTCCAGACCGACGCAGGAGACACCGGCTCCCCCTCCGCCGGCGATGACGCGGAAGGGCCGACCCAGCGCCTGGTCCTTCGCGCCCGCGACGGCGGCGCCGTCAACGTCGTCGATCTTTCGCCGGATAAGGGCGTCAACGGCACTCTTGCCCAGCGGATGGGACTTTCGACGGCCCTTCAGGGCACCTCGGGCGGCGTCTTCCCCGTCGGCGACGACCTCGATCCCCGCATGCCCGGCTACATGACCGTCACCGTCGGAGAGAAGCAGTACACCGTCAGTCTCTTCCCGGAAGACGTCCGCGTCGATCCCTCCGACCCCGCCTCGGCCATCGACGTCGCCAAGGTCGCCCGGCAGATCCAGAAACAGGTGGGGAAGGGGGCCGACGGCAACTACCTTGTCCAGTACAAAGAGACCACCACCGGCGTCTCCTTCTACGCCTCCACCGGCGAGCCGCTGCGCTTCGTCGACCGCCCCTTCGGCGACCCCGCCTTCAGCGACTTCAGCGCCGGCGTCGCCCGCTCCCTGGGCATCAGCGCCGGCATCGCGACGACCGTCGATGAGGACCTTGCCGTCGACGCGGGCAGCTCCGGCTCCATCCGCATCGAATCGAGCGGCCGGGCCATCGACATCCCCGTTGCCGAAGGCGACACCCTCAAAGAGATCGCCGGCAAGATCAGAAAATATGCCGGCACCTGGCTTGATGTCGCTTATGTCGACCCCGATCTGAGCGCTTCTCCGAGCCAGGTCTCCCTTACGCTGGCAGCCAAGGACGGCTCGCCCCTGACGATCTACGACGATACGCCCGCCCAGGCCGGCGGCGCCAACGCCGCTGAAGCCTTCGGCGTCAGCACCGTCGTCCGGGGTCCCGATCTCTCGTCGGTGACGGTCGACCTCTCGACGAACCATACCATGACCTTCACCGTCGCCGGCTACGAACACACCATCGACCTCCGCCAGCTCGATCTCGACGGCAACAGCCAGCTCAACGCGACCGAACTGGCCAAACTGCCCGGTCTCATCAACTCTCGCTTCCAGGGCCAGGACATCGACGCCCGCGTCGCCGCCGACGGCAGTCTCATCCTCTCGTCGCCCAGAGGCTATGATTTCACCGTCCAGTGTGACGCCGCAGGACTTGTCTTCGACCCCGCCACGACGGGGAAAAGCCCCGAAGTCAGCGCCCAGGCGGCCAACAGTCCCTACGGCCAGACGGTGACCGTCCGCAGCGGCCCCGACAAGAAGGACACCGACTTCTTCGGGCTCCTCGACCAGATCTCCGACGCCATGTGCAGCGAAGACAGGGAGGGACTCTCTCACAGTCTCCTCGGCGAGGTCGATGGCTTCGTCGACAACCTCCTCCGCAGCCGCACTCAGGTCGGTGCCCTCACTCGCCGCTACGAGACGAGCCAGGCCCGCCTCGTGACGAATCACACCAACACCACCGATCTCTACAGCAAGATCGCCGACACCGACCTGGCCGAGGCTTCGGCCAACCTCATGATGGCTCAGGCCGTCTATCAGGCCAGCCTTGCCGTCATCGCACGTATCGTCCAGCCGACGCTGGTCGATTTCCTCCGTTGACCGAGGTGATGTGAGTTGCAGAGCTTCAAGACCGCCCGATTCGGCGATCTCCGCTACGGCGAGGACGATATCCTGCGCTTTCCCAGGGGCATCCCCGGTTTCGAGGCCCACACCCGCTGGGTCCTGGCGGGCGAGGACGATCACCCCGTCAAATGGCTCCAGAGTCTCGACGACGGAGAGGTGGCCCTACCCGTCACGGCGCCGGGGCTCTTTTTCCCCGACTACCATGTCAACCTCCCCAAGGGGGAGCTTGATGTTCTCGAACTCGACGACGAAGCAGACATGGCTCTCCTCGTCGTCGTCGCCGTCCCCGACGGCGACCCCTTGAGGGCAACGATCAACCTGAGGGCTCCCATCGTCGTCAACGGCAGGAAACGCCTGGCCCGGCAGGTCATCTCCCTTGACGAACAGTACGAGGTGAGGCATCTCCTCTTCGCACGGGAGCAAAAAGAGGCTGCCGCCGGCCCTCTGGCCGAGGAGAAGTAGCGTGCTGGTCCTTGCCCGCAAAGCCGGAGAAAAAATCCTCATCGGCTCCGATATCGAGGTCGAGGTCCTGGAGGTCCGCGGAGATGCCGTCAAGCTCGGCATCAATGCCCCTCGTGAGGTGCCGGTCTGGCGGGGCGAGCTGCTCCTTGCCGTGGCCGACGCCAACCGGGAGGCCCTCCGTCCGGCTGCCCTTCCCCTCGGGGAGGTCGAACGCCTCTTCGAAAAACTGGCCGAAGAAAAGAAGAAGGAGGAAGGCCGTTGAAAGAGACGCCCCAGCTTTTGGCAAGCAACATGGAAATCCTCCGCCGAATCCAGCCCGGCCTGGCACGGCGTCTTAAGGAGCGCATCGACGCCGTCGAAAGCCTCCCCGAGCCTGTCATCAAAGAGACGCCCAAGGGCCGCTGGATCTCGGGACTCACGGAAAAGCCCTTCTTTGAACCCGCCCAGGAGAAGACGACGAAAAAGCGCAAGGGCTCGGCCTTTATCGTTTTCGGCGTCGGCTCGCCACCTTACCTTTTCCAGGTCTTCCGCTCCCTCTCCCGGGAGGCCCTGGCCGTCATCGTCGTCGAGCCCGACCTCGATCTCCTGCTGAGGACTTTGAGCCTTACCTCCGTCTACCGCGCCCTCCCTCAGGGGTGCCGCCTCACCTTCATCGCCGAAGACGATCGCGCCCTCATCGACGAAGCTCTGGCACACAACGTCGTCCCCCTGGGCATCTTCCCCTTTGCCCGGGCCGAGACGATCGTCCATCGGGGTCTCGCCGAATCCCGGGGCGACATGGCCCTCTTCGAGGGAGTGAAACGGGAAATCCTCTACCGACTCAGCCAACTGGGCAATTCGCCGGAGGATACCCTTCTCGGCGTGCGTCACGGTGCCCTCAACGTCCTTCCCATTCTCAGAAGCCCTTCCCTGGACAAGCTGAAGGAAATGGTCGGCGGTCGTCCTCTCGTCAGCGTCGCCTCGGGCCCCTCGCTGGAAAAGAACGTCCACCTCCTCAAGGGGATGGAAGACCGCTGCGTCATCGTCGCCTGCGACACCGTCCTGCTCCCGCTGCTGAGACGGGGCATCCGGCCTCACGTCGTGACGACCATCGAACGGCCCCTCAAGACCTACGAGACCTGGCTTGTCCCCGTCCTCAGAGAGTTTCCCGAGGAGTGCAGAAACATCCTCCTTCTCTCCCAGTCCGTCAGCTACCCCGCCACGGCGGGACGCTGGCCGGGGCCCAAGATCGTCATCGGCAAGCTCGATAGCCCCGCCGATCGCTGGCTTGCCGTGGAGGTCCTGGGCAAGGCGGTCTTCCTCTCGGGCATGTCTGTCGCCCACATGGGGTTGACCCTGGGATTCGCCCTCGAATCCCAGGCCATCGCGCTTATCGGCCAGGACCTCGCCTACGAGGGGGAAGCCACCCATGTCGGCGGTGCCGTGACCGACGACATCAGCCAAAAGGAGCGTTCCTACGCCAGGACCACCGTTCCCGGCTCGCTGACGGAGACGGTTGAAACGCACCACATGTGGCACTACTTCCTCCAAATCTTCGAGCGCTTCATCAGCTGCTATGCCAAAGAGGGGCAGGTCCACGACTGCACCGAAGGAGGAGCCCGCATCGAGGGGGCCGTCACTGAGCCTTTTCGGGTCTTTCTGGACCGCGAGACGAAGGATCCGGTGTCTCCGGCCTGGGACCCGGAGGCCCTCAGGCCCCTTGCGTTCACAGGAGAAATGTCAGAGGCCCTTGCCGTCCGCCTCGAAGAGGCCTTCCGTGCACTCGACGGCTGCGACGAAAGCCTCGATGAAATGGCGAAACTCGTCGAGCGCGCCGTCTCTCCGGCTCTCACTCCGGCCCGTCGCCGGGATCTGGCCTTTCGGGTCGCTGAACTCCTTGACGATATCCACGGCCGCAACGAAGTGCTTGCCTTCATCGGCCAGAGCTACACCTATCTGGCCGGGGCCTCCCTGGCCGAGACGCGTTTCATGGAGACCGTCGAGCAGGTCCGCTCCTGGGGCGATCTCCATTGCGAAATCATCGACTCCCACCGGGCCAACGTCGCCTTCCTGCGCCAGTGGCTCCGCTACGTGGAGCGCCTCGCCTCGCCGGAACTTCGGGAAGACCTTCTCCTGCTCGAAAGGATCAAAGGCTCTGATGAAGCCCAGGAAAAGATCACTCGGCTTCGCTCAGCCATCGATCAGGAAAAAGGTTTCGATCCCCTCGGCCGGGAAGCACTTCTTTTCTCGGAACTTCTCTGCCGCTTTGACCCGGCCGAGCCGGGGTGGAGCAACGAGGCACGCTGGATCGCCGCCCGCTTCTTCCTCCTCCAGGGGCGGGCTTTCGACGGCTCCCGCCTCATGAGGCGGGTCTACGAGGAGCTTGAGGGTCAGGAGCTCCCCCGGGAAGCGATCGACGCCTTCTTCCTCGACTGGGCCGAGATTGAGGCCTCTCACGACCTTTGCGAGGAGCCCCGCTACCAGACGGCCCTCACGCTGCTTGAAAACGTTCAAGCCGAAGGGAAGAGCAGAGAGGCCGTCGAGACGCTTCGCAGCAAGGTCCTCCGCTTGCAGCGGGAGTACTTCCGCCGCCATTCCCTCTTCGGCACCTCGCAAGACCTGAAGCTTCGTCTGCTCCTGAAGCGCAACGGAGCCGAAGAGGCCCTGAGCGCGAAGGACCTTCCCCGGGCTCTACTCCTCATCGAATCGATGATCGACGAAGGCCTGGAAGCCTTCCCCGGAACCGTCCTGCCTCACCTGGACTGGCTGGCCAAAACGGCCCTCGACTGCCGCGAGGCCGCCGACCCCGCCATCGTCGGCACCTCAAGGGAGATCCTCCGCCGTCTCTGGCGGGAACAGGCCCGCCTCGCCGAGGCCGGTTTCGCCTGGCCCGCCCAAATCGCCGACTATCTTCGCGAGGAGGGGCTACAGGTCGTGCTGGAAACGGCCGAAAACAGAAAAGAGCAGTCGTCCGAGGAGGTGAGGCCTCGCCAGGGTGCTTGATCCGTTCAGTAACGCCGCGTCCTTCCCATTTTTGGAAGAAGGGCGGCAGGGACGCCGCCCCTATCGACACAAGGAGGTAAGATATCATGCGCGTGTACCATAACGTACCGGCCCTTTTCGCCTACAACTCCGTAAGCGCCACCAACAACTCCCTGCAGAAGTCGATCCAGAAGCTCTCTACGGGGCTCCGGATCAACTCCGCCGCCGACGACGCCGCTGGCCTTGCCATCTCCGAGAAGATGCGCGCCCAGGTCCGCGGCCTCGACCAGGCCACGAACAACGCCCAGGACGGCATCTCCATGATCCAGACCGCCGAGGGCGCCCTCAACGAGACCCACTCCATCCTCCAGCGCATGCGCGAGCTCTCCGTCCAGTCGGCCAACGACACCCTCACCAGCCAGGACCGGGGCTACATCCAGCTCGAGGTGGACCAGCTCAAGGAAGAGATCTCCCGCATCGCCACGACGACCCAGTTCAACAAAAAGAAGCTTCTCGATGGCAGCGCCGCCGTTCTCTGGTCTTCCGACAGGCTCGAGACGAAGGCCCTCATCCGCGGCGCCCTCCGTCAGATCGACCAGTTCGGCCAGAAGTCGGCCGCCGAGGGCAACTACAAGATCAGCGTCATCGCCGATCCCGGCCAGGCCGAAATCCAGAAGAGCGACATCTTCAAGATCAAGCACGAGAATGTCATCATGGACGTCACCAAGAACGAGGCCAAGGGTGTCCAGGCCATCCGCGTCGACAACCTCCCCGCCGGTACCTACAACATCACCAGCGTCTCCGGGGCGGCTGCTGCGGCGGTTTTTGAAGTGGTCCAGCAGTTCGGCACGACTGCGGCTCTGACTCTCGGTACCGCCTCGACGGATGGCGTGGCCGGAGCTTCCATCTACCTGGAAGTCATCGCTCCCCCCAGCACCGGCACGAATACCGTCACTTTCAGGGTCATCGCCAACCTGCTCCTGACCGACGGCAAGGTGGTGACCAGGGAAAACAGCAACCTCGTCGTCGGAACCGCTGCAGTCGGCCTCAGCTCCCTGGGGCTCAACTCCGGCAACACGATCAGGCTTTCCGCCGCCGGCGCCGCTGCCAACTACGCCATCGGCAACAAGGTCGTTCTCCAGCACGTGAGCGTCGGCGCTACGACGACCGCGTGGGGTGCGACCGCCGCCGCGAACGTCCATGTCCAGATCTCCGGAACGACCAACCCCGACTGGCCCGGCCATTGGGGCGCTGCGGCCGGACAGAATCTGGGGGACAGGACGTTCTCCCTTAACGCCGCCGCCGTGGCCGAGAACGACGTCCATTTCCGCAACTTCTACCTCAACACGGCCAACGGCACCCTCTATGAGTCGGACCTCGTCCTCCAGCTCAACAGCAAGTTCACCAACACCAGTGCCGTCCTTGCCGGATTCGAGGCCGCCTATGTCGGCCAGGTGGCCAAGGGCGACGTCCAGCTCCGCGACCTCGAGAAGTTCTGGGATGCCAACGGCCGCTTCATGATCGAAGATTCCCAGGTGCTCACTCTTACCCAGGGCAACGGCAAGCAGACCCGGGTCACCCTCAATTCCACCGACACCCTGCGGGACGTCGAGTTCAAGCTCAACAACGCCATCGCCTTCGAACTCGGCCAGGCCAAGTACCTCGACAGCCATACCGACCGCTTCGTCGACTTCATCGAGGAGGAGACGCCCAACTCTCCCGAATCGGTCGAAGGCACCTTCGTCATCCGCTCGGCTGTCGCCGGCAAGGCCGGGACGTTGAACTTCGCCGGCGACGAAGACGTCATCAAGGCCCTGAGCCTCAACGTCATCCAGGATTCGACGGAGAGCCAGTACCGCGTCAGCGTCACCGACGCCCACGATGGAAGCACCGTCGCCTCCAACGTGAAGGTGACGGGCAACATGCTCTACGGCATCGTCCACGCCAACGTCGACGTCGAGTTCGACGCCATGGCCAACGTCAAGCTCGAGTGGTCCGATAGCGCCAAGAGCTTCCGCCTCTCCCGCGACGCGGACAACATCTACGAGACGGTCGTTCACCTCGCTGACAACACCACCGTCTTCCAGATCGGAGCCAACGAGAAGGAAGACATGGGCATCGATATCGGCGACATGGGCGCCAAGGCCCTCGGCGTCAGCAACGTCCTCGTCACCGACCGCGAGTCGGCGGCCCGCTCCATCACCGTCATCGACAACGCCATCGACCGCGTCTCCAGCCAGCGCGCCAAGCTCGGCGCCTACCAGAACCGGTTGGAGCACACCATCAACAACCTCACCGTGGCCAGCACCAACCTCACTGCCGCCGAGAGCCGCATCCGCGATCTCGACATGGCCAAGGAAATGATGAACTTCACCAAGCTCAACATTCTCATGCAGGCCGGTAACGCCATGCTGGGCCAGGCCAATCAGCTGCCCCAGAATGTCCTGCAGCTCCTCCGCTAACGCCTGGTGACTGTTTGAAGGGAGAGGGGCAAGCCCCTCTCCCTTCTCGTGACCCTCGCGTTTAAGGGAGGAGGCGAGAGTTTTGGAGAGGATCACCGATGCCGTGTCGGCCCTGTCGGGTCTTTTTTGCGGCACCCCCCCTTCGTCGCAGCATCTCGCCCCCTTGGGCCGTGAAAGCCGGAGCGGCAACGAAAGCAAGATGGGACATGCCGGCGTCGAGCAGATCAGGAAGGCCGCACGCCAGGCTCAGGAGATAGCCCAGGCTTTTGATCGTAGCCTTCGCTTTGAAGTCCGCGAAGAGGCCGGTCTCGTGCAGGTCTCCGTCGTTGACACCGTCACGGACAGCGTGGTGCGCAAGATCCCGCCCGATTACATCGTCCACTTTATGGCTCACGTAAGGGAGATGTTCGGCGCCATGCTCGATACGGAGGCGTGAAAGCAGTCAATAGGTCGGAAGGGCTGCCTCTGGAGGTGGCCCTTCATGGTTGTTTTACCTGAGGTCTTTCTTGTGGAAGGGGATATGTCGACGTGGCAGGCAATGTGGTTTTCATCACTCAGGCCCGGAGCGGTTCAACTCGCCTGCCAGGCAAGGTGCTTAAGAAAGTCCAGGGCCGTTCCCTGCTGGAATGGTTTCTCGCCAGGGCGCGCAGGACCGTCTGCACCTCTCTCTGCGTGGCGACGACTACGAATGAGGCCGATGACGACCTCGCCGCTCTTGTCCGAGAGGAAGGTGATGTGCACCTGACGCGGGGCAGTGAGGCGGATGTCTTGGGCCGCTATGTCCAGGCTGCCTCGGAGACGGAGGCCGATGTGATTGTCCGCGTCACCTCCGATTGCCCCGTTTTCGACTGGCACCTTATCGACAGGGCCGTCGAAATCCTTGCCCGTACAGGAGCCGATGCGGTACGGACCGGCTACAGGGCCTATCCCCTCGGGCTTGATGTCGAGGTCTACAGCAGGCAGATTCTGGAACGGATGGAGCGTGAGGCCAAAGAACAGGCTGAACGGGAGCATGTGGGCCCCTATCTTTTTCAGAATCACCCCGATCTTTTCGGTATCCGATGGCTTGTCCCCGATGTCGGTGAGTTGCCTTGGCCCGACTGCCGCCTCACGCTGGATTATCCCGAAGACCTGGCCTTCGTCGAGGCGCTTTTCGCCGCCCTCGGCCCTCTTGCCGAGGCTGAGGATTACAGGCGCTACCTTCTTGTTCACCCCGAGGTTGCTGCCATCAACGGTCATCTCCTGCGTTAACCCTTTTCCCCGATTACCCCCTTATCTCTCTTCCCCCTTCTTCCGATACAAAAGGCAGCACAACCATTGATCGACGGGAGAGAGGCCCATGTTCAACGACAAGACCATCCTCATCACAGGAGGCACCGGCTCCTTCGGAAAGGCCTTCATCCGAACCGTGCTCGACCGTTACGAGCCCCGTCGGCTCATCGTCTATTCGCGGGATGAGCTGAAACAGTTCGAGATGCAGCAGGAGTTCTCGTCGCCGGTGATGCGCTATTTTCTCGGCGACGTCCGTGACGGAACACGGCTTTCTCTGGCCATGAAGGGCGTCGATTTCGTCGTCCACGCCGCTGCTCTTAAGCAGGTCCCCGCCGCGGAGTACAATCCCATGGAATGTGTCAAGACTAACGTCAACGGCGCGTCCAACGTCGTTGCCGCCGCCCTGGAAAACGACGTGGAGAAGGTGATCGCCCTCTCGACGGACAAGGCCGCCAATCCCATCAACCTCTACGGGGCCACCAAGCTCTGTTCAGACAAGATCTTCATCGCCGGCAATAACCTCGTCGGTTCCGGCCGTACCCGTTTTGCCGTCGTCCGCTACGGCAATGTTGTCGGCTCCCGAGGTTCGGTCATTCCCTATTTTAAGAGTCTCATTGCCCGGGGTGTGAAGGAGCTGCCTGTCACGGATACCCGGATGACCCGCTTTCTCATCACCCTTCCTCAGGGTGTCGATTTTGTCCTTCAATCCTTCAGGCGCATGCAGGGAGGGGAAATCTTTGTCCCCAAGATCCCTTCCGCCAGGATCACCGACATCGCCGAGGCCGTCGCCCCGGGCATGGCGACGAAGATCGTCGGTATCCGGCCGGGGGAGAAGCTCCACGAAGTGATGTGCCCCGCCGATGACAGCCGCATGACCCTCGAGTTCGGCGATCACTATGTCATTGCTCCATCCATCACCTTTGTCAACAAGGTTGGCCACGATGTCAATTCTTTGGGTGAAAAAGGGCGGCCCGTCAGGGATGGTTTTGAATACAGTTCGGGGGCGAATGGGCATTTCCTGACCAGTCGGGAAATCGTGAACCTCATTGGAGGGTAGAGGCTTGAGCAGTAGAGACGTTGTCATCAAGAGAGCTTTCCTTGAAGGAGATCACCGTATCCTTGGCTCGGGACATCCCTGTTTCATCATCGCCGAGGTGGGGGCCAACCATAACCGCTCCCTCGACCTGGCCAAGGCTCACATCGACGCCGCCGTGGCGGCCGGAGCCGACGCCGTCAAGTTCCAGATCTACAGCGCCGAAGGGCTTTATTCACGCAGGACGCCGCGGCACTCGGGCTACGAGAAGGATCTCTTCTCCCTCATCAAGGAGATTGAGACGCCCCGTTCCTGGCTGCCCGAGCTGAGGCGCTACTGCGACGAGCGGAAGATTCTCTTTTTCGCCACGCCCTTCGACTTTCAGGCCGTCGATGAACTCGATGCCGTGAGCGACCTCTTCAAGATCGCCTCCTTCGAGCTCGTCGATCTGCCGCTGATCCGCCACTGCGCCTCGAAGGGAAAGCCCATGATCCTCTCCACCGGCCTGGCGACGATGGAGGAGATCGAAGATGCCTACCTCGCCTGTCGGGAGGCCGGCAACGAGCAGGTGGTCTTCTTGCAGTGCGCCTCCGTCTATCCCGCACCGGCTCACATTATCAACCTGCAGGCCATGGAGACGATTTCACGGGCTTTCAGCGTTCCTTCAGGGCTATCCGATCACACCGAGGGTATCCATGTCTCCCTCGCCGCCGTCGCCATGGGCGCTTCCGTGATCGAGAAGCACTTCACTCTCGACCGGACGATGGAGGGCCCCGATCACCCCTTTGCCATCGAACCCGACGAGCTGGCCGAACTGGTCCGTTGCGTCCGCGAGATCGAGTCGGCCATGGGCGACGGGCGCAAGCTGGGGCCCTCACCGGAAGAGGCGGAATTCTACGAGAAGGCCCGGCGGAGCCTTCATGCCGCCTGTGACATCCCTGCGGGGACGGTCCTGACCGAGGCCATGCTCGTCTGCAAGCGCCCCGGCTACGGCATCCGCCCCAAATTCCTGCCTCTTATCCTGGGGCGGCCTGTGAAGGTGGATGTCTCGGCTGACCGGTGGATCACTTGGGAGATGGTTTAGGTGGTGAACCTGTCGTTTCATCCCATTGCCGAAGAAACGGAGGAAATGTGGCGGCTTGTTCTCGAATGGCGAAACTCGCCGCCGGTCCGTTTTCAGATGCTGGACCAGTCTCCCATTGACTGGGAGACGCACTGTCGGTGGATCGGTAGCCAGAAAGAGCCTTCACCGAACAGTTTAGCTCGCGTTGCTTACGGCGGTGGAAGGCCCTTGGGCGTCATCTCGCTGAACCGGATCGATCGAAAGCAGAGCCATTCTGATTGGGGAATGTATATCGGTGTCCCTGAGCTTAGAGGCCGCGGTTTCGGGAACGCGATGGTCGATGAAATCCTCCGGTGGGGCTTTGACGAGGAGCGGCTGGCTAGACTCTACACTTCCGTTCTCTCTGATAACGTGGCTGCTTTGGGTCTTTACCTGAAGAAGGGTTTTCGTTTGGAGGGGAATTGGAGAAATCATGTGATGGCCCGTGACGGGCGGTATCTGGATCTTTTATGGTTGGGCCTTCAGAGAGCGGAGTGGTCGGAGAAAAGGGGTCAAACGCCTTCGTCGCCGCAGTGAGAGCAATCTTGATCCATTGGAGTGATGACGTTTAATGAGTCTTCAGGTCTTCACCTACGGAGGCCCAGGCATCGGCGGGGGGCATGTCTCGCGCTGTCTCGCCCTGGCGTCGGCACTGGATGAGCTCGGCTATTCCATCTCCTTCGCCATCAATCCCGGCGGGGTGGGGCTCCTTGGGGCGAGAGCGGAGGGAGCCTTCGTCAGCGACAAACTCTTTGTCTCCGATCCCGCCGGTCTTCCGGGGCTGATGGGAGTGCTGAACGGTTGTGATTTCGCCGTCGTCGACTCCTACGCGGCTTCTCCGGAATGGCTCGCCTCTCTGGCCTCCTGTCGTCCTCTCGTCGTGATCGACGATCTGGCTGACCGGCCCGTCGGACCTCACGTGGCGGTTCTGCTCAATCACAACCTTGGGGCCGATAACCTGCGCTACGATCTGGGACCTTCGTCGCTGGCCCTCCTGGGGCCTGACTACGCCCTTCTGCGGCCGGAGGTCTCTTTCTGGTCACGCCGGCTTGGGGAGGGCGAGGTCTTGCAGGAGGAGGCCGTCTTTTTCGTGGCCGGGGCCTCCGACGTGGCCGGGGTGACGGAAAGGGTCATCGACTGGTGGTGCCCGCGATGGCCTCAGCTGAAGGCCGTCGTGGGGCCTCTGACGGATGAGGAGAGCCGTTTCCGCTGTCGGGCCAGGGCAGAGGGAAAGACAAACGTGACCCTTCTGGAGGCCCCCGGGAACTTCCTGGAGGAGATGGCCCGGTCTGAGCGTGTGATCTGCACCTCCAGCGTCACGGCCTACGAGGCGCTGGCCCTGCGCAAGCCCCTGGCCGTCTTTCAGGTGGCCTCCAATCAGGAGGGGATCGGCGTGGCCATCGAAGAGCTTCGTCTGGGGTGCAATCTGGGGCGCTTCAGTTCCTTCGGCGCTGAAGCGGTGGAAGAGTATCTCGCGGCGCCCTCTCTGGTGCCGCGGCCTCTGGTGAACCCCGAGGGAGCCAAGGCGGCGGCCTCGGCTCTGGCGGCGTTTTTCGAGAGAGGAGAACGACGATGACGTCCTATCTGCCTTACGGGCATCAGTGGATCGATGACGACGATGTGGCCGCCGTGGCCGCGGTCATGCGCGGCGACTGGCTGACTCAGGGGCCTGCCGTCGAGGTTTTCGAGAAGTCCGTGGCCGATTATGTCGGCGTCGCTCACGCCGTGGCCTTCTGCAACGGCACGGCGGCCCTCCACGGAGCCTATTACGCGGCCGGCGTGGGCGAGGATGACGAGGTGATCGTTCCGCCCCTTACCTTCGCCGCTACGGCCAATGCCGCCTGCTACCTGGGCGCCCTGCCGGTCTTCGCCGATATTGCGCCCGAGACTTTCTGCCTTGATCCGGTTGAAGTTGCCCGAAAGGTTACGGCGAAGACGAAGGTGGTTGCTCCCGTAAGCTACGCCGGTTACCCTGCCGATGTGGAAGGATGCCGACGGGCCGCTCCAGGAGCCGTCGTGGTCGAAGACGGTTGTCACGCCCTGGGAGGTGATCGGAGAGGGTGCAAGATCGGTGCCGAGGCGGACATGACCGTTTTCAGCTTCCACCCTGTCAAGCACGTGACGACAGGCGAGGGGGGGATGGTCGTTACTGACGACGAGCTCTTTGCCCGCAGACTTCGTCTCTTTCGCAGCCACGGCATCACGAAAGAGCCCGGCGAGATGGAAGCGAAGGACGAGGGTCCCTGGTACTGCGAGATGGTTGACCTGGGTTACAATTACCGGATGACCGAACTCCAGGCCGCTCTGGGCCGAAGCCAGATGAAGAAACTTGATGCCTTCGTGGCCCGCCGCCGGGAGTTGGCCTGTCTCTACGATGAGGCCATGGCCGAGCTGGAGGGAGTCACACTTCCGCCCCGCCATGAGGGGCATGCCTACCATCTCTACCCGATCCAGGTCGACGGCTCCCGGCGGAGGGCTCTTTTCGAAGGGCTCCGGGCGGCTTCCATCGGTGTTCAGGTCCACTACGTTCCCGTCCACTTCCATCCCTATTACCGGCGTCGCTTTGGCTGGTCCGAGGGGGATTTCCCCTGTACTGAAGCCCTTTACCGGCGGGAGATCTCGTTGCCCCTTTTTCCCGCCATGGACGACGGCGATGTGGACCGCGTCGTTGCCGAGCTGTTTCGGTTTTTGAGAGGCTGACCGAATCGCTTTTATGACTTTCTCTTGGGCTCCGATAGGCTATACTGTCCTCGTTCCGTGATCATTGCAACGGAGAGGAGGTGTGCCCGTGCGTCCCGATCCCGTCATGCCCCGCTTGTTCCGGCGGGTCCTCATGGTCCTGGCTGCCGTCGTCGTCGCCGGGTGGGTCTTCCGCTATTTCGGCCGGCCCGGGGGTTTTCGCCCCTCCGGAGTGCCCATGAGGCGCCTCACGGAAGGATTCGGTTCCTTCCCCGGCGGATTGCTGGGAGTCTCCGTCGCCCTTGTCGCTTTGGGGCTGATCGGCTGGTGGCTTCTTTCGGCCCTCTTCTGGCGCAAATATTTCCCTACTCAGGGGCCGCCCCGGTCGCCGGAAAGAAGGGATCGCTCCTAGCTTGTTCCGCCGCTTTTTCTCCAGTCTGGAAAGCCTTCCCGGGGCGCCGTTTTCGAAAGAAGACGCCGCCTCGGCTTTTACCGCGATGAAAGAGAGATTGAGATGAGATCCTTTCTGGCACGGAAAAACATCGAGTTTTCCCTGAGGCGCTACGGCATCGAGGCTCTCGGTGCCATGGCGATGGGACTTTTCGCTTCGCTGATTGTCGGGTTGATCCTGAATGTCCTGGGAACGCGGCTGGGGCTGCCGCTGCTGGGCACGCTGGGAACGCGGGCCATGGCGATGGCGGGGCCCGCCATTGGCGTGGCGGTGGCCTACGGGCTCAAATCCCCGTCGCTGGTCCTTTTTGCCTCCACTGTGACGGGCATGGCCGGCTACGAGCTGGGCGGCCCGGCGGGCTGCTTCTTGGCGACCGTGATCGGAGCCGAGTTCGGCAAGGCCGTCTCGGGCGAGACGAAGGCTGACATCATCGTCACACCCGTCATGACCATCGCTGCCGGCGTCCTGGCCGGGATGGCCGCCGGTCCTGCCATCGGCGATTTCATGACCTGGATCGGCTCAGTGATCATGGCGGTGACGGAGATGCATCCGGTCCCGATGGGAGTTCTCATCTCCGTCATTGTCGGCATGGCGTTGACGGCGCCCATATCGAGTGCCGCCTTGTGCATCATGCTGGGCCTGGGCGGAACGGCGGCAGGGGCCGCCACGGTGGGCTGTTCGGCCCAGATGATCGGATTTGCCGTGGCGAGCTACCGCGAGAACGGCTGGGGAGGGCTGGTCTCTCAGGGGCTGGGGACGTCGATGCTCCAGATCCCCAATATCGTCAGAAATCCGCTGATCTGGATTCCGCCCACCCTCGCCGGGGCCCTGTTGGGTCCTCTGGCGACGACGGTGCTGCGGATGGAGAACGTTCCCTCCGGCGCCGGCATGGGCACCAGCGGCCTCGTGGGGCAGTTCGGCACGATCGATGCCATGGGCGCCGGTCTCGACGTGCTGGCCAAGATTGTCCTCCTTCATTTTCTTCTGCCTGCCCTGGTGACACTTCTCATCTGTGAACCCATGCGCCGTCTGGGCTGGATCGGACCGGAAGACATGAAACTCCCCACGCCGAAGCGGCCGGAGGAGGACGAGAGCTGACTTGTGGGGTCTGCCTTCCGGCCTAGCCGCCTGCCAGAGGCGGGAAGAGGTCAACGGCGTCGCCGTCGCTGAGGGGCGTCTCCCGCCCGTTGAGGTGGGCGATGTGGCGGCCGTTGACGAGGACGATCACTCCCGGCAGGAGCCGGCCCTCGTCGTCGACGATCTGGTCGTCGAAGGCCTTGCCCCACCGTCGGGAGAGCTCATCCAGAAGGGCACCCGCCGTCGGCGGAGCCTCCATCTCCAGCTCCCTTGCTCCGGCCAGGTTTCTCAGCGCGGCGAAGAGGCGCAGCTTCATTTTTCCTCGTTTCCAAGGCGGTGGTATTCAAGGATGTCGATGTGATGTTCCTTGACGAGGTTGGTCACGCTCTCTTCTGCCTCGCAGGGATAACGGCAGGCCAGCCCGCAGGAGGCCGAAAGTTCCCGGGGGACGGGGACGATTTTCACGGCCAGTCCGGCCTGGCGGCAGACTTTTTCGAAGCGCAGAGCCATATGGGTCGTATCGAAGGTGGCGAGGCATTCCAAAGGGGTACCCTCCCTATAAAAGATCAGTTTGAGCTTTTTTGTTTTCAGCAATTATACCTGTACGATGACAGGTGGTGCAGGTATAATCGCCTAGCGAGGTCAGAAAACAGGAGGAGGTCGTTCCATGGTGATTTTCAGGAGATCCGTTCTTGCCGTCGTGGCTTTTGCTTTCGTGCTTGCCCTCGGTGCCGGCGCTGCTCAGGCGGCGGAGAAAATCGGCATTATCGACATGCAGAAGGTGGTTTTCGGCCACCCCAAGTTCGAGGAGACGCAGAAGCAGATCGGCGCCACGCTGACGACAAAGCAGCAGGAGGCCAAGATGGCCATCGACGCCGAGAAGGATCAGGACAAGAAGGCCGAGATCTACCGTACCAAGCGGATGGAGATGGCCCAGGAGGAGAACCGCCTCATGGCGCCCATTCTCAAGGACGTCGACATGGCCATCCGCACCGTGGCCAAGGCCAAGAGTTTCACCGTTATCTTCGAGAAGAGCACCGTCATCTTCGGGGGCACGGAGATCACCCAGGATGTGATCACCGAGCTCAAGAAGATCGGGGCAGGCAGTTAGAGGCTTCTATCGTTCATTTGAAAAGGACCCCCGTCAAAGGGGGTCCTTTTTTTGTGGCTTTCTTCAGCGGCGGCCTCAGAGTTTCCGATGGCCGCCGCCGAGGTAGGCGGCTTCGATGTCGGGATCGCGGAGGAGATCCGCTGAAAGCCCCTCCTTGATAAGGTGACCCGTCTGAAGCACGTAGGCCCTGTGGGAGAGAAGCAGTGCCTGCCGGGCGTTCTGCTCGACGAGGAGGATCGTCGTGCCCTGTTCGTTGATGAGCTTCAGCTCCCGGAAGATCTCCTTGATGATGATCGGGGCGAGTCCAAGAGAGGGCTCGTCGAGGAGGAGGACCCGGGGCCGGGACATGAGGGCCCGTCCGATGGCGAGCATCTGCTGTTCGCCGCCGGAGAGAGTTCCGGCGTACTGCTCCCGGCGCTCCTCAAGGCGGGGGAAGAGGGTGAAGACCCGCTTCAGGTCATCGTCGATTCCGCTTCGGTCGTTCCTGGGGAAGGCACCCATCATGAGGTTTTCAAAGACCGTCAAGGGGGCGAAGACCTTCCGCCCTTCCGGGGCGAGAGAGAGTCCCTGGGTGACGACCTGAAAGCTCTTTTTCGCCAGCACCTTGCCGTCGAGGAACACGTCGCCGCTCTCGCGGCGGACGTCGCCCATGACGGCGCTCATTAGCGTCGACTTGCCGGCGCCGTTGGCGCCGATGACGGAGACGATCTCGCCGGCGAAGACGTCGATGGAGACGTTCTGGACGGCCTTGATGGCGCCGTAGCTGACGCAGAGGTTGCGGACGGAGAGCAGGGGGGTTTGAGAATCGGTCATTCGTCGACGACCTCCTCTCCCAGATAGGCCTTGAGGACCTCGGGGTGGTTCTGGATCTCCTCAGGTCCTCCCTCGGCGATCTTGGCACCGAAGTTCATGCAGACGATATGGGGGCAGATTTCCATGACCAGGTCCATGTGGTGCTCGATGACGAGGATCGTCAGGGAGAAATCGCGATGGATGTCGCTGATCAGGCCGTTGAGGGCCTGGACCTCTTCGGGGTTCATCCCTGCCGCGGGCTCGTCGAGAAGGAGCAGTTCCGGTTCCAGGGCCAGGGCCCGGGCGATCTCCAGTCGTCGCTGATAGCCGTAGGGGAGCGTTCCCGCCGCCTGGTAGGCCCTGTCGGCGAGTCCGACCCGCTCAAGGAGTTCCAAGCTCTTTGCGGAGATGACCTTCTCTTCTTTTTTCCATCGCCCCAGGTGGGAAAGGGCCTCGAAGAAGCTGTAGCGATGATGGTGCTGGCAGGCCGTCATCACGTTCTCCAGTACAGTCGAGCGGTGGAAGAGGCGGAGGTTCTGGAAGGTCCTGGCGATCCCCAGATGGATGATGTCGTGGGATTTGCGTCCCACCAGAGAGCCTCCCTTGAAGAGGATCTCGCCGGAATCGATGGGGTAGACGCCGGTGACGAGGTTGAAGATCGTCGTCTTGCCCGCCCCGTTGGGGCCGATGAGACCGGTAAGGCCGCCCTTTTCGACGGAGAAGGTCATTTCCGCGACGGCGTGGACGCCGCCGAAGAATTTGTTCACCCTGGAGAGGGACAGAACGGCGTTGTCGGAAGCGTTCATGCTAGTGTGGCCCCCTTTCTTCCCGTTGAGGCGCCGGGTGCCTGCCGATCAGCTGCCGGAAGAGGGCCGGACCCACTTCATGACGCCCCAGGAGTCCCTCGGGGCGGAAGACCATGACGAGAACAAGGACCAGTCCGTAAATGAGCATCCGGTACTGGGAAATGGGGCGGAAGAGCTCGGTGACGAGGGTGATGATCGTCGTTCCCAGAAGGGCGCCGCTCATCGACCCCAGGCCGCCGAAGACGACGACGGAGGTCATCTCCGTCGATTTGAGCATGTCGAACATGACAGGCTGGATGAAGGAGATGAATCCCGCGTAGAGGCCGCCGGCGATGCCGACATAAAAAGCCGAGATGGAGAGGCTCAGGACGCGGTACCGAGGGGTGTTGAAGCCGAGCAGGGAGGCGGCGACGTGATCGTCGCGGCAGGCCTTGAAGGCCCTCCCGATGCGGCTGTTGATGAGGCAGAAGGCGCCGTAGGCCATGACGACGAAAAAGAGCGCCGTAGTGGGCAGAGTGGTGAAGGTGTCGATGCCGGGGATGCCCCTGGCGCCGTTGGTGACGCTCTGCCAGTTTTCGATGATGAGCCGTATCGATTCAGCCAGGCCGATGGAGGCGATGGCGTAGTAGTCGCCCATCAGCTTCAGTGTCGGCAGGCCGACAAGATAGCCGATGATCATGGCCAGGGTTCCGCCGAGAAGGACGGCGGGGAGCCAGTGGAGGCCGTAGTCGAGGGTGAGGATGGCCGTCGTGTAGGAGCCGATGGCCAGGTAGGCGGCATGGCCGAGGGTGAAGATGCCTGTGAATCCCGTCAGGAGGGAGACGCCCATGGCGGCGATGCCGTTGATCATGAGAAGGATGAGGATGCCTTCGGTATAGTTCGACACGGGATCGCCTCCTTAGACCTTTTCCTTGATGTCTTTCCCGAAGAGCCCCGAGGGGCGGACGATGAGGGTGATGACGAGGAGGGAGAAGACGACGAGATCTCGGAGCTGGCTCGAGAGAAAGCCGGCCGTGAGCATCTCGGCCAGACCGAGGATGAGGCTGCCCACGACGGCGCCGGGCAGGGATCCCAGTCCGCCGATGACGGCGGCGACGAAGGCCTTGATGGTGATGGCGCCGAGCTGGGGGTAAAGGGTGTAGCGGACGGAGAGGAAGATGCCCCCGACGGCGGCGAGCAGGCCGGCGACGAAGAAGACGATGGAGATGAGCCGTCCCACGTTGACGCCCATGAGGCCGGCAACGCGCAGGTCATAGGCGGCGGCGCGGATGGCCAGTCCCCATTTGGTGCGGGTGAGGAAGAGTTGGAGCCCGCCGAGGAAGACGACGGCCGCGGCGAGGGAGAGGAGGTCGAAGGCGCTCGTCGTGGCCAGGCCGAAGAGATCAACGGGGGCCGTGGGGATGACCGGAGGCAAGGCGCGGAACCGGCCGCCGGCGATGATAACGAAGAGATTTTCGATGACGATGCTCATTCCCATGGAGGCGATGAGCAGGTAGAGAGTGACGCTGGTCCGCTCCCGGATCGGCTTGTAGGCCAGGCGTTCGGTGAGGACGGCGCAGAAGCCGGCTCCGATGAGGGCGGCGAACCCGGCCAGCCAGATGTTGGCGCCCATGAGGTTGAGTGTGTAGTAGCAGATGTAGCCACCGATGACGAGAAAGCCGCCGTGGGCGAAGTTGGAAAAAAGAAGGATCGAATAGACCAGGGAGTAGCCGACAGCGATGAGGGCGTAGACGGAGCCCAGGGAGAGGCCGTTGATGATCTGCTGGATGAACGTGCCCAAAAAGGTGTCACCTCGTTTCTCGATGAAAGCGGCCCTTGAGGGACAAAGGTCCGGGTGTTCGGCTGAGGGCAAGGGTAAGAGGCGGACGGAAAGTCCGCCTCTTACCGACGTGGCTGCGGATGGCGGCTATTCGGGCTTGATCTTGGTGAAGAACTGGCCCCGTCCGTCCTTGGCGATAAGGACGACACCGTCCTTGTCTTTGGGATTGTGGAACTCGTCCATGGTCAGAACGGCATGGTGGACCTGGAGGTTTTCCGTGGTGGCCAGGGCCTTGGCGATGTTTGCCGGCGTGGGGTCGCCGGCGCGGGCGATGGCGTCGAAAAGCCAGTACATGGCGTCGTAACCGAGGATGCCGTTGACGAACTCCTTGCACTCATCGTTGTACTTGGTCTTGTAGTCGGCGAAGAACTTGGCCATGGCCGGGTCTTCGGGGGCAACGTGGTTGATCCAGTAGGAGCCCTCCATGGCCTCTCCCGCGATCTCCCACATGAACTCGGCGTAGCCGTCGCCGCCGATGAAGGTGATCTCCTTCATGCCCAGTTCTCGGGCCTGCTTCATGATAAGGGCCATTTCCTTGCCCATGTTGGGCAGGACGAGGACGTCGGCGCCGGCGTCGCGGATCTTCGTCAGCTGGGCCCGGAAGTCGACGTCCTGGCCGCCTTTGAAGGCTTCGTCGGCGACCACTTTCCCGCCGTACTCGGCGTAGGATTTCATGAAGAACTCACGCAACCCCTGGGAGTAGTCGCTGGCGATGTCGTAGAGAATGGCGCCCTTCGTCAGTTTCAGCTCGTGGGCGGCGAAGTAGGCGATGAGCTTACCCTGATAGGGGTCGGTGAAGCAGACGCGGAAGGAATAGGGGCGAACCTTGCCGTTGCGATCGACGGTGACGGCGGGGTTCGTCGACACCGTGCCGATCTGGGAGACGCCGGCTTTGTTGACGAGGGCCGCCGTGGCGATGTTGATTCCGCTGGCGTTGGCGCCGACGATGGCGGCGACCTTGTCCTCTTCGATCATGCGGCGGACGGCGTTGACGGCGTCTTCCTGGCGGCCGCGGAAGTCGTAGACGACGAGCTCGATCTTCCTGCCGTTGATGCCGCCCTTGGCGTTGATCTCATCGACGGCCAGCATGGCCGTGTTCCGCTCCGTCTGACCGTAGGCGGCCCAATCACCGGTCAGAGCTGCCAGGTAACCCACCTTGATCGTGTCGGCCGCGATGGCCATGCCGGAGAGGGTTACCACCAATAATGCCGCGAGGAACAGGACGAACTTTTTCAAAATCATTGCACCTCCCTGAGATGAATGATGATATGATGCGCATAGAGTTATCTTACCAGAATCCAAGAAAGAAGAACATATCGAACAAAAAGATCTTGAACAAAAACAGGTTTGAGATTCATTTTCCCGCCGGGTTCAGGACTCTGCTAAAATACTAGAATAGGCGGCTGTCATGCCGTCGCGACAAGGAGGGGCGAAGATGGGCCTGAAAATCCTGGTGAGCGATTTCGACGGCACCCTGGCCCACAGGGATCATGTGCCGTTCGCCGTGAGCCAGGCCTTATCCTCTCTGGTTGAGGCCGGCTGGGAGCTGATTCTGGCGACGGGGCGGATCTATGCCTCCGTCAGATCTCACCTTGAATCCGTCCCGACGACGATGCCGCTGATTCTCTATGACGGCGCCCGGATCGTCTCCTCCGACGGGGGGGACGTTCTTTTTGAGAGGCTCCTGGCGGGTGAGACGGCTTCCGAAGCGCTTCGGATCGGCTGGGATTCGGGCCTGGAGATTCAGGTCTATGGTGACGAGGAGATTCTGATCCGCCCCGACGAATCTGATTCGGAGCGTTATTTCCGCAAACTGGCCGTGCCGGTCCGCGACGATCTTGTCGAACCTCGCGTCGACGAGGATGTCTATCGGGTCATTTTTTACGGCGATCCTGCCGTCGTGCGCCGCCTGGCCCGGCGCATGGCTTCGGCCCTGGGCGGAGCGGCTGCGGTGACCCTGGCCGGAGACGGTTTTCTCGATGTCCTGGCGCCGGGCGTTTCCAAGGGAGCGGCCCTGGAACATCTTCTCGCTTCGATGGGTCGTCCGGGGTGCCTGGTCTGTGCCGGAGACCATCACAACGATCGGGAGCTGCTTCTTTTGGCCGATTTGGCCGCCGTTCCCGAGGACGCAGCCGATGAACTGAAGGCGGTCAGCCGTTTCATTTTTCCCTCCGCCTCAGAGGAAGGTTTCGTCAGCCTCGCCCGCTTCCTGCTCGAGTCGGACGGAGTTCCTTGCAAGGGGGACGTTGTCCTGACGGCGCCTCTGATGGAGGAGGGGGCTGCTGGTGCGGGGTGTCGCCGATCCATTGACAATGGCTGAGGGGAGTCGTACTCTTGGTTCGTCAGATCCATAATTAATATCTTGAGGGGGAAAATCACATGAGAAGAATGAGGTTTGTTGCGCTCGCTCTCGTTGCTGTGTTGGCCTTGGCGGGAAGCGCCTTCGCCGAAGCGAAGTTCCATATCGGCATCTGCACGGGTACCGTTTCCCAGTCCGAAGACGACCTCCGCGGCGCCGAGCGGATGATCGAGGAGTACGGCAATGTCGTCGACGGCGGCGTGATTCAGCACATCACCTATCCCGACAACTTCATGCAGGAGATGGAGACGACCATCAGCCAGATCGTCGGCCTCGCCGACGATCCCCTGATGAAGGTGATCATCGTCAACCAGGCCATCCCCGGCACGACGGAGGCCTTCCGTCGCGTCAAGGAAAAACGTCCTGACATCCTCTGCTTCGCCGGCGAGGCCCATGAGGATCCAGGCGTCATCGAGTCGGCCGCGGATCTCGTCATCAACGCCGACAACATCGCCCGGGGCTACCTTATCATCGCGGCCGCCAAGAAGATGGGCGCCACCGATTTCGTCCACATTTCCTTCCCCCGCCACATGAGCTACGAGCTGCTTTCGCGGCGTCGCAACATC
>JAHDQY010000039.1 GCA_018433595.1 Synergistales bacterium
CATCCCCGGGAGAGATTGAACGTCAGCGATCTGGCGGAAATCCTCAACGAGGAGGCCGCAGACATCGACCTCCTTGTCGCGGCGGGTCGATTGCGCCTCTGGGACGACAACTCCTTCGACGACAGAGAGGGCGAACGGGAGAGACTGCTCAAGGCTTTCCAGAAAAATCTCTCACGGGACGGCGGCAAAGAGGGCAGCATCTTGCACGCAGCCAACCGCTACCGCAAACGACCCTGATCGGAACCTTGCGGAAGGAGGCGGCGTGAAGCCGCCTCCTTCCGCATCGGGCTAGACGTCACAGGCCTTGAGGCCGGCGGCCAGGGCACGGCCCAGGGCCGTACACTCCTCCAGCACCCGGGCGTCGGGAGCCGACTGCATCTCCACCTGGGGGTCGATCAGCTCCCACCCGCCGGAATGGGCAAAATCCAGCAGCGACTTGAGAGCGACGCCGCGGGCCCAAGTGTAGGAACCGCAGATCCCGACGAGGCGCTCCTTGAGCATCTTGTTTCTTAGGTGCTCGAGGAGAGTCGCCATGGGAGGAAAGAGGGTCATGTTGTAGGTGCAACTTGCCAGGACAAGACCTCGGAAACGCCAGATGTCCTTGACGACGAAAGAGACATGACTCCGCGAGATATCATGAACGACGATCCGCCCGATCCCCTCTTCGGCCATGGCCCGGGCGACGGCTTCGGCCATCCTCTGGGTGTGGCCGTACATGGAACCGTAGACGACGACGGCTCCGCATTCGGAGACATGGCGGCTCCAGCGGTCGTAGAGAGAGACGATCTTGCCGGGGTTTTTGCGATGGACAGGGCCATGGGAGGGGGCAATGACGGACACGTCAAGCCCCTTCACTTTTTCGATGGCCTTCTGGACCTGGGGGCTGTAGCGGCCGACGATGTTGGAAAAATAGCGGAGGATTTCATCCTCGTAGTAGCCCATATCGACTTCGTCGTCAAAGATGCCGCCGTCAAGGGTGCCGAAACCGCCGAAGGCGTCGCAGGTAAAAAGGACCTTCGACTCAAGATCGTAAGTGACCATCGTTTCCGGCCAATGGACCATGGGGATCATGTGGAAACGAAGCCGATGACCGCCGAGATCGATGACATCCCCCTCTTTGATGACGATGACGTCGTCGGTGATGGCATAGAAATTTTCGAACATCCCCCGCGTCTGGGCATTGCCGACGATTTTCAATTGAGGGTAGATCGCCTTGAGGACCTTCATCGATCCCGAGTGGTCCGGCTCCATGTGGTTGACGACAAGGTAGTCGAGAGGCCTCTTGCCCATGACCGCCTCTATTTTATCGATGAGGACGTTCATGGAGGAGCTTTTCACCGTATCGACAAGGGCCGTCTTCTCGCCCACGACAAGGTAGGCGTTGTAGGAAACGCCCCGGGGAAGGGGCCAGACGGATTCGAAGAGGTCCGTTTCGTGGTCGTTCGCTCCGACCCAAAAGATGTCCTTTTTGACGGGAATCGTCTCGTACATGTTTTTTCCCTCCTCGCGACAAGGATGCTGATCTTTCACATAGAGATTAGTTCCGCCGAAGGGGCCTGTCAAAGCCGCGAGCCCTTTGGGGACCTCTTTGACAAGGAGGGCGACGTGGGGTATAACGTCCCTGTAAGAGCACCGGGGGAGCCACGGCAAGTGGCTGAGAGGGGGCAGGCGCCCCGACTCCTGGGACCTGGCCAGGTCATGCTGGACGGGAAGGTGCCGAGCCGTTGACACAGTCTCCGTCCCTCCAGCCTGGTGCTGGAGTTTTTTGTTTTCGCCCGTAGAGACCTCTGATCTGAAAGGAAGATGAAGATGCGCATCAGCACGAGGACCCTCGTCGAAGGGGCTCTGGCGGCCGCTCTGTCGGTAGCCCTGTCGTACCTGAAGATATGGAACATGCCCCAAGGCGGTTCCATCACCTTGGAGAACGTTCCTCTCGTCATTTTCGCCCTCCGCCACGGCCTGAGGGGAGGTCTTGCGGCCGGAGCCGTTTCGGGTCTGATTCAGCTTCTGCTCGGCGGCTACGTAGCCCATCCCGCTCAGGCGATCCTGGACTACCCCCTCGCCTTCTCCGTCATCGGCCTTGCCGCACTCGCCCCACGCCCTCTCTGGGCCGGAGCCCTGCTGGGCAGCCTGGCCCGCTTCGTCTGCCACGTCCTCTCTGGCGTCATCTTTTTTGCCAGCTACGCTCCCGAGGGGACCAATGTCTGGATCTATTCCATCGGCTACAACGGTTCTTTCATGCTCCCCAATCTGATCCTGACCGTCATGGCCTGCTATCTTGTGATTCCTCGCCTTGAAAAACTTCGCTGAAGGAGACATTGGAGAGGCCCTCGCCGACGGCGAGGGCCTCTCCAATGTCCAGGGCGCACAACCGAGAGCCGTCTACAGGTCCTGCTCGGTTACATCGTCCTCGGGTACCAGGGAGAGCCATCCGGCCCAGTCGAAGCGGAAGAGGCCGCTGACAAGATAGACGGAAATCCCCGCCAAAGGCGCCGCACCGTGGAGAACGACGATAAAGGCCAAGACGAGACTGATGAGGAAGAAGGATTTGTGGCGGTTGACGTTGCCTTTACGCAGCTTCTTCAGATTGCCGAAGGGGACGTTGGAGACCATCAGCAGCCCCATGGCCACGGCGATGCCGGCCGCCGCCAGAGGGGGCAGACTCCATCCGGCCATAACGGTGGAGACCAGCAAAAGCCCCGCCGCCGGGATGGGAAACCCCTGAAAGGCGCCGTCGACGTGCTGAACGTTGAAACGGGCCAGCCTCAAGGCTCCGCAGAGGGCGAAGAAGGAGGCGATGAGCGCTCCCGTAACGCCGTTCCACCCCTGAAGGTAGCTGGCATAAAAGATCAAAGCCGGTGCAACGCCGAAGCTGACGACGTCGGCCAGGCTGTCCAGTTCAACGCCAAAGGCGCTGCTGCCTCCAATGCTGCGGGCGACCTTGCCGTCCATAAAATCGAAAAAGACGGCCATGAAGACGAGCCAGGCTCCGAAGCCGGCCTTGCCGTGAAGCACCAGGACAAGGGCCAGCATGCCGCAGAGGATGTTGCCGCTGGTGATCATGTTGGGGACAATCTGTTTGAACGTCAGAGGTATTCTCCTGTTTCTGTTCATCTGTTCACCACTCCGATCACTGTCTCTCCCGCCTTGACTTTCTGTCCGACGACGACAGCGGGACGGACGGAGGCAGGCAGATAGACGTCGACTTTGGAGCCGAGTCTTATCATTCCGTACCGTTCGCCTCGTTGCAAGGCATCTCCCTTCCGGACCTCCGAGACGATGCGGCGAGCCAGGAAACCGGCGATCTGGACAAGAAGAAGAGGTCCTTCCCCGGTCTCCAGACCGACGTAAAAGCGCTCGTTTTCTTCGGAAGCCTTTTCGTTGAAAGCCATGAGTTTCCTGCCCGGTACGTATTGGAGATAGCGCACGCTCCCCGACGCCGGAACCCGGTTGACGTGAACATCAAGAGGCGACATGAAGACCCCGATTTTGACGGCCTTGCCCACGTAGGGATGTTCCGCCTCCAGAATCTCGACGACCTTGCCGTCGGCGGGGCTCACCCAAAGGGAAGGATCCCCGGGAGGTTTCCGTTCCGGATCCCGGTAGAACCAGAGAAGAGCCGCCGCAAAGGCCGCCCCGGCCAAGGCCAGAAGAGGCGAAAGGAGCCCCCCTCCGAGAGCCGCCATAACGGCGACAGCCACACTTCTCCGACCTTCTGCGGCGATCCTCATGACCCCTCCCTATTCCACTTCCGGGTCACAGCGAAAGACGCTGACATCAGCGACCACATCGTCCTCATCAAGACGGACCAGGATGGATCCTCTCGCGATCCGGCTCAGGCTGGGGATGTCGTCGACGGAAAAACGGATGACCCTTCCGCGACTGGAGACAACGAGCACCTCATCTCCGTCGCGGACCCCCCAGCTCCCGACAAGAAGCCCCGTCCTGCCGCCCAGGTTCATCACCTTGACGCCGGCACCTCCTCGGTGGCGGCGGGCGAACTGCTCGTAGGCCGTCTTCTTTCCCAGCCCCAGTTCGGAGATGCAGAGCATCTGCTGACCCTCACGGACGACGTCGCAGCCGACGACGCGATCTTCCTCTCCGAGCCGGATCGCCCGCACTCCTCGGGCCTGCCGTCCCAGGGGACGGAACTCCTTCTCGGAGACGCGCAGGGCCTGGCCGCAGGCGGTGGTGATGATGATGTCGTCCGATCCGGATGTCAGGTGAACCCTGGCGATCTCGTCGCCCTCGGATAATCCCAGTATCCGCCTGCCGGCCCGGGTGAGATTGGCCAGCTCGCTGACGCCGATGCGCTTGGCAATACCGTGACAGGTGAGGAAAAAGACGAACTCCGCCCCCTCCAGCTGGCTGTCGCGGAGCGCCACGACTCTCTCACCCTCCTCAAGGGGGAGAAAGGTGCTCACGTGCTTGCCCTTGCCTGTCCTGGGCTCGGGGATGACGTAGCCTTTGATGGCGAAGACCCGCCCCTTCGTCGTGAAGAAGAAGAGATCGTGGTGAGTCGTCGTCACCGTGACGAGGCTGATTTCGTCTTCGCCTCGAGGCTGGGCCCCCTTGACGCCCTTGCCTCCCTTGAGCTGACAGCGGTAATCCTGGAGCTGCATCCGGCGAAGATAGTTATCCCGCGAGAGAGCGACGACGATCTCCGTCTCGGGGATCAGGTCCTCTTCGGAAGTCTCCTCGACCTCGTCGGCGATGCGTGTCCTTCGAGCGTCTCCGAAACGTTTCTTCAGCTCCTCCAGCTCCTCTCGAACGACGCCGTCAAGAACGGCGCTGTGATCGAGAATGGAGCGATAGCGCTCGATATCGGCCAAAAGGGCAGCCAGTTCCTCGTCCAGCTTGCGCCGCTCCAGGCCCGTCAGGCGCTGGAGTCTCATGTCAAGGATGGCCTGGGCCTGGAGCTCGCTGAAGTCCAGCTCCTCCACCAGCCCCTGACGAGCCTCGTTGGGGTCGGAGGCGCCGCGGATGAGGGCGATGACGCGATCGATGACGTCAAGGGCCTTGACGAGACCCTCGACGATGTGGGCCCGCTCCTCGGCCTTGCGGAGACGGCACTCGGTCCGACGGCGGACGACGTCCCGGCGGTGATCCAGGAAAATCCGGAGCATCTCCCGAATGGAGAGGACCCGAGGCTGGTTGTCGACGAGAGCCAGGTTGATGACGCCGAAGGTCGACTGCAGTTGAGTCCGGTTGTAGATCTGGCGCAGAGTCACCTCGGCATCAGCATCACGGGAGATCTCCAGGACGATGCGGAGACCCTTGCGGTCCGATTCGTCGCGGATGTCGGTGATACCGTTGATGGTCTTGTTCTGGACACCCTTGGCGATGGTCTCGATGAGGTTCGTCTTGTTGACCATGTAGGGGATCTCGGTGATGACGATCCGTCCCTTGCCGCGCTTGCCGTCTTCGACTTCCGCCTTGCCCCGTACGACGATGCGCCCCCGTCCCGTACGGTAGGCGTCGACGATGCCGTCTCGGCCGAGGATGACGCCACCTGTGGGGAAGTCGGGGCCGGGAAGGACCGAAAGGAGCTCGCCCAACTCGACATCTTCGCTCTCCAGGAGCAGGCAGAGGGCGTCGACGACCTCGCCCAGGTTATGGGGAGGGACGTTCGTCGCCATGCCGACGGCGATGCCCGAGCTGCCGTTGACCAGAAGATTGGGCACCAGCGAGGGGAGAACCCGAGGCTCCTTGAGCGATTCGTCGAAATTAGGGCCCCAATCGACGGTCTCCTCGTCGATGTTGGTGAGCATCTCCTCGCCGACGGAGGCCAGGCGGGCCTCGGTGTAACGCATGGCGGCGGGGGGGTCGCC
>JAHDQY010000045.1 GCA_018433595.1 Synergistales bacterium
CTTTTTCGGTTGCTGTCGGCACCTCCCTTCAATAAGACCATAAGCAAAAAACTTGCCCAAAGGCGAAGATCGCCGCCGCCGCTCTTCGCGTCCTCTTCGGGAGGCCCCGGACCGTGCTGATTCGCTCTGCCGTGCGATTTGGAACGGTGAACAGTTCCTAGGGCGCCCTGCCATTTCTTTACCGTGGAGGGGCTTGGCCTTATAGTGAATCCGATGAAGTCACTTCAGGGGGCTGGTGCCCCATGAGGCTCTCGAAGGTGTCGAGGCGGTGTCGCTCGTGACCGTGTGGGGTGAGAACGGCCGAAAAAGACAACGAAAGGAACGGTGAGAGAGAACGATGAGAATCGAACCGACCCTGCCTGACGTGCTGCTGGCGGCCAGGTTTCTCCGAGGCCGCATCTACCGGACGCCGCTGGAGTACTCCTACCCCCTGAGCGGGAAAAGCGGCGCCGATGTCTACGTCAAGTGGGAGAACCGCCAGAAATGCCGCTCCTTCAAGATCCGGGGCGCCCTGAACAAGATGTTCGCCCTCTCCGATGCCGAAAGGGCCCGGGGCGTCGTCACCGCCTCCAGCGGCAATCACGCCCAGGGTGTCGCCACGGCGGCCCGGCTTCTGAAGACGCGGGCCGTCATCTGTGTTCCCGGCGCCTGTCCCGAGACGAAGCGCAGCGCCATTGCCAGCCTCGGCGGCGATTACGTCGATCTGCGCGTCATCGGCTCCGTCTACGACGACGCGGAGGCCGAATCCTTCCGCCTCCGCGACGACGAGGGGCTCACCTACGTCTCGGCCTTCGAGGACCTCCACATCGCCTCCGGCCAGGGGACGGTGGCCCTGGAGATGATGGAGGACGAGCCCGACCTGGACGTCATCCTCTGCCCCATCAGCGGCGGCGGCCTCATCTCGGGCGTCGTCGCCGCGGCCAAGGGCATCAGGCCGGCCGTCAAGGTCTACGGAACCCACGCCGCGGCCAACCCCTCCTGGCCCGAGGCCTTCCGGGTCGGCAGGGTCGTCCCCGTCACGGAAGGGGAGACCGTCGCCGACGCCCTCTGCGGCGGTGCCTCCCAGCCTCTCTTCGACTATCTCAAGGACCGCCTCGACGGGCTCGACGCCGCCTCGGAAGAGGAGCTCCAATCGGCCATGGCCTTCGTCCACGGCCATCACCACGAAGTCATCGAGGGAGGCGCCGCCACCGTCGTCGCCTCCCTCCTCAGCGGCCGCCTCGACCTGAAGGGCCGCAAGGTGGGGCTCGTCGTCTCCGGCGGCAACGTCGACGACGGCCGCCTCATCGACATCCTTGTCCGTTCCGGGAACGGCTCATCCCAGGGAGGTGGCCGGTCATGAAGATCCGTCCCTTCGGCGTCGAAGAGTGGATGAACGCCTACGAAAACGACGCCGTCACCAACATCGCCGAAACCTGTGTCGATTCCCTCTCCGTCGAGGCCCTTCTCGACCTTTCGGGGCGAAAGGAGGAGCTCCTCGAGGAGATCCGCTCCCTTCGCCTCTCCTACGGCGACATCCCCGGAAGCGACCGCCTCCGCGACCTCGTGGCCGACCTCTACGCCGGCCAGAGGCGGGAGAACGTCCTCATCATGAACGGCGGGGCGGCGGCCAACTTCCTCGCCCTCTACACCCTCGTCGAGGCCGGCGACGAGGTCGTCTCCGTCTGGCCCACCTACCAGCAGCTCACGGGCATCCCCGAATC
>JAHDQY010000014.1 GCA_018433595.1 Synergistales bacterium
AGCGGCTGAAGCCTCCCTGTTGGTCATCCTCCCGCATGTCACCTCTTCAAGGACATGAAGCTTCCGCGCCTGCCTGATGGACAACCTGATGTCACCCTCGTTCTTCATAGAGTCTATTTTCCACCGAGGGGGGTGACATTTCCCCTGTCCCCTTAAGGGGTGACATTATCCCTGTCCAGCCACAGCTTTCCTGAAGGATCTTGCTATTTCGACAGAACTGTTCTATAATTCAATCAGATTCAGAGAAGTGAAAGGGGGAGTCGACCGATAGTCTCACACAACGGTAAGGACAACCCTATAGAGACCACCCTGGCGGGGAGAGTTTCCCCGCGAAAAGACTCCTGAAGGAGCTTGCGGCTTAAAAATAGCCGATTTGAAGAAAGGGACCTGCCGATGGCAAGGTCCCTTTCTTCGTCCCCTTTTCCATTCTTTCGTCGATGGTCTACTATAAAGGGACAACGAGCCCATGGGGTCGACGCCATCGCGACGGAAGGACGGCAAGGAGCCATGAGAATCCTTTTCTACAATATCCGCTACGGAACGGGCTGCGGCTGGACCTACCATCTGCCTCTCCCCTTCACCGGTTTTTTCCGTTCCTCCAGGGCGACTACGGAGCGGATCGGCGAGTATCTCGACGCCCTCGATGTCGACGTGGCCTGTCTCTGCGAGGTCGACGGCGGCTCCTACCGGAACGGAAGAAAGAGTCAGGCCCGCAACCTGGCCTCGAAACGGGGATGGAAAGACGTCTTCGCCCCCAAGTACGGCGCCACGTCGCCGCTGCGGCGAGTCCCCCTCCTCTCCTCTCAGGGGAACGCCGTCCTCTCCCGCCTGCCCATCATCGATTCCCGGGAAAACCTCTTCTCCCGAGGCGTCAAACGCAGTCTGCTGGAGGTGGAATTCCCCGACTTCGTCGTTCTTCTGGCCCACCTCTCGCTGGGATACGGCGCCAGGCAGACCCAGCTCCGGGAGATCGCCGAACGCTGCCGGAATCTCGACAAACCCATCCTTCTGGGAGGCGATTTCAACCTCCTCTCCGGCGACGGCGAGCTTCACCCTCTCCTGGAGGCGACGGGGCTCCGCGACGCCGACGGAAGGGGCCGCCCCACCTTCCCCAGCCGACTGCCCAGCCTGAGGCTCGACTGCCTGCTGACGAGCCCCGCAATCCGGGTCCACCGCTTCGACGTCCCTCGGGTCATCCTCTCGGATCATCTGCCTCTGGTCTGCGACGTCGAGATCGCCCCTTCCGAAGGAAGAGGGGGACCCCGATGAATTTCAGCCTGATCCTCCTGATCCTCCACAACCTCTTCTTCTTCCTCGTCCGCCTCGGCGCAGTCTGCATCCTGCCCCAGCGCCACTCTCCGGCCGTGGCCATGACGTGGCTTCTCGTCATCCTCTTCTGGCCTCTGCCGGGAGGGCTGCTCTACCTGGCCCTGGGCTCCACGGAGCTCCCCAAGCTGCGCAAGGACCGCCACGAAAGGGCGCTCCGCCGGTTAAGGCAGACTCTGGGGCACGATGCCTTCTGCCCCGAGCCGGTCCTGACGGAGGATCTGGCGACCATCGGCCGGCTGGGAACGACGCTGGCCCAATGGCCCGTCCAGCATGCCGGCGCAATGGAGCTTCTGGATTCGGAGGAAGCCCTGATCGCACAACTCGTCGAGGCCGTCGACGAAGCCGAAAGGAACGCCTACCTCCTTTACTACATCTTCGAGAAGGACCGAGTGACGACGCCCCTCATCGAAGCCCTGCGACGGGCTGCCGGCCGAGGCGTCGAGTGTCGTCTCCTCCTCGATGATCTGGGATCGAAGAAATTCCTCCGGAAGGAGAGCGCCTCGCTCGAGAAGGCCGGCGTCCGAACGGCCCGGGCCCTCCCCCTCTCGCGTCTCAGGCGGACCCGGCTGACGGCGCGCTTCGACCTCCGCAACCACCGCAAACTGGCCGTCATCGACGGCAAGGTGGCTTTCGTCGGCTCCCACAACATCACCGAGGCGACCTACGGCGGCAAGGCCCGAGGGCGCAAATGGGAGGACCTCACCCTGCGTCTGACGGGCCCCATCGTAGGCCAGCTCCAGGGTGTCTTCCTCGAGGACTGGTACGTCGAGACCAGCGAGGTCCTTCACCACGACGAGCCCTTCCGCACCGGCGACCTCTGCGAAGCCTACCGGCTCCAGACCGTCCCCAGCGGCCCGGCCTATTCGACGGAAAACTACCAGCGCCTTGTGGCGGCGGCCCTCTTCCAGGCTCGGGAACGGGTCATCATCACCACCCCCTACCTGATCCCCGACGAAGGCCTTCTCCAGGCTCTGGAGGTGGCCTGCCTCAACGGCGCCAGGGTCGACCTCGTCGTCCCCCTCCGGGGTGACCAGTTCTTCGTCGGCAACGCCGGAAAGGCCTACTTCTCCCAGCTCATGGACAAAGGCGTCGCCATCCACCTCTTCGAGCCCGATATCGTTCACGCCAAGACGATGACCGTCGACGGCAGGATGGCCTTTTTCGGATCGAGCAACTTCGACATCCGCTCCTTCACCCTCAACTTCGAGCTCAACATGGCCCTCTACGGAGAAAAGGAGACGGCTCCCATCATCTCCGCCCAGGAGCGCTACCTGGCCGGATCGCGGCGGCTCGACGCCTCGATCTGGCGTCGGCGCCCCCTCTGGCGGAAGACCGTCGAAGGCGTCTCCAAGCTTCTCAGCCCCATCCTGTAGGAACCGAGCCGCTTCGCCGAAGCTCTTCGAAGCTTGACAACGACCACGGCGAGGGCCGAAGATGCCCTTGAGGCCCCTTCGCCCTTCCGCAAAGGCCCCGATCGGAGACACTCCCTTTTGATTCCGGCAGACGCCGAAACCCTGCAAGGAGAAGAAAACCATGGCGGAACTACGCAAGGAAATCACGACGGGGCGGGGCATCATTCTCGCCGTGACGATGGTCCTCGGTTCGGGACTCTTCGGCCTTCCCGGCCTGGCCCTGGAAAGGGGGACCCCCTACGAGGCTCTGGCGGCCTGGTTTCTCATCTCTCTGGCCATGGTCCCTCTCATCTTCATCTTCTCCGACCTGGGCGTGCGCTTCACCACCGCCGCCGGACTTTCCCGCTACGCCGAGGAGGCCGTCGGCGCCTGGGGAAACTACGCCGTCGTCTACCTCATGATCGGCAGCGTGGCCTTCGGCATGCCGGCCATGTCCAACATCGCCGCCGCCTACATCGCCCGCCTCATCGGCACCCCGGAAAGCTCCGTCACCGCCCTGTCCCTGCTTTTCATCGTCACCATGGTGGCGAGCAACCTCTTCGGCGTCCGGGCCACCTCCGCCGTCAACGGCATCGCCTTCTCGACCCTGGCGGGGCTGCTGCTCGTCGTCATCGCTCACAACGCCCTCTTCATCCACAGCGGCGCCACGGCGGCAACGGAACTTCTTTCGGGACGTCACCCCCTCTCCTTCCGTTCCATCGGAAGCCTCTGCGCCCTGCTCTTCTGGGCCTTTCTCGGATGGGAGAACCTCTCCTACGGCCTCGAGGAGTTCCAGAACCCCCGGCGGAACATTCCCATCGCCTTCTGGGGCAGCTTCGCCGCCGTCACGATCCTCTACCTCCTGCTGGCCCTGACGACGACAGGGGCGGCCCTTGCGGGAAGGACCGTGGGAGGCGCCTCGGGAATGGCCGACCTGCTCCCCCGCAACGTCGGCGAGAAGGGACTCATCATCGTCATGATCCTCGTCCTCCTGGCCAACGGCAACGTCTGGGTCTTCTCCATCAGCCGCATGCTCTACGCGGCGGCCCGTGACGGCATCCTTCCGTCGAGGCTGGCCCGCCTCGACAGTCGGGGAGTCCCGACGTGGAGTCTGCTGACCCTGCTCGTCCTCTTCTCGGCGGTGACGATTCTCTCGCCCCTGACGGGCCTCTCGACGGGAGAGCTCGTCATCCTGGTAAGCCAGAACTTCGTCTTCCTCTTCGCCTTCGCCGTCATCGCCTACTGGAGGCTCAGCAGAGGCCTCAAGGGCCGGATCGTCGGCACTGCCGCCGTTCTCTCGTCGGCCCTGCTCCTTTCGGATCTCTCCTGGTGGATCCTTTTCCCGGCGGCCCTCACCGCCGCCGGCTTCGTCGTCTGGAAAAAGCGCACCACCGCCGCCGGCTGTGCCCCCTAGGCCTCGCGCTCCAGAAGAGCGCCGGGCCTGAGATCGCTTTTGCGGAGCCTTTCGGCCGCCTCGGCTGCCGGGAGGCTCCGCAGCACCTTCCCCGTATCGGCGTCGACGACGTCCACCATGTAGCTTTCGTCATCCCGGCGGAGGCGAAGCTTCGTCGGCCGCTCTTTCCGTCTCCCTCCAGCCGGAAAGAGACGCTCAAGATCCTCGCGGAAGGCGGCCGAGCGCTTCAACTGCCGTCGAAGCTCCTCCCAGAAGGCCTCGCCTTCGCCAAAACGGAACCGGGACTTGCCGTAGCTTCTGAAATCGAGTTTTTTGCGCTCCAGCGGGTCGACGCGGCGATCGCTTGCCACCCCTCTCACGCTCCTTTCTCTTTTCTCTTTTCTCTTTTCTCTCTTCTCTGCGTCTTTTCATGTCAGAGCGATCTCCCCCAAGGCGTTCATTGTAACATGATCTGTTTTAAATCAAAAAACAACATGACATCCGCCCCGGCCCCATGGGGCGGATGATCCAGAAGGAGCGCAGTCGCGAGAGGAGGCCCCCTAGGGGGCCTCCTCTTCTTCGAGACCGAAGGCTTTGACGAGAGCCTCCTTTTCCTCTTTGGACAGCGCCTTCAGGCGGATTTCGGCCCGCAGGGCCTCTCCCCGGGAGGGGCAGGGCTCCCAGTAGGCGAGGCGCAACGGGCCTCGCCCGCGGGTGTAGCGGGCGCCTTTTCCCCGGCGGTGCTCCTCGAGACGGCGGGCCAGATCGACGGTCCATCCGCCGTAGAGGGTGCCGTCGCCGCAGCGGATCAGGTAGGCACAGCATATTCCCCGGGGAGGGAACTTCTCTGAAGGGTGGTCGTGACGGGGCATCTTCGGGTCCGCCTCTGTCTTCAACGGGCTGCGACGGAAACGTCCCTCGGCAGGAAGTGCCGAGGGACGTTCTCATCGCAGCTGATAGGCCCGGATGACGTTTTTTAGGGCATACCGTTTCTGGCAGGCCTGGAAGCGGCCGATCAAAAGTCCCAAGGCGACGCCGACTCCTAGAATGGTAACAAAATGCATGACCGTGCCTCCTCTGTGTTATCTTTTTTGTTGACTACAGTCTAGCACGGCCTGATTCAGCTTGCAAGAGGTATGCTTGTTGAAAAAAAACATACTTTTTGATTCTCAGGACCGGTCAGGAGAGACGCCGGGCTCTGCCTCAGGAGCCGCTTCCCCTTCAGGCGCCTCTTCAGGCGCGGCTTCGGAAACGGGTGGGAACCCTTCCGCAGGAGCCTCAGGCTCCTCGGCGGGCGCTGCGGGGACAGGCTCCTCGGAAGGCTCTGCCGGGACCGGCTCCTCCGCCGGCAAAACCGGAGCAGGCGCCTCGGAAGACCCGCTCTTCAGATGCTGCAGCTCCTGGCGGGCAGCCTCCAGGCTGGCTTCGGTGGAGGTCAACTTGGCCTGCGAGGCCTGGAGCTTCTCCTCCATGGCCACCGCCTTGTCCTCAAGGGCCTTGATCTTCCCCAAAAGGCCCTCTATCTCTCCGGCGCCCTCGACCTTCTCGGCCTGAACCCTTTCCAGAAGCGCCTTCGTTTCGGCGAGACCGGCCTCGGCGGCTTCGGCGCGGCTGCGCTCGTCGGCGACGAGTTTCTCAAGTTCGGCGATCTTTTCCTCCCGGGCGGCCTGAGCCTCTTCGGAGGTCTTGAGCGAAGCGGCAAGCTCCGCCTTGACCTCTTCAACGGTCTTGAGAGCCTCTCCGAGCTCCGCTTCGGCCTTCTCCGCCCGGGCCGTTACGGCGGCCTGGGCCTCTTCGACGCCGGCCTTTTCGGCTTCACGGGCGCTTTTCAGGGTTTCGAGCTCCTTCTCGGCGGCCTCGGCACGGGCCTCGGCAGCGGCGAGGCGGCCTTCCGTCTCCTTCAGAGCAGCCTTGGTCATCTCGAGGGATTCCTTGGTGAGGCGCAGGGTTTCCACGTTGATGCGAAGCTGCTCCTCAAGAACGCCGGGGGCGGCGGCAGCCGGAGCCGAAACAGGCGTCTCCGAGCCTTCTCCGGCGGGGAGGCCCTCAAGAAGCGATTCCTGGACCGCAACGAGACGGGAGATCTCGTCGGCAGCGGCTCTCTGGCGGTTCAGATCGTTGCGAAGGTAGGCCTCATGGCGCTGCGAACTGCCCTCGACCTTGCCGAGGGACTCCTGGAAACCGGCCATTTCCTCCGTCAGGACCGCCACGGCTTCCTTCATCTCTCCCAGGTTTTTCACGGAAGCCTCGTAGTCACCGTTCATCTTCTCCACCAGGGCCTGAAGGGCGTGGGTCGTCTCGAGCTGAGAGGCGATCTTTCTGTTCATCTGAGTCCACATGACGTTGAGAACGATGAGGACGACGACGGCCAGGGCCAGAGGGCGCCACCAGGAGCAACGGGATCTCTCCTGTTTGGGCGGGACGTCGCAGGGCGGAGGCGTCGCCTCGTCGGCTCGGCCCCAGTCCTCCTCCTCTTCCCCTTCTTCGGCTTCCCTCTCCTCCTGGAAATCGGCTTCTCCCGGCCCGTCGGGCTCCGTCTCGTTCAGAGTTTCGACGTCGACGTCCTCCGTGAGGAGAATTTCCTCTTCTTCGCCGAGGGGCTTTTTAACGGGTTCGTTCTCCTGGCGCTCTTCTTCCATGTTTTCGGGGATCCGTCCGTCTTGAAGGTTGTCTTCGTTCATTCCCTCATCTCCTCTCAAAGGCCGCCGACCGGCGGGGAACTCCATCGGCGATTCCAGGAAGTCTCCACTGTTACGTGAATATTATACCGTCGGGGCACATAAAGAGAAAGGGAAGTCCCTCTGAGAGGCTTCCCTTTCTCCTTATCTGTCGGCCCATGATCACGGGATCAATGGAGGCTGCCCCCCTTTTCTTCCGCTTCCGGCCAGATAAAGTCACCCAGATCGGCACCGGCGGGAACCATGGGGAAGACCTTGTCCCTCCAGGGAATGACACAGTCGACCAGGGCCGGTCCCGGGCTCTCCAGAGCTTCCCTGAGGGTCGACTCCATCCCCTCCGGGCCGGTGATGCGGTACCCCCTCATGGAAAAGGCCTCGGCGAGAGCGACGAAGTCACAGCGGGGCGCCTCCATCGTCTGAACGTAGCGTTCGTCGTAGAAAAGCTCCTGCCACTGGCGGACCATGCCGAGGCTGCCGTTGTTGAAGACGATGATCTTGACGGGAAGGTTGTAGCGGGAGCAGCTTTCCAGTTCCTGAAGGTTCATGAGGAGGCTGCCGTCGCCGGCGAGACAGACGACGGGCTTGCCCGTGGCAAAGGCCGCGCCGAGAGAGGCCGGTAGACCGAATCCCATCGTCCCCAGCCCTCCCGAGGAGATGAAGCTGCGGGGGCGGTTCGCCTCCCAATGCAGCCCCGCCCACATCTGATGCTGCCCCACCTCGGTGACGACCGTTGTCGCTTCGTCGACGAGGCGACGGACGGTCCGAATGAGGAGGGGAGCCGAAAGGATCTCTCCCGAAGGTTCGAGGGGATAGCTCCGCCTCCAGCCGTCGATCGTCTCCTGCCAGGCCCTGCAGTTCTTCCCCCTGACGGCCCCCGTCAGGAGAGACAGAACCTTAGCCGCATCGCCGACGAGGCCTATCTGGGGAGCAAGGGTCTTGCCCACCTCGGCCCGGTCCATATCGATATGGATCAGCTTGGCCTTGGGAGCAAAAGCATCGAGGCGCCCCGTCGTCCTGTCGGAAAAACGCATTCCCACGGCGACGACGATGTCGGCCTCGCAGAGGGCCCTATTGGCCTGAGCCTGTCCGTGCATCCCCGCCGTCCCCAGGGCAAGAGGGTGTCTCTCGGGAAAACCGCCCTTGCCCATGAAGGTCGTCGCCACGGGGATCGATCCGGCCTCGGCGAAGTCGAGGAGTTCCTGCGTGGCACCGGAGAGGATGATGCCTCCTCCGGAAAGGACCAGGGGGCGCTGGGATCGCTTGAGAAGACGCCGGGCCTCGTCAAGCCCGGAAAGCTCTTCGGCCGCTTCGGCGCTGTAACCGGGAAAGCTCAATGCCGGCGGGTAGTCGAATTCTCCCCGGGCGTTCTGGACGTCGACGGGGATGTCGACGAGAACCGGGCCGGGCCGCCCGGTACGGGCGATGAAGAAGGCCCCGGCCAGCGCCGCCGGCAGTTCTTCGAGGTTCCTGACGAGAAAGCTGTGCTTCACCAGGGGCATGCTGCATCCGAAGATGTCAGCCTCCTGGAAGGCATCGGTTCCGATGAGGGAGGTCTTGACCTGGCCGGTGATGACGACGAGGGGGACCGAATCCATGCGGGCATCGGCGAGACCGGTCAGGGTGTTGGTCGCACCCGGCCCGGATGTGACAAGGCAGACACCCACCTTGCCGGAGACGCGGGCATAGCCTTCCGCGGCATGGACGGCTCCCTGTTCATGGCGGGTCAGGACCTGGCGAAAGGGGGCATTCACCATCGCGTCAAAGAGGGGGATGACCGTCCCTCCGGGAATTCCGAAAAGGACTTCGACGCCCTCGCGGTGCAAGGCCTCGACGACCATCTGTGCCCCGTTCATCATGATCGGCCGCCTCCTTTCTTTCGGTTGTTTTTTCGCTCCCGGCTTCTAGTGGGAGCCCTCGACCACCCTGGCGACCTGGCGGCCTTCGCAGATCTGGAAGAGACGGTTCAGGGCGTTGATGTAGGCTTTGAGGCTGGCCTCGATGACGTCGGTGCTGGCCCCACGGCCGGCGGCGCTGACGCCGTCGAGGCTGATGACCAGGGCGGCCTGGCCGACGGCGTCGGTCCGCTCCGTGACGGCTTCGATGTTGTACCGAAGCAGCTGGGGCTCGAGGCCGGTGACGCGCTTCACGGCCGAAAAGACGGCGTCGACGGGACCATTGCCGGTGGCGGCATCGGTCCGCTCCGTCTCGCCTTCCACGAGGGTCACCGTCGCCGTCGCCCTGTCGCGCCCGGCCGACTGGACCATGTAGTCCTTCAGAACCAGCCGTTTCTGGGGAGTGACGGCAAGGATCTCGTCGACGATAAGAGCCTCCAGATCGTCGTCGGTGACGATCTCCTTCCTGTCACAGAGGTTCTTGAAGAGGACGAAGGCCTCCTCGACCATCTCCCGCTCCAGGGAGTAGCCGAGGGCCTCGATGCGGCTGGAGAAGGCATGTCGGCCCGAATGCTTGCCCAGCACGAGGCGGCTGCTGGGAGCACCGACATCTTCCGGCTTCATGATCTCGTAGGTGCTCCGGTTGCGCAAAACCCCGTGCTGGTGGATGCCGGCCTCGTGGGCGAAGGCGTTCCGTCCCACGACGGCCTTGTTGGGCGGCACGGGAAAACCCGTCAGGCGAGAGACGAGGCCGCTGAGGCCGGCAAAGACCGTCGTGTCGAGCGTCGTGTCGGGGCCGTCGACGCCTCGCCGGACCCTGAGGGCCATGGCGATCTCCTCCATGGCGGCGTTTCCGGCCCGTTCGCCGATGCCGTTGACGGTGCACTCCACCTGACGGGCCCCGCGGCGGACGGCCTCAAGGGAGTTGGCCACGGCCAGGCCCAGATCGTCATGGCAGTGGACGGACCAGACCACCTCGGGAGGGGCATCGACGCGGGCGATGACGTCGCTCAGAAAGTCCCCGAACTCACTGGGAATGGCGTAACCGACGGTATCGGGGACGTTGAGGGTCGTGGCGCCGCACTGGACGGCCATGCGGAAGACCTCGGCCAGGAAGGCGGGATCGGACCGGCTGGCGTCCTCGGCGGAAAATTCCACGTCGGATGTGAGGGAGCGGGCCAGGGTAACGGCCCGGCGCACCTCCTCGAGAACCTCCTGGCGGGTCATGCGGAGCTTGTGCTCCAGGTGGATGTCGCTGGTGGCGATGAAGGTGTGGATCCGGGGCCTTTCGGCCTCCTTCACGGCCTCCCAGGCGGCCCTGATGTCCTCGTCGCGCGTTCTGGCCAGACCGGCCACGATCGGACCCTGCACCTCACGGGCAATGGCACGCACCGACTCGAGATCGCCCTCGGAAGCGGCGGGAAAGCCTGCCTCGATCACATCGACTCCAAGTCGCGCCAGCTGGCGTGCGATCTGAAGCTTTTCGGCCC
The DNA here is from genome assembly GCA_018433595.1 of Synergistales bacterium. Taxonomy (GTDB): domain Bacteria; phylum Synergistota; class Synergistia; order Synergistales; family Aminithiophilaceae; genus Aminithiophilus. The sequence goes on from JAHDQY010000014.1 coordinate 10,174, forward strand.
TGTTCAGGTTGATGCCGGGCGACTGCTCTCCGTCTCTCAGCGTGGTGTCAAAAATGCGTACCCTGTCGGGATTCATGATTTCCTCCTCCCGAGGCCGGTCAAGGCCTCGCCTTCAGCTCTCGGGGGCCTCCTTGGCCTCCATCCAGGGCATCATCGTTCTCAACGACTTGCCGACCTGTTCGATGGGGTGGTTCTTCTCGGAGCGCATCCAGGCCCTCATGCGGGGGCGGCCGCAGAGATTCTCGGCGATCCAGTCCTGGGCGAAGGATCCGTCCTGAATCCGCTGGAGCAGCTCCTGCATGGCCTCACGGGTGTACTCGTCGACGACCTTCCTGCCGGCCACGAGATCGCCGTACTTGGCCGTGTCGCTGACGGAGTAGCGCATCCAGGAGAGGCCGCCTTCGTAGATCATGTCGACGATGAGCTTGAGCTCGTTGAGGCATTCGAAGTAGGCGATCTCCGGCTGGTACCCGGCATCGACGAGGGTGTCGAACCCGGCCTTGATGAGCTCCGTCACGCCGCCGCAGAGGACGGCCTGCTCTCCGAAGAGGTCCGTCTCCGTCTCCTCGGCGAAGGTCGTCTCGATGACGCCGGCCCTGCCGCCGCCGATGGCCGAGGCATAGGCGAGGCCGATCTCCTTGGCCTGGCCCGAGGGATTCTGATAGACGGCGATGAGGCAGGGAACGCCCTTGCCTTCGGCGAACATGCGCCGCACCAGATGGCCCGGCCCCTTGGGAGCGACCATGAAGACGTCATGGTCGGCGGGAGGCACGACCTGGCCGTAGTGGATGCAGAAGCCGTGGGCGAAGACCAGGGCCGCGCCCTCTCTGAGGAAGGGCGCCACGTCGTTGCGGAAGACTTCGGCCTGAACGTGGTCGGGCATGAGAAACATGACGACGTCGGCGGAAGCGACGGCATCCTTCACGGAGAGGACTTCGAAGCCGTCGGCCTGGGCCTTGGCCCGGCTGCGGCTCGTCTCGTGAAGACCGATGACGACGGAGACGCCGCTGTCACGGAGGTTCTGGGCATGAGCGTGACCCTGGCTGCCATAGCCGAGGACGGCCACCCTCCTGCCCTTGATAAGTTCGAGATTCGCATCCTTGTCGTAGTAAACCTGTGCCATCTTCAAAAACCCCTTTCGATTTTGTCTATCGGCTTCGCCTTAGATCTGAAACACCTCGACGGGCGATTCCTTCCTGGCTCCGAAGCCGGTGCGCCCCAGGGCGACGGCTCCGCTGCTGGCAACTTCAATGACCCCGAAGGGACGGACCGCTTCAAGGCAGGCCTCGACCTTCCCCCGATCACCCGTCGCCTCGAGAACGATGGCGTCTTCGCCGATGTCGACGATGCGGCAACGGAAGATTTCCGCCGTCTGGAGAACGTGGGGACGGACATCGAGGGGGGCCCGAACCTTGATGAGCGCCATCCACCGCTCGACAAAGCTGTTTTCGCTCAGGTTTCGGACCTCGACGACTTCAATGAGCTTGTCCAGCTGGCGGACGATCTGCTCCACCACCGTCTCGTCCCCCTTGACGACGAGAGTGAAGCGGGACAGGCCCGGCCTGTGGGTCCTGCCGACGCTGAGACTCGTCACGTTGTACCCTCTCCGCGAGACCAGCCCGGCGAGACGGGAAAGGACACCGGGATGGTCCTGGGCCAGAACGCTGATCGTGTGAATCGTCATCTTCCTCCCCTCCCTATCGTTGAGGCGCGAAAGGAGCGCCTCATCCGAAAAAAAAAGCCGGAGCCCCTTGATAACAAGGGGCCCCGGTCCTGTAAGGTTCCGCCGGTCTAGACGACGACGGAAGCTCCAGGAGGGGACCCGCAGCTAATAAGTACGAGGACAAGGCTGATAAGGGAAAGGGCCTTTTTCATGCTCACTGCGATCCACCTCCTGCGCCGGATTTCGTTGGATTGGTGGACATTCTAGGCTGCCCGGCGAGATCTGTCAACAGCAAAGGGATCATTTTGAAGTTTTCCCAATATTCAACGGCCTTTCGGATGCCGCCCCGGAGCCCTTTGCAGCCTCCGGGGCTATAATGGGTCCAACACAACAAGGAAGACCGGAGGCTCCGTCATGACGCCAGCGCCCTCGATGAAGAAAATCGATCCCGCCTTGTCCCACCTGCTTTATTCCCTTCTCGTGACAGCCTACTTCCTTTCCTTCTTCTTCCGCGTCTCGGCCTCGGTCGTCCTGCCTCAGGAGGCCTCCCGGCTGGGGCTGTCGGCCTCCCTGGCCGGCTTCATCTCCAGCCTCTACTACTACGCCTACGCCGTGACCCAGCCTCTCTGCGGCATCCTCCACGACCGTTTCGGCCCCTTGCGGATCGTCACCTTCGGCATGGCTCTGGCCGGGTTGGGAGAGATCCTTTACGTCCTTTCGCCGACAGCCCTATCCCTCGGCCTCTGGCGGCTCCTGACAGGGCTGGGGCTGGCACCGATGTTTTCAGGAGCCCTGCTCTTCCAGTCTCAGGCCTTTCCAATGGAGCGTTACCCCTTCTATGCCGGGCTCACCATCGCCGCCGGCAACTTCGGAGCCGTCGTCTCCGTAGGCCCCCTGGGCTTCGCCCTGGAGCGATGGGGCAAAGAAGGGGTCTTCTCCGCACTGGCCCTCTTCAGCTTCGGCCTGGCCGCCCTGATCTTTCTGTTCCGCAACAGCGGGCCCGCCCAAGAAACGGCGGAGAAGGGAACCTTCTCCGCCGTTCAGCAGCTGAAAGAGGCGGGAAAAGCCATCGCCTGCTCTCCCCGCCTACGGGCCATAACGGTTCTCTGGAGTCTTCTGATCAGCGCCCTGCTGACTTTTCAGGGACTCTGGGCCGTCGCCTGGTATGAGGCGGCCTTCAACGTCCCCCTCAAGGCGGCGAGAGACCAGGCGACTCTCATCGGCGTCGGCGTCATGATCGGGACCCTCCTGGGCAGCCGCATTGAGGGAAAGCGAAGAACGGCCGTCCTCAAAAAAGGATATCTTGTGACGGGGGCGTTCTGGCTCCTCCTTCTGGCGGCGACCGCCCCGGGCCGCTTCCTCTTCCTGGCGGGAGCGACGGGCTTCCTGCTGGGAGTCGCTTCGGGCGTTTTCATCGTCCACTGTGCCTCGGCCCTCAACGAAACGGCGCCTCCGACGAAACGCGGCGCCGTTCTGGGAGTGGCCAACATGGTCATCTTCTTCGGCGTCATCGCCTTCCAGTGGGGGACGGGGAGCCTCATCGGCCTCTTCGAAACCGCACCGGGACGATACGACGCCACAGGCTTCCTTGTCGCCTTCGGCGTGACGACGGCGCTCTTCTGGGCTGGAACGCTTCTTTTCCCTTCATTGAAGGAATAAATTCCGAACATGCAACCAGGACAGGAAAGTGAGCGTGTCATGCCGATAAAATCGATGCACTTGGTATCTTTTGAAAAAAAAATATTTTTAATCGTCATGGCTGTCTGTTTATTTGATTTTTTCATCACAATTGAAGAGTTATATGCAAAAGAAAAATTAAAAGATATAAAAATTGGAATTATTAATGATTCTATGCCTCAATTTGCAATTGATCCCTCAGGCAAGGCCAGAGGATCAACTATTGACATCATCAATGCCATTGCAAGAGAAACAAAATGCCACGTCACCTTTGTTGACGTCAATTCTTGGGAAGAAGCCCTCACCCTTTTAAAAAAAGATATCGTTGACGCAATCCCATCTTGTGGAATAAGTACCCAACAGATCCAAGACGAAAATCTTATTGCCTCTTTTCCTTTTGAAACCTTTCAAGTCAGACTCTTTTTTAAAAAAGGTAGTTTTCCATTTTCTTCAAGAAAAAAAATGACATTAAACACCATTGGAGTAGTAAAAGGCAGCCCATCAGATAGGTATCTTCAAAAAGCAAATATACCCTTTGTGATAAGATTTGATACTATGATAGAAAACCTTTTTGGACTCTTAAAAGGAGAAGTTAATGCTTCTATCGCTGAAGAAGAAGTCTTCTTGTCCCTTGCAAGACAAATCAAAGAAGATCACTCCATATTTTCATATGGATATAGTTTATTAAAGAGTGAAACTTGTCTTATCGTAAAAAAAGACAATCAACGCCTAGTAACACTCATAAATGATAGTATAGATAAATTTTTAAGAACAAACAATTGTAAGTCGATCTACAAGAAATGGTATATATATACTCCTTTTTGGAATTTAACTAAACTAATATCTGTAATGGTAGCAATATTAATTAGTATAATTTGTTTTTTTCAGTATGTACACCATAAAGAAAGAACCATTTCTCAAAAAAATATTGAACTAAACGAAAAGCGATTAGCTGCCCAATACAACAGCATTCCAACACCAACATACACTTGGCACAAGGAAAAAAATGAATTAATTCTTATAAATTTTAACAAGGTGGCATTATCTTTTAGTCCGGAACGCCTTCAAAAAGGCTTGGGAAGTTCTATAAAAACACTGTTTAATGATATAAGTGCAATAGAAAAAATGGTTGAAAGTTGCTTTATGCTTAAGTGCCCGCTAGAAGAGAGCGTGTCTTTCTTTAGTAATAACGCGATAACACATTGGCACGTTTTATGTTCTTTTGTTCCACCAGATTTAGTTTTAATGCACATAGAAGACGTTACTTCAAATTATAACGCTCAAAAAAAGGAAAATGAATATAAGAAGAAACTACGTGGATTGGCATCGACCTTGTCAAAAGCTGAAGAACAAGAGCGACGAAGAATCTCTACGCTTATACACGATGCCATAGGACAGCCTCTTGCCTTAGCCAAAATCAGGGCAGTCATGTTATCCCAAGAAATCAAAAATAACACTTTTAAAGAAGATCTTTCTGTAATAATAGATCAACTTGATAGCTCTATATCCACAACAAGGACTTTAACATTTGACCTTGGAACGCCAGTCCTTTATAAACTTGGATTTGTCCCTGCTATAGAATGGCTTATCGGACGTTTAGAGGATCAGTTCAAGCTAGACCTTGTTTACGAAAATAGAGGTGTTCCTAAATATATAAATGACGATATTAAATCTTTTCTTTTTAGATCGATTCATGAATTAATAATAAACGTTATAAAACATGCTGAAACGAAGCAAGTTTGTCTTAGGACTTCTCAATGGCCTAGTGGAAGCTTAATCGTCATCGTGTCTGATAACGGGAAGGGTTTTTCAGCAAAAGAATATAAATTAAGAGCTCCTTTCATTAATTCGTTTGGCCTTTTCAGTCTCGAAGAACGTATCAATTACCTGGGCGGTAAGTTTAAGATTTTCAGTAAACCTGGCCAGGGAACGACGGTTTCTTTCGTTGTTCCACCCAGCGCTTTCGGGGAGGTTGCCACTGATGAAAATTCTTCTAGCGGATGATCACACCATTGTCAGAGAGGGATTACGACTGATTTTGAGCCGCCAGTCGGGTCTTGACATCATCGCCGAGGTCTCTGACGGAGCTCAGGCTCTCGAAAAAACGAAGGAGCTTGAACCCGACGTTGTCGTCATGGATGTCGTCATGCACGGGATGGATGGAATCACCGCCACAAGAAGAATCAAATCCATCTGTCCGGAAACACAGGTCGTCGCTTTGTCGATGTACGCCGACAAAAACTTCATCAACGAGATGTTGAAAGCCGGGGCTTCGGCCTTCCTGCTCAAGGACTGCGCATCGACGGAGCTCATTGAAGCCATCAACGCCGTGAAGGAGGGCACTCTCTATCTCGGCCCCAGCGTTTCGGGCATTGTCGCCAGGATGTACGTCGATTCCATCGGGGGGGTTGAAGCGGCCGGCGAAAAGGACACTCTTTCCGACCGGGAGATGGAAATTCTCAAACTGCTTGCCGAAGGAAAAACAAATGGCGAAATCGCCCTTGAACTGCATGTCAGCATCAAAACCATCGGCTCTCACAGGAGGAACATTCTCCACAAATTAGGCCTTCGCAATATCGTCGAACTGACGAAATATGCCCTTGCCAAAGGAATCATACCGACTATTTCTTCTTGATTAAAACAACCACAAACCAACATAAGGCAGGCTTATATTCATACGGTAAGCAAAAAGGGAAGCGGTCGCTTCCCTTTTTGCTTACCGGTTTTCAGTGAATAAGGCAACCTCCCGCTGTATCTTTCCTCCTTTGCCTGATTGAAGGAGTCCAAAAGACCGAGTAGTCTGATAACAAAACACCACCTCCCGAGGAAAGGGGGAAGCAAAATGACAATCAGTAGTTTAACCTTGTTCGCATTACCTTTGTTTATTTCTCTTGCTCTTGCATTGATATATTTCCTTAAATGAGAGGGGTACAAAAATGCTTATTAACTACATGGTTTTCGGATCATATTTATTCTTGCTGGTTGCCATTGGCTATCTATCTTACAGAAAAACAACATCTTACGCAGATTTTAGCCTAGCAGGGAGAAGTAATAATAAGTGGATCACTGCTTTGGCTGCCGAATCTTCAGATATGAGCGGATGGCTTCTTCTAGGATTGCCAGGTATGGCATTTGCAAGCGGATTTGGGGCTATTTGGGTTATTATAGGAATTTTATCAGGAACTATTTTTAACTGGGTTGTCGTTGCAAATAAATTAAGAACGGCAACGGAACATTACAATGCTTATACCCTTACTGAGTTTTTTGAGAAGCGCTTAAAAGATTTTAATGGTAATATAGGGTTTATAGCTGCCATAGTAATTGTTATTTTTATGATAATTAACGCTTCTGCTGAAATAATTGGCAGTGGCAAGCTGTTAAATATAGCTTTTGGAGTAGATTACAAAACTGGAGTTGTTTTAGGTTTAATAATTGTCGTTGTTTATACCTACCTTGGAGGTTTTCTCGCTATAAGCTGGAGCAATCTAATTCAGGGTAGTATTATGTTTCTTGCTCTCATATTTGTTCCAATTGTGGGTTTTTATCAAATTTCCGGAAGCGACTGGTTATCTAAGATATCTGTTGAATCTCCTGGGTTTTTTACCTTTTTTGAGGGAACTACAGGTTTTTGGCCAAGGGTTGCATTGATACTTGGTGGCATCGGGATTGGAATAGGCTATCCTGGGCAACCTCATATTTTAACTAGTTTTATGGCAATCAAAGATCCAAAAGAAGTAAAAGACTCTACTCTTATAGCTGTTTTCTGGGTCGCGATCTCGACATATGGAGCCGTTCTGGTTGGCATTATCGGTAGAGCTATTTTCCTTGAAATAGGTGATCCTGAGCAGATTTTCCTAGCCCTTACCGGTGAAGTTTTCCCCGCCTATACGATCGGACTTTTTGCAGCTTCCGTAATGGCCGCCATCCTTTCTTCAGTAAGCGCCTACTTCCTTGTAGCTGCTGCGTCTTACGCCTCTAATATTTATAAACGCTTCAAAAAAGTCAAAAACGACGATGCCCTTGTCAAAATCGAGCGCTTTGCTATTGTGGTTATCGCTTTGGCCGCCTTTCTGATGTCCATCTCTGGAGGCATCGTCTTCAAGGTCGCCCTCTACGCATGGGGAGGATTAGCCGCCTGTTTCGGACCTCTCGTCATCCTAAGCCTTTATTGGAAGAACCTGAACCGTAAGGGTGCCATTTGGGGGATGGTTGTAGGAATGGTCACCATCATAGGATGGTATAATCTAGGGCTTTCCAACTACCTTTATGAACTTCTTCCAGGATTTGCTTTTAGCATGATAACAATGATATTGATCAGTCTCGCCACAGGTGGTGCCGATGCTAATGTCAAAAATGAATTTTTGGCATATAAAAAGGCTTTAGGTGAGGCAAACCATGTCTAGGCAAATAATCGTTCCAATAGATCGAATGGGTGTCGAAAACTACCAGACTGACATCGTTTCAACTATTAAATCGATCAACGATTCTATCTCCAGCGGTTTTTCTGTCTTGAGAACTTCTGCTGACACCGAATTTAAAACAGATTTGTTTCCTGAAGGTCATATCTTTTCAGCCGGAGCTTTTTTGATCGATGAAGCCGCAAAGGACGTTCTGATCGAGCATGGAACCCGCTTTCAACAAGTGATTCAGGGCAACAGCGATCGCCCATCAGAAGTTTTCCCTGTTGAAAGACGCAAGATCGCCCTTTACGTCGGGAGTGGTGCCGCCGATTTCTGCACCGGGCCGCTGCGCGAGGTACTGGATCATTTCGGGTTTTCATATGACCAGGTCGACGAACAGGACATCCGCAACGATGCCCTGCGGAGCTTCTCCATTTTGATCGTCCCCGGCGGGCCCGATGCCGGAGAATCCTACTATGCCGGGCTGGGCACGCTCGGTTACGACAAGCTGAAGCGTTTCGCCCTGGCGGAGGGCTCCTATTTTGGGATCTGCGCCGGAGCCTATCTCGCCTTGAAATCAAGAACGAAGAAAAACCGTTTTTGGCTGGACCTGGCCGACGTAACCGACGAGGAAGATCTCGACTACTGGCGAACGGGGACGGCCTTCGTCAGAATCCGGATGGACGGAAGCGAGAACCCCTGCTTCTACGGACTCACGGCGGGGAGCCGGAACACGGCCGACATGATTTACTGGGAAGGGCCGGCGATGCGCGTGATCGGTCCCAACGCGACCTCCCTTGCCCGTTTCGATGATTTCGTCGCCGGAGGCGCTCCGGGAGAAGAACCTGGATGGAACTTGCTCGACAACAGACCCGCCAGAGACTGTATCTCCGGGTGGTATAACGTGATGAGCCGCCAGCGCTTCGAAAGGCATCTGAAGGGCACGGCGGCCGTCGTCGAGGCGATGCCTGGCGAAAGGAGGATGTTGCTCTATTCCCCTCATGCCGAATTCGGCAATATCGGCATTTGCGAACGGCGCAAGAGTACGATTTTCCTTTTGCTTGCGAACGGCATCTTTTACCTCTCCCGATAGACAAGTCCTGTCTAAACCAAGGAGTGAGGCCCGCTGTCTTCGGCCTCACTCCTTTTATGCCTTTGTAAGTAACGTTCCTCGTCAAACCGGCAAGCTCCCCTCTTCCGTCAAGATCTTTTCGCTTCGACCTTTTCCCGGAAGGACCTGGCCATGTTGCGGTAGTGGAGCTGAAGCTCTTCGGCCACGGAGAGCCCGTCCCTGCCGTAGAAACGCTCGATCATCTCGTCGTAGCTTTTCCCCGAGAGGGTCAGCCTGTCGGCCATGAGCGCGCAGCCCATCCGGACGTTGAGGACAGGCTTCATCAGAATGCGGGGCTCCTTGATCCGCGGGTCGGTTTTGACGATCCACGTCTTGTTGGCCGCCCAGTCGATCCGCATCAGACCGTACTCGCCCTCCCCCTTGGAGAGCCAATCGAGGCCGGAACGCTGGATCATGACGGCGGCGGCGACGAAGGGATCAAGGCCGTACTGGGCCGCCGAACGATCGACGTAGACGGCGTACCGCCTGAGCCGTTCCTGAGAGAGGCTCCGGTTGACGATGGAGAAATAGTCGATCATCGTCTCCTGACGGGCGGCGCTCCACTCCTTCCCCAAGTAGCGGCGGCTGAAGGCGGCCAGGCGGGATCCATCGAGGGAAAGGGTCGTCTCCGCCCCGGCGACGGCCACAAGAACCACCAACAGGACCAGGGACAGGCCTATCGAAACTCTTCTCATCCTTATTCTTCCTCCTGCCGATCAGGACTTGCATTCTCTTGAAAAAAGGTCCTCGCTTCATCGGCCCTCTTTTGATAGGATGCCATTGAAAGGCCGAAGGGGTGTCGGCCTTATTGTACCGTTCCGTCCATCAGGAAACCACCGTCCAACCTCTCACGGGCCTGAAGACAGTAAAAACACGAAGGAGGCACAACGATGGCCCTTCTCTTTGCGGCCGCTCTCATCTTTTTCGCCCGCGTCACCGACGTCTCCATGTCGACGGTGCGCATGCTGCTTCTCGTCAAGGGTCGACGAATCCTCGCCGCCTTCGTCGGCTTTTTCGAGGTCTCCCTCTATCTCCTCTCCCTCCAATACGTCCTGAAGGCCGGCCTCTCGAGCCCCCTTAACTTCATCGCCTATGCCGGGGGATATGCCATCGGGAACTTCATGGGATCCCTCCTGGAGGAAAAGCTCCTTTCGGGACACGTCCTCGTCGAAATCATCGCCAACGACGTTGAACGAGGCAGCGATATCGCCCAGAGACTTCGGGACGGCGGCTTCGGAACCACCGTACTCACCGGCGAGGGTCGGAGCGGACCGAGGCTGGTTCTCAAGACGGTCTGCGACCGCAACGACCGTTACAAGGTGGTCGCGGCGGCGAAAGGGTCCGGCACCTTCGTCTTCATTTCCGACCTCAAGGGCGTCCAGGGCGGCCATTTCCAGAGAAAGGCCAAATAGAAAGTGGCTCACATCCTGGCTTCCGACATCGGCGGAACGGGGAGCCGCTTCGCCCATTTCCTTTTCGACGGAAGGGAGCTGACCCTTCTTGCCACGACCCGGCTTTCCACCGCCGACTACCGGGACGGAAGGGAACTCTTTGAAGATCTCGCCTCGGGAGATTTCAGCCTGGCCCCCTCCGAAGCCGACATGGTCGTTCTGGCCGTGGCGGGTTTCGTCGGCAAGGACATGAAGGCGCGCATCACCTCCCGAGGCTGGGAGATCGACGGCGCCGCCCTTGCCTCCATGATTTCCGGCGAGGTTCTGGTCATCAACGATCTGGTGGCCCAGGCCTGGGCCACCAGATCGCCTCTTGCCGCCACGATGAGAATCGTTCTTCCCGGAATGTCCCGTCCCGACAGCATCGAGGCCGTCATCGCCTCAGGGACGGGCCTGGGCAAGGCCTTCATCGTCCCTGAAGGCCGGGGCGGCCTTCTCGTCCTCCCCTCCGAAGGGGGTCACGGCGCCTTTCCCGTCGCCAGCGCCGAAGAGCTCGATTTCGTACGCTTCCTCTGCGACCGGGTGGGAGAAAGGGGAAAAGAGGCGGACTTCATCGTTTCAGGGAGAGGCCTCCCCCACCTTCAGGTTTACCTCTACGGCGAAGAGCTCAATGAGCGGCAGGTCGTCGCCGCTCTGGAACGGTCGCCTCGGACGGTGGAGTGGATGGCCCGCTTTCTGGGAAGGGTCTGCCGCGACACGGCCCTCGACACCCTCGCCCTGGGGGGCGTCACCCTTGCGGGCGGAGTCGTCGGGCGTTTTCCCGCCTTCGCCGATCACCGGGCCTTCAGAGAGTCCTTCCGGCATTCGGCGACGATGGCCGATCTCCTGGCATCGATACCGGTGAGGCTTCTGGCCGACGAGGCCAGCGGCCTCTGGGGAGCGGCCAGGGCAGGGATGGAGCGCCTCAAAGAAGGGGGCTGAGGGCTTATTCCTCGACGGACTCGATCCTGTGGGCCAGAAGGTAGATCTCTCCGCTTCCAAGGGAAGAGCGGATCTCCCCCTCCACCATCAGCCGGACCCCCTCCGCATAGGCCCCGAGCTGCTCCTGAAGAGAGCCGTCAAAGGCTCTGGCGACGATAAAGTCGCGCCTCATCGTCCCGTCGTCAAGAATCCGCTCCTGGCAGATGGAGAAGCCGACGTATCCGCCGGCGCGGCTGTCCCTGACCGCCTCGCCTCTGAGATGATGAAGGGTTCCGCTGACGCGGGCGCTGTTTTCCGTAAGATTCATGGCGTTGCAACCTCCTTCGTGACGGCTGAAGAACCTGCTCTTTCTACCTCAAAACTGAAACCGGTGCAAGGGGACCCGACGAAAAGGGCGTCTCCTTTCGGAGACGCCCCGAAAAGGCGGGACTTGCGGAATGTTCAGGCCTCGACGGCGATCTCCCTGAAGCTCTCCCAGAGGCCGTGAATGTTGCAGTACGACGCGGCCACGAGAATGCCCGGCTTGTCGATACGGATGACGGCCGAAGCGACGGGCTCGGCGTAGACCGGTCCCTGGTTGGGCCCGGCCACGGATTCGCCGTGAACGTTGAACTCGACGTTGAAGACCTCGAAGGGAAACTTCCCATCGGCGGGCTTGTAGTAGAGTTTAATCCAACGGATGTGATGTTCCGTCGTGTTGGGATGGGCGATCTCCTTGCCCACACTGACGTGAACGGTAAACTTCTCGCCGGCCTTGACTTTCTCGGGGGCCTCGATAACGGGGACATGTTTCTCACCCTTGAAATCGCCGGACTGAATCAGATGTTCGAACTTCATCCCTCCGTTGCCTCCTCTCAGAGCGTAGAGACTTTCTTCCGGGCGGGAAAGTCCGCTCGGAAGCAATGACATCTGCGAAGAATACCCCACCAGGTTCCTGTCGAACCTCCTCAAGAGAGTACCCCAGGATTCTCCGGATTTCAAGTCCTTTAAATTTTTTGATCAGAAGGATGGCTCAAGGGTACACACAAAAAAAAGGGAGAGCCGACCACACGGTCTCTCTCCTACTCGAGGATCTTCACCTCGTCAGCCAAGATGTACATCGCTCCGCTTCCGACGGAGGAACGGACTTCACCCGAGACTCGGATCGGCGTTCCCTCCTCAAGCGCCTTAAGGAGGTCCTGCACCTCGGGTTTGTAGGCCCTTACAAGAAGGAAATCGTTACGGACACCGCCGTCTTCCCAGGGCGTTTCCTGCTTCACGGAAAACCGGAAATAACGGCCCATCCGGTTCTCTCGGACCGCTTCGCCGTGGACCAGGTGGAGCTTCCCGGCCACGGCCACCGCATTCTCCAGGGTGTGCATGTCGACCCTCTCCTCTCCGCAGGAGATCGGTACGGCTGGACCGCACCTTTTTTTAATTTTACCTCTTTGCATCAGACCTTACAAGATGCCTTCTTCGCTCGTCGATGGAAAAAGACCGTGATAAGATGGCAGAAAAAGGGCACAGGCCCTCTAGGTTCCTTACCGCGAATTTCCACCGGGGAGGTAGCGTTCATGATGAAGCGACTCGTGGCACTGCTGCTTGCGCTTGCCGCCTTGACAGGCTTTCTTTCTCCCTCTCAGGCCGAAACGGTCTCCGAGGAGGGGGACTGGAACTACACGCTGTCCGGCGGCCGGGAGGGAAGGGGCGCCGACCTTTTCCGCTTTTTCCACAGGCGTTTCTCTCCTGAGGAGATGACTCTCGTCATCGACGGACACCCCGACGAGACGGGAAAGGTCCGCCACCTCTACCTCGACGTCCGGGGAGCCGTGGTGGACCGCATGAGGCTGGACCGGATCGCCATCGAGGCCTTCGACGTCCAGTTCAGCGACCCCGGCTTCTGGAGGGAGGAGGACCCCGCCGTCCACTCCATGCTGGCCGTCTATTCCCAGGCGACGCTCCGTGAGGAGGACATCAACGACCGTCTCCGGGAGAAGCAGATCGGCGACGACGACGAACACTGGCGGCGCATCGGAATCGATTTCCGTGAAAACGGCGACGTCCATGCCGAGGGAGTCTACCAGGCCAAGCTGCTCTTCACCTTCGACATCCTCATCGAGATCGACGGCCGGTTCGACCTCGTCCGGGGACGGCAGGTCTGGCTCTCCGACTACACCCTCAAGATCAACCGGAGAGAGATCCCCGAATCCCTGGCCCGGCGCGCCGTCGGCAAGCTCCAGCCCATCCTCGACCTGGACCGCTTCATCTTCCCGCTGAAGCTCTCCTCCATCGACCAGGACGACGAAAAGGTCACCCTGAGGAGCCGTCACCTGCCGACACGCTTCGAGGGGATCACCTACCGCTACGAGGGGGGAACCTCTCTCAGTCGTTGAGCCACCACCAGATCCGCTTTCGTCCGTCACGAACGCGATAGATCCGCCCCCTTTCCCGATCCCAGGCATAGCTGCCCAGCCCCGAAGCGATACGGCCGTAGCCATCGAGAAAGGTCATGTCGAGCGTCAGGGCCCTCTCCTGGCTGACCCAGCCCCGCACCGGGCAAGCCACCGGAAAGGAACCCTTCATCTCTCCACGGGGCCAGGGAGGGCCGTAGGAGGGGACCCGCGCGACGAGCCTCCCGTAGACGGGAGGAGCCGTCATGAAGGCGTGAATCCTCGCCCGAGGCGACTGGAGAAGCCTCCGCAGCAGCATCGAAGCCAGATAGGGCCCCCCCTTGCCGGGAAGGTCGGCAAGGGCCAGGGCGGCCCCATAGACGGCGTCGAGGGCGGCCAGACAAAGGGGGATCTCCTGGGGATTCCAGAAGCCGCCGACCTCCTCCCATCGGGCGGGATCACCCTCGGGGAAGAGAGCCTCCACCAGGGCAAGAGCCCGCGAGGCCCTCGCCCGAGGCTCCTCGGGGAGGAGGAGGCCTTCCCAGAGGAGATAGGCCTCTTCCCTGGGAGCCTCGGCCAGAAGGAGGTCTCTGAGACGTTCCGCCTCACGGCGCCCTTCGTCCCTCTCCCCGTAGGAGACGACGAGAGATTCCCAGGTCCATTCCCCTGCCGCGGCAGCAGAGGCCACGGCGGCCAGCGACAGAATGAGGACGACCCGGCACAACCTCCCCTGATGCCTCATACCCTTCTCCCCTTTCTTCAGGTATAATGATCTCTCCGCTACCTGTAGGTATGTTCATCGCTGGAACATGCAAATATGTACAAAGAAGGTGTCGCCCTTGAACACGAAGACCAAGGCCACTCTCGCCGTCCTCGTCAGCTTTCAGATCGTCCTTGCCCGACTGGCAAGCCTCCGGATCAGCATCGGAGGCATCGAGGGAATACGCCTCGGCTTCGGCGCCTTTCCCTCCATCTTCGCCGGCATCGCCTACGGTCCCCTGGCCGGTGCCGTCGTCGGCGCCCTCGGCGATATCATCGGCTTCTTCATCAACCCCATGGGGGCCTACATGCCCCATTTTACCCTGACAGCGGCCCTGACGGGAGCGATTCCGGGATTTGTCGTCAAAGCCCTGGGCGGCCCGTCGAAAATAAACCTGAGCCGCCTTCTCGTCGCCGTCGCGGCGGGTCAGATCGTCAGCTCGGTGCTTCTCGTCCCCCTCTTCCTCAGACAGCTTTTCGGCCTCCCCCTGGCGGCGACGCTGCCGGCCAAGATCGTCGGAGAGGCCGTCAACATCCCCCTTTACGCCCTGCTTTTCGACGCCCTCCGAAAGAGATTTCCGAGCCTTCACATCGCAGGGAACCGCTGAAACAACGAGGCGCCGGGAGCATTGACGCTCCCGGCGCTCTTTCGTTCGAAGGCTTCGACCGACACGGCGTCCCGTCAGGAAACCTCAAGGGATGCCTTGGATCGGGCGCAGAGCAGGACCATGACGACGGCGATGGCGGCCAGCGAGGCCAGCTTGACCGCGCTGCTGGGAAAGAAGGCCGCCAGGCCGGGAACGACCAGGAGGGCCCGGACGGCGGGGGTCAGGTTTTTCAGAAGCCATCCCTGAAGAGCCCCGGCGAGTGCGGCGATTCCCGCCAGAGCGGCGACGATGATGAGGGCCAGCGTCAGAGGCTGGGCCTGTTCCAGAAGAACCGCCGGCGTGTAGATGAAGGTGTAGGGGAGGGCGTAGGCGACGAGGGCGATCTTCGTCGCCTCCAGTCCCGTCTTGCCCGGATTGGCTCCGGCGATGCCCGCCCCGGTGAAGGCGGCGAGGCAGACGGGAGGCGTCAGATCGGCCATGATACCGAAGTAGAAGACGAACATGTGAGCCGCCAGCGGCAGGACGCCCATCTTGATCAGGGCCGGGGCGATGATGGTGCTGGTGACGATGTAGTTGGCCGTCGTCGGCAGCCCCATGCCGAGGACGAGACAGGCCACCATGGCCATGAGCAGCGTCGGCAGGAGCTTGCCTCCGGCGATGTCGATGATGTTGTTGGAGAGGGTCAGCCCCAGGGCCGTCAGAGAGGATGTGCCGACGACGAAACCGACGAGGGCGCAGGCCAGCGCGACGCCGAGGGCGCCTCGGGCCCCTTCCTCGAGGGCCTTGATGATCTGGGCCGGGCCCATGCGGGTATGGGAGCGGAGGGCGCTGACGACGACGACCGTCACGATGCCCCAGAAGGCCGCAGCCAGAGGCGTGTACTTCATGAGCAGCATGGCGATGATGGCGAAAAGGGGAACGAGAAGATGGCCGTCGCGGGCGAAGACCTCCTTCGCCCTGGGCAGGAGCTCCCGTTCGATCCCTTCGAGGTTGCGGTATTTGGCCCGGACGTGGACGTTGATGAAGAGGGCCGCGTAGTAGATGAGGGCCGGCACGACGGCCGCCGCGGCGATGCGCAGGTAGGAGATGCCCAGAAACTCGCTCATGATGAAGGCGCCCGCTCCCATGATGGGCGGCATGAGCTGGCCTCCCGTCGAGGCGCAGGCCTCGACGGCCCCGGCGAACTCTCCCTTGTAGCCGACGCGCTTCATCAGCGGGATGGTGAAGGCTCCCGTCGTCGCCACGTTGGCGACGGAAGAGCCGTTGATCGTCCCCAGAAGGCCCGAGGCGACGATGGCCACCTTGGCCGGTCCTCCCGGCAGATGACCCGCCAGGGCCAGAGAGAGCTCGTTGAAGAAGCGGGCCCCGCCGCTTCCCGAGAGGAAGGCGCCGAAGAGGATGAACATGAAGACGAAGGTGCTCGAAACGCCCAGGGCGACGCCGAAAACCCCTTCGGGAGTGAGGTACATGTGCTGGACGATGCGGGAGAGCGAGTAGCCTCGGTGCATGAAAATGCTCGGCATGTACCGTCCGAAATAGCAGTAGAGGAGGAAGAAGAAGGCCAGGGCGGGAAGGACCTTGCCGACGATGCGCCGTCCCGCCTCGAGGACGAGGGCCATGAAGCCCAGCCCCAGCCAGAGTTCGTAGGACTGGACCTGTGCGCCCCGGCGGGCGATGTCGTTGAAAAAGAAGACGATGTAGGCCGATCCGCCTCCGGCCATGAGAGCCAGAATCCAGTCGTACCAGGGAATGGAGGTGCGGCTCGACTTGGCCGTGGCCGGGTAGAGGAGGAAGACGGCCGTGATGGCGAAAGTCAGATGGATGGCGCGGTGTATCGAAATCGGCAGAAGACCGAAGCCCGCCGTGTAGAGATGATAGCAGGACATGGCGACGAGAAGGGCAACGACGATCTTGGCTGGGATACCGTCGAGGACGCGATAGCGACTCTCCGTGTCGTACTTTTCGACGAGCTTCTGAATCTTTTCTTCTTCGACAGTGGTTTGATCGAGAAGCGCGGAAGGTCTTTCTTCGACTTGGGCCATGGATGACACCCCTTCATTTCAGAATAAACGGGACAAGCTGCCTGGAAAATTAAAAAACAAAGTGGACATTATTAAAACACTGACCTAAAGAAGCGGGGGCAGGCCACAGGCCTGCCCCCGCTGAAACGTTTCCTACTGGATGGCGCCGACCTCTTTATAGTAGCGCTCGGCTCCGGGATGGAGGGGGATGAGGATGTACTTGACGTTTTCTTCGACCATGGAGGCCATCTTGGAATTGACGGCGATCAGATCGTCGCGCTTGTCGAAGAGGGCCTTCGTCATCTTGTAGACGAGCTCCTCGTCGATCTCCTCACGGATGGTGACGATGTTCCAGCTGGCGTAGGTCTTGACGTCCTTGTCCTGACCGTGGTAGGTGCCGGCGGGGATGGTGAAGGGAACCCAGTAGGGCGTCTCGGCCATGACGGCCGCCACGAGCTCGTCGGGAACGTCGATGAATTCGACGAGGCCCAGCGTCGTGGGCTCGACGACGCCTGCCATGCCGAGGGCGCCGACCATGACGGCGGCGTCGATTCGCTTGTCGCCGAAGGCGCTGCCCGTGTCGCCGACGCCGAGGTTCTCGGCCTGGATGTCCTTGTCGGGGTCGATGCCGGCCAGGCGGAGGAACTGGCGGGCCGTGACCTCCGTGCCGGAGGCGACGGCGCCGATGGAGACGCGCTTGCCCTTCATGTCGGCGACGGACTTGATGCCGCTTCCCTTGGCGACCATGAGCTGAATGGGCTCAGGGTAGAGGGGGACGAGGGCGCGGATGTACTTCTGAGCCTTGCCTTCGTACTGTCCCTGACCGGTATAGGCGAAGTAGTAGAGGCCGTCCATGAAGCCCATTTCGGCTTCCTTGTCGCCCATGAGCTGGATGTTGTTGACGGTGCCGCCCGTCGACTGGGCGCTCGCCTGGATGCCTTCGATGGTATCGTTCCAGATCTTGGCCATGCCGGCCCCGACGGGATAGTAGGTTCCCCCGGTGCTTCCCGTGGCGATGTTGAGGAACGTGGCAGCCGAAGCCGCCGTGGCAAAAACGGTTACGAGACAGAGAATTCCCAGCAGGTAAAGCCCGCTTTTTCGTGACACTCGAATCCCTCCTTCGTAATTGTTCATATCATCCATCGTTGGACATTTTAAGAATATAGTACCGAACGTCAAACTGTCAACGCGGTCCATTTGAGAAAAAAGAAACGGGAAAACGGATACAGCGCGTACTTTATCCGTTTCAGGTATGCGATTGAATCGTTTTATTTAAAAGCAGGCTCTTAAGTTATTAAATCTAGAGATTTTCCTTCCTGTTTTTAAAGAAATCATCAAAAATATCGTCGACCGTCCGAATTCTGTCGCAACGGGCGACATTGTCTCCGCAGAAGTAGAGTCCCCGTTCCCAGTCGCCCTTAAAGGCGTCGATGAGAGCCTGGGCGATGCAGAAGGACTGACGGTCCTTTCTGTAGGAGCAATGGGCGAGGCAGTTGGCGATGCAGGGGCTGCTTTTGACGTCGCCTTCGAGGTAGCGGGCGATGAAGGGCGTTTTGAGAGCCCGGCCGGGAATGCCGACGGGGCTTTTGATGATCACCACATCCTCCGCCTTCGCATCGATATAGGCCTGCTTGAAGCGGGGGCTGGCGTCGCACTCCTCGGTGCAGGCGAAGATCGTCCCCAGCTGGACTCCCCTGGCACCGAGAGCGAACTGAGCCTCCATGTCCTCGCGGGTCCAGATTCCTCCGGCGGAGATGACGGGGATCGTTTCCTCCCATCCCTCCTGGCTCAGGTAGGCGACGATCTCGGGGACAATGGCCTCCAGGGAAAAGGCGGGGTCGGTCACCTGTTCGGCTCGGGTGACGCCCAGATGTCCTCCGGCATGAAGAGGCGTCTCGACGACGATGCCGTCGGGACGCCGATCGTAGCTTTTCTGCCATCTTCGGATGATGAGCTGTGCCGCCTTGAGAGAGCTGACGATGGGAACGAGGGCGACGTCGGGGAAGTCCTGGGTCAGCTCGGGAAGTCTCAGGGGAAGGCCCGCTCCCGAGATGATCACGTCGGCCCCTCCCTCGCAGGCGGCCCGGACGTGATCGTCATAGTCGGTGAGAGCGGCCATGCAGTTGACGGCGATGACTCCTTCCGGGGCCGTCGCCCTCGCCTCGGCCAGCGCCTCCTTCAGGGCCAGCACGTTGGCTTCGAAGTAATTTCGCCCGTTGTAGTGAGGCGAATCGCAGGCCAGGCCGACGCTGGCGATGGTTCCCACCCCTCCGGCCCTGGCCACCGCACCAGCCAGTCGAGGACCGGAAATCTTGACTCCCATGCCGCCCTGAATCAGAGGGTAGCGAGGGGTGTGTTTGCCGAGGCGAAGATGGGGCAACCGGGTGGTTTCTCTACTCACGACATCAACACTCCTTCATTCTTTCGTTGAACGGTCGATTCCGTCTCCAGGTGAGGTTCCCCCGAAGCGCCGTCCGTAGACGGCCAGGAGCCGGGCAAGGGCGGACGATATCGTCTCGTCCCGGACGAAGGGGGCGATCCTCCGTTTTGCCGCCGCCAGCTCCTCCCTCGTGAACTGAAAAGCATTTTGAAAGCGGGGAGGCGGTTTTTTGCGCTTTTTCAGGACCGGCCCCACGATGATGCGAAGCCCCTTGACGGGCAATCCCCATCCTTCCTTGATTTTCCGCGCCATGCCTCCCGACTGGATTCTGAAGCGCTGAGCCAGTGCCGGCGATTCGACGATAACGACGAGAAGGTCGCCCTCGACGCGTAGAGGGCGACTTTTCGCTGCAAAGGGTCCGGCGACGCTTTCCCATTTGAGAGTCAGGTCGGCCAGGGAAAGGCCCTGTTTCACCGGAGCCGAAAGAGCTCCTTCAAGAAGGGCTCCAAGGGGGAGGGCGCCGGTCTCAGGTCTTCCTCGTCTCACCGCTGCGCCTCCTCGCTTCAAGGGTGACCCAGATGAGCTGAATATCGGCGGGAGTCACGCCGGAAACGCGACCCGCCTGGCCCAGGGTAAGGGGACGGATTGCGGTCAGCTTCTGAAGGCTTTCCGAAGAGAGACCCCTTACCAGAGCATAGTCGAAATCGGCGGGCAACGGTACCCTCTCCATCTTCTCCATGCGGGTCACCTGACGTTCCTGCCGGGCGATGTAGCCTTCATAGCGGATCTCCGTCTGAAGGCAGGCCAGAAGATCCCTATCCGGCGGCTCTCCCAGATCGAGAAGGGACCAGACCGCCTCCAGGTCGATTTCAGGCCTCCGGACAAGTTCCAGCACGGAGATCTTCTCCGATAGGGGGGAGGAACCCAAGGACGCTAACCGCTCCAGGAGAGCCGCACCGGGGCGGACGAAGGTCGATCGAAGGAGATCCTTCAGGCTGTCCGACTCCTTCCACCGTCCCTGAAGGGCCTTCCAGCGCTCATCGTCGAGGAGACCCAACCGACGGCCGATAGGGGCCAACCGATGGTCGGCATTGTCATGGCGAAGGAGGAGGCGATGCTCGCAACGGCTGGTGAGCATCCGATAAGGCTCGGATGTCCCCTTGGTGACGAGATCGTCGACGAGAACGGCCATGTAGGCCTCATGGCGTCCGAGCTGCAGCGGCTCATCGCCTCTCACGGCGAGGGCGGCGTTGATTCCGGCGAGAAGTCCCTGGGCGGCCGCCTCCTCGTAGCCCGAAGTGCCGTTGATCTGGCCGGCACAGAAAAGCCCCCGCACCCTTTTCGTCTCAAGCCAGGGCAAAAGCTGCGTCGGCGGCAGGTAGTCGTACTCGATGGCGTATCCGGGCCGGACGATGCGGGCTCGGGAACAGCCAGGCAGCGAATGGACCATTTCGACCTGGGCATCGTAGGGAAGGCTGGTCGAAAAATTCTGCATGTAGATCTCCCTGTTCCTCCGGCCGACGGGTTCGAGGAAAACGGGATGGGACTCCCTGTCGGGAAAGCGCTGAACCCGATCCTCGATGGAGGGGCAGTAGCGGGGGCCCTTCCCTTCCATATCGCCCGTGAGGAAAGGAGAACGGTCCATGGCGTCGCGGATGACCCGGTGGGTCGCCTCTCCCGTTCGGGTGAGGAAACAGGCGAAACCGCGATAAGCCCGCTTTTCGCCCCAGTGGCTGAAGGCAAGGGGTTCATCGGCGCTTTCCTGACGATCCAGTTCGGACCAGTCGACGCTGTCCGCATGAAGCCTCGGTGTCGTATCCGTCCTGAGACGTCCCGTCTCAAAGCCGAGCCTCCGGAGCGATTCCGTCAGACCCAGGGCGGCCACCTGACCGAGAGGCCCCGAGGAGAAGTTGACCCTCCCGATGAAGACTTTCCCCCCCAGGTAGGTTCCTGTCGCGAGGATGACCGTCCTCCCCCGGTAGACGCTCCCGAGGCGCGTGACCACGCCCGCGATGCGCCCCTCGTCGACGAGGAGCTCCGTGACCAGATCCTGATGGAGATGGAGGTTCTCCTGTTCCTGAACCCGCTCCAGATAGTAGCGATGATAATCGTCGAGGTCACATTGAGCCCGGAGGGTCCGGACGGCCGGTCCCTTGGAGGTGTTGAGCCACCGGATATGGAGAGTCGACCCGTCCGTCGCCCGGGCCTGTTCGCCGCCCAGGGCGTCGATCTCCCGGACCAGGTGCCCCTTGGCCGGACCTCCGATGGAGGGATTGCAGGCCATCAAGGCCAGATTATCGACGTAAAGGTTCAGGAGAAGGGTCGAAGCCCCCATCCTGGAGGCGGCAAGGGCCGCCTCACAGCCGCCGTGTCCCCCTCCGACGACGATGACATCGTAAATTCCCTGCATCAACGTTCGGTGACCTCCCCCTGACGAACCATCCAGACCACCCCCGGCCACTCGTAGGCCGCACCTCCCGCCGTGGCGGCGAAAACCTGCCACGAAGACGCCTGGAGGACGGCGAAAGTCCTGTTGCGCCCGGCCTCGTCGAGCTCCGCCGTCACCTCGTCGAGGAGGAGGATGGGCCTGCGTCGAAGGCGCCGCTCGACGGCCCATCCGGCGCCGAGCATGAGGGCGACGGCGGCGCGGCGACGATGGCCGCGGCTGAACCGGGCTGAAGCCTCTCTTTCCTCGCACCGGAGAAGAAGATCGTCACGCTGGGGACCGACGAAGACCCTCCCGGAAACCCGCTCCCTGTCGGCGGTCTGTCGGAAGGCCTCGAAAAGGTCCTGCTCCGGTTCATCCAATCCCCGGCTCCCTCCCCGCTGAAACTCGACGTCAAGAGCCCCGGGAAGAAGATCCCCCGTATGAGCCAGGCCGAGGCGAAGCAGGTCGACGGCACTCCTTCGGGCCGACCAGATCCAACCCCCGAGGGGCACGAGAACCTTCGTCGTCAGAGAGCAGTCCCGATGCTGGCGCAGGAGGCAGATTCTCTGGCGCAGAGCCCGTCGATATTCATAAAGCCTAAGAGCGTAAAGAGGAAAAAGAAGGGCGCAAAGGCGGTCGAGAAAAAGCCGCCTCACCGACGGAGACCCTTCGACGAGGGCCAGATCGCCGGGTTGAAAGGCCAGCAGCGGGAGCCTCGCCCGGATTTCCGAGGCTTTCGTCATCTTGCCGTCGAGGCGGAGAGAGGACCTCCCCCGAATCAAGGCCTCGACTCGGAGACTTTCCTCGCCTCCGAAGGAGCCCTCGATCCGAGCCGTCGCCCCGGAAACGGACCAGGAAGGAAGGTCCGCGACGGACCGGCCTCCCTGAAAAGGCCCCCATCCTCCCAGCAGGTGAAGGGCCTCAAGGATGTTGGTCTTGCCCGATCCGTTAGGGCCGATCAGCAGGTTCAGCCCCGAAGACCACTCCGTTTTCCGGGGCCCGAGATTGCGGAAATGAACCCAAGCAACAGAAAGACAGTGCATCAGACCTCGTCGTCGTCGCTTTCCTCTTCCGAAAGGGTGATGGGCATCAGCACGTAGAGAAAGCTCTCCTCTCCAGGCCGCGACATCCTCATCTGACCGTGAGAGCCGTTAAAGGAGAGTTCGACGACCTCATCCCTGAGCGCCCTGATTCCGTCCAGAAGGTAGGAGATGTTGAAAGCCACCCGGAGAGGTTCCCCGTCGATATCGGCAGCCAGCTCTTCCCGGGCCTCTCCGATGTCGGGGGCCTGTCCCCGGATCCTCAGGGAGCCTCCCGGCGTCAGCTGGAGGATGACTGATTTCGTGAAATCCCGAACGACCACATTGGCCCTCTCCAGGGCCTCCTCCAGAGAGCTGCGCCCCACCATCATCCAGCTCGTGCGCTCGGGCAACAGAATCTTCTCATAGGGGGGAAAGCTGGAATCGACGCGGCGAATGGAGAACTCGACTCCCTGGACCTGGAAATAGGCCTGGCTGTCGTCTTCGAGAATCCGGACCGGAGCCTCACTCTCGACGGCGGACAGAAGACGATGAAGCTCCCGAAGGCCGTTCAGGGGGAGAAGAAGCTGCCCCTCGCCGGAAGCGTCGGAAAGGGGAGTCTGAGAGAGGGAGAGGCGCCGCCCGTCCGTCGCCACGGTTTTGAGTTTTCCCTCCTGGATCTGCAGCAGGGCCGCACTGAGATATTGGGGAAACTCCTCGTTGGGCGAACCGGCGAAGGTCCCCTCCTCGAAAAGTCGGCTCAACGCCTGGACCGTCGTATCGCAGAAAAGACGGGCACTCTCGGAACGGGGGAGAAGGGGAAACTCCTCGACGGGAAGAACCGTCAGCGTGTAGCGGCTTCGTCCGGCTGTCAGGGTGGCCCGTCCCTTGGTGACTTCGAGGGAAAAACGGTCACCGGGAGCCTTTTTGAAAAGTTCTCCCATCGCCTTCGTCGGCAGGATGGTTTCCCCGGGTTCCTGGACCTCCGCCCCCTCGGCGCGGCACTTGAGGGAGGTCTTCAGATCCGTCGCTTCCAGGTGAAGTCCGGTTTCATCGGCCAGACAGCGAATTCCGGCCAGGATGCTGACGGTACTTTTGCTTCCCGTCGTCCGTTCCGCCATTTGCCAACTCTTGAGGAAACTGTTCTTTTCGATGAGTAACTTCAAGGAGAGCTCCCCTCCCTACGGTTATTCCTGTTCCTTATGATATAAGAACAGTAGTCGTTGTACTAGGCATGGTGCATAGTGTGGATAACTGCCTTCAAGTCACTTCTCCTCGCGGTTTGTCCTGTGGATGAAGGAGTGGATGGTCCGGTGTATAGAGAGGTGGTTTATCCACAGTTTCCACAATTTTTTTGTGGAAACCTTTTAAAATCATCTTATCCACGAACAATTCACAGGCCCTTCCACCCTTCATTCACGGCTTATTCCGGATGTTATCCACAATAGACCGTATCCGGGCGTCGTTGTCGACGACTTCGGCGATCTTGCGGCAGGCGTGAAGAACGGTCGTGTGATCCTTCTTGTGAAAGGCGTATCCGATCTGCTGAAGGCTCGTATCGGTAAGCTCCCGGCAGAGATACATGGCGACCTGACGGGCCAGAGCGAAATCGGCCGTCCGCTTCGTGCTCGTCAGATCCTTCACATCGAGGTTGAAGGCTTCGGCCACCTGCTCCTGGATGCTTTCGATCGTGACGGGGCCCCGCTGATCGTGGCGGATCAGATCCTTCAGCCATTCGGCGGCGCGTTCGACGGTGACGGACTCGGAATTCAGTTCCGAGCAGGCGACGACACGGTTGAGGGCCCCCTCGAGCTCGCGGATGTTGCTGGGAATGTTCTGGGCGAGAAAATAGATGATCTCCTCCTCCAGGCGATATCCCCTGAGTTCGGCCTTTTTCTGGAGAATGGCGATGCGCGTCTCCAGATCGGGCGGCTGGATATCGGTGACCAGTCCCCACTCGAAACGGCTGACGAGCCGGTCTTCGACCATCTTGATCTCTTTGGGGGGCCTGTCGGAGCTGATGACGATCTGTTTTTTCGCGTCGTGAAGGCTGTTGAAGGTGTGAAAGAACTCTTCCTGAGTGCTTTCCTTGTTGGCCAGAAACTGAATGTCGTCGATGAGAAGGACGTCGACATTCCGGTATTTCGACTTGAATTCCTGCATTCGCTTGTTCTGAATGGAAGAAATGAGCTCGTTCGTGAATTTTTCCGAACTCAGGTAGACGATGCGTGCCCCAGGCCCCTTTTCCAGAACGTAGTGGCCGATGGCGTGCATCAGATGTGTTTTGCCCAGGCCGACGCCCCCCCAGATGAAAAGAGGGTTGTAGGCGACGCCGGGCGATTCGGCCGAGGCGAGGCTGGCAGCATGGGCGAGACGATTCGATTTGCCTACGACGAAGTTGCCGAAGACGTAGGCGGGGTTCAGGCCGGAGCGCGGTGCCTGAGGCGGCTGGGCCGCCTTTTCGGCGCGGTCCTGCTCGCCGGACCGGACCTCGGTGCCGACGCGGAGTTCGACGCAGGAGGCGATCTCCGATTTTTCGACCATTTTCTGCAGAGGAACCAGAAAACGGGTCTGTATCTGCTCCTTGACGAAGACGTTGGGAACGTCAAGCAGGAGCGTGCCCTCCTGAAGCGAGACAGGCATGCAGGTCTTGAGCCAGATGTCTCCGGCACCGGGAGGCAGTTCGTCCCGGGCCTGAAGCAGTATCTGTTCCCAGATCAGGTCGAGATCCTTATCCACAGGCGTTCACCTCTAGAGGGCGTCTGAAAGGTTATCCACAGCTTCCTGCCATCATACCACAGCTTATTCCACAACAGTTATCCACCTATCCACAACTTTTCCCCACGTCTTGTGGATAAACGAAGCCCCTGTCCATGGGGTTTGCCCCTTTTTCACGATCTCATGAAAGTTCTCACCAACCGTGACGGGCCTGTAAGGGGCCCCTCAGGGGAGGATCGGGAAGGTTATCCACATGCGTTGTGGATATGTGGATAACAATTCATGGAATCGGCCTCATCGGAAAGCCTTTTGTCGGGTAGAATTGGGGATAAGGCTCTCACAGGGGGGATCCCCTCAGCAGAGGAGGCGTCATTGTGGATAGAATGCTGCATCTCATCAGTCATACCGACCTGGACGGAGTGACGGCTGCGGCCGTGGCATGGCATGCTCATTTCCCTGAAAAGGCTCCTCTGAAAGTCACCCTGACCGGCTACGGCGAGGTGGACGCCCTCATCCTGGAGACGCTGAGGGACGGCCAGGATCTGCTTGTCGTCGACCTCTTCTGTCAGAGGCGTGAAACGGTCGACGAGATGGACCGGTTCTACGAGGGGTGCTCCGAGCCGGTCCTTTTCGACCATCACAAGACGACGGCCGACGTCTTCGCCAACCGGCGCTGGGCCGTCGTCGACGTGGCCCATTGCGCCGCCAAGGTCTATTATCTCTGGCTCCTGGAGCGGACCCCCGCAGGCCCCGTCCGGGACCGCCTCCTCGGCCTGGAGCGTCTCGTCGAGATCGCCAACGACCGCGATCTCTGGCTGGGCCGGTACGAGGAGAGCCGCTACTGGCAGGCCCTGATCACTCTCTGCGGGCCCTGGAGCGTCTTCAGCCGTCTTGTGGCCGACAGCCGGGCCGATCTCTCGGTCCGGGAGCTGAAGATGGCCAGAGACTTCGTCGCCCGTCAGGAGGAGCGCTTCCGCAAGGCCCTGGAGCAGGTGGAGCGTCTCGGTGACGATCTGGCTTTTGTCCCTTCAGGACTCCTCGAGTTCGGTGACGCCTCCGACTTCTGCGGTCTTATCCTTGACCGGTCGGAAAACCCGCCCGAGATGGTGGCCGTCTGCAACCGTCGCGTCTACGGCGACTGGGCCGTCTCGCTCCGGAGCCGTGACGGGCTGGCGGCCCGCATCGTCGGCCTCCTCAAGGACGGAAAAAAAGTCCGCGGCGGCGGACACGGAGATGCCGCGGCCCTCTATTTTCCCGCCCATTTCAGCCAGAATCAGATCCGGGATACCCTGATGTCGGGGATCCGCACGGCCCGCGACCAGGAACGCCCTGTCGGCCTGACCCTGGGCGATCTCCTCAAGGCCAAGCTGGAGGGCAAGTAGAGGAAAAGAGGCCGACCGGCGATGAAGGAGCTCGTCAGTTTTTCCGCCTACCCCTTCGATCTGGAGCCCTTCGGCGACTGGCCGAGCGCTCTGGTCCACTGGCGCTCCCTGGGTCTGGACGGCCTGGAGCTGCTCACCTCCTTCGACGGCGTCGACGGCGTTCCCCCTGAAGCGGCGACGGCCGTCCATCTCCCCTACTGGATGGACTGGTTCCATCTCTGGCAGGGCCGTCCCCTGCCGGAAGATCTTGGCGGCGAAGAGCCTCTCTTCTACTTCGGCGGCTCCAGCCGGGAGGAGCTCGTCGCCAACCTCGCCCGCTACCTGGAAGACGCGGCGTCGCTGCGACCCGAGTACGCCGTCTTCCACCTGGCCAACGCCGGCGCCGACGACATCCTCACCAACCGTCCGGCCAACGAGGCCGGCTCCGTCCTCAGGGCGCTCGTCGAGCTCCTGACGGAGGCCTGCTCCCCCTTCGGAGGCGGGCCTCCGGTGCGCCTTTTTTTCGAAAACCTCTGGTGGCCGGGGCTGACCTTTCTCGATTCCGGCCTCATCGACTCCTTCGCCGAGGCCCTCCCCTTCGATGACTGGGCCTTCCTCCTCGACGTCGGCCATCTTCTGAACACGACCGATGCCGTCGCTACCGAAGAGGAGGCCGTCAGCTACGTCCTGGACCGCCTCGACGCCCTGCCCGGGTGGGTCGTCGACCGCATCGAGGGGATGCACCTTCACAAAAGCCTTTCGGGGCCTCTGAGGCGGAGCGTCGGGTTTTTCTCCGAAGGCCCCCCCGGGGGGCTCTCTCTCGGCGCAAGGGCGGACCGTGCCCGACGGATGCTCTCCCGTATCGATGAGCACCGCCCCTTTGAAACCTCGGCGGTCCGGGATCTCGTCGAAAGGGTCGAGCCCCGTTTCATCACCCATGAACTGAGCGCTCCGACGGTGGCGGCCAAAAGTGTTGCCGTCGCCGTCCAGCGTCGTGCCCTCGGTTTCTGCGGGGAGACCTTCTGCGGCTTTTCTCCTCATCATCTTCAGGAAGGGGTTCGACAGCAATGAAAAACAGGCGTATCGCCCTGCTCTACGCTTCGGCGGGGACGGGGCACAAGACGGCGGCACTGGCCCTGTCCCGGTGGTTCGAAAAGGAGTCCCCCGGCTGCGAGACGCTCTGCCTCGATACGCTGGACTTCACCAATGCCCTTGTCCGCGGCTTCTATGCCCGCTCCTACCTGGAGATGGTCCGGAGGGCGCCCCGTCTCTGGGGCTACTTCTACGATACGTTTGACGAACCTGAGGCCGCCGACGGCATCGTGGCCGCCCTCAACGAACTGACGGAGAGGCTTCACCTGAACCGCCTCATCGAGCGCCTCGAGGCCTTTGCTCCCGACGCCCTTCTCTTCACCCACTTTTTCGGCGCCGCAGCCGTCGCCGAGCAGCTCCAGCCTCATCGGCCCGTCTTCTACGTCAACACCGATTTCCTGAGCCACGTCTTTCACCGCAGCCGCCGCTTCACCGGGTGGTTCGTGGCGAGCGAGGAGACGCGCCTCCAGTACGAGGCCGACGGCATCGACATGGCCCGCGTCGTCGTCTCGGGCATTCCCGTTTCGCCGCGCTATCTCTCCCTTCCGTCGAAGGAGGAGGCCCGCCGGAATCTGGGTCTGTCCGGGAAAGACCCCGTCATCCTCGTCATGGGCGGCGGCATCGGTGTCGGGCCCTTCGAGGAGGTTGTCGCCTCCCTCGTCGGCGACGAGAGGCTCACCGTCCTCGCCGTCTGCGGCAACAACAAAAAGATCAAGGCAAGGCTGGAGGAGACCTTCGACGGGGCCGAGAACCTGAAGATCTTCGGTTTCGTCGACGCCATCGAAAACCATTACGTCGCCTCCGATCTCATCTTCACCAAACCCGGCGGCCTCTCGACGTCGGAGATCCTCTGCTCGGGGACGCCCATGATCATTGTCGATCCCATCCCGGGGCAGGAGCAGCGCAACAGCGACTACCTCCTCGACAGGGGGGCGGCGAGAATCCTTTTCGACTACCGCTCGGCCCGAGCCAAGGCGAAGGCCCTCCTCGCCGACGAAGAGGCCCTCAGGAAACGGGAGCGGGACGCTGCCGCCCTGGCCCGACCCGAGGCGGGGAGGACGGTGGTCCGGGAGATCCTCTCCCGCATCGGATCGTGAGGCCGGGCCTCGGGAGGGCGAAAAGACCTTAGAGAAGAAACGGGACAGCCCTTGACTTGCCGGGGCGCTGCACCTATCTTGATTTTGCGGCGGTCGGCAGATCGGACCGTCGGGTCAATCCATTAAGAGGGATCTTTCGGGAAGCCGGTGCGAAGCCGGCACAGCCCCGCTACGGTAAGGGTGACGAAGCGCGCGCAAGACCACTGACTTTCACAGAGTCGGGAAGGTGCCCGCCGAGGATGACCCCGAGTCCGGATACCGAATTCCCTCGGACGGCGTTTCCCTCGAGGGTCGGGGAGGCGGCGGGAGTTGTGTTCAGGGCCCCTTGGGGGTCCTTTTTTTGTGGGCATCAGAGATTCGAAAAACCGAGGAGGAATGGGAAATGATGCAACGGATAGGAAAAAAACGCTTGACCGGCGCGCTTCTTCTGGGGCTCCTGCTGGCTGCCGGCGCCGCCTGGGCTGCCCTGACCGACGCCGACATCGTCTTTCTGACCGTCGACGACAGCTACACGGCCGGAGCTCTCGGGACGATCGAGGTCGGCAATCCCCCCACCAAGAACCTGGTCACGGGGCTGGCCGGTGACGAGATGGGGGTCGTCGTCGATATCTGGGGCCAGAAGAAGATCCTTTTGAGACGCTACCACTTTGGCTCCACTTCCGATACGGTCCGCCTCTACCCCGGAGAGAGTTGGTCGCCCATCGCCGAAAGCAAGCTCGGTGACAATATCTGTCAGGTCAAGGTCGTCGGCGACGGTCTCTACGTCGCCAACTGGGGCGACACGGGGCTCCGCCGCGGGTCGATCGAGCAGTACGACGTGCAGGACCTTCTCGACAGCGCCGCCTCCATGACGCCCGTCAAGAAGGTCACCTTCGACGACGGCGACGACTTCTTCGAGCATGTCAAGGATTTCCGCGTCGTCGGCAACTATCTCTACGCCGTCGTGGCCGACGTCAAGGGGTCGTGGCCTCCGGTCTACGACAAGAGCCGGCTCTACAAGGTCTCCCTCTCCGACATGACCGTCGCGGACAGCCTTGAGGTCGCCAAGAATCCCGGAGGCTCCGTCAACAAGGCCGTCCTGGCCGAGCACGGCAGCGCCCTCTACGTCGCCTGTTTCGGCGGCGCCTACGGAGAGGTCCTCACTTCCTCCCTGGTGAAGGTCGACCTGGCGACGTTCAAGGCGACGGTCCTCGACGGCGGATCGGCCCTTCCCGCAGGCTACGGCTACTCGGGAATCGCCGTTGCTCCCGACGGATCGGTCCTCATCAACGCCGCCTCGACGAACTGGGAGGAGCCGACGAAGCTCTTCCGCTCCACCGTCGCCGATCTGGAAGCCTCGACGCCGAAGCTGACGGCGCTGGATGTCTCCGACGTCGGCTTCGGAGGCACTCTCTTCTTTGACGCGGCCACGGACCGGTTCTGGGTCGAGGGGAGCAAGGTCATCGTCGCCGTCGGCAGGGACGGCGCGGTCCTGAGGACCTACACCGCCACGGACCTGGGCGGCAACCCCTATGACGTTCTCTCCGCCGCGGGCCTGAGCTTCTCCGGCGAGGTCCTTCCTCCCGGCGGCGGCTCGGGAGGCTGCGCCCTCGGATTCGCTCCGGCCGGGCTGCTTTTGGTGCTCCCCCTGCTGATCCTTGTCGGCAGGCGCTGAGGCCGCCCGCTTAAGCGCGGCTCTTCCTGAAGCTCGACGGGCCGGGACGGCGATTCAGCCGCCCCGGCTCGTTCCCGAAAAAACGCCTGAGAGGATGTCACGGAGCATGAAGAGGTTGATGGTATTTCTGGCGGCCCTCGCCGCCGCCGTCTGCGGCCCCCTGGGGGCTCCCCTGGAGGCCGTGACGGAGCTTCCCGCCGTTCTCGTCACGGCGGGCGCTCTCGGTGAGGAGGATCAGGAGCTTTCGCCCGGCGCCGTGGCGGTCATCCGCCCTGAAGAGGTGCAGGGCGAGTTCAAGACCCTTCCCGAACTGCTCGATCAGTCCGTGGGGGTCCACGTCATCCGCACCCAGGGACGGGGCGGCTACACGGTGGCCTCCGTCCGGGGCAGCACCTCGGCCCAGGTTGCCGTCTACGTCGACGGCACGCTGGCCAATCTCGAGAGCGAAGCCGCCGTCGATCTTTCGACGATCCCCGTCGAGAACGTCGAGCGCATCGAAGTCTACCGGGGCCACGTGCCGGCCGCCTTCGGCGTCTCCGGCATGGGGGCCGTCATCAACATCGTCACCGTGGCGCCGCGGAAGGCCGAAAGCTCCCTTCTCGTCGGCCTGGGAGACTACGGGGAGTACCGCTCGGCCCTGCGCCACGCTGCTCCCCTTCTCGGCGGAGATTTTCTTTTCACCGCCGAATTTTCCGGGAGCGACGGCGATTTCTCCTATCTCAACGACAACGGCACCCCCTACAACACCAACGACGACTATGAGGCCACTCGGCTCAACAACGGCTGGGAGGGGCGGAACGTCCTCCTCAAATGGAGCCGCGACGCCTGGGCGGCCCGCCTCTCCTGGGAGGATCGGACGCGGGATCTTCCCCTTCAGGCCCCGGGCAACGACAAGCCGGCACTCCAGAAGCCCGGCACCCGCCTGGAGACGGAAAAATGGGACGTCGC
This sequence comes from Synergistales bacterium, assembly GCA_018433595.1. Classification (GTDB taxonomy): domain Bacteria; phylum Synergistota; class Synergistia; order Synergistales; family Aminithiophilaceae; genus Aminithiophilus. The sequence goes on from JAHDQY010000014.1 coordinate 41,851, forward strand.
GCTGGGGCGGAGCTTCCGCGTCGGCGACGTCGACATGAGCCTTCAGGTCGGCCATCTGGAGCAGGACAAGGAGTTCTTCAACCCCCACAACTACCTGGGCCAGTACGGCGATTACCACAACCGCTACAGATCGGACCGTGATTTTCTCTCTCTCTCGGCCTCTCTTCCGGTGGGCCTCAGCCACTACCTGGAGTTCTTCGGTAACGTCTCCCGCGAGGAGCTTCGCGTCGAGGGGGACGTCACGGCCAAGCTGGGCGGTCAGAGCCGCTACAGCCGGGACAAGATCGACCTCTCCCTTCAGGATTCGATCACCGTCGGGGCCTCGGGAAACCTTCTGCTTGTCCCCACCCTTCGATGGAACGACGTCGACGGCGAAGACCATCTCTCCTGGTCGCTCGGTGCCGACTGGCTTTTCGCCCCCTCCTGGCGCCTCAAGGCCTCCTACGGGCGTTACCACAGGGCCCCCAACCTCTACGAACTCTACGGCGACAGCGCCATGATCCTTCCCAGCCCGAACCTCTCCTGGGAAGAGGGGAGCCAGTGGGACTTCGGCCTTCACTGGCAGGGAAACTGGAACCGTGTCGAGACCCGCGTCGGCCTCACCTACTTCCGCTCCGAAATGGACGATCTGATCGAATTCGTCATGATCAATCCCCGTTACGGTCAGTACCGCAACATCAGTAGAGCCGAGATCGACGGCGTCGAGCTGGAGACCCGCTTCATCCGGGCCCCCTGGGACCTGACCCTCTCCTACACCTGGATGAAGGCCCTGAACAGGACTCCGGAGAGCTTCCGCAACGACATGAGGCTGCCCAACCGCCCCGAAAACGCCGCCCACGCCCGATTGGCCTATGACTACTCCGAAAGGCTGACCCTCTACGGCGAGGTCGATTACACGGGAGACAACTTCCTGGATCAGCGGGAGACCATCCGGTACAGCGACCTCACCGTCGTCAACGCCGGCCTCCGCTGGGATCTGGACGACGACAAGGTCCTGACCGTCGGCGTCGACGACGTCTTCGACAAGTCGAAGGAGATGACCCTCGTGCCCACGTCGGGGGCCGAAGGCCTGGCCTGGTACCCTCTCCAGGGACGGACGTGGCACGTGAGCCTGCTCTGGAAATTCTGATCCGGCCCGCTCCATAGCCTGTGGAAGAAGCCCTGTGCCGCCCATCTCCGGGCGGCACAGGGCTTTTGAACGAGGATGCCTTTAAACGACCATCAGGTCCTTGAACTTTTTCCCCTGGGCGTAGCGTCTCCAGTGAAAATCGGAAATGTCCAGATCCGACGATCCGCGGATGATCATCTGAGCGACGAGCTCGCCGGCGACGGCGCCGAACATGAAGCCACGGCAGCCGGAGACGTTGAGCCAGAGACCCTTGATCTCGTCGGTCTCCCCGATGCAGGGCTGGAGATCGGGCGTGAGGTCGTACATGCCTGACCACTGATGGGTGATGCCGATGTTTCTGGTCCGGGGGAGGACCTTCAACAGCACCTGGGCCGTTCGTTCAAGGAAGCCCCAGGAGTTTCCCATGACCTCGGGATCATGGTCGGCCTTGGTGTAGGCGTTCGGGCCGCATCCGGCGATGATCGTTCCGTTGGGGCGTTGCTGGATGTAGTAGTCTCCTACGAAGCTCATGAGCATGGTGGGACAGACGTCGAAGTCGACGGCTTCCGTGATGAGGGCTTCGTGGCGTTCTCCGACGACGGGGAAATCGATTCCGGCCATGTCGCCGATATGGCGGTTCCAGGCCCCGGCGGCGCTGACCACAACGGGGGCATCAATCTCGCCCCGGCTGGTCACCACACCTTTGATCCGCCCGCCGGCCACCTTCAGGCCGGTGACCTCCGTGAACTTCTGGAATTTGACGCCGAGGCGCTTGGCCGCCTCCTGGTGGGCGATATTGCAGAGGAAGGGATCGGCCTGGCCGTCCCGTTCGTAGTAGGAGAAGCCGAGAGCATCGTCGACGTTGATGCCGGGGCAGATCGCCCGGGCCTCGTCGTGATCGATCATCCGGGAGGGAACGCCCATGGAGTTTTGAAGAGCCACGCTCTCCCGGAAGATCTCGACCTCTTTTTCCGTGTAGCCGATCATGAGGTAGCCGTTCTGATAGAGGCCGATATCCATGCCGGTCTCTTCCTGCATGTGCTCGAACTTATCGATGCACCGCTTCCCCATTTCGATGTTGAGACGTGATCCCCACTGGGCCCGAAAGGCGGCCCCGCAACGTCCCGTCGCTCCGGAGGCGACGGTTTTCTTTTCCACGAGCACGACGTTTTTCATGCCGAGCTTGGCCAGATGGTAGGCCGTGCACGTGCCCATCATTCCGCCGCCGATCACGACGGCGTCAGCGGTTTTCTGCCATTCCATTACCGGTCACCGCCTTTCGCCGCAACCTTGACCTTGATGGCCTTCACCGGGGGCCGGAAGGTTCCGCAGGGGATCTCGGCGATCGGGGTGCCCGTCCTGCGGGAGATCTCCCTGAGGATGATGTCCCGGCAGCCCCGTCCCTGACAGGGGCCCATCCCCACGCGAAGAACCCTCTTCAGCTCATCGAAGGTGTCGTAACCCTTGTCGATCCACTCCCGGATCTCCTCGAGTTCCACCTCTTCGCAACGGCAGACGACGATATTCTGAGGCTCTTCAGGCATAGCTACTTCACCACCCTGACGGCGCGGATATCCATGACCCGATCTCTGGGGACAACGACATGGACGACGCGGGTTTTATCTCTCAACGGTTCCGTGACGTGGAGAACCTTGCCCTTGGCGACGGCTTCGCCGACCCGATTCAGGCAATCCACGGAAGTTCCCTCGACGGGAACGGGGAGCATCTCGAAGGGAAGCTTCACGAGAGCCTCATCCGCCTCGCCGTAGGTGAGATCCACCACAAAACAGGCCAGCCCGGGGCACTGGGCCACGCACTTGGCGCAGCCGATGCATTTTTCGTAGTCGATGGCGGGCGTATCGTTGATGTCCTTGAAGGGCCTGATCGCGCCGGTGGGGCAACTGGAGGCGCAGGGGTTGCAAGGGATCCTCTGGGGGCATTCGATGACGACGAGTCCGTTTTTCTTCTTTTCCCAGAGTTCCCGGGGAGGAAGCTCCGCACCGGGACAACGTTCCGTCAAGACTCCGCTGTTGAAAAGAAGCTCCTTTTCCGTCATGGTTATGCCTCCTCGCCCCAGTCGCAGCCGCAGTTCGAACATTTTTCGAGGCCGCTCCGGATCTTTGCCCCCACCTCGCCGGCCCGCAGGTTGGAGAGTCTCTGCCAGAGCTCCAGATATCGCTCCTGGAAGGCCTCTCCCTGGATGCGGCCCAGGGCCCTGGCGATGCTGATCCCGGAAATCCTTCCCTCGACCATTGCGGCTGAAGCCTCCTCGATTCCCGAGGCGTCGCCGGCGACCCAGAAGTTCGGATTGGTCGTCTGCATGAAGGCGTTCCGTTGAGGAACGTGTCCGCAAAGCTCCGGGACGTAGGTCATCTTGCAGCCGGCCTGCCAGAGGATTTCCGCCGTCGGGATCAGCCCGACGGCCATGCAGATGGTATCGCAGTCGATCTTCCTGATCTCCTCCGTCGGGCGGCCCTTTTCATCGACCCGCTGGATATGGGCCCCTGCGACCACGCCCTTTTCCACGATGGCGTCGGTGATAGTGTGCCTGAGATAAATGGGAACGCCCAGCCGTCTCACCTTGGCCGCATGAACCCAGTAGCCGCCGACTTTCGGCATGAACTCGACGATCCCGGCGATCTCGACGCCGGCCTGCATGAGCTGGTAGCTGACGATAAGACCGATATTCCCCGCTCCGATCATCAGGACCCGCTCTCCGGGAAAGACCCCGTAGACGTTCATCAGGGTCTGGATGGCCCCGGCTCCGTAAACGCCGGGGGCGTCGTTGTTGGGGAAGGGCAGGAGCCTCTCCATCGCGCCGGTGGCGACGATCGTCTTCTTGGGCCTCAGCCGGATGTACTCTTCCTCGTCTTTGACCAGAGCGACGACTCCGTCATCGGGATAGAAGCCGTTGGCCGTGGTGTTGGACAGGACCGTGACGCGGTCTTTGGCCGCCTCCAGCTCCTCGAAGAGGATTTTCGCGATTTTGATCCCTCGGGTCCCGGCATACTCCGCCTCGGATCCGAAGAATTTGTGAGTCTGCTTCACGAGCTGCCCGCCCAGGGCGAGATCGCTGTCGACCAGAGTCACGTCGCAGCCGTGTGAGGCGGCTTCCACCGCCGCTGAAAGCCCCGCAGGGCCTCCGCCGATGACAAGAACCTCAGTTTCACGCAAGACCGTCACCTTCCTTTTGCGCTTCGGGCTCGCTCCAGGGAACAGAGCCGTTTCCTTTCTGGCTCTGGACGACCATTCCCGCCTTGAGGGGCGTGACGCAGATGCGAACGTTGGGAACCCCGTCAACGGTCATAAAACAGGAAGAACACTTGCCGATGGCACAGAAAAAGCCGCGGGGGCGCTTCGTCTTAGGCGTCTCCCTGTAGATCCTGATCTTGTTGGCATGAAGGGCCGAAGCGATCGGCTCCCCCTCGTAGCCCTCCAGACTCCTGCCGTCGAAGCTGAACGTCACTTTCCTTGCATGATGAAACTCCAGGATCGGGTGTTCCTTGATCAAGTTCATCCAGAGACCCTCCTCCATGAGTGATGAAAGGGACAGCTAGAGTTGCTGATACTTCAGACAGAGATCCATAACGTCGGGATCGTCAAGTCCGAGACGGGTGAGGGTTTCCGGCTTGGGAACCCCTTCGTCCGTCCAGCCCCGCCGCTCATACATGGCTGTCATGAGATCCTCGTAATAGCCTTCCCGGTACTTGCGGAGCTTGGCGATCTTCTTTTCCAGTTTCATCCCGTCGGTGTCGAGCTCCGTCTTCTCTCTCAGGCACTCGTCGTAGTAGACCTCGCGATGGAGGTACTCGTCAGGGGTGACGGGCCCCATGGCGCGGTAGGGGCCTCGGTCGTGAGCTCTGCCGACGAGGCCCATCTTGATGTTGATCATGCGCTGCAGGTTGTAGATCCTCTCGGATTGCTCGAGCATTCCGGCCTCGCCCAGAGGTCTTCCAGTAACGGCCGTGTAGATCCGGATGTAATTGTCGACGTGTTCGGGAATGCGCTCGGGGTGCTTCGTCATCCCGTTGTCGGCCGGCTGGATGTCGGCCCAGGGCATCTTGCAGATCCCCTGGAGGCCGAACCAGGTGCGCAGAGTGCTCAGGTACCAGACGGCCTCCACTTTCTCTTCGATGGTGTTGAGACGGCCGCTCATGACCTCCATCCCCATCATCCAGGTCTCGTCGTGCTGAGCGCCCTTGTTGGCCATGGCGTAGCCGATCTGCTGGGTCGTGCACTCTTTGGTGACGTACTCGGAGTATTCGAGGCCCTTGGCCTCCATCCCGAAATCCCGGAGCTCTTCGGGATCGGCGCCGTACTTCCTGGCAAAATAGGCTTTCATTCGTCGGATGCCCATACCGAAGATTTTGCCGAAGCCTTCGCCCCGGGCAAGCCGGTGCAGCAGTTCAAGCTGGGCGTCGCTATTGCCGAAGCGCAGCTCGAGGCCGCCGGTGCGTTCCCTGTCGAGGATGCCGCGCTCGTAGCACTCCATGACGAAGGCGCAGCATGTGCCGAAGGAGATCGTATCCAGTCCGTAGGTGTCGCAGTAGAAGTTGCACTCGGCGATGACATAGGGGTCGAAAATGCCGCAGTTGCTTCCCACGGCGCCCAGAGTTTCGTACTCGGGGCCATCCACGCAGACCCGTTTTCCTCTGTAGGGGCCGGTCTTGAGCTCGAAGCCGTCGATGGCCTTGGCGCACTGAAGAGAGCAGCCGTACCAGCAGCCGTCGGGTGCCTTTTGAGTAAAGAGTTTCTCCCAAACGGGCGAGTCGATCTTGTGATATTCAGGGTGGCAAGTGTACTTGAAATTATTGACAGGCAACAGATTAAAGCCATTGCAGACATGTACGAGGAATGTCGTTCCGTTGCGGCGCATGTTGACCTGCTTGCGATCCAGGGAGAAAACTTCATCATGAACGATCCGTCCCAAGCGCGCAACCGTTTCAGGGTCATCGGCATTGACAAGATCACCGCGAACGCCCATGGATTTAACAACGATAGCTTTAATTTTTTTGTCTCTTAAGACCGTGCCGATACCGCCTCTTCCTGCCTGCTTGAGACGCACGCAGCCGCGCCTGAGATCGTAGAAGGAGAAGTTCAGCATCCCGAAGAGGGCGTTTTCGGCACCAGAGCCTGTCGAAATGACTGAAACGGCCCGTTTTTCCGTTTCGTTACGGCCGAAGGCCTGCGTGATCTCCTCGGCCAAGAGGTGGCTGTCCTGGACCTCGGGAAGAAAGTCCCTGACGATGAGAACTTCCTCCCGGTCTCCGTCGATGACGAGCATGACATCGTCGTCGGCCTTGCCTCGGATTTCCAGGGCGTCCCATCCGGCACACTTGAGCAGAGGGCCGAAGTAGCCGCCGACGTTGCTGTCGATGGCCGTTCCCGTCATCGGGGATAAAGAGACGACCATCGATTTGCCGATGCCCGGATAGGAGGTGACGCCTGCGAGAGGCCCGGGCGAAACGATGATCTCGTTCTCGGGATCGTCCCATCGGGTCCCCTCTTTGACGGCATCCCAAAGGAACTTGATGCCGAAGCCGCGGCCGCCGATGTACTTCCGCTTCATCTCTTCGGAGACATCCTTCGAGATGATGCCGTTGGAGGAGAGATCGACGAAGAGCGTCCTGCTCGTGTAGCCTTTTTCGATGGTCGCCCGCCTGTACGGGTAACGGGCGAGGAGATCGTCTCCGAAGGCGATGTCGAGATTCATCGGCACTTCTTGATTTTGTGGCATCTGGCTGAAGGTACCCCCCAAAGATTTCGTATTGGAAAAATCCGTGAAACCGGGCCGGATTTCTCTTCGTCGGTTCCATCAAGAGAGCGGACCCCCAGGGCGACGCTCTCTTGATGGAACGCTTCACTTCAACACCCGATTCACAGAGCTCTCTTGAGGTTCAGGCTGTGCGGAGCTCAGCCGCTTTCGTCTCGCCGTACCTGCTGCCCAGGTAAGCGGCGATCACGGCGGCGGCAAACCCGACGATCCGGGCGCTCACCACGGCCTCCATCGGCGAATAGTTCCAGATCATGGTGGTGATGAAGCCCACGACCATGGTCCATACGGCACCGTAGGCGTTGAACTTTTTCCAGAAAAGAGTCATCAGGGTCAGAGCGGAGAAGGAGTTGCCCAGTCCGGCCCAGGCGAAGGCGACGATGGCGTAGACGAGCCCCTCCGGAAGGAGAAAAACCAGCGCAAAGGCGGCCAGTCCGCCGATCAGCGTCACCCAGCGGGAGATCCAGAGACTCTGCTTGCCGGTCAGATTCGCACCCTTGAGGAAAAAGGGCTTGATGATGTCTTCTGAGAGTTCCGAGGCCGTCAGGATGAGCATCGAGTCGGCCGTGGAAAGCATGGCGGCGATGGCCGACGTGACAAAGAGGGCACCCAGGAAGGGGGGGAAGACCTTCATCACGACCATGGGCATGACCGTCTCCGCATCGGTCAGCTGATCGGGGCCGAAAATGGCTAGCCCGGCGAGGCCCAGAAGAATGGCGCCGGCATAGCCGCAGATCGTCCAGGCGATGCCAATGTTCCGGGCCTGCTTCGCCGCCTTGTCGTTTTCGATGGACATGAAGCGGACCGTAAGGTGAGGGCATCCCCCGAGGTAGGCGAAAAACCAGGAGAAGGCGTTGCCGATCATCAGGCCTGCGGCGAACCCCTTGGCCCCCCCGGTCCAGCTGCCATAGGATCCCCCAGCCATCTTGAGAGCGGCCCCGATCGAAGGGGCGTAGACGTCGGGATGGCTACCGATATATTTGACGGCGAAGATGGGACCGAGAATGAGGGTGGCGATCATGAGGAGGGACTGGACGCAGTCGGTGTAGACGACGCTCTGGTAACCGCCGTAGAAGGTGTAGGGGATGATGATGCAGACCGTGACGATGATGCCTGTTATCGGCTTGATCCCGAACATGGCGTTCAGGGTCTTGCCACCGCCGATGAGCTGCGCCTCGACATAAAAGGTGAAGAGAAAGACGATGATCATGGCTCCGATAAATCGGATGGCGGCGTTGAGCTGGGGATGCTTCTTGGCCGCCCAGTCGACATAGGTGGAGGCGTCGACATCCTCCGCTTGGTCGCGCATTTTCCTGGCGATGACCCACCAGGCCACGATATTGCCGGCGGCCAGCCCTAAGGCGACCCACACCGTCACAAGTCCCGCTGCGTAGGCGTATCCGGGAAAACCTACGAGGCACCAGGCCGACTCGCCAGTAGCGCGCTCGGAAAGCGCCGCGGCCCAGCCGGGGATCTTGCGTCCACCCATCGTGTAATCGGAATCGGATTTGACCTTTCGCCCCTGGAACATTCCCACCCCGAGAAGGAGTAGAAGGTATCCGACCAGAACTAATAATCGTATCGTGGATTCCTGCATTAAGGTTCCCCCCTCATCATTGTAAAGGAAGTGCGACAATTCGAAAGGGCAGCTCATTCTAGACGTTGTTGGGTGATCATGTCGTCTGAAGGTCTTGGGACAACCGTATTCTCTGGAAGGGATGTCCCCAGGGAACATGGTCGAACGGGTGTTTTGTGAACCCCTGCTTTGACAAAGAGCCGCTTTTCTTTGGCGCGCGACAAGGTGGTGCACCAGCCTGTGAATCCTCCTAAAGATTCTTTGTCCTCACGACCTCCCTTCCTTGAAAACTCAATTAGTGAATGAAAGATCTTGATCTAATAGAAGGCTTATAAAAAAGAAATATTTCTTTCTTTTTTCAGTATATATGGCGAACTTGTTTTGTCAAGCATATAATCCTGACGAGTGAGCATTGATTGCGGAGAGCCGTTGCGTTAGGGATCTCTGTTCGTTTGGTTTTGAGCTTTCAGGGGGTTGGGGGAGGAATTGAAGGGGCTACACAAGTCGCCCGAGTGTTCCCTCTTCGAAGGAATCCGTCGGCGGAAGAAGGGGGCGTCAAAAAAATAAAGGAGAGGATCTCGTCGATCCGCGAGATCCTCTCCCTGGAGGATCTTGAGGTTCTACCTCCAGTAGGCTTCTTCGAAGAAGACGTATTCCGTACCGAGGCCCATCTCCAGAGCCTTCTCATAAAGCGTGTAGCCCCAGGCCAGGTCATGGACGGGCATGCCGCCCGTGGGGAAGAGGATGATCTCGTCGTCGTCCTTCCGCCCGGGGTCGTCGCCGTTGACGACATCGCCAAGGTTGCGGATTTTCGATTCGTCGTAGAGTCCGTCGTTGACGTATCGGAGGAGGAAGAAGGAAGGCGCTACGACGCCGACGGCGTCGATTCCCTGGGGATGCTCCTTGCCGTCGAGAATGAAGGCCTGATGCATCTTCCAGTTGTCGGCGATGACGGTGTTCTCCGAGAAGCAGTCCAGGTCCATTTCGGCGGCTCCGGTGAAGGTGACGAGACAGCCTTTCTTGAGCCACTCCTTCTCGATGCGGGGAAAGGTCGCTCCGGAGGTGGCGATGGTGACGATGTCGGCGGGGCAGACGGCGGCCTCGATAGAGGGAGCCCAGTGAACCTTGACGCCGACCTTGTCGGCCATCTCCTTGGCGAAGGAGTCGAATTTGTCCTTGTTGATGTCGTAGAGGTAGGCCTCCTCGACGGTGGGACATCCGGCCTTGATGGCCAACAGGCAGGCGCGGTTGATGACGCCGCCGCCGATGACGCCCACCGTCTTGGCGCCCTTCCGGGCCAGATGGCGGGCTGCGACGCCGGGGACAGCGCCGGTGCGCATGGCGCTGATGAGGTTTCCTGAGAGAATGGCGAAGGGGACACCCGTATCGGAATCGTTGAGGATGGTCGTCAGAATCGAGCGAGGGAGCCCCTTTTTCCAGTTCTGGGCGTTGGATCCGTACCACTTCTCGCCGCAGATCTTGTAGCGGCCGCCCAGGTAGGCGATCATGGCCATGAAACGACGGTCGGGACCGGTGACGGGCATCCCGGGGAAGCGCTCCGTATCGGGGAAGTAGATCATCTGTCCGTGTTCGTTCTCGAGCGGCCCTCCCATAAGGTAATCGCCCTTGCCCAGGAGACTGAAAACTTCCTCGATGACGTCGACGCACTTGGGCATATCGAGAACGCCTGCCTTCACCAGATCCGACTGGGACAGAAGTAGTGTCTTGACGCTTGTATCAGCCATGGCAAACCCTCCTTGTAGAGATAGATGGGAACGGCAAATTCACAAAAGGTGCGGAGAAGAACCGCAACATCGTTAATGAAAGATCTTTATCACATAGCAGCCATTGAGTGATATTTATTTCACCGCTACTCTAGCAGAGGGCGATTTAGAAAGCAAGCATTTCATTGATCTTGTTTTTTGAAAGAGTTGTTTCTCGGATGGCCTTTCGGATGGAACCACAAGGGAGCGTCTTTCTCCCGGGGTTGGACCGCTTCAGCTCGTTGCCGCGGAATGGGGAGAGCCTGGCCTTTTCTTTGCGCGATGTGGCATAATGCTAAGGCATTTAAAGTATGAAAAATGTCGGTTTCTCGAGGCCGATGGAGACATCAGGAGAGCAGGTGACCCCATGAACGTCAACAAGCAGGTCGATGGTGATCTTTTCAGCCGCCTCCGCCGGGGGGCGGAAGCCTTTCCGAGCCAGCAGCAGCTTGTCTGCGGCTACATCATCGGCCACTACCAGGAGGTGGCCTTCATGACCGTCGAGGAGCTGGGCCAGGCCAGTGGCGTCAGCCCCGCAACGGTGGTCCGTACGGTGGCCCGTCTCGGTTACGAGAGCTACCACGATCTTCTTCAGGAGATTCAGGAGATGCTCATCTCTACCAGGACCTCCCTCTGGTGGCAGATCGAGAAATCCTGGGACTACCGGGAAAACCCCGAGTTCGAATCGGGAGGGCGTGTCCTCTCCGAGGTGGCCCGCCAGAACGTCGAGAGCATCCAACGCTCCCTTTCCCCTCTGCTGCTTGAGAACTTCGCCAAGGCCTGCGACATCCTCAAGGGGGCGCGGAAGCTGGCTATTCTGGGCCTGCGCTCTTCCCGTGGTGCCGCCCTTATCTGCTACTCCCTTTTCAACCAGTTTCTCGACAACGTCCTCCTCCCCGATCATGCCGGTTCCGACGAGATGTACGCCGATCTCGTCGATCTCGATGGGAACGACGCCCTCCTGGCCATTTCTGTCGGAGGCCCCCACTTCGCCTGCCGGACCCTCGAGGCCGTCGACTTCGTTCATGGCCAGGGAGTGCCCGTCGTTCTCATCACCACCGACATGGCCTGTCCCGCAGCCCCCTCGGCCGATGTTCTCCTTCACGTCGTCGCCACTGAAGGGCATTACTCTCTCGTGCCGGTCCTCACCGTTGTCGATGCCCTCGTCGTGGAGCTGGGTCACCACTATCGCGATAGCGCTATCAAGAAACTGCGGACCCTGGAAAAGCTTCTCGTCGATAAGAAGATCACCCTTTGAGACAGATCTGATCGGTGATGTTTGAAGCCGCGATTCAGGTCCCTTCGAGGGCCTCGACGTCTTCGGAAAGATGGAGGTGTAAAAACCAATGAAAAGGCGCGCTTTGGCTTGGATCTGTCTCTTTTTTTGCTGGATCGGGGCATCGATGGCCCGGGCCGACGATTTTCAGGTGCTCTCCGTTATGCCCCAGGGAGAGACGGCCGGGCGTCCCGAGATCAGTCTGACCTTTTCGGCGCCGGTGGCCGACGAGTCCCTTCAGGGGAGGACCCTCCCTCCGGAGCGGCTGCCCCTGGAGATCCGCCCCCGCCTCGAGGGGGACGGCGCCTGGGACGGCGCCGATCGGCTGGTTTTCACGCCCCGGGCGCCCCTGGCTCCGGCCACGGAGTACCGGTTGACCCTCAAGCCCCTCCGGGACCGCTCCGGCCGGCTTCTGGCCGGCCCTCAGTCCTTCGAGTTCCGCACGGCTCCCCTGAAGCTCCTTGAGGTGCGCCCCGTCGAGAGGGACCCCTACGGCGGGATGACGCTGGAGTTCGTTTTCTCCCTTCCCGTCCCCCCTCAGAGGCTTTCGGGTTTCGTCTCGGCCGAGAGCGGAGGCCAGACGGTGAATCTGGCCCCTCAGGGTCAGGTCCCGTCGGAGAAGGTCCGCGTCACGGCCGACTCCGTCCCCGGTCCGACGCTGACTCTGAAGGTGGAGAAGGGCCTCGCCGCCGATGTCGGGCCTCTGGGGCTGGAGGAGACGCGGACGATCACCGTCGACGCCTCGGCAAGGCTGACCGTCACCGGAAGCTATGCCGAGAGCCGGGATGACCAGGGACGCATCTTCCTCTACACCTCCCGCCCCGTCGACCCCGGTGACGTGAAGGGCTACCTGACCCTGTCGCCGCAGAGATCCTTCCGGGTCGAGCCGCTTTACGCCGGTTTCGCCCTCGTCGGCGATTTCGCCCCTAGGGAACGGATCACCGTCACCCTGAAGAAGGGGCTGGGCGGGAGCGACGGCCTCGAAGCCGATAAAGTCCAGTCGTTCGTCATGCCCGATCGGGACCGGTCCGTCCGGTTTCCCCTGGCGGGGACCTTCCTCACCCCCGTCGAGGAGCCCCGCATCGCCCTGGAGACGGTCAATCTCGACGCTGTCGAGATTTCAGCCTGGAAGCTCTACCCCAACAACATTCCTCTCGTGACGGGGGCCCTCGGCGACGGGGGTGAGCCGCCCAAGGCCCTGGCCCTCTCTTTCGGGACGAAGCGCTTCCGCGTCGACAACCGGCTCAACGGGACGGTGCGGGGAGCCGTCGATCTCGGTGAGCTTCTCGGCGAGAGTCGAGGCGTCTTCCTCATCGAGGCCGGCGACGGCGAGGGAGGCTGGAACGTGGCCCGCCAGATGGTGACCCTCACCGATCTGGGCCTTTCGGCCCGGGTTTGGGAGAGGGGGATGCTGGTCTGGGTCAACGCCCTATCTTCGGCCGAGCCCCTCAAGGGAGCCTCCGTCTCGGTCTACTCCTCGAGCAATCAGCTTCTGGCACGGGGAGTCACCGACGGAGACGGTCTCTGGGTCGCCCGCCGGGAGAGCTCCTGGGAGAGTCAGCTGCGCCCCGCCGTGATCACCGTCGAGCACGAGGGGGATCTCTCCTTCCTGATCCTCGCGGGGGACCGCTTCGCCGACGCGGGAGTGGACGGTTCCGGCGCTCCCTGGGTGACGACCTACGAGGTCGACTGCCTCCTCCCCCGGGGGATCTTCCGCCCCGGCGAGACCGTCGACGTGACGGCTCTCGTCCGGGACGGCAGGATGAACCCGGCCGGCACCTTCCCCCTCCTCTGGAAGGTGACCAACTCTGTCGGAATGGAGGTCTTCCGGGGGTCGGAGAAGCTCTCTCCGGCGGGGACGATGAGGGCCGCCTTCGATCTTCCCCCTGAGGCCCCCACGGGGCGCTACCGTTTCGATCTCTTCGCGGCGGGTCAGGAGGAGAGGCCTCTGGGAGGTGCCGCCTTTCAGGTCGAGGATTTCACCCCTCCCCGGATCGATGTCAACCTCACCTCACCCCGGAGCCTTCTCCTGGCGGGAGAGACTCTTCACCTCGATTTCAACGCCGCCTATCTCTTCGGGGCCCCCTCGCCGGGGCTCAACTGGGAAATTCAGGCCGTGACGCTGCCCCGGACCTTCCGGTCCCTGCGCTTTCCCGAGTTCGCCTTCGGCGACGGTGAGAAGAGCTTCCAGAGATCGGAAGAGCATCTCGGGTCGGGGACGCTCGACGACGAGGGGCGGGGCGGTCTCGACTGGACCGTTCCCGAGGGCTGGAAGGCTCCCTCCCAGGTGGATCTGGTCTGCTCTTTCCAGGTGATGGAGCCCGGCGGCCGCTGGGTCTCGCGTCATCTCTCGCTGCCTTGTGCCGTGACGCCTCTTCAGATCGGCATCCGCTCCCCCGTCGGCGATCTCCGGCCCGGTGTGCCCCTCCCCTTCCGGGTGGCGGCGGTGACGGCCGACGACACTCCCGCCGAGGCTTCCCTCACCTGGGAGCTCTTCTCCCTCGCCGACCGCTACGTCATGGTCCGCGAAGAGGGACGGACGCGGATGCGCTGGCAGGAGGAGAAGGTCCCCCTTGCCGAGGGCGGTCTTGTCCTGAAGGAGGGTCTTGCCGATCTCTCCCTTGAACCCGGGGGCGAAGGGCGGTTCCTCCTTCTCCTCTCCGACGGCAAAGGGTCGTCGGCCTCGGCCCGTTTCGATGTCTGGCACCCCTGGGGGCAGTCGGCCAAAGGGGCCTCGCTCCCCGACCGGGTCGATCTGGAGCTGGACAAGCCGCTCTACAGGCCCGGCGAGAGGGCCTCTCTCGCCTACCGGGCCCCCTTCCCCGGGCGGGCTCTCGTCACTGTCGAGGCGGAGGGGCTCGTCCGGGCCCAGGTCCTCAAATCGGTCGACGCCGAGGGGACCGTCACCGTCGATGTCGACCGATCGATCTGGCCCAACGGCTGGTGCACCTTCCAGGTGATCCGTCCCATGGAGGGGGGCGACGGAGGACCTTCGAGCGCCCTGGGCGCCCTCCCGCTGACGGTGGAGAGCGAACGCCTCAAGGCCCGCCTGAAGCTGGAGGTGCCTGAAAAGGTCGAGCCGGGGGGAACCGTCGACGTGGCCCTCTCCGTGACCGACGCGAGGGGAAAGCCCCTCTCGGGAGAGCTCTGGCTCGCTTTGGTGGACCGGGGCATCCTGGGCCTGACGGACCACGAGACGCCCGATCCCTTCAAGAGCTTCACGGCCCGGCGCAGGCTCGGTTCCCGCGCCTGCGACCTCTACGACGAACTGATCCCCATCGAATCGCGCCAGACGCCGCTCCTTCACCCCGCCGGCGGCTCCGATGCCTCCCCCCTCCTGGGGCTGGCCCTTTCGCCTCTTCAGGCCCGGGGCTTCCGGGTGCTCTCGGAGGTGCGCTCCGTCGCCGTCGAAAAGGGCTCGGCCCGCGTCTCTTTCGATCTGCCCGAGTTCTCCGGAGGCGCCCGGATCATGGCCGTCTTCTCCGGCCCGACCGTCGGCTCGGCCCAGGGAGATGTGGCCATCGCCCGTCCCGTGACCGTCGATCCCCCCCTTCCCCAGGTTCTCGCCCCGGGCGACAGGGCCGTCGTTCCCCTCCAGGTTCTCTCCACGGCTTCGGCCGACCTGGCTCTGGAGCTGACCGTCAGCGCCGAAGGAGCCCTCTCCCTTGAAGGAGAGAACGCCTTCTCCCTGACGGTTTCGCCCGGCGAGAGCCGCCTCATCGACCTCCCCCTGAGGGCCTCCTCCGAAGCGGGCGGCGGGAGCCTCTCCGTCTCCGTGAAGGGGCCCGGGCTCGATTTCATCGTCGGCCGGGAGACCGTCGTCCGCCCCGCCATGCCGCCCGTTACCCTTTCGGGAGGCGCCGTCATCGAACCCGGCACCTTCGTCTTGAAGGAAGCGGGACGATGGTTTCCCGGAACGCTGCGGACCTCCCTCTATCTCTCGGGGTCGCCCAAGGCCGACCTGCTCCCCCTTCTGACCTTCCTGAGAGGCTACCCCTACGGCTGCCTCGAACAGATCGTCTCCTCGGCCTGGCCTCTCGTCGCCGTCCCCGATATGGTCGGAAGCGACGCCGCCGAGATCCGGCGTCTCCTCGGAGAGGTCGTGGCCCGCCTCCAGACCTACCAGCTCTACAGCGGAGCCTTCGCCTCCTGGCCCAACGGCTCCTTCGACGGCTGGGGGAGCCTCTACGCCGCCCACTTTCTGGCCTCCCTCGACGCCGGCCTGGTCCCCGAGGCCATGTCCCGCCGCGTCGACGTCTTCCTTCAGTCCGTCCTGGCCGATGTCTCCGACGACGGGGGCGATCTCTCCCGCAAGGCCTATGGGGCCTACGTCATGGCCCTCTCGGGGAACCCTCCTCTGGGGTGGATGGCCTGGCTCTCGGAACGGATCGGCGAGATGGACGACGCCGGCCGGACCCTCCTGGCCGGAGCCTACGGCCTGGCGGGGAAGAAGGAGACGGGGCTGACGCTGCTCGGAGGCGGTCTCCCGGGGCGTGACCCCTACGCCTCGCCCCTGCGGGATCAGGCCCTCCGCCTGCTGGCCCTGGGAGCCCTCGAACCGGGCGGCGCCGATGAGGCCGCCCTGGCCTCGGAGCTGCTTCGCTCCATCGGCTCGCGGCCTCTCTCCACCCAGGAGGCGGGGGTGGCCCTTCTGGCCCTGGGCCGATACCTGGCCCGGGCCGATCTGCGTCCCTTCTCCGCCGCCGTCGGCGACGGGCTGTCGAGCTTCTCCCTGGCCACCGGCGATGACCGGCTCCTTTCGGCCGATCATTTCGTCGCCTGGCGCGTGGAAAACAGCGGTCCCGGGCCGCTCTACGCGAACTGGACCGCATCGGGAGTCCCCCTCGACCCCGTCGAGGCCGAAGACCGCGGCGTTCAGGTGCGGCGCACCTTCACCGACCGGGAGGGGAACGTCCTGGACCCGGCCCTCCCCCTCAAGCCGGGCCAGGAGATCCGCGTCCGCATCGATATCGTCCCCACCGGAACGGTCCGAGATCTCATCGTCATCGACGTTCTCCCCGGCTGTTTCGAAGTCTGGAATCCCGCCCTCGCCCCCGGAGAGGAGACGTTGAGCGCCCGGAGAGAGGTCCGTTTCGACCGGGTCCTCTTCTTCCCCGACGCGGTGGACCGGACCGTGACGCTGGGCTATCGCTGCCGCGTCGTCACCCGGGGCGATTTCGAGCTGCCTCCCGTCGTCGCCGAGGCCATGTACGCCCCCGGAATCCGGAGCCTCAGCGGCGGAGGGCGGTTGACGGTCCGCTAGACCTTGGCCTCCTCGAAGGTTCCTTTCTGGGCGCTCCTTTTTCTGGCGGCGCTTTGCATCGTCAGGGGGGTCCTGCCGCCCCCCCTTCCCACGGAGGAGGTTGCCGCCATCGAGCCGTCGCCGACGGTGACGGACCGGTCGGGGCGCCTCCTCTGGGTGGGGCTGACCCAGGCCGATCAGGTCTGCATCCCCCTCTCCCTGGACCAGATGGGACGGTGGCTCCCCCTCGTCGTCGTCGAGGTGGAGGATCGGCGTTTCTTCAGCCACCGGGGCATCGACTGGCTCGGCCTGGCCCGCGCGGCCTGGCAGAACCTCTCCCAGCGGCGGATCGTCTCGGGGGGGTCGACCCTGACGAGCCAGCTCGTGCGGCTCGTCCGTCCCCGGGAGCGGAATCTCGCCTCCAAGGCCGTCGAATTCCTCCAGGCCCTGGGACTGGAGCGAAAGCTCTCGAAAGAGGAGATCCTCGAGCTCTACCTCAACAGGGCCCCCTTCGGAGGCAACCTGCAGGGAGCCGCCGCCGGGGCCTTGGCCTGGTGGGGGAAGCGGCCGGCCGATCTCTCCCTGGCCGAGGCAGTCACTCTCGTGGCCCTCCTCAAGGGGCCCACCCGCTACCGGCCCGATCTCTACCCGGAGCGGCTCAAGGCGCGAAGGGATCTTATCCTCGACGACCTGGTCCGTCGGGGGCGCGTGAACGAGATCGAGGCCCGTCTGGCCCGATCGGAGGCGCTCCCCCGGACCATGACCCTCCCTCGGGAGGAGTTTCTTTTCGTCTCCCAGCTTTTGAGGCGCCATCCCCAGGGCGGAGTTTCCACCCTCGACCCCTGCCTGCAGAGGCTGGTGAGCCGCGGCGTCGCCGCAGGGCTTCGCCCCCTGCCGCCGGAGGTCACGGCTGCGGCCGTCGTCGTCGACAATCAGGACGGCTCCGTCCGGGCCTACGTGGGCAACGGCCGCTTCGGAGATTCCCTCCCCTGGGGGTGGGTCGACTGCGGAGACGCCCCCCGGTCGCCGGGGTCGGCGCTGAAGCCCTTCGTCTACGCCATGGCCCTCGACGAGGGGTTGCTCTCCCCGTCATCCCTCATGGCCGACACCCCCCTCGCCCTCTCGGGGCGGGCTCCCCGAAATTTCGATCTCCGCTACCGCGGCCCCGTCTCCATGGCCGACGCCCTGGCCGACTCCCTCAACGTCCCCGCCGTCCGGGCCATGAGGGCTCTCGGCGCCGACCGCTTTCTTCACCGGCTCAGGAATCTCGGCTTCTCGCGCCTCATCGGCGACGGCGCCCACTACGGCGACTCCCTCGTCCTGGGCGGCTGCGAGGTGACGCTGCTGGAAATGGCCCGCGCCTACCGGAGCCTTGCCTCGGGGCGCGCCGGTCCCCTGCGCTTCACCGAAGGCCCGACCGAGAGGGAGGGGCGCTCCCCCTTCTCCGATGAAAGCGCCTTTCTTGTCGGCGAGATCCTCCGTGACGGGCGGCGCCTCTCCCGGGCCCAGCGATCCCTCCTTCAGGGGCGCGTCGACATGGCCTTCAAGACGGGCACCTCCTACGGCCTTCGAGACGCCTGGGCCGTTGCCTGGAACGGGAAATGGACCGTCGCCGTCTGGATGGGCGATCCCCTGGGGACGCCCCACTCGGAGCTGGTGGGGCTTTCCGCCGCCGTTCCCGTCGTGGTCGAGATCATGGCCGCTCTGGGCGGCACCATGGCCGATCCGCCTCCGGGAGTCGCCCGACGGCAGGTCTGCTCCCTTTCGGGACGGCCTCCCACCTCCGCCTGTCCCCGCCTCCGCGAAGCCTGGCATATCCCCGGCCTCTCCCCCTCCATGCCCTGCCGCCTTCACCGCTGGCAGGGAGGAGAGGCGGTCACCGTCTGGCCCCGGGAGCTGGCGGCTCCGGGGGAGCGCTCCCTGAAGGAGGCTCCCTTGCGGATCGTCTCCCCTCTTGAGGGGACGACCTACGTGGTCCCTCCCTGGGGCGACCCGCCGCGGATCGCCCTCTCCTGCGAAGCCTCTCAGGGGGTCGTGAGCTGGTTCGTCGACGGCCGCCACGTCGGCGATGCCCCGGCGGGGCGTCCCCTCTTCTGGACGGTCACGGAGGGGCGGCACCGCATCGGCGCCGTCGACGAGGCGGGACGGTCCCACGGCGTGGAAATGAACGTCTCCCGTTGATCCCGATCGGAAGGCTCCAGCCGCTTCCGAGATCCGGCGGCTCCTGCCCGCCCTGTCGGCGGGGGCAGACCGTCTTTGGACGACCCTGACATTCCGTCAGGGTTTTCTCTTTTCTTCGATGCCGTTTGGTTCCGCCAATCAGGAAGACGTTGTCGCTTCTTCGATATTTTTTGAAGGGTTTTTTGTTTTGATTCTCAATAAAACATTGAAACAAGAGCCCATGTTTATTGAGCTTTCATAGTTTTATTTATCATTTGGAATCATGTAGTTCAAAATCGCCTTCTGATGATTCAAATCTGGCGACCTTTGCATTTTTTGCCCGATGTCACGGTTGTAAGTCTCTATGGAGCATGTTTTAATGGCGAAGAGCCGCCGTTGAACCTAATCAATTACGCATTGTCGGACGAGGAGGTAAATTGCATTGAAATGGAGATTGCAGTTGCGGGGAAAGATTACCGCTATCGTTCTGATCGTGGTGCTCGCTGTCCTGGCCGTCATCGTCGGCGCCATCACCTATCTGAACCGCGAAGAAAGCATGGAACAGGCCCGCGACCTCGCTCTCAGCCACTCCCGGGAATTGGCAAGCGTGGTGCAGCTGGAGTTTGAACGGGCTCTTGATGTGGCCCGGTCCCTGGCTTATTTCCTCGAAGGGTTGGGTGCCAGCTCCAATCTCGACCGGGGCCTTGTCAACGAAGTGCTTGCCCAGACCTTGAGGCGGAATCCCCACTTTTTCGGGATCTGGACCTGCTGGGAGCCCAATGCCTTCGACGGGCGGGACAGGGATTTCGCCGGCATGACGGGGCACGATGGGACGGGACGTTTCATCCCCTACTGGCACCGCGACGGCGAGAAAATCGTCCTGGAGCCCCTGGCCGGATATGACGTGCCCGGCGACGGCGACTACTACCTGAAGGCGATGGAACGGGGCAGGGAAACGATCCTGGAGCCCTACGGGTATGCGGTGGGGAGTCGGTCGATGAAGATGACGACGTTGACCGTGCCCGTTGAGGTGCAAGGCAAGAGAGTCGGTGCTGTCGGCGTCGACATTGCCCTTGACTCCATCCAGGAAATGACGGCGATGATGAAGCTTTACGAGACAGGCTTCGGCCGCCTTTTGACTCATAAGGGTATCGTGGCCAGCCAGCCCAACCGGGACCGCATCGGCGAGATGGCCGGTGAGACTCAGGGGTCGGAAGGCGACGAAGTGCTCAGACGCATCGCCCGCGGCGAAAGCTGGTTTGAGGAGGCGTGGTCGCCGGTGCTGAAACAGACGGTCTACAAGGGCTTCGCTCCCGTAGAGGTCGGTGACACGGGCACGCCCTGGAACTTCAGCACTGTCATTCCGAAAAAGGAGGTGCTGGCCGCCGCGAACCGGACTCTTTTCCTCTCCGTCGTCCTGGCCGGGACAGGGCTTCTGGCCATTATCGTCGCCGTCTGGCTCATTGCCGGACGGATCGTCAGACCGGTCAAGAAAGTCGCCGAGATGGCTGCCAGGGCCCAGGGAGGCGACCTCACCATAACCCGCGAGGAATTCGCCATCCGCTCGGCCGACGAGCTGGGGCTCATGGCCGATGCCCTTGCCTCCATGGTCCGGGCTCAGGCCGAGACGGTCTCTCAGATCCGCCAGACCGCCGAGGCCGTTTCGGAGACGTCGGCTTCCTTGGCGGCCCTCTCCCAGGAGACGAACGCCTCCATGGAGGAGGTCCGAGGCAGTCTTGACCAGGCCTCGGAGCTTTCCGAATCGAACGGCGCCTCCATCGAGGAGACGACGGCCTCCGTTCAGGAGATGGCAGGCAGCGCCCAGACGATGGCCAGGGTCGCCGCCGAGGGTGCGGCGGCGGGTGCGAAGGCGGGGACGACGGCCTCCGCCTCCGTCGAGAAGGTTCAGGCTGTGGTCCGTGACCTTGGGGCGGTGGAGGGGAAATCGCGGGAGAGCGTCGAGGTCATGAGCCATCTCGCGACAGCAGTCAAGGATATCGCCGGCTTTGTCGGCGTTATCAGCTCCATCGCCGATCAGACGAACCTGCTGGCGTTGAACGCGGCCATCGAAGCCGCCCGGGCCGGCGACGCCGGACGGGGCTTCGCCGTCGTCGCCGAAGAGGTCCGAAAACTGGCGGAAGAGTCCAATCGCGCCGCCTCCGAGGTCTCCGGGCTTATCGGAGAGCTGGAGAAGAGCACTCGGGACTCCATCGCCGTTACGGAAGAGGCCGGCACGATCATGAAGGAGACCGTCGCACGGGCCGATGAGGCCGGACGGGAGCTTCAGATCGCCCTGGGGGAGATCGGCAACGTTATTGAGTCGATCGACAGTGCGGCTGCCACGTCGCAGGAGCAGGCCGCCTCGAGCGAGGAGATGGCTGCGGCCATGGATCAGATCTCCGGGGGGACGGTGCGCATTTCCGAGCTGATCCGCTCCATCGACAACGCCTCGGAGGAGACCTCGAAGGCTGCCGAGGGGGTTGCCCGTCAGGCCCAGGAGATGAGCCTCAGAGGCGAGGAGCTGCTCTCGCAGATAACCCGATTCAAGGTGGAGCGGGAAGCGACGGCGGGTCTTGCCCCTCTGGCGAGCGGCGAAAGACGGCTGTCCTGAAGTCCTTAAGATCACGAGGCCGGAGCCTTAAGGCTCCGGCCTCGTGATCTTAAGGCGAGATGTCAGATCGGTTCCCATCGCTCCAGAAATCGGGCGAACGCTTCCGCCCAGCGGGGGTCGAACTGACTTCCGGCACAGAGACGGATCTCGGCGACGGCCTCCCCGTGGCTTCGGGGGGAGGCGTAGGTGCGTCCCGTCATGGCCTCGTAGGCGCCGACGAGGCTCATGACGCGGCTTTCCAGGGGAATGGCCTCGCCGGCCAGGGGGGTCTTGCGGAAGGGGTAGCCCCGGCCGTCCCAGCGCTGGTGGTGATGAAGGATGGCTTCGGCCAGATCGGCCAGGTGCGGGATGGCCGAGGCGATGCGATAGCCGATTTCGGGGTGGCTCCGTACGGCCCGGCGCTCCTCTTCGGTGAGAGACCCTCTCTTTCCGAGAAGATCGGCGTCGACGCCGGCGAAGCCGATGTCGTGAAGCGAGGCCAGCCGGGCCATGCGTTCCCGGAAAGAGTCATCGATCCCGGGCCGGGCGATCAGGAAGGTCTCCATGATGGCCCGGCATCTCTCCATATGGCTGATGCGGCGCCGTTCACGGCGGCGGATTCTCCGGAGGAAGATGTCGAGGATTCCCTTCTGAGTGTCGGCGCGGCGCTGCTCCTTGCGGGCGTACATCCGCTCGTCGGCGTCCTTGACGATCTCTTCCAGACTGCGTCGGGCCGCATCTCCCCTGGCAATGCCCCAGGCCATGTAGAGGGGGATGTCGTCCCCGTCGTCCTGGCTTTCCCTGAGTCGGGTCTTGAGCTGCTCTTCCAGCGCTCTTTCCCGGTCGCCGCCGCTTTGTGGGAGGATGAGGGCGAATTCGTCGCCGCCGATGCGGGCCGCGATATCGTCGGGCCCCGCCGCCTCGCGAAGGATCCGGGCCGCTTTTTCGATGAGCCTGTCTCCCCAGTGGTGCCCCAGCCCGTCGTTGATCAGCTTGAGGCCGTTGATGTCGCACATGACGACGGTCACGGGGTCCCTGTCTCCCCGGGCCAGCCGCGCGAGTTCTTCATCGAAGAACACCCGGTTGTGAAGTCCCGTCAGGGGGTCCCGGATCCCCCGCTCCCGGATTTCGTCGATGGAGGCGTTCACGGCTTTTTTGAGGCTGTTCGCGGCCCGGGCGATGCCGCGGATCTCTTCGGGCAGGCCGGAGAGGCCTTCTTCCGGGAGGAGGGCATAGGTCCCCTTTTTTACGGAGGAGAGGCTCGTCGCCAGAACGTCGAGGGATCGGGAGATGCGTCGGGAAAGGAGGACGAAAAGTCCCGTTCCCATCCCCCCCAGAAGGAGGATGGCCGCGATCGTCGCCCGGGCGATGCGGCGTGACCCGGCCCGGACCTCTTCCAGGCTGAGGACTCCTCCCACGAAGAGGCTGCCCTGGGAGACGGGGACGACGTAGAGAAAGGCGGGCTTTCCCGAAGAGTCCAGGGTCTCCGTCAGGAGAGAGCCCTTCTTCCGGGTCGCCTCGCCGTCGAAGCCGGCGGAGGCGTCCGACGGGAGATCGAAGCGCTCCAGGTCGAGGTCGGAGCCGTTGAAGAGCCGGAAACGGCCCGACTGGCCGAACCTGTGGCTTGAGATCGTGGCGGCCAGATGGTCCAGCTGGACGGCGCCGAGGATCAGGCCGTCGAAGCTCTTTTCCCGCATGAGGGGGACGGCGAAGGCGATGACGGGCTCTCCCGAGACGCGGTCGATGAGGATGGAAGAAACCGCCTCCTCGCCTCGTCGGGCGGCCTGAAAATAGGTCCGGTCCGTGAAGGAGAGGGAGGTCGCCGGCATGACTCCCAGGTCGCTGTCCACGACAGGATAGCCTCGGGCGTCGATGTAGGTCAGGCTTGCCAGGTCGGCCCGGCCTTCGATGACGGTCCTGAAATCGTCCAGCATGGTCTGAAAATCTCTGGCGCGGACCGAGGAGAGTCCGGCAAGGGTGCGGACCTCCTCGATCATGTTGCGCTCGAACCACCGATCCAGATGGGAGACCTGAAGCCCGACGGCGTTTTCCATGGCCCTGACGGCCGCCTCCCTGTCCCGGCTTTGTTCCACCCGGACGAGAAAGAGAACCGGGGCGGCCGTGGCGGCGACGAGAACGGCAAGGATCACGAAAAAGGTTTTTCGGACGCTGTCGGGAAAGGGTCTCATGGGCGGCGCCTCCCGGGATCGAGTCGTGTCGTCTGGATCGCTTTTTAAATCATACCTCCTTCAAACTATACTCCCTAAACCCGGCAAACCGCCAGAGGCGAATCCTTTCAGTCTCCGAGGCCGTCGCCTACCGGCCGATGAGTTTTTTGACGGCGTTGCGGATGACGTCGAGTTCCGTCCCGTAGAGTCCCTTCAGCTCCTTGAGAGGGGCGTCGAGAGGGGCGTCGGCGGGCCAGGGCGAGTTTTCCAGGATGGCGGCCGGATCGAGGCCGTAGAGGGCGGCCAGGTCGCGCAGGGTCTGGGAGCCGCGGATTTCGTCGGGGTTGGGGAGTTTGTCCGCCGGTGCGGAGGCCGCGCCCTCAGGACGCTCCCTGAGGTAGAGGGAGATCCGCTCCTTCAGCTCCTCGTCGTCGACGCCCTCCGCCTTTTTGAGGGAGAGGTTGCGGTCGATGTCGGCGTGAAGGCCGCCGGCGGCGATGATCTCCTCCGCCGTGAGGCCTACCGTTTCGGCGATCTGGTTGACGCTCATCCAGCCGTAGAGGGCTTCCGTGGGGTCGGCGATCCGGGTCTCTTTGGGGAGGGAGGCCGAGGTCCGCCAGAGCGAGGTGGTCCGTGCCAGGCCGTAGCCTCCGAAGAAGAGAGCCAGCCCCAGAAGTCCTGTGGCGGTGACGGAGAGGGCCTTTCTCCCGAGGCCGAAAAAGAGGGTCCCCTCGACGGGGCAGGCCTCGACGCAGCGGCCGCAGGCGAGACATTCGGCGCTTTTGACGCTCTCGGCGGCCATCGGATCGAGGCCGACGGGGCAGCGGCGGCTGCAGGCGCCGCAGGAGATGCAGCCGTCGCCGTCGCGGCGGACCTTGATGAGGGCCAGCTTCTGCAGAGGGGCCAGAGAGGCGCCCAGGGGGCAGAGGTAGCGGCACCAGAAGCGCTCGATGAAGAGGGAGGCGCCGATGACGAGGCCGAAGAGGGCGACGTAGGCCCAGGGGCGCTCGGCCACCTCGGCCCAGCCGGCGGAGAGGTGCATCCAGGCCACCCAGGGATCGAAGTCGCGCCAGACGAGGGTTCCCAGCCTCCAGGTCCCGGTGATGATGGCCGCGAGGCCGACGTATTTGAGCCACCGCAGGGGCCTGTCGATGGAGGGGGGGAGTTCTCGGGGCCTGATGCCCAGCTTGCGCCCGGCCAGGGCCGTCCATTCGCCGATCGTCCCCAGAGGGCAGATCCAGCCGCAGAAGACGCGGCCGACGAGGAGAGTCATGACGACGACGATGACGAAGAGAACGAGGGCGCTGGGGGCGACGCGGCGAAGCCACCCGCCGTCGATGACGAAGGCCTTGAGGCTTTCGAGGCCGCCGAAGGGGCAGAAGGTGTCGACGGGAGGGACTCCCTGGGGCCCTCCCCCCAGAATCTGGTG
>JAHDQY010000029.1 GCA_018433595.1 Synergistales bacterium
CGGGCCGGGTTTTAGGCCCGCAGGTTTTGATCTACGCTGTTACTTTCGCTGGCCCCTTGCCGCCGGGAGACCCTAAGGGCCTTTGGCCCTTTTGCGGGCGAGGACGCCCGCACCCCGATCTTGCCCGCGAGCGGGCCGATTCACAGGCCCGCTGGTTTTGGCCTGCGCTGTCACTTTCACTGGCCCCTTGCCGCCGGGAGATCCTAAGGGCCTTCGGCCCTTTTGCGGGCGAGGACGCCCGCACCCCGGCCGCAGGGTTGAATTCTCAAGGCACGAAAGGAGGCTGGAGGCTCTGACATCGGAACGAGCCGGTTTTCTGGGAATTCGCCCAAGGAAGGTCGCGGACAAGGATCCGGAATGGCACTGTCGGGGCCGTCTTCCTCACTGGGAGGCCGGAGAAGTGCCGCAACACATCGTCTTCCGCCTCGCTGACAGTCTGCCTCGAGCGCTTTGGGAACGATGGGCCGACGAACTTCGCCTCCTTGGCGAAAAGGAACGGAACGCCGAACTCCGCGACCGCCTGCAGGCTACTCTCGACAGAGGATACGGCTCCTGCTGGCTCCGGAGGCCCGAAGTTGCCCGCGCCGTCGAAGGGGCGCTGCTTCATTTTGATGGTGATCGCTATCGCCTTCACGGCTGGTCCATCATGCCGAACCACGTTCACGTGATCGTCACGCCCCTCCGGGATCTGACCCTTTCTTCGATCGTCCATTCCTGGAAGTCTTTCACGGCGAAGGTGGCCAACAAACTTTTCGGTCGCCAAGGTGCCTTCTGGCAGGAGGAGTATTTTGACAGGGCTATCCGCAACGAGAAGGATTTCCTGGAGACGCTGGGCTATGTCGCCGGGAATCCCGTTGAAGCGGGGCTTTGTGAGGCAGAGGAAGAATGGCCTTTCGGCCACGCAGGTCATGGCGATGACTGGCGGTGGGGGCATGGAATGGAGGAAAGCTGACGTCGAGAGAATCCTCTCGGGGCGCGGCCATCTTGGCCGCGGGCGGGCCGGTTTGCAGGCCCGCAGGTTTTGGGCTTGTTCTTCGCAGCGAGGTCATTCTGTCGCGTCGGTTAAGACCCTAAGGGCCTTCGGCCCTTTTGCGGGCGAGGACGCCCGCACCCCGATCTTGGCCGCGAGCGGGTCGATTCTCAGGCCTGCTGCCTCGGAATCGAAGGTGCGAAAGATCGTTGGCAGTACCTATCGAGGACCTTTTTCAGCGCTTCCTTGAACATTATTCCATGTCAATCTGCATATGGCCCCAGAAATCTTTCTCCATTGAAATGAATCAAATGGGATGGAGCATCAGCCACCCAAACTTCTGTTTCCCAAGCAATCTCTCCGAGATACCTGCCCATAATGGAATGGTTTGGAAAGGCGGTAACGTATACGAGTCCGGCTTTAATATTGGCGAAAAGCTGCGATAGTTCCGCATGTCGTTTGCCGTCCACAGGGCCGTGGCTGGTAACGGATTCGACAAGTAACAACCAGTTTCTTTTCGGACAGAAAAAAACTACATCAGGCATTTTTCCGTGAGAATCGATACTGACGCCGAGATCGGAAAGCGACGGCGCGTCGAAGTATCCCCATTTGTCACCAGTGTCGCCAGCGTAGATCAGCACGCCACCGGGAACGAATCGAGATCCGAATTCCTCGATGATATCGCGTATCAGTTCGCTGTGCTCTCCGGGACTGAGGGTGATCTTTTTACCCTTGGCGATTTTCACGGGAACCCGATCCTGTTCGCGTTCCATTGCGTAACGCGCAGCAAGGGTATTGCGGTCTGCAAGATAGGAAGTCAGGTTGTCATGCCACGCTAAAGTGCCGAAGGAACGCAGCAATTCCAGAACGGCATCTGTTTACAGGGCGGTCGGGTTTGTCTGGATTGTATAGCGCGATTCCCGCCTCCATGAATTGGTGCATGGTTTGCCGTCTGATGGTTTCCCGAGTGTTCGGGGCATAGTCCTTTTCATAATGTTGACGTGCCCAATTCATGATGGGCGTTATCCCTATCAGTGTTTTTTCAGACTCCATCCACTTCTTGCCGGGTGTTAGATTCAGCAAGGCAAGAAGGCAGAGCGCGGAACGCTCGTTTTGCTGCGCTTTTGGCATTCCAAGGGCCGCCAGGATATTGATCGCGTCACTGATGTGCTCATGATTGTTCACCTGGGTCATTCTGCAATTTTCTCCATTTGTTTATCGATCATATCTTGAGTCAATTCTTCTTGCTTGATTGCCCACTTACCGAGCTCAATCAGAGCCTCACGATTCGGGTACTTTATACGTTTAAGGTCAGTTGCGTTAACCTGCGTGTGGCCGCTGAACCGCCGAAAATTGTCATCGACAGCCGTCGAGTTAAGAAAGACAGAGAGTCCTCTTGCAAGCGTTTCCGATAATGGTTTTTTATCGCAATGAAAAACGTTCAGGTGATTTTCCAAACCGAGCTTCTCTGCTTCGCCAAACACAGCAGGATCAACGACACTCGCCACAATTCTCCGTTTCTCTTCCTTTGAAGAGAAACGGCGCACCACAGTGTAAAAACCATTCGGATAGAGCCATTTTTGCGTATCCTTGTTGTACAGGATCGCGTTAGGTTTTTTCCGTCTGCTATCGGCCATTGTATGACCTGTCCCTTGAAATGGCATGGGTACAACAACGGTACTGTTCCAGCTACGGGCATGGCCCTTAACTGGTTTTTCATTCGAAAATCCACGACTGGGCCAGTTGAAACCTGTATTCCTAGTTGAGAAAGCGATTGGTTAAATTCTTTTGCATAGTCCAGAAAAC
Source organism: Synergistales bacterium (assembly GCA_018433595.1). Lineage (GTDB taxonomy): Bacteria > Synergistota > Synergistia > Synergistales > Aminithiophilaceae > Aminithiophilus. The sequence goes on from JAHDQY010000029.1 coordinate 2,777, forward strand.
CAGCTTTAGGCGTTGCTGGTATATGGATGAAAAGTTCTTTGTCATTTTCGTGAACAATTTCAATGAATGGGTAATTGAAAACGGATGTATCGGAGAATGTGTCGTCGATGGAGGTTGAGACAGTGACGCTTGCCTGCTGGCCGTCCTTTTCCAGCATCAAAATGATATTTTCCTGAAGGACCTTGTCTTCTTTGAATGCCTTGTTCCTGGAGCTAAACAAATGAATGCGCAGTACTGCGGCATGTTTCAATATGAACTCTCGGAAAGAGCGATAGTAAGGACCATTGCAAAAACTCCTGGGAATGATTGCAACCAGCTATCCTCCTTTTTCCAGCAACAGTAGGGACAAAGCAACGAAAGCCGAATATAGATTAACTGTTTCAATCCCAGCGGCGCGAAGACATGCCCGGTGACACGACGCACTGGAAATCTTTTTATATGGTGGATTCATAATGCAATGCGTGTACTTATGCACCTTTTCAGGCCACAGGCTGTTGAGCGAGGCAACTTTTTTTGACGCTTCGATTATGAAATCTTCAGCAATAATGCGCCATGCCACCGAACCACCACTTTTCGCTGCGGTTGTTTCGCACAAATCAAGATTCTTCTCCAGGAATGAACGCATTACCGAGTCTATTTCGTAGGTATCCACATCAATGCAATAGCCGGTTTTATCCTTGCAGAGGTGTTCGACAAATGCGGATGTCAGACTGCCGACACCCGCACCGGGGTCCAACAGTCTGATGTTTTTATTTGATGGAGAAGGGAATAACGAAGCCATAAAAGAGGCAACGGTAGCTGGGGTCATATATTGACCAAAAGATCTTTTAGTTTCCATCTTGAGCTTGCAGTTTGCAATTTTCCTTGAGGCATCCGCCCGAGATAAAAGATTCAAAGGTTCTTTCAGTAAAGGTTCAAACATGTTGACCCTCCGTTTCTTGCTTGCTTGGTGCGTTTATCTTCTCGTTTATCCGCGCATCGATCCTGCCTCTATCAAGCTGCCACTGAGTTGCGATCTTGAAACCGGATAAATCGCCTTGGACGTTCTCCGCCCCCAGAAAAAACCGATCCCGCCACCGCTCGACTTCTGCGACGGTCAGTCCGTGTTTTCGGGCTGTTCCGGCAAGGCTGGTCTCGTCCTTGAAGAGGGTTAGGGCGAACTCGATTTTTCGTTTGACGGTCCAAAGCTGGATCGTCTTGGCTTCATTGAGATTCCCCAATGAGCTCTGCCCTCTTTCGACTTGGGGAGCAATATATCCGCATGGTTTGGTTTTTTGGAACGCGGGCCGGTTTTTAGGCCCGCTGCGGTTTTGTCGTGACGCTGCATATTAACAACAGGAGTCCGGGTTACTCACGCCTCAGCTTTGTTCGATGCTCCTCGGGGCGTTCTCCGGGTCGAAGCGGTATGTCGGGATCACGAACGGTGGATAGGGTCCTGTCGCCGTTATTGTTCTGATGTGATCTCGAACGGCAGAATAAAGGATCGAAGATCCGTTCACGTACAAGATTTTCTTTAAAGGAAGAAGGGACTCTTCGGGAAGGTCATCCATTTCAGGGAGCAGGAAGGACCCTACCACGGAAATTCCAAAGTCATAGGGAACCGTGGTCAGGTCTGTCTTTTCAGGCAGGCCTACATATAGGCCGACAGTCCAAAGGGTAGGATCTTCCGGATCTTGATGCATGCTCGTTTTGACGTCGAGATCGGGATTTTGAAACCGGTCTTCGGCGAAGTCCTTGCTGGCCATGACGAAGCTGCTGGTATAAAAGTACCCGACAAGGTCGAAGGGCGAAGAGGGATTCATGATGGCAGCCCCATAAAGTGTGATTGTGACGCTTCGAGCACCTTCTTTTTGGGTGGCTCTTGGCGCTCCGGGAACGAGTGAACATGCAGGTGTTTCTGCACAGGCCAACTGCCCAGGGCCTTCTGGATGCCTTTTCCCACTTGATCTTGTATGTCCCGACAGATTCCTTCTTGAGTTAAGCCTTTCGTGATGAGCAGCAGGATGCAGGCATTGATGCTGATCGAATTTTCATCAGCCATGTTGGCGATCGCCCGATGCATCATCTTGGGCATCCGAAGCAACAGCTTGCCGCTGAAGTCCTGAAGTTCTTCGTTCAAAGGTTCCGGGATAGCGATGCCCTCTTCAAGACACCTGCTGAAAAGATCTCTTTTGATGTCCTCAAGCTCGGCTTTGGCTGCTTCATATGTTTCGCCCCAGGCTGTGGTGGAGCAACGTCCAAGCTCCGGAATGAAAAGGACGATGCCTCCTCCTTCTTTTTCGGAGATTTCAGCAATTTCAATTCTGTACGGGAGGTTCATGTAGTAATTCAAATCCCTTTTCAATTTAATCGCCTCCAATTAGCTTTTCTCCCTGAAGGCACGCACTTCAGACAAAACCTCGAGAGCACGGGCGGCGTTTTTGAGGTAAATACTTTTGACCTTTTTGTCGTGCTTCACGATGAGGAGGGAGCCGTCCGGCGCGAAATCCTTATTGAGAAATTGCGGGAAGGTCTTGTAGACTTCTATGATCAGAGGGTGCCTGAAGATGTAATGGGACTTTTTGGTCCCTTGCCTTGCAGTGAACCCCTCGGCTGTCAGTGCCCTTTCGACGATGTCGTAACGTTCGTCGGTCACTCGCTTCCATCGCGCAATGGTCTCTTCAAGCGAAGCCAAACGGGTCACCTGCCTTAACGGAAGGATAGTATCATAGGTGATACTGCGCAAGATGTCCATGTGTCTGCGTGCGCTCGTCTTGATCCACGTGCTTCAACAGGAATGCCCCTGGCTCTTCGTTGTTTCGTGAGGGTAACAGGGGGAGTCGAGGTCCTGGCCATTTGGTACTATGGGAGATGAAACTCATTCCCGAAGTCAGGTGGCTTTCGCCACGAACAGCACGAATAAGTGGAAAGGCAGATTGAGAATGACTCCGACCGAGAGGGCTGGACTCAGGGTGTTCTTTCCCTTTGAGTGAGCATTAACCCTTTTAAAGCTTACTGCATGTAGTGATTCTTGCCAAGAAAGGGATACGTTCGGGCTTGATGGGTGGTGCTTCCGATTGTTTGAGAGTGAGGGAAAGGTGAAGACGAGGTTTTGAAAACCACTGGCCCGTTGGGTCTGATCTACGCTGTAACTTTCGCTGGACCCTTGCCGCCGGGAGACCCTAAGGGCCTTCGGCCCTTATGCGGGCGAGGACGCCCGCACCCCGGACGCCCCGCATCCCGGTCCCGGTTGCAGGGTTTGGTTTTAGGGAGGGCAAGCCATGAAGGTCGTGCAGATCGTTCCTGAATTCGACGAGGGCGGCGTGGAGCGTCACGTGCTCTGGCTTGCGACGGAGCTGGCCGCCCTGGGGCACGAGGTGCTCGTCGTCACCGAGGGGGGGAAGCTCGAGATCGAGCTGCCCTCCGCCGTGACGGTGCGGCATCTGCCGGTGGCGCGCAAGAATCCCCTGACGGGCCTCCTTAGCGCCCTTCGCCTCTCCCGCTGGGCCAGGAGGGAAGGGTGGCAGCTCTTTCACGCCCATTCCCGCGTGCCGGCCTGGATCGCCTGGTGGGCTTCGGTCCTTTCAGGGCGCCCCTGGCTGATGACGGCCCATGCTCTCTATTCCCTGAACGGCGGCATCGCCCCCTTCCGCCGCGCCGACGGCGCCGTCTGCGTCTCCGAGGCGGTGAGGCGCCATCTGGGAGGGCGTCTGCCGGAGCGGACCGTCGTCATCCCCAACGGGTTGCCGCCGGCTCGGAGGGGCTGGGCGGGGGAGGGCTTTCCCGCCAATCCCCGTTTCCTCTTCGTGGGGCGGCTGACGCGGCTGAAAGGGCTGGCCGTGGTGCTTGAGGCCCTTTCGGGCCTGTTGGACCGGCCCTGGCGCCTTGATGTGGTCGGTGACGGGCCTCAGAGGGAGGAGTTCGAGGCCCTGGCCCGCTCTCTAGGAGTTTCGGAACGGGTCTTTTTTGCCGGTTTCCGGGACGATGCGGAGGCCTGGATGGCCGAGGCGGGCTGTCTCGTCTTTCCTTCCTGTAATGAAGGTATGGGGCTCGTGGCGCTTGAGGCGATCCGGATGGGGCTGCCCCTGGTGGCTTCCGATCTGGAGGCGCTGCGGCCCCTGTCTTCGGGCGGGCTTGTCCCCCCCGGCGACGTGGAGGCCTGGCGCGAGGCTCTGGCTGCCGTTCTCGACGGAGGGCCGGGGAGCTGTTTTGACAGGGCGGCGGTGACGACGACGGCCGATATGGCCCGGGCGGTGGCGGAGTTTTACGGGGAGATTTTGAGGTAGGGCTTTTCGGAGCGCGGCTATCTCGTCCGCGATGGGGCCGTGTTTTAGGTTTCTCGGAGCGCGGACGTCTCGTCCGCGGGCGGGACGGTTTGTAGGCCCGCAGGTTTTGATCTACGCTGTTACTTTCGCTGGCCCCTTGCCGCCGGGAGACCCGAAGGGCCTTCGGCCCTTTTGCGGGCGAGGACGCCCGCACCCCGGATGCCCGCCCCTCGTTATTTGCTTCCCCGAAGCGGCAAAAATCATTGGCGCTGATCTTTTTGCCTGCCTTTTTGGAAAATCAGGCTGGAAGCTTATTTAAATAATGCGATGGGGAAAGGCGGAAGTGGCCCAATTTATGCTAAGTTTTTTATGGAATCTGAAAAAAGAATCAATTATTCCAAGAGAGGAGGGATAAAGTGAATATTGAAGTCTACTGTGATGAAAGTTATCCGGACCTCTTTTTATCTCAAGTGCCATCAGCTCGTTTTTTGGTAATTGGTAGTCTTTGGCTTGCTTCTGAGAATAGGGAGCCATTTAAAGAAGAAATACGTGAATTAAGAAACAAACACAAGATAGGAGGAGAATTTAAGTGGACAAAAGTATCTCCTTCTCGAATTGATTTTTATCGCGATATTTTAAAATGGTTTTACGAAAAAAAAGACTCTTTGAGATTCCGATGCATAGCCGTTGACAGACAGAAAATCAATCTAATTAAATTTCATGATAATGACCAAGAGCTGGGATTTTATAAGTTTTACTATCAGCTGCTGCATCAATGGATATATAGCTTTAATAATTATGTTGTTTTTTGTGATTATAAGCGCGATAGGCTTGGCAATAGGTTGGAAACACTAAAAAAATGTCTTGCTTATTCTAATCTTTCCGCTTCAGTAGAAAACATCCAATTTGTGCGTTCGAGGGAATCCGTTTTACTTCAACTCAGTGATGTGTTGACGGGCATGGCTGCTGCCAGAGTGAATAATCGCTTGGCCGTTTCTGAAGATGGAAGCGGTAGCTCAAAACATGAGGCGACCCTTTTTTTAGAAAAACTACTTGGTCGAAAGATCGGACCGACCTCTTTGCACGAGAAAAAATTCAATGTTTTTAGGATTAATTTGCAGGGAGGGTGGTGATGTGAGATATCCACCTCTTGTATCTTATAAAAACGAGGCGGAATATCGCATCCACTATGAGACTATCTATTGCCAAGGCCAACTGAAGACCTTTGACAATGTCTTCGTGCGGTTTCGGAAACGTAATTTCAACCACTGTTTTTACAGAAGTACTTACAGAAATGGGGTGAAGGACGCTTTTGATCGAAAACGAGCCGAGCGCATCGACTGGATTAAGACGACACTGGAAGATCCCGATGCCGAATTACATGAGGGGTGGGATAAGAGAACCAAGAGCTACGATTCTTCTCGAGGGTGGCTTTGGTGAAGGGCAACTATTTGGTAGTGATACAGTTTACGGGAACGTCAAAGGCCGATTTTGTGACGGCCTATCTTGTCGATTCGGAAGACACCCTTCAGAAAATAAAGAAATCGCCAGTTTACAAAAAAGAAACCGCTGATTCGCCAGGCGGGCTCAGCGGTTAGAAGCCTTTGCAGGATCTGCTACCTCTGGTAGAGATCACCTTCTATAATAAAGGTTTTTTCCGAAGCGTCAAGATCGTGCTCCTGCGGGCGAGGACGCCCGCACCCCGAACACCACGCCCCCCGGATGTCCACACCCCGCTTTCTGGGGCTATACTGGGGACGATAGACGAGATCGCCACGTTGCGGCGAAGCGAGGCAGGGAGGCAAAGCCATGACAAAACGCGCGCTCATCACGGGCATCACCGGTCAGGACGGGGCCTACCTGGCCGAGCTGCTTCTGTCCAAGGGGTACGAGGTCCACGGCATCAAGCGCCGGAGTTCGCTCTTCAACACGGGGCGGATCGATCACCTCTACCAGGACCCTCACGAGGAGGACCTGCGCTTCCACCTCCACTACGGCGATCTGACGGATGCCACCAACCTGCTGCGGATCCTTCAGGAGGTGCAGCCCGACGAGATCTACAACCTGGCGGCCCAGAGCCACGTCCAGGTCTCCTTCGAGACGCCGGAGTATACGGCCAACAGCGACGCCCTGGGGACGCTGCGGCTGCTTGAGGCCATCCGCATCCTGAAACTGGAAGAAAAGACCCGCTTCTACCAGGCCTCGACGAGCGAGCTTTTCGGCAAGGTCCAGGAGATCCCCCAGAAAGAGACGACGCCCTTCTACCCCCGCAGCCCCTATGGGGCGGCCAAGATCTACGCCTACTGGATCACCGTCAACTACCGCGAGGCCTACGGCATCTACGGCTGCAACGGCATCCTCTTCAACCACGAGTCGCCCCTGAGGGGCGAGACCTTCGTGACGCGCAAGATCACCCGGGCGGCAGCCCGCATCGCCCTGGGCCTCCAGGAGAAGACCTACCTGGGCAACCTGAACGCCAGGCGTGACTGGGGCCATGCGAGGGATTACGTGGAGGCCATGTGGCTCATGCTTCAGCAGCAGAGCCCCGACGATTTCGTCATCGCCACCGGCGAGGCCCGCACGGTGCGGGAGTTCGCCGAGAAGGCCTTCGCCGAGGCGGGGCTGCCTCTGGTCTGGAAGGGCGAGGGCGTGAACGAGAAGGGGCTCCACGCCGAGACGGGCCGGGTCCTCGTCGAGGTCGATCCCCGCTACTTCCGCCCCACCGAGGTGGAGATCCTCCTGGGCGATCCGACGAAGGCGAAGGAGAAGCTGGGCTGGCAGCGCAAGGTCACTTTCGACGACCTCGTGGCCGAGATGGTCCGTTCCGACCTGGAGCTCTTCCGCCGTGATCTGACCTGCAGAGAGGCGGGATTCGACGCGACGCCCGCCATCGAAGACCGATGCTGAAGGGGCCCATCTATGTCGCCGGTCACCGGGGCATGGCCGGATCAGCCCTGGTGCGCAGGCTCCGCGCCTCTGGACGGGACGACCTGATCCTGAAAGGCCACGACGAGCTGGAGCTTCTGGACCAGCGGGCCGTGCGGGATTTCTTCGAGGCCGCCCGTCCGGCGACGGTCTTTCTCGCCGCAGCACGGGTGGGAGGCATCGAGGCCAACCGGAGTCACCCCTACGAGTTTCTCTACGAGAACCTGCAGATCCAGAACAACGTCATCGACAGCGCCTTCCGCTGCGGCACGGAAAGGTTCGTCTTTCTGGGCAGCTCCTGCATCTATCCCCGGGAGTGCCGCCAGCCCATGAGGGAGGAGGACCTGATGACGGGTCCCCTGGAGCCGACCAACGAGGGCTACGCCCTGGCCAAGATCGCCGCCATCCGCCTTCTCCAGGCTCTGGAGAGGGAGTACGGATTCGCCTCCCTCTCGGTGATGCCCTGCAACCTCTACGGGCCCGACGACAGTTTCGACCCCCTCCACTCCCACGTCATGGCCGCCCTGGTGCGCCGTTTTGTGGACGCCGCCGAGAGGGGCGACGGGTCCGTCACCCTCTGGGGAACGGGCGCAGCCCGGCGTGAGTTTCTTCACGTCGACGACATGGCCGAGGCCGTCATGATTCTCCTTGACCGGTGGCCGAGCGCCGAGATCGTCAATGTCGGCAGCGGCGTCGATCTCTCCATCGCCGAACTGGCTCGCCTCGTGGCGGAGAAGGCTGGGTTCGGCGGCGCGATCGGCTGGGATTCCTCCCGGCCCGACGGGATGCCCCGCAAGTGCCTCGACGTCTCCCGGCTGGCGAGCTTCGGCTTTGTCCCTTCCGTCTCCCTCGAGGCGGGGATCGAGGAGATGATCGCCCTCTACCGTGCCAGGAAGAACAGACAGAAGGAGAGCGCCTGAGATGACCGTACCTCTCGTGATGAGCACCTTCCTCGACGAGGAGGCGACGCGGAAGGCCCTGGCCGGTTTCATCGCCGGCACCGACCACCTGAGCATGGGGGCCCGGTGCCGGGCCTTCGAGGAGGCCTTCGCCCGCTATCAGGGGCGGCGCCATTCTCTGCTTTTCAACAGCGGCGGCAGCGCCAACCTGGCCCTCCTTCAGGCCCTGAAGAATCTGGAGCGCCTCAAGGGGGGCGACGACGTGGGTTTTTCGGCCGTCACCTGGTCGACGAACGTCATGCCCGTCATTCAGATGGCGATGAATCCCGTCCCCCTCGACTGCTCCCGGCGGACCCTCAATACGGGGTCGAAGGAGCTGGCCGATGCCCTCGACGAGGGGCCTCTGGCGGCGGTCTTCCTCACCAACGCCCTGGGCTTTTCCGGCGACATCGAGGCCCTGGCCGGACTCTGCCGGAGTCGGGGAATCCTCCTTCTTGAGGACAACTGCGAGTCCCTCGGCTCGGAGCGGAAGGGCGTGAAGCTGGGCAACTTCGGCCTGGCCTCGACCTTTTCCTTCTACGTCTCCCACCACATCTCCACCATCGAGGGCGGCATGGTCTGCACCGACGACGACGAACTGGCCTCCATGCTCCGCCTCGTCCGGGCCAACGGCTGGGACCGCAATCTCGACGCGGCCGAGCGGGCAAGGCTGAGGAAGCGCCACGACGTGACCGATCTCGACGGCCGCTACACCTTCTACGACCTGGGCTTCAACCTGAGGCCGACGGAGATCACGGGCTTCCTGGGGCTGAGGCAGCTGGAGCCGCTGCCGGCAAGCGTCCGGCGCCGTCAGGCCAACTACGAGCGGATCGCAAAAGCCGTCGCCGCCAACGACGACTTCCTCCCGCTCGATCGGGAGGGGCTATCCGTCCTTTCGGCCTTCGCCATGCCCTTCGTCTGCCGCGACGAGACCCTGCGGGCCCGGTACGCCGCGCGATTCGAGGCCGCCGGAGTGGAGATCCGGCCCCTCATCGCCGGCAACATCCAGAGACAGCCCTTCTACGCCCGCTACGTCCGCCGCCGCCGGGCCCTGCCCGAGGCCGACTTTCTTCACCGCTGCGCCTTCTACTGCGGCAACCATCCCGACTACGACGAGAGCCAGTTGAGCCTGCTCGAAGGCTGC
>JAHDQY010000041.1 GCA_018433595.1 Synergistales bacterium
ATGTGTAGACCTGACCCCGCTCCTCGATCCCGACCTTGGATCTTAATAGAACATGAGGGCTCCGATCATGGCGAAGATGATGAGAGGGATGTTGTAGTGAAGGAACGTGGGGACACAGGTGTCCCAGATGTGATCGTGCTGGCCGTCGGCGTTGAGCCCCGAGGTGGGACCGAGGGTCGAATCCGAAGCGGGCGAGCCGGCGTCACCCAGGGCGGCGGCGGCGGCGATGAGGCAGATGGTGGCTCCGGTGGAGAAACCCAGCTTAAGGGCCAGGGGACAGTAGATGGCGGCCAGGACGGGGATGGTGCCGAAAGAGGTGCCGATGCCCATGGTGACGAGAAGACCCACGAGGAGCATGAGCAGGGCTCCGTAGGCCCGGCTGCCGCCGATGAGTCCGACGACGCTTTCGACGAGGGCGTCTATAGCCTTCGTCTCGCGGATGACGGAACCGTAGCCGGCGGCGACGAGCATGATGATGGCGATCATGCCCATAATGGCGATGCCGCCGGACATGGTCTCTTCAAGGCGGCGCCATTTGAGGGTCCCCGTGGCAACCATGAGTCCCAGGGCGGCGACGGCCCCCAGGGGCAGGGAGCTGGTCTTGAGCTGAATGACGAAGGCGGCGACGACGGCAACGAGGGTGAGCCAGTGACGCCCCTCCATCCTGTCCGAATCGGGGGCCTTGTCGAGACCGATGACCGGCCTGTCCTCGTAGTCGCGATTGCGGCTGTAGCTGAAGAAGATGGCCACCAAAAGACCCAGGAGCATGCCGGCGCCGAGAATCCAGGTGAAGTGCCACACGTCGGCGCGGGTGATGGCGATGCCGTTGGCCGTCATCTGGTCGGCGATGATACCGTGGAAGATGAGACCGAACCCGGCAGGGATGGCGATGTAGGGCGCCTTGAGGCTGAAGGTGAGAGCGCAGGCCACAGCCCGGCGGTCCTGGCGAAGCCTGTTGAAGAGAGCCAGGAGGGGCGGGATCAGGATGGGAATGAAGGCAATGTGAATGGGGATCAGGTTCTGGGAGAAACAGCCCAGACCGGCCAGAAGAAGAAGAAGGAAGGCTTTTTTGTCGCCGACGATCTTCGAGAGGCGCAGGCTGAGTATCGAGGCGAGCCCGGTCTGACTGATGGCGACGGCGAGAGCCCCCAGAAGAATGTAGCTGAGGGCCGTCTCGGAGTTGCCTCCCATGCCTCCGATGAGGGTGCTCATGGTGTCGCCGAGGGGCATGCCGGCGGCAAGACCGGCGACAAGGGCCGAGACGATGAGGGCCAGGATGATGTTGAGATGAAGAAGGCAGAGGACGATCATGACCACAACAGAAAGGACGACGGGGTTCGTCAAAAGCACGATTTATACCTCCTCGTTCGCTGTTTGCGGTTATCCCTTCCGGCCGCACTCCGGCCTTTCTCACCTCCTTTGCAGGGAGACGCTCAGGCGCCTTCCCCCACCGGAAACGACCGACAGCCCGCCCGTTTGACGGGAGAAGACTTTTCGGGCCTTTGGGAAAACTTTCGCTTATACTAAAGGATAAAAGGAACGGTGTCCACCGCCGAGGGGAGAAGTGTGAATTGTATAACGAAATCCTCGACAGGGAGGACTATCAGGAAGGGAGAGTCGGATGATGACGACGGCGAAAACGATCCGCCTGGAGGCCCCCGGAGCCTTCGGCCTGGGGGTCAGGATCGAGGCTCTTGCCGGTTTTGAAGGGGCCCCTGTGGTGGTTCTTCTCCACGGCGTCCACGGGACGTCCAACTTAGAGGAAGAGAACAAGTACGGAAAACTGGCCAGGCTGCTTGCGGGAGAGGGGATCAACGCGGTTCTCGTCGAGACGGGGCGGCTCCGCCGCGATCCCCGGACCTTCGGGACCGACCGCGATGCCTGGGCGCTGAGCGCCTTCGAGGGGAAGAGCTACGCCATGGACCTCTACGACGTTCTCTCCGGGCTGGAGACGGTGCGGCGCCGCTGGCATCCCGACAGATTCCCCCTATGGCTCTGGGGCTTTTCGCTGGGCGGCATTCACGCCGTGATGACCGCCGGAGGGGGGGCCGACGAAGCACTGGCCGAGGAGGGACTGAAGAACCCTCTCGAAGGAGCAGTGCCCCTCGACGGGATCGTTCTCTCAGGCAGCGGGCTTCGGGGGCGAAAGGAGCTTGCCTCGGGAGATTTTTTCTCCCTCCCCGTTCTGGACAGCCTCCCCTCTTCAGAGGCTCTCGCCGCCGCGGCGGCGGCGGTGACGGTCCGTCGGGCCCAGGCCTTTTACGGCTCCCTCGACGGCACCTTTTCGGAACAGGCCTGCCGCGATCTCTGGGAACCCATCAGAGCCGAAAGGAAGGGCTTTCACGTCATCGAAAGAGCCGATCACGCCTTCCGGAACGTCGACGGCGTCCCGTCGGACGCGCCTCTGAAGGAGATGGTCGAGCGGCTCCTGCCGATTTAGAGACCAGCTGCCAGTCTCCATTCTGGTTTTTCTGCCAACTACCCTGACAGGCCGAATCGCCGGCGATGGGGCTCTGCCCCGCCATGAACCAGTTGCCCTTGCCGTCTTTCTGCCACATCATGGCGCCTCCTCCAGCCCGTGGATTCCAGGCCGGAGCGTCATCTTCGTCGGCTCGAAAGATCTGGGAGAAACTGAGGGTCCATGCGAAACGCCTCCGTGGAATCGGGGTCAGGTTTACACATTTGACAAAAAAGATTCTTTTTGTCAACTGTGTAAACCTGACCCCAACGATCCCACCACTGCGGGGGTGATTCGGATTTCGCCGGGTCGGGAGCCCTGGTCCCTGATGAGGTTGAAGAGGAGCCGCCCGGCGAGGACGCCGATGTCGAAGGCGGGCCAGGGGACGGCCGGCCAGCCCATGAAGGCGGCGATGGCAGGCTCGCCGCAGAGGATGGCTCTTTCGGGGAGAGGGGGCCGGGGGAGGAGTCCGTCGTAGAGAGGGAGGGCCCTTTCGGGGTCGGCCGGCTCGGGGACGCATTCGGCGAGGCCTGGAAAGAGGGGAAGAGGGCCCTGGAAGAGGCGGATGCCGGCGGGGCCCGAGCGGGCCAGGAGTTCCCGGGCCAGGTGGGGCTCGTCGATGATGATGGCACTGCCCCGCGAGAGGGATTGGCCTAAGGTGACGAGGGGAAAGTCGGGCTCCTCCTCGGGGAGGCCGTCGAGCCAGAGGGCGCCATCGACGCCGCGGCTTTTGAGGATGCGCAGGGTACGGGCGCGGGAGCCGGAGATTTCGCCCGAGGAGAGAGGGAGAAGATCAATGCCGCGCTTGGAGAGAACCCGCCCCATGCCGGAGAGGAGTTCGCCCGTCCAGGGGAGCGCCAGAGAGGGCAGGACGACGCCGACGACGTCGGTCCGGCGGCTCGATAGCCCCTTGGCGACGACGTTGGGCGCATAGCCCAGGCGGCGGACCACTTCCCAGACTCTGCGCCGCGTGTCCGGAGAGATGCGCGGGTCTCCCCGGAGGACGCGGCTGACGGTCGCTTTGTTGACGTCGGCCTCGCGGGCGACGTCGGCCATGGTCACCGACACGGCGCTCCCCTCCCCGGCCCTAGAGGTCGAAGCAGCCGCCGCCGATGAATTCCCGGAGGATGGAGAGGTTGGGAACCTCCTGGGAGCGGATGAGGGGCATGAAGCGCAGCATGGCGAGAAGCCGCTGAGCCTCTCCGTAGCTGGGCGATTCGTCGGAGACCGAGCGCAGGAGGGGCTCGACGTAACCCTTGAGGACGGAGAGTTCGTAGGGCAGGGCCGAGTTGAACATGACCTGGGCCCCCTCCTGATAGGGGAAGATGTGTTTCTGGGCGCCCCGGATGACGGAGGGCCACTGGGCCAGAGTCGCCTCCGGCGATTTGCCCCGGAGCCGGTGGTCGCGGACCAGGCGCCGCAGGAGGCGGTTGTCGGTGGTGCTGGTCCGGTTGTGGCGGTCGAAGTTGACTCCGGTGAGGCAGGAGACGTAGATGAGGAATTTCCGCTCCTTCGGGATCGCTTCGGTGAGGCGGCCGTTGAGTCCGTGGATGCCCTCGATGATGAGGATGTCGCCGGGCCCCAGACGGAGCGTCGGGCCGGAGGTGCGCCTGCCCGTGAGGAAGTCGAAGCGGGGGACGGAGACTTCCCGACCGGCCAGAAGGCTTTCAAGCTGTTCGTTGACCAGGTCCAGGTCGAGGGCCTCCAGGGCCTCGAAGTCGTAGTTGCCCTCTGCGTCGCGGGGGGTGTGGGCCCTGTCGACGAAGTAGTCGTCCAGGGAGAGGGTGACGGGGCAAAGGCCGCAGACCCGGAGCTGGATCCTGAGGCGGTTGGCCGAGGTGGTCTTGCCCGATCCCGAGGGGCCGGCGATGGAGACGAGACGGACCTCTTCCCTTCCGGCGATTTCGTCGGCCAGGCGGGAGAAGCGCTGGGCGTGGAGGGCTTCGGAGACGAGGATCAGCTCCTGGCATTTTCCCTCGGCGACGAGACGGTGAAGGCTTTCGGCGGTTCCGACGCCGAGGACCTCCGTCCACCGGGAGTATTCGCGGAAGACGCCGGTGAGTTTGCGGGGGACCCGGAAGGGCGGCAGGACTTTCGGGGAGGCGACGGTGGGGAAGCGCAGGACCATCCCCTCTTCGTAGGCGACGAGGTCGAAGACGTCGACGAATCCCGTCGACGGGGCCAGCGGGGCGTAGTAGAAGCCGCTGATGCCGTCCATGCGGTAGATCTCGATGGGGTCGATGGCGGCCCAGCGCAGAAGGCTGGCCTTCTCGTCGTTGCCCTGACGCTCGAAGAGGGCCCTCGCCCGGTCGAGGGGCAAGACGACCCGTTCGATGGGCCAGTCGGCGGCGATGAGATCTTCCATGGCCTGACGGAGCCTGCCCACGGCCTCTTCGCCGACGGGGCCCGAGGCGACTTCACAGTAGTAGCCGTCGCTGATGGAGTGGCGGACGAGGAGGCTTTCTCCCAGGACCTTCCGACAGACGACGACGAGGATGAAGGAGAGGGTGCGGCGATAGATTTCCATCCCCTCGAAGGAGCTGGTGTCGACGAAGGCGACGTCGGCGTCGTCTTCGAGGGTCCATCGGAGGGTCCGCAGGTAGCGGTTGACCCGCCAGGCGATGACGCGGCCCGTGGCGGCGGGGTTCGAGCGGGCCAGGACGTCGAGGCCCGAAAGGGGCTCCTCGCAGGAGAGGGAGGGGCCGCCGGCTACGTTGACGGTGAAGGCCATGATTTTCCTCCTTAATGGGTGCTTTGCCTGCGTTTCCGCAGATATTCCTCCCGATCCGGAAGGGATTTCTTTATTCTAGCAGAGGGGCCGGCACTTTCTGACGGAATTTTCTTTTCAGCGGTCCCTTCCTGCGGTCCGACCGGCATGGTAGACTGGTGTCAATCTGGTCCGATCCGAAAGGTAGACTCACCGGACCAATGACATCGAAGCCCGCCATCGGGCTTCTTTGTTGAGGTGACAAGGCCCGTTTGCTGAATTGACAGACAAGTCCGGGGCCTTGATTCTTAACGCGACTTGGGCTATAAAGTGTACTGGGTGGCCCAGAGGAGGGGAACAACCTTGGCAGAGAAACGGATGAGACAGACCCGCATTTACGAGAAGGTCGTCGACGAACTGAAAGAGCATATCGCCTGCGGCTCCCTGAAACCAGGAGATCCTCTCCCTCCGGAACGGCAGCTCATGGAGGATATGGGCGTCAGCCGCAGCTCCCTGCGGGAGGCTTTCCGCGTTCTGGAGCTGATGGGGCTCATCGAGAGCATTCCCGGCAAGGGACGTTTCGTCCGCCGCCCCCGAGGCACCGGCAAGGAGGGCGGCATGCCCCTGGAGGACGAGGCCGTTCTGGAGCTGATGGAGGCCCGGCGGATCATCGACCCGGCCATCGCCGTCGAAGCGGCGAAAAAGGCGACCCCGGCCGATCTGACGAAGATGCGCCGCATCCTCTCCCACACGGAGGAACACCTGGATTCCCTCGATCATCGAGCCCAGCTCGATTTCGATTTCCACCTGGCCATGGCCGAGGCGACGCACAATTTCATCTTCTCCAATATCGTCAAGCTCATGTTCAATCTGATCATGACGACCCACGACAGGATTTACGGTCTCCTGCACAACAAGGAGGCCTTTCTCAACGAGCACCGCGCGCTCTACGAGGCCATTCTGGATCACGACGCCGAACGGGCGCGGAGCGAGGCGTCGAGCCATATCGACCGGGTCTACAAGACCCTGCAGGAGTCCCTGGCCCTGGAGGCCGGAAGAGACTAGAACCGTTGGAGGGGGATGGCAGAGATGAAAGCAAAGATTCGCGAGCTGCTTCCGGAAATCGAATGGATTCACGACAAGGAGCTTCAGGAGAAGGTCGTCGCCACCTATGAAGACGCCCTCACGACAGGCGGATGGAAGCCCGAGGACATGGCCTGGATTCCTTTCACCCTTCTGATCCCCAACTGCCCCGCATCCCTGCTGGTGCACACCCGGGGCGTCGTCCGCATCGCCAAGGTGATCATGGACGAGTACAACGAGGTCTACAAGGCCAAGGAGAACGGCGGCTTCCACCTGGATAACGACGTTCTCGTCGCCGGAGCGCTCCTCCACGACGTGGGCAAGCTCGTCGAGTACGAGAACAGGGACGGCAAGGCCGTCAAGTCGCCCATGGGCAAGGATCTGCGCCACCCCTTCTCCGGCACGGCCCTGGCCATCAAGAACGGCATCAGCTCCCGCATCGCCCATACCATCGCCGTCCACGCCAAGGAGGGCGACGGCGGCTACCGGAGCCCCGAGGCCGTGGTGATCAACAAGGCCGATTTCGTCAATTTCGAGACGATCAAGTCCTTCCTGGGCCTGCTCTAGGCCCCACTCCCCCAAGGAGGTGCACGAGAAGATGGGCAAGACCATGATCCACAAGATCATCGAGCGGTCAGCAGGCCGCGAGGTGAAGGTAGGCGACCGCGTCTGGTGCAAGATCGACCTCTCGACGGCCCGCGATTTCGGCGGCGCCAACTGCGTGCTCCAGTTCCTCGACGTGACCGACAGGAAGGGGAAGGTCTGGGACCCCTCCAAGATCGCCTTCACCTTCGACCTTCAGGCTCCGGCCCATTCGGAGAAGGTGGCCGTGAACCAGAAGATCATCCGTGACTTCGCCAAAGACCAGGGCATCGAGAAGGTCTTCGACATCAACTGGGGCATCGGGCAGCACGTGCTGCTCGAACACGGCCACGTCAAGCCCGGCGATGTGATCCTCGGCACGGACAGCCACATGAACCTTCTCGGCGCCGTCGGCGCCTTCGCCACGGGCGTGGGCAACACCGATATCGTCGCCTCCTGGTTCGAGGGGACCAACTGGTTCCGCGTGCCCGAGACGATGAAGGTGACCGTGACGGGCAGGTTCGCCAAGGGCGTCTGCATGCGCGACCTGCTGACGAAGATCGTCGGCGATCTCGGCGCCGACGGCATGTTCTTCAAGGCCGTCGAGTTCGGCGGCGAGACGATCGAGGCCGCCTCGCTGGCCGATCGGATCACCCTCTGCTCGATGGTGACGGAGATGAGCGGCAAGGTGGGGCTCATCATGCCCAACGGCGAGGTGCTGAACTGGCTCGTCGAGCGGGCCGGCGAAGAGGTGCGGGACCGCGTGAAGGCCCTGGCCGCCGATGCCGACGCCGTCTATTCCGACGATCTCCATTTCGACGTGAACAGGCTGGAGCCCATGACCTCCTGCCCCGACGCGCCCGATAACGTGAAGCGCGTCCGCGACGTCGCCGGCACGGCCGTCGACCAGGTCCACATCGGCTCCTGCTCCAACGGGCGCTTCGAGGATATCGAGGCGGCCTACAAGGTGCTGGAGGCCGGCCGTTTCAAGGTTTCGCCCAAGGTGCGGACCATCATCACCCCGTCGACGCGGGAGGTCATGAGAAAGTGCGCCGCCGCCGGCTACATCGAGAAGTTCCTCGATGCCGGCATCGTCTTCACCAATCCGACCTGTTCGCTCTGCACGGCCGAGCACTACGGCGTTCTCCCCTCGGGCGACGTCGGCGTTTCGACGACGAACCGCAACTTCATCGGCAAGGTGGGCAAGGGAAGCCACACCTATCTGATGAGCCCCATGTCGGCCATGGCCACGGCCGTCCGCGGCGTCATCACCGACCCGCGGGACATTCTGGGCTAAGGCAAGGAGGAAGGCGATCATGGAAAAGACGATCCTGCGCGGCAGGGCCTGGGTTTTCGGCGACGACGTCGACACGGACCTGATCTACCACAACAAGTACCTGGCCGAGACGGACCCGAAGAAGATGCCTCAGTACTCCTTCGAGTACTACCCCGGCAAGGAGCATTTCGCCAAGGAAGTGAAGCCCGGAGATTTCGTCGTGGCCGGCACCAACTTCGGCTGCGGTTCGAGCCGGGAGCATGCCGTCTACTGCCTCAAGTACGCCGGAATCCCCGTCGTCCTGGCCGAGAACTATTCCCGCATCTACTACCGCAACGCCATCAACAACGGCTATCCCGTCCTCTTCATCAAGGGGATCTCCCAGGCCATCAAGGACAAGAAGATCGAGGACGGCGACGAGCTGGAAGTCGATCTCGCCAAGGGAGAAGTGAAAAACGTCACCAAGGGGACGTCCTTCCACGGCGACGCCGTGGCGGACCTGGAGAAGGATATCATGGCCGCCGGCGGGCTCATCGAGTATCTCAAGAGCCGGGCAGGCCGGTAAAAGGAGGCGCCATTCATGGGCAAGACCTTCGCCGAGAAGGCTCTGGGCCGGGCCGCGGGCCATGAGGTCAAGGCCGGGGAGATCGTCACCGTCGAACCCGATTTCTGCATGAGCCACGACAACTCCGCGCCCATCGCCAGGACCTTCAGGAAGATCGGCGTCAAGAACGTCTGGAAACCGGAGAGGATCGTCTTCATCCTCGACCACGCCGTTCCGGCCCCTTCCGACGACCATGCCGTGAACCACAAGGAAACCCGCCAGTTCGTCGCCGAGCAGGGAATCACCCATTTCTACGATGTCTCCAGCAAGGGCGGCGTCTGCCATCAGGTCATGTGCGAAGAGGGGTTCGCCCTCCCCGGCCTGATCATGATCGGCAGCGACAGCCACACCTGCACCTACGGCGCCTTCGGCGCCTTCTCCACCGGCATCGGCCGCAGCGAGATGGCCGCCGCCTGGGCGACGGGACAGATCTGGTTCAAGGTGCCCGAGAGCCTCAAAGTCACCGTAAAGGGCTCCTTCAGGCCCGGCGTCGCCGCCAAGGACCTGATCCTGACCCTCATCGGCGACATCAAGGCCGACGGCGCCGACTACATGTCCGTCGAGTTCCACGGACCGGCCATCGAGGCCATGTCCATCGCCGAGCGGATGACCCTCTGCAACATGGGCATCGAGATGGGCGCCAAGAACGCCGTCTGCCCCCCCGACGCCAAGGTGCTCGCGGCGATCAGGGACAAGGCCAGGACGGACCGCTGGGAGGCCCTCTGGGCCGACGACGACGCCGTCTACGCCAAGGAACTGACCTACGATCTGGACAATCTCGTCCCCTGCGTGGCCAAGCCCCACACGGTGGATAACTACGCCGCCATCGACGCCGTGAAGGGGACGCCGATCCATCAGGCCTTCCTGGGCAGCTGCACCAACGCCCGCATCGAGGATCTGCGCGCCGCCGCGGCGATCCTCAAGGGCAAGGAGGTGGCGGTGCGGACCATCGTGATCCCCGCCTCCTGGAAGATCTACCGCCAGTGCATGGCCGAGGGGCTCATCGAGACCTTCCTCGACGCGGGATGCGTCATCGCCAACCCCGGCTGCGGCCCCTGCATGGGCAACCACGAGGGGATTCTGGCCCCCGGCGAGGCCTGCATCTCGACGGCCAACCGCAACTTCAAGGGACGGATGGGCAACAAGGAGAGCTTCATTTACCTGGCAAGCCCGCTGACGGTGGCGGCCTCGGCCCTCAAGGGCGAGATCGCCGACCCCAGGGAGGTGCTCTAGACCATGAAGATCACCGGTAAGGTCTGGAAGTACGGCGACGACGTGAACACCGACGTCATCTTCCCCGGCAAGTACACCTACACCATCAAGGAGCGCTCCGAGATGGCCAAGGTGGCCCTGGAGGATCTGGACCCCGAGTTCACCCAGAACGCCAAGGCCGGCGACATCATCGTCGGCGGCAAGAACTGGGGCTGCGGCTCCTCCCGCGAGCAGGCCGTGAGCTGCCTCAAGGAGCGGGGCATCGGCGCCATCATCGCCAAGAGCTTCGCCCGCATCTACTACCGCAACTGCTTCAACGAGGGTCTGCCCATCATCATCTCCCCCGATGCCGTCGAGGCCATCGAGGCCGGAGACGAGGTGACGGTGGATTTCGATTCGGGAAAGGTCGTCACCGCCAGGGGCGAGTTCCCCTTCCCCCCCTACCCCGATTTCGTGAAGGGGCTCATCGAGGACGGCGGGCTGATCCCTCACGTGAAGAAGTCGCTGGGCCTGAAGTAGAGGTCCTTGAGAGAAGACAGGACGGGGCGGGGCCGTGAAAAGGCCCCCGCCCCGAAAAAAGAGACCTTTCGGGAGGAGACAGACATTATGGCAAACCGCAACGTCATGAAGGTCAGGGAGAAGAAGGATCGCTACAAGGTCTGTTACATGGCGGGCGACGATTCGGGCTTCGACATGATGGAGGCCGCCCTTCTGGTGCTCGACGCCATGGAGCTGCCCATCGATCTGGTGCGGGCCGACCTGGGCTGGTGCATGTGGGAGAAGTCCAACGCCAAGTTCGGCGAGGGCGATCCCCGCTGCAACACCGTTCCGCCCGAGACGGTCGAGACGATCAAGAAGACCGACGCCACCCTCATGGCGGCCATCACCTCCAAGCCGGGCGTGAAGGGCTTCAAGTCGGCCATCCTCCAGATGCGCCAGCTCTTCGATCTCTACATCAACCTCCGCCCCGCCAAGACCCTTCCCGGCGTGGGGACCCCCCTCAAGGGCGATCCCAAGATCGATATCGTCATGTTCCGTGAGAATACGGAAGACCTCTACTCGGCTGTCGAATTCCGCCCCCTGCCCGCCGAGATGTACGACGTGCACAAGGGGATGGAGCGCTTCAAGACCAAGGGCGAAGTGGCCGTCTCCTGGCGCGTCTACTCCGAAGAGGGGTGCGAGCGGATCATCCGCGCCGCCTTCGAGTACGCCAAGGCCACGGGCCGCAAGAAGGTCACCAACTGCAACAAGGCCAACGTCATCCGCGCCACCGACGGCATGATGAAGGAGATCTTCTTCAAGGTCGCCAAGGACTACCCCGAGATCAAGGCCGTCGAGGAGAACGCCGACGCCACGGCCATGTGGCTCATCAAGAATCCCCAGGATTACGACGTCGTCGTCGCCAGCAACGTCTTCGGCGACATTCTCTCCGACGAGGCCAGCCAGCTCACGGGCGGCCTGGGATTCGCCCCCAGCGGCAACATCGGCAAGACGACGGCCCTCTTCGAGCCCAGCAGCGGATCGGTGCCCAAGTACGCCCACCAGTACCGCGTCAACCCCTGCGCCATGCTGCTGACGGCGAAGATGATGCTCGACTATCTCGACATGGAGGATCAGGGCAGGCGCCTTGAGAAGGCCATCGGAGAGGTCCTCGTCGAGAACAAGGTCCTCACCTACGACGTGCTCCGCGACTTCCGCCATGACCCCGACTGGGAGAAGAACGCCGCCTCCACCATCGACATGGCGGCCGCCGTCGGACAGAAGCTCAATCCCGCCTTCACAGGCAAGCGCCTCGAAGAGGCCAAGGCCCGGGCCAAAAAGATGTGCGACCCCGCCAAGACCATCGGCTTCGAGGACTAGTTCGGACCTCGTCCGCGGGAGGCCCGCTCACCTCAGCGGGCCTCTTTCCTTTCCGATGAAGAAGGAGGTTGGATGATGAAAACGGCACAGGCAGGCACGCTGGAATCGATGGACTGCGTCGTGAGCCTCACCGAGGGAGGGGCGGGAAACGGCATGACCGTCACCCTCGCCGGGGCCAGCGCAGCCCGTTTCGGCAAAGCCATGGAAACAAGGGTACGTGAGACGCTGAAAAAGCTGGGCGCCGTCGACGTGACGGCCAGCGTTCAGGACAACGGCGCCCTCGACGTCGTCCTCGAGGCCCGCGTCGAAGCGGCCTGGAGACGCCTGACGGGAGGTGGCGCGGCATGAAGTTGCGTCGAACCATGCTCTACCTGCCGGGGAACAACCCCAACATGCTGCTCCGGGGATGGCTCTTCGGCTCCGACGGACTCATTCTCGACCTGGAGGACGCCGTCTCGATCCACGAGAAGGATTCGGCACGGATTCTGGTGAGCCGCATTCTCAAGGAGGGCGAGTTCGGCGACTGCGAGGTGACGGTGCGCATCAACGGCGTCGACACGGAGTACTGGGAGAAGGATCTGGAGGCCATCGTCCCCTGCGGCATCGACGGCATCCGCATCCCCAAGGTGGAGGGCCCCGAGACGGTGAAGGCCGTCGACGAGGCGCTCACCCGGATCGAGAAGGCCGCCGGCGTCACGGTGGGCAGGACGAAGATCTGCTGCCTCCTTGAGACGGCCCGGGGAATCTGGAACGCCTACGAGGTGGCCGCCTCCTCGCCCCGCGTCGACTCCATCTGCCCCGGCGGCGAAGATCTGACGGCCGACCTGAGGACGCAGCGCTCCGACGACGGAGTCGAGCTCGAAGGGCCCCGGCGCCGGGTGATCCTCGCCGCTCGGGCCGCCGGCATCGACGCCTTCGACACCGTCTTCCCCCGCATCAACGACGACGAGGGGCTGGTCCGGGAGGCGACCTTCATCAAGCAGCTGGGCTTCGACGGGAAGAGCGTCATCCATCCCCGTCAGATCCCGATCATCCACTCCGTTTTCATGCCCACCGAGAAGGAGATCACCAAGGCACGGCGCATCGTTGAAGCCGCCAAGGAGGCCGCAGCCCGGGGTCTCGGCGCCGTCTCCGTCGACGGCCGCATGGTCGACGCCCCGGTGGTGAAACGGGCCCAGTTCACTCTTACCCGGGCCGGTCTCTCCGAGGAGGTGCAGTAAGATGGCGAGAAACAGCGTGGGCCGGGAACTTCCCGGGCAGATCGCCGGCTACGGGCCGGTACTTCCCTTCAACGGGCACAAGGCCAGAATCCCTGAAGGCAACTGCGCCGGAGGAAGACTGAAGGCGGCCTTCAACGACAGGACGGACAAGACCGTCAAGGACATCAGAGAGGCCATCAAGGCATCGGGCCTCAAAAGCGGCATGACCGTCTCCTTCCATCACCACCTGCGCAACGGGGACTATGTCGTCAACCAGGTCATCGACGCTTGCGCCGAGATGGGGATCCGCGATCTGACGATCTTCCCGACGGCCCTCTTCGGCGTCCACAAGGCCCTCATCCCCCACATCAAGAGCGGCGTCATCCGCCGCATCATGGGATCGGTCAACGGCCCCATCGGCCAGCTCGCCTCCGAAGGAGGGCTGGAGGTTCCCGTGGTTCTGCGCAGCCACGGCGGACGGCCCCGGGCCGTCATCTCGGGCGACGTCAGGATCGACGTGGCCTTCATCGCCGCCCCCTCGGCCGACCGCTACGGCAACCTGTCGGGCCGGATCGGACGCTCGGCCTGCGGCTCCCTGGGATACGCCGTCACCGACGCCGACTACGCCAACTGCGTCGTCGCCGTGACGGACAACCTCCTCTCCTTCCCCATGACGCCCGTCTCGATCAACCAGACCAAGGTCGACTTCGTCGTCGCCGTCGACTCCATCGGCGATCCGGCGGGGATCGTCTCGGGAACGACCCAGGTCACCCGGGACCCCATGCGGCTCCTCATCGCCCGCCACGCCGCGGCCCTCATCGAATCGAGCCCCTACTTCAAGGAGGGCGTCTCCTTCCAGACGGGAGCGGGCGGCATCTCCCTCGCCGTCGCCGCCTACGTCCGGGAGACCATGAAGGCCCGGGGCGTCAAGGGCAGCTTCGGCCTGGGCGGCATCACGAGCTTCTTCGTCGACATGCTCAACGAGGGGCTCTTCGAGCGCCTCATGGACGTCCAGTCCTTCGACCTCGTGGCCGTCAAGTCCATCGCCGAGAACCCCAACCATGTGGAGATCTCGGCCGACTGGTACGCCAACCCGTGGAACGCGGGAGCCGTCGTCAACATGCTCGACGCCGTCGTCCTGGGAGCCACCGAGGTGGACCGGAACTTCAACGCCAACGTCAACACCGAAGCCGACGGAGCTCTGCTCCACGGCATCGGCGGCCATCAGGACACGGCCGCGGGCGCCAAGCTGACGATCATCACCACGCCTCTGCTGCGGGGCCGCATCCCCTGCGTCGTCGACGACGTCTACACCGTCACCACGCCGGGCGAGGTGGTCGACGCCATCGTCACCGAGTTCGGCGTCGCCATCAATCCGCTGCGGCAGGACCTCATCGACGCCGCCAAAGAGGCCGGCAACGTCCCCCTCGTCGCCATCGACGAACTCGTCGAAAGGGCCCACAGGATGAGCGGCCCCATGGAGCCCGTGGCGACGAAGGACCGCATCATCGGCGTCGTTGAATGGCGCGACGGAACGGTCATCGACGTGGTGAGACAGCTGGATAAGTAAGAGCGGGGTCACAGACCTCAAGCGGACCTCAAAAGCGGGGTCAGGACCTCAAAAGCGGGGTCAGACCTACACATTTGACAAAATGGATCCATTTTGTCAAATGTGTAGGTCTGACCCCTTGTTTTGCCTTGTTTGACCCCTTGTTTTGCCCTTGCTTTGTCTCTTGTTTTGTCTGATCCCGCTTTTCACCGCTTTGATATATAATAAACGGCAAGAGGTAATTGAAGTCCTTCTTACAAACTGTAGGGGAGGTGCCTGCTGGCGTGAGCAAAAACAACGGCAAGAGCGTCGTTCTGGTCTGCGACGATTCCGTTCTGGTTCGAAGCATGATGCGCGATCTCATGCAGAACGAGGGGGGCGTCGGGGAAGTCCTTGAGGCACGGGACGGCCTTGAGGCCGTCGCCCTCTATCGGGAACATCGCCCCGATCTGGTTTTCATGGACATCGTCATGCCCCAGAAAAACGGTCTTGAGGCCCTGACGGAGATACGCGGCTACGATAGGGCCGCCAGGGTTGTCATGGCCTCCTCGACGGGCACCCACAAGAATCTCAAGGCCGCCATCGACGCCGGAGCCTGCGACTTTATCCAGAAACCCTTTGAAAAGGAAGTCGTTCTCGACATCCTTCACCGACACCTGGAAGGAGCGTGGGAGTGATGCTCTCCCGTCTCTTCGGACAGTTCCTCCTCCAGGAGCAGCTCGTCACCGCCAGCCAGCTTGCCCGGGCCTTCGTCCTCATGGAGGAGACCCGCCCCCTTTTGGGAGTCCTCGCCATGGCCGGGGGACAGATGACTCCAGAGCAGGTGAAGGAGGTTCACGAGGCCCAGAAACGAAGCGACCGCCGCTTCGGCCAGATCGCCGTCGAGAAGGGCTACCTCTCCGTCGAGGCCCTGGAGACTCTCCTCTCGCAGCAGCAAAGCCGCCACCTCCTTCTGGGGCAGATCCTCATCGAGAAGGGGATCTTTTCCAGCGAAGGCTTTCTCAAGGCCCTTGAAGCCTATCGCGAGGCTTCGGGCCTTTCCGCGGCGAGCTACACCGCCTTCGACAGGGAGGATATCGACGGCATCGTCGCCTCTCTCTTCACCGGACAGGGAGGGGGTCAGGAACTTCTCGAAAACTACGTCGCCCTCTTCGTCCGCAACGTGATCCGCTTCGTCGACCCCGGCGTCGCCATCGATCCTCTTGCCGACGCGGCGCCTTCCGGTCTGCCCGCCTTCCGCCAGGTTTTCAGCGGCGACCGCGACCTGACCTCGCTTCTCAGCGGCGAAACGGCAGTCCTTTTGGATCTGGCCCGCCGCTACTCTCATCTGGAGCTGCCGACCTTCGACGAGACGGCCGAGGCCGCCGTCGGCGAGTTCCTCAACCTCGTCAACGGCCTTTTCACCGTCAACTGCTCCGATATCGGCATCGAACTCGACATGTCTCCCCCGGAGCCCGTCGGCATCAAGGACCCCCTTCGCCGCCGGAAACCGGCCGTCATCGCCCCGCTCCGCCTCCCCGAGGGGATCCTGCGGGTTTCTCTGATCGGCTGAAGCCGAGCAAAGGGGTCATCAAGATCGAAGGGGTCCAAAGCAAGATCGAAGGGGTCAGGTCTACACATTTGACAAAAAGGATTCCTTTTTGTCAAATGTGTAGACCTGACCCCTTCGATCTTGGACCGGTCTGACCCCAACTCTACCGCTCAAAGGTCCCCATCAACTCGGCTACCTCCAGGATATGCCCCGCCATCTCCTTTTCCAGTTCGTGACGGGTGAAGCAGGGCATGAGGGGCAGCCGCGGCACCGAGAGGGCGTAGAGCCTGAAGAAGTAGCGGTGCATCCCCCTCCCTCGGGGCGGACAGGGACCGGAATAGCCTGTTCTTCGAAAATCGTTGACGCCTTCGACGCCGATGCCTTCGATTCGGGCTCCCTCGGGAAGTCCGGCCTGGTCCTCGGCGATGTTCGCCACCATCCAGTGGGTGAAGAGGCCGACAATGGTGTCGGGATCATCGAGGATGAGGCTGTAACTGCGAGTCCCCGGCGGGGCGTCGTGCCAAAGGAGTTCGGGAGAAAGATCCCGTCCGATGCAGGTGTGTTCGACCGGGATCGGATCACCTGTGGCAAAAACGGGAGATTCGAGCCGGAAGGCCATCAGCGTCCCTCCCCTCGTGTCGCCATTCTCCGCCGCCGGCCCTGGGACAGGGAGGAAGCGACAGGATCGGACAGGAGGAAAGAATTCGCTGCCGCCCATTACCATCACCTATCGTCGGGGCTTCTTCCCGCTCGGCCTTTCGGGAAGGCGAGGGACCTTCAGGAGGCCCCCCGCCTTTTCCCTACGGTGCCTAGCGCTTGCGGAAGAAGCTCACGAGAGGCACGACAAAGAGCAGAGCGGCAGGAGCGAAGCCGCCGACGCTGCAACCGCTGCCGCCGTCGTCCGCGCTGGGCTCGCCGTCGTCGCCGTTATCGGGGTTCATCTCTTCCTCGGTGGCGCCGGTGAGGGCGAAGGTGCCGCCGCAGAGGGCGTTACCGCCGGGGAGGGTCGACTTGAGGGCGAAGCTCATGCCCTCGGGCCAGGACGCATCGGGCGACGTGAGAGCTTCCACGCTGGCCCCGGAGAGAGACTTCCACTCCTTGGCCGTCCCGTCCCACTGGTAGGTGTTCGCGAAGGCGCTTTCTCCGCCGTCGCCGGCGAAGAAGAAGTGGACGAAGAGAGGATCGTCGATGGAGGCTCCATCGGCACACTGGAGATTGAAGTAGAGGGCGCTGCCGGTGAATTTGCTGTCGGCCGGCTTGGCGCCGCTGCCCGTCGTGACGGTGACATCCTTGTCGGAAGGATCGCAGGGGCACTCGTCATCATCGGGAGGAGTGGGGACGGTGACGTTGAAGCACTCGTAGCCGGAGAAGCCGTCGACATGAGCGATGGCCGTCGTGTTCGACTCAGCCTTTAGAGGCATGAAGGTCATTTCGAGGGTCAGCGTCTCACCCGTGCCGAGAACGACGGGGAAGTCCCAGAGGATGTCGTCCCAGGCAAAATGACCGGGCGTCTGAGAGGAAGCGGGCGAGGTCTTGGGGGAAGCCTGCCCTTCAAGGATGATGCTGTGGGAGGCGTAGCCGAGAACGGCCGGATCCCAACGGAAGTGGAACCCCAGATTGTCGTAACCCTGATCGGCGAGGAAGGTCGCCTTGACGGTGACCTTGCCGTCGGCGGCGACGGTGGGGGCGCCGACCTTGAGGTTGGTTTCGCGGACCCAGGAGGTGGCGACGAGGTCGCCCGGCGACCAGGGCCACTCGCAGCCGTCGGAGTCGTCACACCAGCAGAGTTCCTTCTTGGGGAGCACCTTCTTGTCGAGGAAGTCGATCTCGTCGCCCACGTTGCACTCGCCGGTGAAGAGGCTCAGGGCCAGGACGTAGCCCTGCGTGGGGAATATGGCGGCTTCGAAGTTGAACTCCTCATCCCAGGGGCAGCAGGGGCAGCCCCACTTCTCGCTCCAGTCCGTTCCGTAGTCGTACTTCATGGCCGTCAGGTAGATGATCTGATCCTCGCAGTCGCCGCAGCCGCAGGGGTTGACGTCGATGGCCCGGAGGTTCAGGCGCTCGAAGCCGCACATGTCGATTCCGGCGTGGATCAGCTTCTCCCGGAAGGCGGCGCTGTTGAGGTCGGCGTAGATCGTCTCGCGGGTAGACATGTTGGTGGCCGTGATGACGCCCAGAGGACGGTTGACGAAGTCCTCCCACTCCATCTCATAGATCCCCAGCAGATGGAGGGCGGCGAAGTCGCCCATGATGAAGTAGGGGTGGTAGGTGGAGAGGATGATGACCTGTCCGTCCACTTCCGTCACGGCCAGGTTGGCCGCCAGGAAGTAGCTGTCATTGGCGTCGACGCAGGGGCAGTCGAGGACGACGCGGATGCAGTCCTCCTGCTCGCCGTAGAAGGGGCTGTCGGGATCGGCGTTGAAGACGGCGATCATGGGATCGCCGAAGCCGATGCCCTCTTCGACGTTCGTGTCGAAGTAGGAGACGTAGAGGCGGTTCTTGAAGTAGACCATGTCCATGTTCATGTAGTTGCAGTCGCACTCGCAGACGGCGCAGAGGTCGATGGCCGGGTCGCAGATCGGCTTGGTGGGGAGTTTGGGATCGGCGACGTTGAGGACCGTCACCGTCGCGTCGTCAGGATCGAGGTTGGCCACGTAGAGCAGGTGGCGCTCGTCGTCGAGGGCCAGGGCCCCGACTTTGATGTTCTTCTGGAAGATGTCGTCGAAGTTGTAGGGATTGAGATCGAAGGCCTCACCCTTGCTCAGGTCGACGACGGAGACGAGGGGACTCCCCATGTCGATGGGCTCCGGCTTCTGAGGCGGCTGAGGCTTCTTCGCCGCGTCGACGCCCTGGGGCGGCCCGTCGGGCCCCTCTTCCGTGAGGAACTTATGGTTGTTCAGGTAGGAGATGAAGAGGACCTTCTGGCTCTCGCTCCAGACCATCTTGTGGGGCGTGAGGCCCTTCAGATCCCACTGCTGGGCGGGAATCTCGCAGACCCCGGTGTTGAGGAACCCGAAGTCGCATCCCCAGATGGCGCCGTCAAGGGGCCAGTTGAGGTGTTCACAGGGGCAGTCCTGCTCGGGGAACATGGCCTCGCAGAAGGGGCCGTCATAGAACATGTCGCCGATGAAGAGGAGCCCGTCCTTGCAGGTGGGATCACAGATGGACTGGGCCTCCATTTCGGCGAAGGCGAACCCTGCCGTCAGAACGACGACGCACAGGGCAAGACAGAGCTTACGCCATCCTTTCATGGCTTGTTTCCTCCTCTCTCAATCTCTCGGGTCTTTCTCTCGCGGTACAGCGTTCACACTCTCCGGCTCTCGGTAAGAAACGTTCTCGTTCTCGTCCCTGTGCAGCTCACCTCCCTCGGGAGATCCGGCTTGATCGCTCTCAGGACTCTCAACTCTCATCAAGGGCCGGATCAGGCCCCCTTGCTCCAACAAAAATGAACTTTCAGTTTGGAGCATTACGTCATCATTATCCATGCCGGCAATCTTCTGTCAAGGAGGATCAACGAAATTTTAACAAGGGATATTGCGTCCCGTATACGTTGCACACAGTACCTGTCGACAACAAGAGGGAGGCCCTGAGGGCCCCCCGGAGTAGGGCCGAAAGGCGGGGTCAGACCTGACCCCGCCTTTCGGCCTGACTCTAGACCCAGCGGAAGGCACTGGCCTTGACGACGAGGAGGACCTCCCGGCCGGGATGAAGTTTCAGCTCCCTCACGGCTTCCCCGGTGAGGCGCGCCGTCAGGGGGAGGCCGCCGGCCTGGACTTTGACGAGGACTCTTTTCGTGCCGTTTTCATAGGTCATCTGAGAGACCGTCCCCCGGAGGACGTTGCGGGCCGAGATCTCGTGGGGCGCTTCGAGAGAGACGATGACGCTGGAGGGGTCGAGGGCGGCGACGGAGCCTTCCTCCCCCGAGCCCGCGGCGACGAGGCGCTGGCCGTCGGCCAGGGCGTGTTCCATGAAGCCGTCCTCGATTTCTCTCCAGGGGCCGGCGACGAGGTTTTCAGGCCCCCGCTCGGTGACGCGCCCTCCGTAGAGGGCGACGATCTCCTCGGTGACGTCATAGAGCCAGGCGAGGTCGTGGCTGACGACGATCAGAGTCGTCCCCCACTCCCGCCGGGCCCTTAAAACGGCCTCGTGGATGAGGGAGGCCGAATGGATGTCGACGCTGGCCGTCGGCTCGTC
>JAHDQY010000062.1 GCA_018433595.1 Synergistales bacterium
CCGTGTCCTTTGGGCCATGATCAAAAGGGATTGTTTCTACGAGGTCCGCAACAGTGAGCAGATGGAAAGACAGGAGGATTGAACAGATAACTCCCGAAACAAGCTCCAAGGACTTGAAAATCCGAGTGGGATGTTCAGATCTACACTTTTGACAAAAAGGATTCATTTTTGTCAAAAGTGTAGATCTGACCCCTTGTTTTGCCTTAGATCTGACCCCGCTCTTCCTGAACCGGCGGAATCAGCGGTTCACGTAGGCGTCGAGAGGTTTCACCCGGTATCTGTTGGTGGGCATCTTGTCGGTGGTGATGTAGCCCGGCTCGGCGTTGATGACGTCGGGGAGGCGGTTCACGATGGTGGCGCAGGTGAGTTCGACGGTGGCGGGCCGGTTGATCACCACCTGGGTGTCAGGCTCGCCCATCAGCGTCCAGTCGTTCTGGTCGAATTCCTCGGGAGCGTAGACCTTGCCGATGCACTCCGTCTCGATGGAGATCCCCTCTTCCGTTTCGGTGGTGACCACGGCGGACATGCCCGTCGCGTGGCCGGCGGGGATGGTCATGCCGAGGGTCTCCGAACGCAGGTCCTTCCTGCAGGTCTGGGGGATGCACTTCTGGGTCTGCGATTTGACCGTCAGCCCGAGGCGCTCGCAGAGCCAGCCGTTGACGTTCCACATGTAGGAGGGGAGGAATTCGCCCTTGTCGATCAGAGCCTGGCGCTCGGCCGGCGAAATGTTGTCGGCGGCGGCTATCTCTTTCGCGAAGGCGGCCAGGTCCAGACCGGCGCCGTGGACCTGGGCGAGGGCGATCCCGTAATCTTCGACGTTGTAGCTGGATTTGCCCCGGATCTTGCGGATGTTGTGGGTCGCCCCCGCGAGGGTGGCGATGAGATTGCCCCAGAAAACGTCCTGGTACCCGGCTCCGCAGATGGTGCAGCTGTTCTTTTTTGCGAGATCATCGATCTCTTTCGTGATGGCGAAGGAGGAGTTCCAAGGGAAGAAGGCCTCTTCGCAGGTGCTGATGGCGTTGATGCCGTTTTTGGCGCAGACGAGGAAGGCCGACCGGAGGTCTTTCATGAGGCTCATGGTGGTGATGATGCAGGCGTCGGGTTTGAGCGAAGCGAGCGTCTTGTCCGCCTCTCGGACGTCAAGGACGCGGACGCCCTTTTTCCCCGTACCGATGATGTCACCGATGTCCTTTCCGATGACGGCCGGGTTCTGATCGAAGGCGGCGATGATCTCCCCGCCCTTCTCATAGACGTACCGCATGGTGTAGGCGGACATCTTCCCGCAACCGAACTGAGCGACCTGGAGTTTCCTCTTCATACATGACACCCCCTGGATGCATATATTCGGATACCCTGAGGCCATCCTTCG
>JAHDQY010000026.1 GCA_018433595.1 Synergistales bacterium
GACGACGCCGAGGTTGCGCCAGGCGAAGATGCCGGTCAGACAGAAAAGAAAGAGAAGAAGTCCGAATCCGATGACCAGTTTCGGTCCGATCTTGAGACGTGAGAACAACAGAGGCCACCCCTTCCTTGTTCGGAATAATAATAAAGATGACATTTTAATCGGAGAAATATGGTAAAAAGATGTGATTAGAATCTTAGCACAGGGTGATTTCTTTTGACAGGCTAACGGTGGAGATGTTTAGCCGGATGAATAGGTATTGCTGCCGTAGGGTCATCCTATGGTCTCGGCTCGCTACGAGGGCACCCTTCCAAACGTTCGGCGATGAAGGCGATGTCGTCGTCTTCCAGTGCCTGATCAACGGGCAGGACCAGAAGCCGACGGGCCGTTTCCCTGTCGGCGTCGAGAGCTTCCCGTGAGAGGGCGTTGACGCCCCAGTCGGCGGGAGAGAAGATGCCGTCCCGTCGGAGGCGGCGGAGCGTCTCGTCCCGTGATCCCCTCCGGAGACGGAGGGGGAGGCCGAGGGGGGCGACGCCTTCCGGCAGCGAGAGGGTGAAGGGGTCGATGATGCTGCCGAGGAGCCCTCGCCTTCCGAGTTCTTCCAGGAGGGCGGCGAAATTCCGGCGCCTTGAGGCGATGACGCCGGGGCGATCGATCCGCTTCAGCAGGCTCAGGCTCCGGGGCGAAGGGCGCCGGGGGACTCCGTCGAAGCGTTCCTCCCCCTCCTGGGCCAGCTGAAGCCAGCGGCGGCCGCCGCCGGGGAAGAGGAGCCTTCCGAGGGCGGACCAGCCCTTGAGGCGGAATCGCCTCGCATCGGGTTCTTCGAGACGTTCCTTCCCGATCGGGAAGGCCTCCCTGCCCGTGATGAGGGCCCCGTCGGCGACGGGGAGAAACTTGCGGAAGCTCCTCAGGGTGAAATCGCCCCATCGTCCTGTCCCTTCGGTGAGGGAGGCCGGAACGGCGTCCTCGATGATCCAGGGACGCATCTGCGGCGGCAGCCGATCGAGGACGGAGGTCATGCCTTCGTTGAGGAAACCGAAATAGTGGATGAAAAGGAGGACCTCCCCCCGCCGAGGAGAGAGCCCGACGGGAGGTGCAAGCCAGAAGGGTGCCGTCGCCCCGTCCTCCCGGCCCTGGCCGTAAAAGCGAAGGGAGAAGCCCAGGTCGAGAAAGGGTTCGATGACGGAGCTGCAACAGAGAAAGGGGAGCCACGCCCCCCTCGCTCCCCTCGCACGAAGGTTCAGAAGGGCCAGGCGAAGGGCCGACCGCCCCGAGTCGACCCAGAGGCTTTCCCCCGCCTCTTGCGCGGGGAAGGTGGCGCGGCTGTCCGAAAGAGGCGGCCTCCCGAGCCGGTTCCCGGCGTGGGGGAGGTCGCCTCCGATGATTTTCACCGACGGGAGGCCTCCTTCGGAAGAGCTGAAGACGACCTCATTATAGGTCTTCAGCGAAAGGTCGCGGCTTCGGAGAGGGCTGTTTCAAAAAGGCAGGGCAGCTCTTCCAGCAGATAGGGGAGGTAGATCCGTTCGGTGCTTTTGTGAGCGTCCTTGCCCAGAGGGCCCAGGTTGAGAATGGGAATGTCGAGGGAGGTCAGGGTGTCTGTGGGAAGCTCATAGAGGCGACCCCATCCGGGGACATTGACGGCCAAGAGGTCGAGCTCGGCTTTCCCGCCGTCAAAGCCGCAGTAGCTGAGATCGCTGACCCCCTCGAAGACGGGACGAAGGGCCAGCTCGCGGCCGAAGCGCTTCCGGGCGGCTTCGGCGACGGCTTCGGCGACGGCGAGCATGCGGCGGTCGCCCTCGGAGGAGCCGCCGTTGATCCGGTGAGGGTAGTAGGGAAAGAGGAAGCCCACCACGACAAGAGGCCCCTTTTCTCCCGAGGCGTCGAGGAGAGCCGAGGCGCTCTCGAGAGCGATGAGACGGGGGTCGGCCTCGTCGGGGAGGCGGCTGACGACGGCATCGACGACGGCTTCGACGTCGATGCCCGCCTGACGGACACGTCCTTTCAGCTCCTCGTAGGTCATGACCCGGGGAGAGCCCAGGTCGGGGGTGACAGGTCGGGGGCGATGGCGGGAAAAGGCTTCCGCAGAAGCCTTGACCTGATCCAGGGCCCGTCGCTGGGCTTCGAGAGCGACCTCTTGAAGCTCCCTCATGAGCTTTGATGGCAGGCTGTCGACGGTGAGGCGGCTGTAAAGCAAGGCCTGTCTGTCGGCCAGGGTGGCGCCGTAATCGGGGCGAAGGTCTCTCTGCCAGATGGAGGCATATCCGGGGTAGATGACGCCGTCGAGGCGATCGGTCAGATCGGCGTTCCCGTCGAGGAGGGTGTTGAGATGGGAGCCGATAAGGGCACCCGAAAGGCCGTCATAGTATTCGCCGATGTGGGCCCGCCGCCCCAGACAGAGGAAGAAGGGGTTGATTTTGCCGATGCTTCCGAGATAGATGCGGGCCTGCTCTCTCTCGCCGGTGGCGATGGTGGGCTCGGCGTCGATGCAGGCCAAAAGGCGCATCCCTTCCTTCTGAAGACGGATCAGATAAGGGAGAGAGCCCGTCATTCCCAGGGAGTTCGTCTCCTCGTCGGGGACGGCAAGCAGGGCGACGTTGCAGGGGAGCCTTGAAGGATCGGCGGCGGCTTCCGCGATGAGGGTCGCCTCGACGGCGACGCCGCTTTTCATGTCGGCCGTGCCGCGGCCGAAGAGCCACTGACCGGAATCGAGGTCGTCCCTGGCGTCTGCCGGGAGGAGTTGCCCTTTGAGGGCCTCCGTATAGGCCTGGGGGTCGAAGGCCAGGCGCTCCAGGTCGCCCAGAGGCTCGGGGGCGACGACGTCGATGTGTCCCATGAGGAGGACCGTGGCATCGGTTTTTTTCTCGGCCTCGACGAGAGCCCAGAGGGCCTTGCGCCCCAGCCGGTCATTCTCGAGATCGAGAAGCCGAAGATTGTCGGGGCGGTTCTTGAAATAGGGCTCTTCGGCGAGGCGTTGACGGAGAAGCTCCACGACGGCCCCTTCCGTTTTTCCGTCGGGGGAGACGCTGGGGACGGAACAGAGGGCCAGCAGCAGGTCGAGAATCTTTTGAGATCGTTTCATGGTAGGTCTCCTCCTAGAATCGATTGCCCAGAACAAGTCGCGGCAGCCAGAGGGCCAGATCGGGCAGATAGGTGGCGGCCAGCAGTGTCGGCAGCCAGGCGAAAAGGATGAAGATCATGGCGGGCTTGAGCATCTGGGAGACGGGTGTCTTGGCCAGACGGCCGCCGAAATAGAGCGTCGGTGCCGTCGGCGGCGTCACGTTGCCCATGCCGAGATTGACGCCGATGATGGCGGCGAAGTGGATGGGGCTGACGCCGAGCTTCATCACCACGGGGAGAAGAATCGGAGTGCACAAGAGCATGGCGCTGACGTCGTCCATGATCATGCCGACGATGATCATGAAGACGTTGAGCATGAGGAGGATGACCTTGGGGTTCGTCGAGACGGAACTGAGGGCGTTCATGATCATCGTCGGCAGGTCCTCCATGACGTAAATGCGGCTGAGCATCATGATGCAGAACATCATGAGCATGACGACGCCCGTCGTCGTCGACGTCTCGACGAGAACGTCGATGAACTTCTTGCGGTTCAACCCCCGATAGATCCAGAAACCGACGGGAATGGAGTAGAGGACGGCCACGGCTGCGGCCTCGGTGGGGGTCATGATGCCGCCGTAGGTTCCGCCGAGGACGATGAAAGGCATGAGGAGAGCCGGTGCGGCCTCCCAGGAACGTTTTCCCAAGGTCTTGAGCGTCGTCGCCGCGCTCATGGGGGGAGCCACATAAACGCTGGAATCCTTGCGGAGCATGATGATGTTCAGAAGCGACAGGAGGGCCGTAAGGAGCAGGCCCGGGCCGACCGTCGAGAGGAAGCAGGCCAGGACCGACTGCTGGCCCACCCAGGCGTAGAGGATCATCTGGGAACTGGGAGGGATGAGCAGGCCCAGGGGGGCGGCGCAGGAGACAAGGGCGGCGCTGTGTCCCATGGGGTAGCCGTTTTCCCGAAGGCGGGGGAACATGATCGACCCGATGCAGGAGATGGTGGCGGCGCAGCTTCCCGAGATGGAGCCGAAGACGGCGCAGGAGACGACGGCCACCACGCCCAGGCCTCCTTTGATTCGGCCCACGACGACGTCGACGAGATTGACCAGCGATGAACCGATGCCTCCCCGGTCCATGAGGCCGCCGACCATGATGAAAAGGGGTATGGCCAGGAGGACGACGGAGCTCATTTGGCCGAAGCTGTAAGGGAGAAGGAAGCTCGGCGCGTAGCCCTGGGCGACGACGAGGAAGGTCGTCGACAGCATGAAACAGAAGGGTACCGGGAGGCCGACGAGCAGGGTGACGATGATGAGCGACAGGGCGATGAGAATGGTCATGGCAGTTCACCTTCCCGGGCTGTTCCCGAAGTCGACCCGTCATGGAAGAATGCACGGACTTCAAGAAATTCTTCGGCGAGATAGACGACGGAGTAGAAGCTCATGATCAGGTAGCCCAGCAGGACCGATGCCTGGGCCACGGCAAGGGGGATTCCCCAGATCAGTGTCCGGGGCATCTCCTGGATGCTATAGCCGACAAAATCGATGCCCCACCAGGAAAAGAGCAGGCAGAGAGCCGTCATGGTCGCCTGAACGGCCAGAGAGAGAAGACGCCGCGGTTTCTCCGAAAGGAACTGGGGAATGATGTCGGCGCGGACGTGACTCTTCTCGAAGACGCCGTAGGAGCTGCCCATGAAATAGAGCCAGAAGGCGACGATGATGATGATCTCTTCCATGCCGTAAAGGTCGGATTTGAAAACGTAGCGCATCAGGACCTGAGCGCACATGATGAGTGCCACGAAAATGCTGGAGAGAATGAGGACTGCCTTCTGGAAAATCTCAAGGCCCTTCCAGAAGAGGGAGCCTTTGATCGCTTCAATGGCTTTCACGAGGTCACCTCCGGTCTGGAGAAAGGATCACGAGGGAGCTTGGAGGCTCCCTCGTGATCCTTCTTGAAGGCTCTACTGGTAGGCCTCCATGAGGCGGTCGACGAGCTCGTCGCCGAGACGCTCCTTGAGCTTGGGCCAGGTCTGGACACGGATGTAGCGGGCCATTTCGGCCTTCTCGGCATCGGAGAAGGTGATGACTTCGATGTCCCGCTCCTTCATCTTGCTAAGATAATCGCCGTCTTCCTGCTCGCAGAGCTCGAAGCTCAGATCGGCCTCGACGTCGACGGCGTCCTGAATGATCTTGCGGTCTCCGTCGGAGAGCCCTTCCCAGAACTTCTTGTTGATCATCATCGTCGTCTGATCGAAAAGGCTGTTATAGGCCACGTAGTACTTGATCACATCGCCGAATACCTGATAATTGATCTGGGAAGATCCGCCGATCCATCCGTCGCAGACGCCGGTCTGAATGGCGCTGTAGGTGTCGGCATAGGGAATCGTCGTCGTCCGGAAACCCATATCCTCGGCCATGTACTTGTAGACGGCCACAGGAGCGACTCGCACCAGAAGGCCCTTGTCGGCCTTGGGGTCGATGGGTTTTTCCGGCATCTTCGTCGAACCCAGTCCGATGAAACCTTCGCCGAAGATCCGAAGCTGCTTGACGCCGAGCTTGTCCAGGGCCGCGTCAAGCGTGTCACAGACGAAGGCCCCCGGTGAGAGGGCCTCCCGGATCTGAGCGTAGTTCTCCGCGAGGAACGGCATGGAACCCAGTTCGAGGGTCACGTCGAACTGGCTGGGGAGGAAGATGAGGCCCATTTCGATCGTCCCCCGGCGGATCTCCTCAAAAACCTGGGTGTAGTCCCCTAGCTGGTTCATGGGGAAGACCTTCATCTCGATCCGTCCGCCGGTCTGCTCCTTCAGCTTCTCGGCGATGCGGTAGAGCGACTGAGTGGAACGGTATTCGACGGGCGAAATGCCCGCCACCTTGATTGTCGTCTTGGCCGGGGCCGATCCGCAGCTGACGAGAATCAGCGCCAGGACCAGAAGAACGATCCCCACCGTGGAGAGATTCCTGCCTGAGCGATTCATCGCGATCTCCTTTCTCTCTGTCGCCATGTTCTGTCATTCCTTCATCGTTTCCGCCTGGGCCCGAATTTCAGCTGCCGCACCACCTCCCTGTCACTTCACCCAAATAAAGCCAAGGGTCCCATCAGCGACGGAACTGCAGCTTCAGGGAGAGTTCTTCGGCCCCGTCCTTGAGCAGCTGGAGCCATTGGGTGATTTTCTCTTCCGTGGCCCGTTCGACCGAGGCGGCAAGAGAGAGGCAGGACCAGACCTCTCCGTTGCGGTCGAAGACGGGGACGGCAAGACTGATGTGTTCAAGGCTGAACGTGCGGTCTTCCAGGACGTAGCCCTTTTGACGGATCGAGGCGTAAAGCTCCATCAGCCTCTTCGGGTCGGTCTCCGTCAGGGGCGTGCGCTGGGGGAGGTCGGCATCGGCCAGAAGAGAGCGGATCTCCTCCTCCGGCCGATAGGCGCAGAGCACCATGGCCGAGGCGCCGGAATTGAGGGGGATGCTCTTGCCGATGAAATCCTGATAGCCGTAGATGCCGTCGGGCGCGCTTTTTTTGTAGGCGGGGAAGGCCCGGCTTCCCTCCCAGAGCGAGAGGTAGGTCGTCTCTCCACTGACGCGGTGGATATAGGTCAGGATGGGATCGGCCAGCTCTTCCAGCCCCTTCAGCTGGCCGTAGACCCGGCCCAGGCGGAGCACGACGGGGCCGAGGTGGTATTTCTTCGTCGACGG
Organism: Synergistales bacterium; assembly: GCA_018433595.1. Taxonomy (GTDB): domain Bacteria; phylum Synergistota; class Synergistia; order Synergistales; family Aminithiophilaceae; genus Aminithiophilus. Next base: position 6,744 of record JAHDQY010000026.1, read on the forward strand.
GTCCTGAATGACGACATGTTCGCTTTTCAGCACGTCGAGGAGCTTGAAGGCGCCGCTGCGTCCCATGGCGACGCTTTCAGCGATCTCTTTGAGCCCGTATTCGTAGGGCGGTTCCCCGAGAAGCTTGAGGATGCGGATTCCCTTGCCGAGGCTGCTCAATGGGCGTCTCTCCTTGTTTCCTATTTGGAAAAGATATTTCCCAATAATGGCTCTTATCAGAACGGTATGTTTTTGGGCGGGTTTTGTCAAGCATGCATCACGAATCTGTATTGAATTCGAGTATGCACAAGTCGCCGATCCGGTTTCCGCCATCGGGGCGGGAGAATCTCGAAAGCGCTTCCGGATTCTCCCGCTGACGAGCCCGATCCCTGCGAAGCGGGGCTCGCGGATACGGCCCCTAGGCGAGCGCCTCGCCGATGATCCTGAGGGCCTCGTCGATCTCCGCTTTGGAGATGACCAGGGGAGGGGCGAAGCGGATGATCCAGCTGTGGGTCTCCTTGCAGAGGAGTCCCCTGTCCTTCAGGGCCGTCGTGTAGGTGCGGGCCTTGCCGGCCGACTCGTGAA
>JAHDQY010000048.1 GCA_018433595.1 Synergistales bacterium
AGTCTCTCGGAAGGATTCTTTTTGCTTTTATGATAGGATATGTGGTAAAGAATTCACCCCTATGGAGGTGCTTTTGATGAAACGGATAGCGATCAACGGACTGGGGAGGATCGGGCGCCTTGTCCTTCGTCGCTACATGGCCGTGAAGCCGAAAGATGTGGAAATCGTAGCACTCAATAAGCCTTCTCCTCCTTCGGAAATGGCCTATTTCATCAAATATGACTCCGTTCACGGAAGGGCAGATTTTTCTGTGGAGCCAGGGGAGGATTGCCTGATCCTAGACGGTAAATCTATCCCCCTTTTGGGTGAAAGGGACCCCTATAAACTTCCCTGGGGAGATCTTGGCGTCGACATCGTTCTTGAGTGCACCGGTCGATTCACAAAAAGGGAAAAGGCTGCGGCGCATCTTGCTTCAGGCGCGAAAAAGGTGCTTATCAGCTCTCCTTCCGGAGATGCGGATATCAGCGTTGTCCTTGGTGTCAATGAGGACATGTACGATCCTGAGAGACATGATGTGATTTCCAATGCATCCTGCACGACAAATTCTCTTGCTCCCGTAACAAAAGTCCTGGACGACGTCTTCGGCATCGATTCCCTGATGGGGACGACCATCCATGCCTATACCTCGTCGCAGCTGACTCTGGATAATCCCAAGGGCGGCTTGAGGAAAAACCGCGCGTCGGGCCTTTCTCTCATACCGACCACTACGGGAGCGGCAAAGGCGATGCGCCCGCTCTTCCCTCATCTGGAGGGCAAGATCGGGATGATGTCGGTTCGTGTCCCCGTGGCTGACGGATCTCTTACCGACATCGTGGTCCATTTTAAAAAAGAAATATCGGTGGATGCCATAAACAGCGCGTTGAAAGAGGCCGCTGAAGGGCGGCTGAAGAATATTCTCGAATTCAGCGAAGAGGAACTGGTTTCTGCGGATATCATCGGAAATCCTCATTCCGGCATCATCGACGGCCTCTCCACGAAGACTCTTCCCGGGAAGGTCGCCAAGGTCCTGATCTGGTACGACAACGAATACGGCTACTCCTGCCGGATGCTTGAGCTTGCCCAGTATTTGGCAGCGAAGGAATAAGCGCTGAACGATCAAGGGACGGGCGGGGTCACAGACCCCGCCCGTCCCTTATTTTTCCCTGCAGCGGCTTGAGGGTCAGGCTTCCAGCTCGCCCTCCGTTCTGGCGACGACGGTGGCGACACAGGCGTCGCCCGTGACGTTGATGGCCGTTCGGGCCATGTCCAGAACGGCGTCGATGCCGGCCAGAAGGGCCACCCCCTCCATGGGAAGGCCCGCCTGGGTGACGACGAGGGTCAGCATGATCAGTCCCGCTCCGGGGACGCCTGCCGTTCCGATCGAGGCCAGGGTGGCCGTGACGATGATGCCGGCCTGGGCCCCCAGGGAGAGGTCGATGCCGAAGGCCTGGGCGATGAAAAGGGCGCAGACTCCCTGGTAGAGGGCCGTCCCGTCCATGTTGATCGTCGCTCCCAGGGGAAGCACGAAAGAGGTGATCTTCTCCGAGACGCCCAGGTTTTCCTGGGCGCAGCGCATCGTGATGGGCAGAGTCGCCGAGCTGGAGCGGGTGACGAAGGCCGTCAGCGTCGCCTCTTGGATGCCTCTGAAGAACCAGAGGGGCGATTTCTTCGTCATCAGCGAGACCAGCCCCGAATAGATCAGGAGGGCGTGGAGCGTGCAGCCGATAAAGACGGCCCCGATGATCTTGGCGAAGGGTGCCATGACGGAAAGGCCGTATTTGGAGACGGTGACGGCGATGAGGGCGAAAACGCCGTAGGGGGCGAAGGACATGACCAGGGCCGTCACCTTGTACATCGTCTCGGCGATGGAGTCTACCAGCGCGAGAACGGGTTTTCCCCTCTCTCCGGCCAGGATGGCGGCGATGCCGAAAAAGAGGGCGAAGACGATGATCTGCAGCATCTGTCCCTTGGCCATGGCGTCGATGGGGTTGCGGGGGAACATGCCGATGAGAACCTCGGCCAGGGCCGGAGGAGCCTTCCCCTCGGTGGCGGCGATGCCCTCGATGGCCATGCCCGCTCCGGGCTGGAGAAGGTGTCCCATGGCAAGGCCGATGACGATGGCCACGGCCGTCGTCACCAGGTAGAGGGCGATGGTCTTGATGCCGATGCGGCCCAGGGCCTTGGGATCGCCCAGAGAGGCGACGCCGACGACAAGACTGGAGAAGACGAGGGGTACGATCAGCATCTGCAAGAGGGTGATGAAGATTTTGCCCACCGGCTCGACCCAGGTGATCTTGGGGCCGAACAGTGCACCGGCGGCGACGCCCAACAGAAAACCTGCCGTGATCTTCCAGATCAGGGGAATCTTTTTCCTCTCCTGCGCCATTTTCGGATATCCCTCCTTTGTCAAGACAAAACCGCCCTCATTTCCCTCTTTGTCGCTCCATCCCGTTCGCTGAAACCCAGATTGATTATAGCTACTGTTGCGATAAAAGAAAATTCGGTCAATTTCAGGTCGAGCTGCGCCGAAGAGCTCCTGATCGACGTTGGCCGTCCTTCCCCAGCGATGGATTGCCGAGGTCAAGGGTGACTATAATGGCGAAGGTTACCTGAATGCCATGGAGGTCTTCGGCAAGCTCAGGACGATCACGGTGTCGACGTGGCGCCGTCTCGCTGTAGGCCGCCATCGAGCCTCGGGGCGGGAGGGGGCGGATCGGGCATGACTGCAATGGCGGAAGGGGAATAGCCGTGGAGAATATGGATGCCATCATTGCAGTATTGGAGATGATAAGAAAAGGCCAGAAGCAGGAGGCCGTCGAGGTCCTGGAGAAAAACTGCAAGCACAAAAGAATCAAATACGAAAAACGCAAGATGTCTTGCTATGAAAAACTGAGATTGTTTATCAGAGATGGGTTCATCGATCGTTATTCCGGAAAAAGATTGCTGTTCCCTAATGCCTTGCGGATCATTTCTCTGGAGCTTGGGACAGCCTTCCCCTTCCATCCGAACTGGAAGATGTCGGACTGCCATGTCGCCTACTGGTATTTGTCCCCGACCTATGATCATGTCATCCCGATAGCGCGCGGGGGGAAGGATATCGATTCAAACATTGTAACCACGTCACAAATGATGAACTCTGCAAAGTCCAACTTTTTGATCGAAGAAATAGGTTTTTTCTTATATCCTCCCGGCTCCTTTGAAGAATGGGATGGAATGATCAGTTGGTATAAAGGATACATCAGGGACAACCCGCAGGCGTTGAGCTGTCGCTCTTTGGCGACCTGGCATGTTGCGCTGAAGAAATACGAAAAGGAGATAGGGGAAATATAAGAGAGGAGAAGGCGCTTTGATCGTGACGACGACGCACGCCGTGGAAGAAAAACGGGTCAGACGCTACCTGGGGATTGTTTTCGGCGAGGTGATTGTGGGCGCCAATTTCATCAAGGATTTCAAGGCGGGGCTGACGAACTTTTTCGGCGGCAGCGGCCAGATTGCGCATGAAGAGATGAATCTTTGTTGACCAAAGGAGCGTGGGGGGCGGATGAAGAGCGGAGTCAGGTCAAGAAGCGGGGTCAGACCTACACATTTGACAAAATGGAATATTTTGTCAAATGTGTAGGTCTGACCCCGCTTCTTGACCTGACTCCGCTTCTGACCCTTACTCTTCCAGCTCCTCGACGTCGCGGAGGACGTTGTCCATGTGGTCGGCCATGGCCAGGCGGGCTCTTTCTCCGTCGCCGCTTGCAATGGCCTGGAAAATGCGCTCGTGGTCGCCGCCGAGGGTTCGTCCCCGCTTGTGGCGGATGGCCTCCAGCAGGGGCGAGTACTGACCGTTGTGCCAGATCAGCTTCAAGGCCGCCTCAAGGATGGGATTCCGGGACATGGCCGCGATCCGGGCGTGAAAGTCCCTGTCGGCACAGGCCATGCTCTTGCCCGCCAGGATGAGGTGTCGGGTTTCGGCCAGGATGGCCTTCAGGGCTTCGATCTCCTCTTCCGTTCCGTTGAGGGCGGCCAGGCGGGCGGCCTCCGATTCGAGGGCCCGCCTGGCGATGATCAGGTCGATGAGTTCTCTTTTTTTGGTCGTCCGAAGCGATTGCAGCAGGGCCTCTTTCGAGATCTCGTAGTCCTGCTGTCTCCGGATGGCTTCGACGGCCTGGCGTCCCTTTTCGGTGATCCGACGTCCCTGGACGCCGATCTTGACGGCCAGACCCTTCTGTTCCAGGTCGCGGAGAATGCGGCCTGCCGTGGCCTCGCTCACGTCGATCTCGGCGGAAAGAAGAGCCTCCCTCGCCGCTCCGGCCCCGAGGGGGTTTTCTGATCGCTCCAGTGTCAGCAACAGCTCGGTTCGAGCCGCGTTTTCGACGTGTCCGGCCATTTCCGATCCTCCTCAGACTTTTTTACGGGACTGTTTACGACGCTCTTTTCAGGGCTTCCTGAGCTTTTTGGAACCATCCCTTGCCCTCGACGATGCGGGAGATGAGGAGGGCCGAGCAGGTGTCGCCGGTGGCGTTGACCATGGTGGCCGCGGGATCGACGAGGAAGCCGATGGTGGCGACGATGGGGAAGGCCTCGGGGGGGAAGCCGTAAAGGCTGACGATGAGCATTTCGCCGACCAGTCCGCCGCCGGGGATACCCGAGAGGACGACGCCGCTCAGGACAGCGACGGCGACAGCGCTGGCATAGGTGCTGATGCCGGCAAAGGGCATGTTGAAGATGCCGAAGAGGAAGGCGATCTTGAGGATGCCGCTGAGGCAGGAGCCCTCCATGTGGGCCGTGGCGCCGATGGGGAGGACCATCTCCCGGATGTCGGCGGGGATACCCATGCGGCTGGCCGCCTCGAGGTTGACGGGGAGGGTGGCGGTGCTGCTCTGCGTTCCCAGGGCCGTCACGGACGGGGTGATGATGTTTTTCCAGAAGATTCCCACGCCCTCGCCGCCGGTGGCGAGCCAGGCGTAGATGGTGAAGGCGATGAAGAAGTAGGCGAAGGTGACGACGTGGTAGACCACCATGGAGCGCATGTAGGCGCCCAGGAGGTTGGGACCGAAGTCGCCGACGAGGGCGGCGAAGTAGGCGGCCAGGCCGATGGGGGCGTAGTACATGACGATCTTGACGAGGTTCAGCATGGCGTCGGCGGCGATGGAGATGGCCTTCGAGACGGGGCGCGCCTTTTCTCCCAGCATCTGGAGGCTGACCCCGAAAAGCAGGGAGAAGAGGATCAGCGGCAGCATGTGGCGCCGGGAGAGAAGGTCCTGAAAATCGCTGACGGTGAAGGCCTTGACGATCTGGTCGGCCGTGCTGAGGGGCTGAAGCTCTTCGGGAGCGGTGAGGGTGATGGCCGCTCCCGCCGCGGGCGGGTAGAGCTTGACGGTGACGAGCATGAGGACGGCGGCGATGGCACCGGTGACGAGGAAGACGGTAACGAGCGCTCCCATGACCTTGCCGAGGCGGTTCATAGAGGTCATGTTGGCGACGGCGCTGCAGATGGTCGTGAAGACGAGGGGGACGACGATCATGAACATGGCGTTGAGGAAGACGTCTCCCAGGGGTTTGAAGACGAGGGCGTCCTTGCCCATCGAGAGTCCGAGCAGCGAGCCGCCGATGATGGATAGGATGAGGATGATGGGGAAGCGATAGGCTTTCCACAGACTGGTTCCGTTGTTTCTGGCCATTGGATCTTTCCTCCTTTGTCTTGGGTCTCGGTCGTTCCTGCTTGCTTGCGAAACGGTCTTCACGGTTTTATCGATTCCTTCAGGGGCGGGTCCGGTGCCATCGGGCCGTCCCTTCCGGCGACGATGGCAGTGGACCGGCGCATGGATCACCTCCCGGCGGCTCTTCGGCCAGGCCTCGATGTCCCTTCGAAAAAAGGGCGAAGGCCTCGATCTTTCGCCGACATCCCTTGCATTGGACCGCATCATAAGATCAATGGCAGCTTTTAGGCAAGCCTCCTCGTCAACTTCGTGGCAGGTCCTCGCTGAAGTTCAGGAGAGCTGGAGGCCGGGAATCAGCTTCTCGCGGATCTTGCGGCTGCCCGCCGAGAAGGGGTACCGGTCCAGATCGGCGGGGGCGACCCACAGAGTCTCTCTGCCGAGGAAGGGGCCTTCGGGAAGAGGCCGCTCTCTTCGGGCGTCGAGAATGAAGGCATATACGGTGATCTCCCTTTTGTAACGGGTGAAGGCGTGGCTCACCTTGCCCACCTTCTTCCAGGAGGCCTCTCCGAGGCCGAGGGAGGCGGCGAAAGCGGCTGCCCCGTCCTTTTCGAAGGTGGGAAACTCCCAGAGTCCTTCCCATCGCTCCCCTTCGTCATGGCGAAGGATGAGAAGGCGGTTTTTTTTGATGACGAGCAAGGTCCGGGCGTCGATTTTCTCCTGGGGAGCCTTGGGGGACTTGAGAGGACGCTCGGACGTCGTTTTCCGCCTTCGGGCAAGACACACTTCGTTCCAGGGACAGCGGAGGCAAGAGGGATTGCGGGGGAGGCAGATCAGGGTGCCCAGCTCCATCAGGGCCTGGTTGAAGTCGCGGGCTTTCCCCGGCGGGATGAGCCTTTCGGCCTCGTTTCGGAGGCGCCTCCTGACGGCCGGCAGCTTCGGTGATTCGCCGATGTCGAAAAGGCGCGTCAGGACGCGCTCGACGTTGCCGTCCAGGGCGGCGGCCGGTCGGTTGAAGGCCAGGCTGAGGATGGCTCCCGCCGTGTAGGGGCCGATGCCGGGCAGGGCGAGGAGGCTCTTTTCGTCGTCGGGGAGAAGCCCGCCGAAGTCGGCGGCGACGGTCCGGGCGACAGCCAGGAGGGACCGGGCCCTCCGGTAATAGCCGAGCCCTTCCCAGAGGCGCAGGGCCTCCTCTTCGTCGGCTTCGGCGAGGGCTTCGAAGGTGGGAAAGCGCTCCATCCACCGCATGAAAAAGGGGATCACCGTGGTGACCTGGGTCTGCTGAAGCATGAACTCCGAGACGAGGACGGCGTAGGGAGAAAAGAACCTCCGCCAGGGGAGGTCCCGGGCTTTCTCCGCGTACCAGTCAAGGAGCTCCTTGGTGAGGTGATGCCGCTCCAAGGGCGGGGCCTCTTTCAGGGCCTGGACCGTTTCCCCTGTTCCAGGAGAGCGATCACTTCCTCTTCATACTGGAAAAGGCCGCTCAGACCTCCCGTGTGAAGGAAGAGCACCCGCGACTGGGGCTGGATTTCTTCCTTCCGCATGAGGTCGATGAGCCCGTAGAAGGCCTTCCCGGTGTAGACGGGATCGAGGTAAAGTCCCTCGTCCGTGCCGATTCGGGCGATGAGCTCCATGACGGGAGCGGCCAGGGAGCCGTAGCTCCCGAATCCGTAGTCGAAGCGGAAGTGAGGGCTCTCGGCGGGCTGCCGCCTGGGGGGATTCTCCAGAAGGATGTCGAGGTCATGAAGGATCTGTTCGACGTCGCTCTGGACCTCTTCCGGGTCGTCGCCGACGCCGATGCCGATGACCTGGCTTTCGGGAAGGAGCTCCCTCAAGGCGTAGAAAAGGCCGGCATGGGTGCCGCCGCTGCTTGTGGGCAGGATGACGAAATCGGGTTGCCAGGAGTCCCGAAGGCACTGATCGGCGATTTCGAGCCCCCCCTGGACGTAGCCCAGGGCTCCCAGGGCGTTGGAGCCTCCCACGGGGATGACGAAGGGCCTGTGCCCCTTCGCCCGGAGCTCTTCGGCCTGACGCTCCATCAGGGGCATGAGGGCGTCGCTGCCGGGGACGTCGAAAAGCCGGATGTCGGCTCCGGTGAGCCGGTCCAGGAAAAGGCTCCCCCGATAGCGCTCCTCCCCCTTCAGGAAGAGTTGGGCCTTCAGCCCCGCCCGCCCTGCGGCGGCGGCGGTCTGAAGGGCGTGGTTCGAGTGGTACCAGCCGGCGGTGAGGACCGTATCGGCCCCTTCGTCGAGGGCCCGGCCGATGAGGAACTCCAGCTTGCGCGTCTTGTTGCCTCCGGCGGCGAGACCCGTCAGGTCGTCTCTTTTGACTCTCAGATCGATGCTGAGCTTCCGACTCGTCTTTTCCAGGGGATGAAGCGGCGTTTCACCGCGCAACAGGGGGAAGCGGGGGAATCGTTCCAGCTTTCCGGCCAGATCCTGTCTTTCCATGTCCATTCCCTCCTCTCCAGTTCCGTGACGCCTTGCAATCTTCCGGAAACGTCTCAGGGAGATCCTACAGGAACGCCTCGTCCGTCACGTCGACCCATCCCACCAGGGCCGCCGGGCCCGAGAGGAAGGGCTGGACCTTCTTGGGGTTTTCAAAGACGAGACGGACGTCGTTGATGCCTCCGGGATTGCGGACGGTCGTCTCCTTGCCCCTGTGACCCAGGAGGCAGGCGACGATGGCCGCCGCCGTCGAGCCCGTCCCGCAGGAGAGAGTCAGGGCCTCGACGCCCCGTTCGTAGGTGGTGACGGACAGCCCCTCGCTATCGACGGTGACGAAGTTCACGTTGGCTCCCTCGGGGAAGAGGTCGCGGCGGTGGCGCAGCGTCTCGCCGAGAGAGGCCATGGTCTTCTCGGAGAGGGGGCGTTTGAGGAAGACGACGCAATGGGGGACGCCGACGGTCAGGAAGGAGTAGCGCAAGGCCTCGTCGGCGATGACGATCGGCTCGTCGAGGACGATCCCTTCCAGAAAGACGGGCGAGAGCGTCAGGGTGACTTTGCGGCCGTCGACGACGGCCTCGACGTCGCCGCCGAGGGTTTCGAAGGTCATCCCGTCCTGGGGCGCGATCCCCTCCTCCCGGGCATAGCGGGCCATGCAGCGCGCTCCGTTGCCGCACATTTCGCCCTCGGAGCCGTCGGCATTGAAGAGGCGCATGCGGAAAAGGGCCCTCTCCGCACCGGCGACGACGAGGAGGCCGTCAGCTCCGACGGACTCCCGTCTCCGGCAGAGGAGGCGTGCCATGCGGGAAAGCGCGTCATCGTCGAAGCGGCCCTGCCTGTCGTCGATGACGAGAAAATCGTTGCCGTTTCCGTTCATCTTGGCGCAGCGGATCATCGAATCACCTCCTGAGGTTCTCGACTCTTCGAAGCGGTGCTTAAACGAGGCGTTTGAGGAGCTGCTCTCTGTCGCCGAAGAGAAAGTCGATGGGCGGGATCTCCGGTACGGTGTAGCACCCCGGCTTTTGGCGCATGGCGGCGCGGGCGGAGGAGACGAGGACCTGTCCCGTCGCGGCGGGGTTGTCGACGGTCATGGAAAAGACCAGTCGCTGGTTGGAGGTCGCGCCTGAAGAGCCGAGGCGCTCCATGCGGACGCCGTGACCGCTGTCGGCGATCGCCTTGATGTCGTCGCAGGGGAAGAAGGAGCATCTGTCGTGGACGAAGTAGGGGTCGCAGGCGATTTTTGCCGTCACTTCGTCGAAGGCGTAACCTTCCTTCAGTTTAACGTATATGTGGCGGCTGTGAAGCCCCCACCCCTCGGGAAGCGTGAGGGAAAGGGCGTCGGCGACGCCCTCGCAGGCCTTGGCGACGACGGTGTGCCCCATGCTCATGCCCGGCCCGAAATTAGTGTAGGTCACGCCTCGGGGGGCGACGATCTCCATGAGTGTCCGTGCCGTCGAATCGGTGCCGGGATCCCAGCCGGCGGCGGTGACGGCGACGGTGCCCGCCTCTTTGGCGGCCGCGTCGAGACAGGCCCGGAGGCGCGAGAGGGGTTCTCCGTGCATGTCGAAGCAGTCGACGGTGGCGATCCCCCTGGAGAGAACGGACGGCGCGATTTCGGGGACGCAGCGGCTCGGGACGGCAAGAATGGCGATGTCGACAGCCGTGAGTCTTTCGAGGGAGGAGACGACGGAGACGTCTTTCAAGGCATGGCAGGCCCGGCTCCTTTCGTCGGGGTCGGGAAGGACGATCCCGGCCAGCACCATATCCGGTGCGGTCTCAAGTGCCTCGACGACATGGCAGCCGACATTTCCGAAGCCCAGCAGGGCCGTGCGCACCTTCTTCATCTCGGGGCCTCCTCACAGATCCATCGTCGGGGCCCCGGCGGGGCTCCTCTTCAAGGCAGATCATCAGTGATGATGGGATCATCATAAGGCGAAAGGCCGCCGAAGAAAAGCCCCGGGTTCATCGCCGGGTCGTGGTTTCGGTCTTCCCGGAGCGCGGACGTCTCGTCCGCGCTCCGGGCCGGTTTACAGGCCCGCTGGTCTTGGTGTTCGTCCTTCGTGGCGAGATCATCCCGTCCGTGCAGGTTAAAGCCATAAGGGCCTTCGGCCCTTTGGCGCATCGAGACGCCCGCCCTCCGAAAAACGGAACCCTCGGCGGGCGCATGGGCCTGGCTTCCGAGGAAAAAGGCCCTTTTCGGGAAGGGCAAGGTGTCACTTCGGGAATCGATTGACAAGGCTCTTTTTCGTTTCTATACTCAGCTCATCATCGATGAGCAACTTAATTCTCTTGGACCTAGCGGTCTTTTTCCGTTGAGGGTGTTGTTTCTGTCGGGACGGAAGTCCCCTGGCGGGATGTCTTATCCCTATCTTTCCGCTCCAAGGAGGCGTGAAAAAATGAAAGCTTTTCCCCGATCCGGCGTGTTTCTCCTGGCGGCCGTTCTTGCTCTGACGGTCTTTGCGACGGTTGCTTCGGCCAAGACGACCTTGACCGCCCACAGCGTCTATTCCGATGCCCACTATCAGGTCCAGGGTCTGAAGATGATGGCCGAAAGGGTCAAGGAACTGACGGGGGGCTCCCTGGAGCTCAACGTCATCTCCGGAGGCGCCCTGGGCTATAAGGGTCCCGATCTGCTCCGCGTCGTCAAGGAAGGTCAGCTCGATATTTCCGAGATCGTTTCGACGGGTTTGACGGGGAGCAACCAGATTTTCGGCGTCCGTTCCCTGCCGATGCTCATCAATGGCTGGGACGAGGCCGAACTTTTCAACAAGGTCGCCCGCCCCTATTACGAGGCGATCTGTGACGAGTGGAACCAGAAGCTCCTCGTCGTCTCTTCCTGGCCTTTCGCCGATCTCTGGATGACGAAGGGAGCCGAGAAGGCCGAGGATCTGAAGGGACTGAAATTCCGGACCTATGACCGAAGCGGCGCCCTCTTCGTCGAGGCTTTTGGCGGGACGCCCCTTACCCTGCCTCTTTCCGAACTCTACACGGCCTTCTCGACAGGACTGGTCCAGGGCACGATCAGCTCGGCCGTCTCGGCCCGGGAGAGCAATATCTATGAAGTGACCAAGTACTGCATTCCCGTCCAGGTCACGACCTCTTCGAGCATCACGACGGTCAACAGGGACGCCTGGAACAAGCTCACCCCTGCCGAACAGGAGGCCCTGACTCAGGCCGCTGCCGAGACCGAGGTCTGGCTGGCCAGTCGTGTCCGCGAAGTTGTCGACGAGGACATGGGTGCCATCAAATCCAAGAAACCCGATTTCCACTTCAGTGAGCTTTCTCCTGAGTTCCGCGCCGAATTGGAGGCGATGGGAGCCAAGGTGGCTGCCGATTTCATTGAGAAGAACCCGGAAACGAAAGCTCTCTACGAGGCTTTCCAGAGCGCCAAAGGCAAGTAAAGGCGGGGTCCGGGGTCCCTTTCGGCTGTCCGGTGAGGGGCCCCGGCTGTTTTTCGAGGAGTGACGCGATCATGAAGAAGTGGATTCCCTTTCTCGATAGCATCAGTCTTTATCTGGGACGCATCGGCGGCCTGTGTCTCGTCGTCGGCTGTGTCATGATCATCGGCGAGATCGTCAACCGCAGCTTTTTCCACGGCACCTTCTATGTCGTTGACGAGTACACGGGCTATCTCATGGGAGTGAGCAGCTTCCTCGGCCTGGCCTATGCGGAGCAGCATAACGGTCATATCCGGATGGAGCTGATCGACTATGTTCAAGGCCGATACCCGGGGCTTGTCCGGATGATCAAAAGCGTCTGCTATCTCCTGGCCATTCTTTTTGCCCTCTATCTGACTTACGTGACGTACCAACTCTTCCACAGCTCCTACGTCAGCGGCCAACGGTCCTACCAGGTTTCGGAAACTCTCCTGGCCATACCTCAGGTCTTTCTCCCCCTGGGCAGTTTCGCCCTTTTTCTCCAGTATCTCGTCAACTTTATCAAATTTCGGCAGAAGGAGGCGACGGCCTGATGCTCGCAACGGCCCTCGTCGTCACACTGCTGCTTTTGGCCGTCACGCTGGCCAGTGGACTCTGGATCGGCGTCTCCCTCTTCTATGTGGGCGGCATTTCTCTCTTCAGCTTCACCAGCCTTCCCGTAGAACGCATCGTGGGAAGCGTGATCTGGAACAACACGAGCAGCAGCACCCTCATGGCTCTCCCCCTTTTCATCATGATGGGTGAGCTTCTTGTCAAGACGCGGCTTTCGGAGGACCTTTTCGACGGCCTGACTCCCTGGCTCGGCCGACTGCCGGGAGGCTTGCTGCACGTCAACGTTGTCGCCTGTGCCCTTTTCGCCGCCATCACCGGTTCCGTCAACGCCACGACGGCTACGGTGGGCAAGATCACCATCCCCGAGTTCGAAAAGCGGGGCTATTCGGATTCCCTCTCCATCGGAAGCCTGACGGCTTCGGGAACCCTCGGCATCCTCATTCCTCCCAGCATGCCCATGCTGATCTACGGCGTTGTCGCTCAGGCAAGCATCGGCAAGCTCTTCATCGCCGGACTCGTCCCGGGACTGGGCCTCATGTTTCTTTTCAGCCTCTACATTGCGGTCATGTCCCTTCTCGATAGGCGAGGAGGCGGGGATGACCTCCGGTTCAGCTGGGGTGAGCGGCTGCGCAGTCTCCCCAAGATTCTCCCCGTGGCGGCCCTCATCGCCTTTGTTCTCGGAAGCATTTACACGGGCTGGGCGACGCCGACGGAGGCCGCGGCCATTGGTGTCCTGGGGGCCTCGGTCCTGGCCCTTCTCACGGGCTGTCTTGACAGGAAGATCTTCTGGGACTGCGTCACGGGCACGGTAAAGACGAACTGCATGATCATGCTCATCCTCATCGGGGCTTCCTTCTTCTCCGTTGCCCTCGGTTTTCTGGGGTTGCCCAAGTACATCAGCGAATCGATCATTGCTCTTGGTACCGGAAAGTATGCCGTCATGGCCCTCATCACCGTCGTCTATCTTTTTCTGGGCTGTCTCATCGACGGCTACTCCATGATCGTCATGACCGTTCCCATCTTTCTGCCTCTCGTGACGGCCATGGGGCTGGATCCCATCTGGTTCGGCATCTATGTCGTCCTTCTCGTGCAGATCGCCAACATCACGCCGCCCATCGGCTTCAATCTCTTCCTCGTTACGGGCATCTGCCGCCACAAGATCGGTTTCATCTCCAAGGCTGTCATGCCCTTCATCGCCATAATGATCGCCTTTGCCTTTCTCATAACGGTCTTTCCCCAGATCGTTCTCTACCTGCCCAGCCTGATGTGAGGTTTCCCTTCTTTATCCGCGACGGAGGCGCCCTTGCCGAGAGGAAGGGCGCCTCCGTCGCGGATGGTCTAAAGGAGCTTTTCGGCTAACAATCCCGACGTTCCCGTCGCCTCGACCCGCCGGGCGATGACAGGTCCGTCGGTGACGTAGAGCCCCTTTTCTTTCATCCGCTCGAAATAGACCGACCCCGAGAAGGTGTATTTGAAGCGTCGTCCCTCTTCGGTGGCCATGAGGGGGATGACATGAGCGATGAAGTCGCCCACGGCCAGCTCCTCGGGGTAGGCTGTCGGCTCCCGTCCCAGAGCGGTGGCGACGGCGTTCCGCCCCGCCAGGGCTCCCGTCACGACGGCCTCGGTGTGGCCCACCATGGCGCCGGCCTTCTCTCCGGCGCAGAAGAGGTTGGCCACCTCGCCCTGGGCCCGAAGGCTCGTGTCGCATCGGGCGAATCCGAAGTAGCGCATGGAGTTGCCCTTCCCTCCGGCGATGGGGTCCTCGTAGCGGGCCCTCTCGAATCCGGGGATGCGCCGCAGCGCCTCAAGGGGGAAGTAGGGCGTCATCAGCTTGGCCGGTCCCGTATCGAGGAGAACGATGTTCTCGACGAACTCCTTCAGGGCGTACTGCTGGCAGGCCTTGGTCCCCAGAATGGAGAGATCCTCGCGGAACTCGGCGGGCAGAGGGACGAGACAGACGCCCTTTTCGTTCAGTTCGGCGATGATGGAAGGATCGAGAGACTCCTTGAAAAGCTTGCAGGAGCCGCTCATGGCGCCCACGGAGCCGTCGGCCTTGGCGCCGTTCCACTCCTCGACTCCCGCCAATGTGGTGACGCTTATCCGGGGCAGGAAGCTGTGGCAGCGGAGGATGCACATGGCGCAGCCCCTGCCGTGGCTGTTGCAGTTTGCCGGGGTGGCCGAAGTGCCTGTGGTGTCGACGACGGCATCGGCTCCGAAGCGACGGTTGTCGCGGGTCGTGACGGCGGTGATGCGGCCCTCCCGCGTTTCGATGGAGTTCACCGAGGCCTGGAGGACGATATCGACGCCCAGATCGAGCAGGAAGGCCTTCACGGCGGGCTCGATGGAGTAGACGTCATAGAGACTGGCCCCCTCGTGACCGGGGAAGGCGACGTTTTGGTGACGGCTGACGGAGTCCATGACGCGGAACATCTCCATGCCCATGGCCGTCATTTCCTCGGCGGCAGTCTGGCGGCCGTTGTTTCGGAAAATGCCGCCCACGAGGCCCGTTCCCAGGAGCATATCGGACCGTTCCAGCAGGGTGACCCGGGCTCCGGCACGGGCGGCGGCTTCGGCGGTGCCGCAGCCGCCCCAGCCTCCTCCGACGATGACGATTTTCGGCGCATTTTTCATGAAGCAGAACCTCCTATACGTTTTTCCGTTGGCGACGACGGGCCGGTCTGTCCTGAACCACCGCCTATAACCTATAAGACTATAAGAGAAGAGGAGTCACGACGAGGGCGACGATTCCGGCCGTGGCGAGGCGCATCACGGCGCCCAGGATGGCGGCTCCGAGGGCCTCCTTTTCGTTGAGATCGGTCGCTTCGGACCAGATCGCCGGGATCTGGCCGAAGAGGACCGAAAGGGGGAATCCCGAGGCTCCGAGGACGAAGGAGCCGACGACGAAGCGGGGATCGAGGGTGGTGGCCACGTCCTTGAGCTGGGCCATGGCCAGTGTCGGCGAGGCGAGGATGGAGACCATGCCCGTGGCAGGGTCGATGGCCAGAGCGTTGAGGAGGGCCGACATCCCCGCTTCGATGGGCTGCCAGACGCCGACGTAGTCCAGAGCGCCGATGAGGGCGTAGGTGACGCCCACGGCGGGGATGATGAGGAGGAAGAGCAGTTCGGCCCCTTCCCGGGCGGCGCCGAAGAGGGTGGGCAGAGCGGCCTTGGTGGGGGTGAACCGGGGCAGGTCGCCGAGGGCGACGGCCTTCGTGTCGCGCCAGATGCTGTGGCGGAGGAGGAAGGGGACGATGACGAGGGGGGCGAAGACGGCGAGAATCACGATGACATAGGCGCGGATGCCGACGGCGGTGAGGGCGATGAGGCCGAACATGAAGGTGGAGAAGGACTGCTGGGACTGGACCATGGTGGCAATGGCGATCTTCTGCTCGTCCTTGGTGGCTCCGGCCTTGACGAGGATGGGGCCGGCGATGCGGCCGGCGGCGTTGATGTCGCCCAGGATGTTGTAGACCGAGGGGATGATGACGGCGGGGTTGATGCCGATGAGACGCGTCAGGGGGACGAAGATCCGCATGAGGGCGTCGGTGAAGCCGCACCGTTCGAGGATGCGTCCCATCATGACGCTGCAGATGAGGGCCACGCCGACGGTTCCGGTGAGGAAGACCTTGACGATGATCGGAAAGGCCCGGTCGACCATGGAGTTGAAAAGGCCCGATATGGCGCCGGGGTTGAAGATCAGCAGCCCCAGGGAAAGGACCACCAGGCCCAGTCCCACCAGCTCGATCTTCTCGAGCCCCGTGCCGCGGGCGGGGCGGCCCTCCGTCTTGTCGGTGCGCGTCGCTTCGCTCATTCTTCTCTCTCCTTTCCGTTCTCTCCGTTCAGCGGGAGAGGGCTCTTTCCTTGACGAGATAGCGGGAGGCGATGTCGCTCCCGTAACGCTGGACGCTTTCAGATCCCACGGCATCGAGGGGGTAGCTGACCATGCGCTCTCGGAAGATGCGGATCTCCAGCTCGGGGAGCATCATCGCCAGGGCCCGGGCCAGAGGAAGGCCGTTCTCGAGGATCTCCAGGGCGTGGGAGTTGCCGCAGACCAGACGGAGCCCCAGTTCGCGGGCCTTTTCGATGAGGGCATGGCCGGGAGGGACGTGGCTGATCGTGGCCAGCACCGTGTCGGCGTCGGGGTGGCCCCGGAAGACGCACTCCAGGTGCTCGGGGGAGAATCCCGTGTGGGGGAAGATGTGCAGGATCTTTCCGACCCGGTCATCGGGTGTCCCGAGGACGATCGTCGGTGCTGCCGCCGTTGCGGCCTCGAAAAGATCGTCGCAGCCGCGGAAGCTCCGTTCCTCTTCAAGAAAGGCCTCCTCCCGTTCCATGTCCATGAGGCGCCGGAGCCGGGACAGGAGGTCGCCCAGGGTTTGCACTTCGGGGAGGGCCTCGCCGACGTAGAGAATGTTGCCGGCCAAGCCGCCGCAGCGGATATCGACTTCGACGGCCCTGTGGCCGTGGAGCCAGGCGATGCCGGGATGAAGGCCGTGGAGGGCCTCGTGGAGCTCGATGACGTTCAGGCCGTAGAGATTCATGTAGTGGGCGATGGGGACGCCGCCCGAGCTGGTTCCGTCGGCGACGGGGTGGTGGGCGATGAGACAGTTGACGCCCGTCGCTGCCGCCAGTTCGATAGCGCTCTCCGTCAGGGTCATCATGACGGCTGCCTTCGTCACCGTCGCGCCCGTTTCGCCCCAGACGAGGCCCGGAAGTTCCGTCACGGCCTTGCCGGGAATGCCCGAGCTCTTGGTGACGACGAAGGGATTGTTGCCGCCCAGGTCGTCGGGGCCTTTGACGAGCCGGCCGCCGGTGATCTCATCGAGGGCTTTCAGGACGTCCTGGATCGTGACCGGTCTGTTCATGGTCCATCTCCTCTCCTTTGTGCGGACGAGCCTGCCGGAAGGACGGACAAGGGCCGCCGACGCGCAACAACCTCCGATCCAAAAGATCGGGAGGTTCCCGCGGTCAGCGGCCCTGTCGGGCTATCCCCTCGGGGGATCTCCCTCAACCGGCTGTGGGGGTTTCAGGGCACTTCCGGACGAGCTCTTCGGCCTGGCCGTCGAGGAGGATCAGCGAAAAGGCGAGCTCTTCGACGGGATCATAGTCTTTCAGGAGGGCCCGGATAGGCAGGGCGAAGCGTTTTTTGAGGGCCTCCAGAAGGCGCCGCTTATACTCTTCCAGAAGGGCGATGTCGATGAGGCGAGTCGTGAGCCCCTCTCGTCCGTCGATGGCGGTGAGGGCGCGGACCCGGCGGTTTCGGGCGAAGATCAGCACTCGGTCTTCGTTCAGCTCCACCTTCTGCCACAGGAGCCCGATACCGAAGAGCTCCTGGTTGACGGTATTGTTGATCCGCATGACTTCCTGTTTGAACACGCCTAACTGCATGAGAGGCCTCCCCTCGGAGACGGTCTCGCAACTGCTCATCAATGATGATCTGAGTATAGGGGCGATGTCGTTCTTTTGTCAATAGATTTGCAATTAACGCGCTCTTTGTTTGTCTGCTTGCCTTGACGCCGTCCCGGTGGTGGCGCAAAAGAGAGCTTGTTGAAAAGAGGAGCTCCTCCTTCAACGGGGGGATTGACGGGGGATCCCGGGGCCGATAGACTGAAGCCGTTTGGCTGCTCATTATTGATGAGCCACTTTAGCCGCTCAAGAAAGGAACGGATAGACGATGAACGTATCTCGCGCTGTTCTGACGATGTTACGCGATTATGGAGTGACTGACGTTTTCGGGCTGCCGGGGGAGACGACGCTTCCTTTCTACCGGGAGTGGGAGAGCTTCGAGGGTGTCGCCTACCACATGTGCCGCGACGAACGGAACGGTGTCTTCATGGCCGACGGCTACGCCAGGGCCACGGGCAAGGTCGGCGTCTGCGAGGGGCCCAGCGTCGGGGCGACCCATATGGCACCCGGCGTGACGGAGGCCTACAAGGGCTGCGTCCCTCTGATCGTCATGACCTCCGATGTCCCCCTGTGCTACGAGAGGCGGAACATGCTCACCAGTTTCGACCAGACAGCCCTTTTCGCAGGGATCACGAAGGAGAGCCTGACCGCTCACGCCCCCTGCGAAGTGCCTCACCTGCTGCGGAGAGCCTTTCGCCTCGCCGCGACGGGCCGTCCCGGTCCGGTCCATCTCCGTCTTCCTTCAGACGTTCTCGAGGGCGACGTCGACGACGGTGAGGTCTGGTCCCAACCCCGCTTCGGGAATTTTCCCTCCATCCCCTTCCGCCCCGGCGATGACGATATCGCCGCCGCCGCAGAAAGGCTTCTCGCCG
This sequence comes from Synergistales bacterium, assembly GCA_018433595.1. GTDB lineage: Bacteria > Synergistota > Synergistia > Synergistales > Aminithiophilaceae > Aminithiophilus. The sequence goes on from JAHDQY010000048.1 coordinate 18,336, forward strand.
CCGAGCGGCCTCTTGTGATCTGCGGTCAGGGGGCCCTCCACTCCGGAGCCTGGCAGGAGGTGCGCGCTCTCGCCGAGGCTCTGGGCGTGCCTGTGGGGACAACGATCAGCGGCAAGGGGATCTTCCCTGAAACCCATCCGCTGAGTCTGGGTGTCATCGGCGCCCGGGGAGGGCGTTGCTGGTCCAACGCCTTCGTCACCGAGGCCGACGTCATCCTTTTCGTCGGTTCCAGCACCGACTCGGCGGGAACGGCAGGGTGGACCCTCCCGCCGCGCCGGACGAAGCAGACCCTGATCCAGATCGACGCCGGAGAGGGGGAGCTGGGGAATAACTACGACGCCCTTCCCCTCTACGGCGACGCGGCGCTGACCCTGGAGGCCCTCGTCGCAAGGCTGCCGGGGGGGCAGGCCCCCGAGAGAGGGGCCTGGCTTCGGGCGGTGGCCGAGGGGCGGAGGCGTCAGGAGGAGCGCCTTGAGGCCCACCTCGAGAAAAGCTGCGACATCGATGCGCTGGCCGTCATCCGAGCCCTGGAGCGCCAGGCGCCCAGGGGAACCTTTTTCGCCGTCGACCCCGGCCTTTCGGCCGTTTATTCGGCGGCCTTTCTCCGCCTGAAAGAGCCGGGGCGGCGCATGGCCTACAATTTCGCCATGGGAGCCCTGGGATACGCCATCCCCGCAGCCATCGGCGCCCGCTTCGGCGTCGACGCCTCCCGACCCGTAGTGGCCCTCGTCGGCGACGGAAGTTTCGGATTTGCCGCCGGAGAGCTGGAGACGGCCGCCCGTCTGGGGGCGAAGGTCCTTTTCGTCGTCTTCGACAACAGAACCTTCGGGTGGATTCGGGGGACGGAGTTCGCCCTCCGCAAGGAGCCGCTGAAGGCCTCCTTCGGCCGCTTCACCGATTTCCGCCCCGTCGATTACGTCAAGGTCGCGGAAGGCTTCGGCATCGAGGCCTTCCGCGTCGAGAGGCGGGAGGAGATCGACGGCGTCTTCGCCCGCTGTCTCAAGGCCCAGGGCCCCTGTCTCGTCGCCCTTCCCGTCGAGGTTCAGGATCGTTTCCTGCCGCCCGTTCCCGGCTGGGCCGAGTGCGCCTCGGCTCTGGGAATGGAGAGCCTTTACTGAAGTTCCTGCCGCTGATGCCGAAAACATCACGGCGGGCACCCCTGCAGAAGCCAGGGGGGCCCGCCGTGATGTTTTCGGAGGGATTTCCCGCTCAGAAGGGGCCGTAGCTGATGACGGCGGCGAGGAAGACCCAGACGGCTCCGATGGCGATCCAGAAGATCATGAGGGGCCAGATGAACTTGAACCAGCGTTCGTAGGGCAGTTTCGCCATGCCGAGGACGCCCATGAGGGACGCCGAAGTGGGGATGATCTGGTTGGTGAATCCGTCGCCGTACTGGAAGGCCAGGACGGCCGTCTGACGGGTGATCCCGACGAGGTCGGCCAGCGGAGTCATGATGGGCATGGTCGTCGCGGCCTGTCCGCTGCCGGAGGGGATGAAGAAGTTGATGACGACCTGGACCAGAAACATGCCGACGGCGGTGAGGGCTCCGGGGAGCGCCGAGACCCAGGAGGCGAGGCTGTAGATGACGGTGTCGATGATCTGTCCCTCGGTCATGACGACGAGGATGGCTCGGGCGACGCCGACGACGAGGGCTCCGAAAACGATGGATCGGGCGCCCTCGACGAAGGTCGATGCGATTCTGCTGGGGCCGAGGCGCCCCACCAGCCCGGCGGCGATTCCCATCCCCATGAAGACCGTCGCCAGCTCCATGATGTAGAAACCTTCTTTGACGACGCCGTAGATCATGTAGGCGAAACTGATGAGAACGACGGCCATGACGGCCTTGTGGGTTCCCGTGAAGGGGATTTCCTCCGTGACGTCATGCCGACCGGGGTCGGCTTCCATCAGGTCGTGGACGATGCTCCGGCTGCGGTCCGCCTTGACTTTTGCGGCGTAGCGCATGACGTACCAGCAGGCGGCAAGGTAGAGGATGGCGAATCCTCCCAGCCGCAGGACCAGCCCGGAGAACAGGGGCAGCTCGGCGATGCTCTGGGCGACGCCGACGGTGAAGGGGTTGAGCATTCCTCCCGAAAAGCCGACGCCCGCTCCGACGGTGAGCATGGCGACGCCGACGATGTCGTCGTAGCCCATGGCCCGGGCCAGGGCGACGCCGATGGGGACGAAGACGATCACCTCCTCGGACATGCCGAAGGTGGCGCCGCCGACGGCGAAAAGAAGCATGGTGACGGGAATCATCAGTTTTTCCTTGCCTTCCAGTCGGCGGATGGTCTTCCCGATGGCGCTGTCGATGGCTCCCGTGGCCTGGATGATGGAAAAAGCGCCTCCGCAGATGAAGATGAAGATGATGATGTCAGCCGCCTTGACCATTCCCTCGGGGAGGGCGTTCACCATGCCGAAAAGGCTTACCGGCGCCTGTTCCACATCGTGGAAAGACTGGGCGTCGACGAGAGTTCGCCCCGTCCGCTCGTCCCGGTAGCGTTCGTAGACGCCGGCCGGTAGCAGGTAGGTCATGACCGTCGCCAGAAGGATGATCGAAAAGAGGATGACGTAGGAGTGGGGGACCCGAACATTGCGCTTCTTTCCGGTTTCCTGTGTCACTTCTTCAGACATGATCAAACCTCCTTCATTCCTGTCGGAAT
>JAHDQY010000003.1 GCA_018433595.1 Synergistales bacterium
AAGTTCACTGCGTCCATCCCGAACGGGTCCGGAGGGCCCGCGACGAGGCCGGGCCATTGCGGGTGGCCGAAGATCTTGCCCCCATGTTCAAGGCCCTCGGCGATCCGACGCGGCTGCGCCTTCTTCTGGCCCTGCGGGGCGGGGAGATGTGCGTCTGTGATCTCGCCGCCTTCCTGGGGACGAGCGATTCGGCCGTCTCCCATCATCTGCGTCACCTCCGCCAGCTGGCCCTGGTGCGGCGGCGACGGGAGGGGCAGATGCTCTTTTACGCTCTCGATGACGATCACGTCGAGGCGATTCTGAAGATAGGCCTGGAACACCAGGCCCACAGTGAAGGGCGGTCAAACCGATGAAAGTTCTTGAAGAACTTCTCCGAAGCTCCCTCTCCATGTTTCTGTCCGCCGCGCCCTTCATGGTTTTCGGCCTCGTCATCGCGGGCCTTCTCAAGGTTCTGATCCGGCCGGAGACGGTGAGCCGCGTCCTGGGGCGGGGGAGGGTGAGCTCCGTTTTGAAGGCCGCCCTCGTCGGCGTGCCCATGCCTCTGTGTTCCTGCGGCGTCCTTCCCGTGGCCCAGTCGCTGGGGCGGCAGGGGGCCACGAAGGGGGCCGTCGCCTCCTTCCTCATCGCCACCCCCGAGTCGGGCGTCGACTCCATCGCCGTCAGCTACGCCCTTCTCGATCCGATCCTGGCCGTCGCCCGTCCCCTGGCGGCCTTCGTCTCCGCCGTCGTGGCGGGGCTGACGATCAACTTCGCTCAGGAACTTCCAGAAGCGGTGATGCCTTCCGCGGAAGGAGGCAAGGGCCGTCGGGAGAGTCTCCTCTCCGGGGTGCGCTACGCTTTTTCCGACCTCTGGGGCGACATGGCCGGGGCCTTTTTCGTCGGCGTCCTCCTCTCGGGAGTCGTGGCGGCCCTCGTGCCCGAAGATTTTCTGGGCCGTTTCCTCGGCGGCGGCCTCCTCTCCATGGCCGTCATGTTCTTCGTCGGCGTTCCCCTCTACGTCTGCGCCACGTCGTCGACGCCGCTGGCCGCGGCTCTGATCCTCAAGGGCGTCTCTCCCGGAGCGGCCCTGGTCTTCCTCCTGGCCGGACCGGCGACGAACATGGCCTCCCTGGCGGTGCTGATCCGGACCCAGGGGAAGCGCTTCGTCGCCCTTTACCTGGCGGTCATCGCCGTCGTCTCCTTTGCCTTCGGCCTCGCCGTCGACGGCCTCTACGACCTGATGGGCCGTTCTCCGGCGGCGATGATCGGCGAGGCCGGAGACGTCCTGCCCCTCTGGCTTTCTCTGGGGGCGGCGATCCTTCTCGTCGTGACGGCCCTTCCCGTGCTGGCCCGCCGTTTCCGGCTCTTCCGTCCCGCCTCGACGAAATCATCGGATTGCGGCTGCGGGGGAGCCTGCAGGCACTGATTCCCCCCAAGAGCGAATCGAAAGGCAAAGGGCCTCTTTTATCGCAAAAAAGAGATCTTTTGCGATAAACTCTTGAAAAGGACCGCTGTCAAGAGCCGTTCGTCAGGAGGGGTTTCGTGGAGTTCTTTCAGGCGGGATTACCCATCTTTCTCGGCGGCCTCCTCCAGGGCTGCACCGGCTTCGGATTCTCTCTTCTCGCCGTTCCCCTGCTCCTTCTCTCTTTTCCGGGAGCCGTCGTCACCCCCTTGCTCGTTCTCCTCAGCCTGGCCATGAATTTCGCCGTCTGGTGCGACTGCCGGTGTCGCTTTTCAGGGAGGACCCTTGCCGGCCTTCTCCTGGGGGGCGTCGCGGGGCTGTTGCCGGGGATGTGGGCTCTTGCCGTCCTCCCCGTCCGGGGCTTTCGCTTCGCCGCCGGTCTCATCGTGGCGGCTTCGGCGCTGGCCCTGCTCTCCGGTTTTCGCCGTCCCCTGACGCCTCGGGGGGGCTGCCTTTTCTCCGTCGGTCTCGCGAGCGGCTTTCTCAACGGAAGCCTCTCCATGAGCGGCCCGCCGGTGATCCTCTTTCTGGCCAATCAGGATGTCGGCAAGAACCTTTTCCGCTCCACCCTGGCCAGCTATTTCCTGAGCCTCAACGTGGTCACAGCGGCGCTCTTCCTTCTCCGGGGCATGATCGACGCTTCGTTGCTCCGACTCGGTCTTGCCGGTCTGCCGGCTCTCCTGGCCGGAACGGGGCTGGGCATTCTCCTGGCCCGCCAGGTTCCCGAGGGGGTCTTCCGGCGTCTCTCCCTCGCCCTTCTCGTGCTCATGGGGCTCAGTCTGACGGTCACGGCCCTCAGAAGCTGACGCCGCCGCTGGAAGGAGGTCTTCGGCGTGATAGCGCCTTCCCTGGTCGAGAGGATTTTCTCGGCTTCCAACATCGAACGGTGGAACGATCATCCCCGTCCCATCCAGTTCACCGAAATGGCCAAACAGGCCCACAAGATGATCATCGCCTATGTCGTCGCCCGAACCGAGGAAGATCGGGGCGGGACCGTCGACTGGGGACGGCTCGTCGAGGGCGGCATCTTCGAGCTTCTGCACCGTGTCGTGCTCACCGACATCAAGCCCCCCGTCTTTCATCGCATGATGGCCGAGCAGGGCGACAAGGTGAACCGCTGGGTCCTGCATCAGCTCGAAGAGGATCTGGCCGGCCTTGCCGGCGGCTTTCTCGGCCGGTTCCGGCGCTACCTTCTTGATGCCGATTACTGCAAGGCGGAGAAGGTGCTCCTCAAAGGGGCCCATTACATGGCCACCCAGTGGGAGTTCGATCTCGTCTACGATTTGAGCCGCCCCCTTTCGGGGATCGAAAAGACCCGTGAGGAGATCGAGTCCCAGATCAACGAACACCGCAATCTGGCCGCCATCGAAGAGATGCTCTTCCAGCGCGGTCTCGGCGGCGGGCGGAACCGGGGGATCTACGAGTTCGTCGACCTCGTCGGTCAGCTCCGCTTCCAGAAGCGCTGGGCCCAGACGCCCCGCATCCCCCAGACGTCGGTGCTGGAGCACCTTCTCTTTGTGGCCATCCTCTTCCATCTCGTCGCCGTCGAGATCGGGGCGTCGGAGCGGCGCCGCGTCGGCGGCTTCCTGGGCGGGCTCTTCCATGACCTGCCCGAGGTGCTGACGCGGGATATCATCTCTCCCGTCAAGAACTCCATCGAAGGACTGGACGAGCTGGTCAAGGAGTACGAGCGCCAGGCCATGGAGGAGCGGATCTACCCTCTCCTTCCCCGGCACTGGCAGAGGGAGCTGCGTTTCTTCACCGAAGAGGAGTTCGCCAACAAGGTCCGCTTCCCTTCGGGAGAGCAGCGCCGCGATCTCTCCTTCGACGAGCTGGAGGCTCTCTCCCTTCGGGAGGGGGTCCTTCCCCTGGACGGCAGGATCCTCAAGTCCTGCGACAAACTTGCGGCCTACATCGAGGCCTCCTTCTCCATCAGGACGGGCATCACCTCCCGGGCCCTTCTGCAGGGGATGGCCAACACCGATGCCGCTGCAGAACATCGGAACCTGACCGTAGGCGGCTTCTCCTTTTCGACCCTTTTCGACGCCTTCCGTGTCGATGCAGACCACAATGGTCAAAGCAGCTGAAAAAAGAAGATACGAAGAGATCGAGCCCTGAAAGGTGCAATAATTTCTGATAATCGTGATTTAGCGACTTTCAAGGCATCTCCAGACATTTGACTTTTGCTGACCTTCTGACTATCCTTGATCTAGGTTCGATCAAGATCACTCAGTCAAGGAGGTATGCGTCATGAGAAGTCTTGCCCGTTGGTCCAAGCCGAGCGTCTTCTCTCTTTTCCCGGAGGTGGATGACTTCTTCCGCAGCTTCAACAACCTCTACTCCGCTTCCGGTCGCGATCTGCCCATCGAGATCTACGAGGAGGGCGGCGATGTTTTCGTGAAGATCGACGCCCCCGGCTACGCCCCTAAGGATGTGGAGATCCGCCTCTTCGCCGACCGGATTCTCGTCAGGGGAAAGACCGAGTCGGAAGAGCAGGTCGCGGAGGGTCAGGAGGGACGGACCTACCACTGCTGCCGCCGCCGCCGGGAGCTCAACTACAGCCTGGGGCTTCCCGCCGAGATCGACCCCGACGGAGCCGAGGCGAAATTCGACAACGGAGTCCTTTCCCTCAGGCTGCCGAAAAAAGCCAGGGAAGAGGGACGTCTCCTCCAGCTGGAAGACTGATCCGCGTGTCCGAGCAGGACGAGCAAAAGGGCGCCTTGAGGCGCCCTTTTGCTCGTCCTGCCGTCTTGAGGCCCCTTTTTTCTAGATCAGGCCGGATTCGACGACGGTCAGCGTTCCCTTCGTTCCGTCGACGACGGCCCGGGCGCCCAGGGGCAGGGTGACCTTTTTCGGCCCGTGGCCGAAGGGGGCGTTGACGACGGTGGGCTTCCCGACGGGGGCGACGACGGCCTCGAAGATTTCGGAGAGGGTGAAGGTCCGCTTCGGGTCTTTGGCCTTCAGGTTGGTGAATTGGCCCAGGACGATGGCCGCGACGTCGTCGAGCTTCCCCGCCAGGCGGAGCTGAAAGAGCATGCGATCGATGCGGTAGAAGGGTTCGTCGGTATCCTCCAGGATGAGCACCCTCCCCCTGGTGTCGATCTCCCAGGGAGTTCCCAGGAGGGAACAGACGAGAGCCAGATTCCCTCCGACAAGCTCGCCCTCGGCGGTGCCGCCGACGAGGCCTTCCATGGCCGGGGCCCCCTCGAAGGGGAGGATCTCCCCCGGAGGGGTTCTGTCGGTCAGGGCCCGGATCAGATGGTCCTCGACGTAGCCGGAGAAGCGGCCGTCGAGGAATTCGGTGACGACCATGGGGCCGTGAAAGGTGCAGAATCCCCCGATCAGGTTGAACATCTGATGCAGGATGGTGATGTCGCTGTAGCCCAGAAAGATCTTGGGGTGGGCGGCGATCGTTCTCATGTCGAGCAGAGGCGGCAGGCGGATGGCGCCGTCGCCTCCGCGCAGGCAGAAAAGGGCCTTCACGTCGTCGTCGCCGAAAAGCTCGTTCAGATCGCGGGCCCGAAGCTCCTCGGGCCCTGCCATGTAGCCCAGGGTCGCGTGGCAGCTCCGGCCGAGCCGGACGGAGAAGCCCATTTTCTTGACGGCTCTGACGGCACCTTCGACGGCTTCGGGTGACGAGGGGCTGGAGGGGGCGACGAGGCCGACGAGATCGCCGGGGCTGAGGGGACGGACCTTGCGCACGAAAAACACTTCCTTTCTTCCGATCCTGTCGCCGGAGGAGCACCTTCCCCTGCCTACACTCAAGTTAATGGGATCGGGGGAATTGCCTTTCCCGGGACAGTGCGGTAAGGTGAATATTGAATATCTTTGGCGCGTTTATACAAAAACGATAGGACAGAGACCGTCTTTGTCAAGGGCCTTGCCGAAGCCGATCATCGCCGATGAGCTGAAGAGGGGGGAAGGGGTTGGCGCGTTTTCTGCTCCATCGCTTCATCTCGGTGTTGCTGACGATCTGGGCCGTCGTGACGGTGACCTTTCTCATGATGCACGCCGTTCCGGGAGGTCCCTTCCAGCAGGAAAAACAGCTTCCCGACGCCGTGATCCAGGCCCTTGAAGCCAAATATCACCTGAACGACCCCCTGCCCAAACAGTATCTGGACTACCTCAAGGGCATTCTGACCTGGGATCTCGGCCCCTCCTTCCAGAAGATCGGCGTCTCCGTCGAGGAGATGATCGGCCAGAGCTTCCCCGTCTCGATGGAGCTCGGCCTTCTCGTCGTGATCGTCGTGCTTGCCCTGGGTGTCCCCCTCGGCGTTCTCGCGGCGGTCCAGCGGGGCCGGGTCTTTGATCAGTTCATCCGCTTTGTGGCCACCCTGGGCCAGACCATCCCCAGCTTCGTCCTGGCCACGCTGCTCATCTACATCTTCAGCGCCAGGCTCCGCTGGTTCCCCTCCTTCGGTCTCCGCACGTGGAAGCACTATGTCCTGCCCGTGGCGGCCCTCGGCGGCTACTCCCTCTCCTTCGTGCTCCGTCTCACCCGCTCGACGATGGTCGAGGTCCTCCAGCAGGATTACATCCGAACGGCCCGGGCCAAGGGCGTTCCCGAGGGGGCGGTCATCTTCCGCCATGCCCTGCGGAACGCCCTCATCCCCGTCGTCACCTACATCGGCCCCCTCATCGCCGCCATCATCACCGGATCTTTCGTCGTCGAGAAGATCTTTGCCATCCCCGGCATGGGCAAGTTCTTCGTCGAAAGCGTCTCCAACCGCGACTACACGGTGCTCATGGGGCTGACCCTCTTCCAGTCGATCATTCTCTGCGTGGCCATCCTGGCCGTCGATCTTCTCTACGGGCTCCTTGATCCGCGGATCAAGGTCGGCAAGTGAGGGGGTGTCGGCCATGACCCCGGCACCTCAGGGCCAGTCCCCGTCTCCGGCCTCGGCCGATCTCGTCCCGGCCCGTCTCTGGGAGCCCATCCCGGCCTCGGAGCAGCAGGGAGAACGCATCGACCGGCCCAGCCTGACCTACCTTCAGGACGCCTGGGAGCGCTTCCGCCGCAATCCGACGGCCCTCTTCGGCCTGCTGCTTCTCGTCGTCATCTTCTCCTTCGCCCTTTTGGGCCCCGTCCTGTCGAGTCACTCCTACCGGGAGCAGAACCTCGACAGGACCTACGAGTTCCCCAGCGCCGAACACTGGTTCGGGACGGACGCCCACGGGAGGGATCTCTTCGTCCGCGTCATGATCGGCGGCCGCATCTCCCTTCTCGTCGGGATCATCGCCACGGCCACGAGCTGCGTCATCGGCGTCCTCTACGGCGGCTTCTCGGGCTTCATGGGCGGTCGCTGGGACAACATCCTCATGCGGATCGTCGACGTGGCCTCGACGATCCCCCTCATGCTCTATTCGATCCTGCTCATGGTCCTTCTCGGGACGGGGCTGCACAACATCCTGATCGCCCTGGGCCTCGTCTACTGGGTGGGCATGGTCCGCATCGTCCGCGGCCAGGTCCTCTCCCTGAAGGAGCAGGAATTCGTCCTCGCCGCCCAGGTCCTGGGGGCGAGGAAGTGGCGCATCCTGACGCGCCACCTCATTCCCAACGCCATGGGGCCCATCCTGGTGACGGCGACGATGATGATCCCCGGCGCGATCTTCACCGAGTCCTTCCTGAGCTTCATCGGCATCGGCATCTCGGCCCCCATGGCCTCCTGGGGCTCCCTCTGCGCCGACGCCCTCGGGGGACTCCGGTCCTATCCCTACCAGCTCTTCTTCCCCGCTGCGGCGATCTGCGTGACCATGCTGGGCTTCAACTTCGTCGGCGACGGCCTTCGCGATGCCCTTGACCCGAGGCTCCGCAAGTGAGGAGGGGCGGGCGATGACGACGAGCCAGGAACTTCTGGCCCCCTCGCAGGGGGCTCCATCGGGAACCGAGGCTCCGGAGCTGCTGCGCCTCGAAGGACTCTCCACCTCCTTTTTCACCCATGTCGGCGAGGTGAAGGCCCTGAGGGGGATCGATTTTGCCCTTCACGAGGGGGAGGCCTTCGGAATCGTCGGCGAGTCGGGCAGCGGCAAGAGCGTGACGGCCCTGTCCATCATGGGCCTTCTGCCCCATCCGGGGCGCGTCACGGAGGGGAAGGTCCTCTTTCGGGGGGAGAACCTCCTCGGCTGGAGCGAGAGGAAGATGCGCTGCCTCCGCGGCGACGACCTGGCCATGATCTTTCAGGACCCCATGACGAGCCTCAATCCCGTCTTCACCGTCGGGGACCAGATCGTCGAGGTCCTCCGTCTCCACCGGAAGATCTCGAAGAAGGAGGCCTGGGAGCGGGCCGTCGAGGGGCTCCGCCTCGTGGGGATTCCCTCGCCGGAGAGGCGGGCCCGCCAGTACCCGCACCAGTTCAGCGGCGGCATGCGACAGAGGGCGATGATCGCCATGTCTCTGGCCTGCGAGCCGTCGCTCCTCATCGCCGACGAACCGACGACGGCCCTGGACGTGACGATCCAGGCCCAGATGCTCGATCTCATGAACGCGATGAGATCGAGCATCGGAACGGCCGTCATCCTCATCACCCATGACCTCGGCGTCGTCTCCGAGGTCTGTGCCCGCATCCTCGTCATGTACGGCGGCCAGGTCATGGAGGAGGCTTCGGCGCAGGACCTCTTCGACGAGCCTCTCCACCCCTACACGATGGGGCTGCTCCGGGCCCTTCCCGGCTACGGAATCAGGAGGCGAGGGCAGAGGCTGGTGCCCATCCCGGGATCGCCGCCGGATCTGCTCCGTCCTCCCAGGGGCTGCCCCTTCGTCGAGCGCTGCCCCAGGGCCCTGCGGATCTGCCGGGAGCGGCCCCCCCGCCTCTACGGCCTCCCCAAGGGGAGACGGTCGGCCTGCTGGCTTCACGATGACGGCGCGCCGGAAGCCCTCCGGCTCGGGCTGCGGAAAGGGGCGATAGGATGACCTTTCTCGGGGCCGGCGAAAAACCCCTGGTCGAGGTGAAGGGGCTGGCCAAGCATTTCCCCGTCAGACAGGCGGGGCTTCTCTCCCGTCCCAGAATGCTCCGGGCCGTCGACGGCGTCGATTTCTTCATCGCCCGCGGCGAGACGCTGGGGCTCGTCGGGGAGTCGGGCTGCGGCAAGTCGACGACAGGACGGCTCCTCGTGCGCCTTTACGAGCCGACGGCGGGCCAGATCCGCTTCGACGGCGTCGACGTGGCCGGCCTGGCCGAGAGGGAGTTCCTGCCCTACCGGCGGCGGATGCAGATGATCTTCCAGGATCCCTATGCCTCGCTGAATCCGCGCATGACCGTCGGGGACATCGTCGGTGAGGCCCTGGACATCCACGGCCTCGCCCGCGGGAAGGGCCGGCTCGAACGGGTCCACGAACTTCTGGGCCGGGTGGGGCTCAACCCCGACCATGCCATGCGCTACCCTCACGAGTTCAGCGGAGGCCAGCGCCAGCGCATCGGGATCGCCCGCGCCCTGGCCGTGGACCCCGAGTTCGTCGTCTGCGACGAGCCCATCTCGGCCCTCGACGTCTCCATCCAGGCCCAGGTGGTGAACATGCTGGAAGACCTGAGGGAGCAGTTCGGCCTGACCTACCTCTTCATCGCCCACGATCTCTCCATGGTCCGCCACCTGGCCGACAGGGTGGGCGTCATGTACCTGGGCCGGATCGTCGAAATGGCCCCGAAGGAGGAGCTTTACGCCCATCCCCAGCATCCCTACACGCAGGCCCTGCTCTCGGCCATTCCCGTCATCGGCGGCCAGGGAAGGGGCAGCCGCATCGTCCTAGAAGGAGACGTTCCCAGCCCTCTCGATCCTCCTTCGGGCTGTCTTTTCAGAACCCGCTGCCGCTATGCCGAGGCCCGGTGCGCCGAGGAAAACCCGGCCCTGACGGAGATCGCGCCCCGCCACTGGGCGGCCTGCCGGCGTTTCGGGGCCTGACCGCCCGGGATCATCGAAGACGAGACCCCTTTGACCGGCGAAAGGAGGGACGCCTGTCGCAGAACCGACAACGAAAGGCGCCGCCGTCGAACACGCAGCGAGGAAAGACAACCATGAACGGTGATAGGGAGGGAATCTGATGAAACGATCCGTTGTCCTGTTGCTTGTTGTCGCCCTCACGGGGCTCTGCGTCGCCCTTCCGGCGACCGCCTCGGAGCAGGTCCTCCGCTACAACCTGGCCCGGGAGCCGAAGACGCTCGATCCCGTCCTGAACGGCGATCTCGTCGGAGGATTCGTCATCGAGCACTGCTTCGAAGGTCTCCTGAGAGACCGCAACGGCGAACTCGTGCCGGGCATCGCCGAGTCGTGGACCCTCTCGGAGGACGGCAAAACCTACACCTTCAAGCTCCGCGACGCCAAATGGTCCGACGGCAAGCCCGTCCGGGCCCAGGATTTCGAGTACTCCTGGAGACGTTCCCTCGACCCCACGGTGGGATCGGGCTACGCCTTCATCTTCTACTACATCAAGGGCGGCGAGGCCTATTACAAGGGCGAGGGCAAGGCCGAGGACATCGCCATCTCCTGCCCCGACGACAAGACCCTCGTCGTCACCCTCGAGAACCCGACGCCCTATTTCCTCAACCTCGTGGCCTTCATGGTCTTCATGCCCGTCCGGGAGGACGTGGTGTCCGAGGCCCCCGACAACTGGGCCCGCAAGACCGAGACCTACCTCTGCAACGGTCCCTACAAGATGACCACCTTCCGTCCCGACCTGGTCGTTCTCGAAAAGAACCCCCACTACTGGGACGCGGCCGACGTCAGGCTGCCCCGGATCGACGCCGTCGTGATCCCCGAGCATTCGACGGAGCTGACGGCCTTCGAGAACGGCGAACTCGACATCCTCGAGAACGTTCCCATCCAGGAACTGCCGCGGGTCTCCAAGATGGAGGGTTACGTGGCCTACCCGCGGATCGTCTCCTTCTTCTACACCGTCAACACGACCCGGAAGGTCCTCGACGACGTGCGGGTCCGCAAGGCCCTCGCTCTGGCGATCGACCGCAGGGCCATCGTCGAAAAGGTCCGCCAGAGCTCGGAAATCCCCGCCTGCGGCCTCGTCCCCGAGGGACTGAAGGACAGCACCGGCGCCGATTTCAGCCGCACCTCCGGCACCTTCGGCCTCGATCCGGAAGGAAAGGCCAAGCCCGAGGAGGCGAAGAAGCTCCTCGCCGAGGCGGGCTACCCCGACGGCAAGGATTTCCCCAAGTTCACCCTCCTCTACAACACGGCCGACGACCACAAGGCCCTGGCCGAGGCCGTCCAGGAGATGTGGCGCAAGAACCTGGGCATCACCGTCGAGCTGGCCAACCAGGAATGGCAGGTCTACGCCAGCACCCGCCGCGAGGGCAACTACGACATCGGCCGGGGCAACTGGTGGGGCGACTATCCCGACCCCATGACCTTCCTGGAGATGTTCACCACCGGCGCCGGCACCAACTGGCCCCGCTGGAACAACGCCGAGTACGACGGCCTCATCCAGCAGGCCCGGGAGCTCTCGGGAACGGCCCGGGATGAGGTCATGTACAAGGCCCATGCCCTCTTCATGGAGGACATGCCGATCCTGCCCCTCTTCTTCCCCGTCGACGACTGCGTCATTCCGCCCTACCTGAAGGGACTGGAGCGGACCATGATGGGCACCTGGTACATGGGGAACGTCGTCATCGAGGGGCGCTGATCTCGACCGACCCGACTCAGGGCGTCCGATCCCCGGGGACCGGACGCCCTGGCCCGACATCGGAAGGAGGCGGAAGGAAATCGTGAAGGGTCTGGGGATCGACGAACGCTGTGACGCCGCCGGAGGGACGGTGGCGGTTCTGCTGCAGCGCTGCCGCGACGGCAGGGTCCTCTACCGCCGGAACGCCGAGCGTTCCCTGGCCGCGGCGAGCACCATCAAGGTCCTCCTTCTGGCGGCCCTCCTCGAAGAGGGCCTTCCCTGGGAGGAACGGATCGCCGTCGACGAGGCCGAGAAGGTTCCCTACAGTCTGGTCACCCTCCTCGACAACCCCGTCTGGTCCCTGGGCGACCTGGCCCGGCTCATGATCCTCGACAGCGACAACACGGCCACCAACGTCCTTCTCGACCGCGTCGGCATGGAACGGGTCAATGAGAGGGGGCGCCGCATGGGGCTGAAAGGCACCCTTTTCCGGCGCAAGATGATGGACCAGGCTGCTGCCGCGGCGGGCAGGGAAAACGTCACCACCCTGGCCGACCAGGCCCGCCTCTGGGGGCTGCTGTGGGCCGTCGCCTGTCAACAGGCGTTGCCGGAAGGGATGTCTCCCCGCCTCTGGGGCGGGGCCGACGGGGCCAGGACGGCGCTGGAGATTCTCGGACACGTCCGGACCGACTCCATGCTGCTGCGCTATTTCACCGAAGAGGAATGTCCTCTCGCCCACAAGGCGGGGGGGCTCCCCTACGCGCGCCACGAGGCGGGTCTCTTCTTCCCCCGCTCTCCCGAGGGGGCCGATTATTTCTTCGGCGTCTTCACCGCGGGGCTGAGCGAGCCCCTGGCCAAGGAACTGATCGGACGCCTTTCGCGCGACGTCTACGAGACGAGAAAGGAGTGGCTCCATGACTGACGGCGTCATCTCGCTGCCCCTCTGTCCCCTCTTCCTGGAGGCGAGGGAGGGGAGCGAACGGTCCGACGAGGTGCTCTACGGCAGTGCCGTCACCGTTCTCGACGAGCGGGAGGGCTGGCTCCGGCTGCGCACCCGCTACCGCTACGAGGGTTTCGCCCGGCCCGGCATCTTCGACGGCGGCGACGTGAGCCGCTGGGAGGAGGAGGCCCGACAGGTCGTGATCCGCCCCTTCGCCGACGTCATGGACCGCCCCGCCTACCGCGCCACGGTGCTCCTTGCCCTTCCGCGAGGGGCGCTCCTGGCCGGAGGCGTCCCCGTCGAGGACGGCCAGTGGCTCGAGGTGCTTCTCGTCGACGGACGGAAGGGTTTCGTCCGGGCCGAGGCGCTCCGGAATCAGCGGCTCTGGAACGAAGAGGGGCAGGAGAAGACCCGCGATCACCTCGTCGCCGACGCCCTCGCCTATCTGGGGACGGCCTACCGCTGGGGCGGCAAGACGCCGGAGGGCATCGACTGCTCGGGCCTCTGCTTCATGACCTACCAGCTCAACGGCCTTGCCATCTACCGCGACGCCGTCGTCAGGGAGGGCTTTCCCGTCCGCCCCATCGCACCGGAGAGGGCCGAAAGGGGAGACCTGATCTACTGGCCCGGCCATGTGGGCCTCTATCTCGGCGGCGGCCGTTACGTCCACTCGACGGGCAAGTCGGGCGGCACGCTGGTGAACTCCCTGCGCCCCGGCGACGACGACTACCGGGAAGACCTGGCTCAGACCATCGCGTCCTGGGGGAGTGTCTTCTAGCGCAAGAAAGCCGCTTCAGGGGACCTTCTCTCCCCGATCTTCCGGGGACTAGCGACGGTGAAAGAGGGCGATAAACGTGATTATCCGTGCCATGGCCACCAGGCGTCTCTGTATTCCCCTCCGGCGCCCCTTCAGGACGTCCCGCCGGTCTGTCGACTGCCTTGAGGACATCGTCGTCACCGTCGAGACCGACGGCGATCTTCGGGGACTGGGAGCGGCCCCGCCGACGGGGCTCGTCACGGGCGACACGGCCGGGTCCATCACGGCGGCCCTGGCCGATCACATCGCCCCGGCCCTGATCGGCCGCGACGCCGAAGACCTCGAAGGCAACCTGGCCGTCCTGGAGCGATCCGTCGTCGGCAACAGCAGCGCCAAAGCCGCCGTCGACATCGCCCTTCACGACCTCTGGGCCAAGATCCAGAACCGCCCCTTGTGGGCCCTCTTCGGGGGGACGGGACGGGCCATCGCCACGGACATCACCATCAGCCTCAACGGCCCCGACGAGATGGCCCGCGATGCCGTCCAGGCGGTCCGGGACGGCTACGAGGCCCTCAAGATCAAAGTCGGTGCCGATGCCGACCTGGACATGACCCGCATCGGCGCCGTCCGGGAAGCCGTCGGGTCCGGTCCGTCGCTGCGCCTTGACGCCAATCAGGGCTGGATGCCCCGGGAGGCGGTGAGGCTCCTCGATGCCATGGCCGAGGCCGGCTTCGCCGTCGAACTCGTCGAACAGCCCGTCGCCGCCCATGACCTGGAGGGCATGGCCTACGTGACGGCCCACAGTCCCGTGCCCGTCGTGGCCGACGAGAGCGTCTGGACGAGCCGGGACGCCCTGGAGGTCTTCCGGCGCCGTGCGGCCGACCTGGTCAACGTGAAGCTCATGAAGTGCGGCGGCCTGGCCGAGGCGAAACGCATCATCGCCCTGGCCGAGACCTTCGGCGCCGGCGTCATGTTCGGCTGCATGCTGGAAGGCAAGATCAGCGCCGCCGCCGCCGTTCACCTCGCCTCGGCCCGGAGGGCCGTCACCGTCATCGACCTTGACGGTCCCCTCCTCTGCAGCGAAGACCCTTACGAAGGCGGTCCCCGCTTCATCGGCCCCGAGATCATCCCCTCGACGGAGCCGGGCCTGGGTATCTCCGGGACCAGATCTTAGGAGCGGACCAAAAACAGAATAGCGCCCAAGGCCGGACGCCCATCAGGGAGGCTCTCCGCAATCGCGACGAGGAGGCTCTTCACGAGGTCCTGACGAAGCACATCCGCCAGAGCGAGCGCTACATCCTCGAGCGTTATTGGAAGGCGTAAATTTTTTGCCCACTGTCAGTATATAGACAGGATTCGATACACATTCATTGCGCGCAACAAAGAGTTGTGATGAACAAGCCCCTGCTCTGGGTCATAGACGTAGAGTGGCCTGACGACGACGTGGAAAAGGAGCTTCTCCGAGGCGCCTTCCTCGAAGTCGAGATCCGTTTTTCCGGCAACGACTACGGTGACGATCTCGCCGATTTCGGCTGGAAGGCCGACGGCATTCTCTGTCAGATCGACGTCGACATGCCCGGGGAAGACGATCGAGCGTCTCGGGCGGTGTCGGATCATCTTCCGTCTTCTCCGTTCCCGTGATCGCCTCCATTGATCACGGGAACAAGAGAATCGCGACCGATGGCCGGGCCATCGAGGAGGGCCTGTGGGGCGCCTTGGCGGTGAAGGAGCCGGTACGCCGCATCCGTGGCGCCACTCTTTTCATCGTCGGGCTTGGCCGCATCGGAAGTGCCGTCGCCGCCAAGGCGCTGGGCCGAGGCGCCTCTTGCGGCCCGAGGCGGCACGGCGAGCTTCTTCCTGAAATCGCTGCAACGGGAAGCCTCGTTTCATCGAAGTGTCAACCTATGCCTTCAATGATTGACATATCGATCCGGGGCGGTTATTTTGAGATCTGTCCTGCGCAGGCTTTTCCGTTGCAACGACTTCTTGAGGAAAGCGGGGTTTTATCGTGGATTCGGCGGACCGGCACAACTGGGTTGCGGCGGCTCTTTTTGCCGCACTGACGGCTCTGGGGGCCTTCATTCGCATCCCCATTCCCTTCGTCCCCTTCACGCTTCAGTTCTTCTTCTGCTCTCTTGCGGGCTTTCTCCTCGCCCCCCGATGGGCCTTCCGCTCCCAGCTTCTCTACGTCGCTCTGGGGCTTGCGGGGCTGCCCGTCTTCACCGGCGGAGGCGGACCGGCCTACCTCCTGCAGCCCACCTTCGGCTATCTGATCGGGTTCTGTCTCTGTGCCCCCGCGACGAGTTTTCTGGCCAGACGATGGAAGCAGAGCGTCGTCGGCGCCTTCTCGGCCTCCCTGGCCGGCCTGGCCGTCGTCTATCTTGTCGGCGTTCCCTGGCTCTGGGGCGTCTATCGCTTCTGGCTCCAGGATCCGAGGGGCGTCCTCTGGGCCGTGACCTACGGTTTCCTGGCCTGCGTCGGAGGCGATCTTTTGCTCTGCGCTCTCATCGCCGTCGTCTCCCGCCGCCTTGCCGTCCTTCTTCGAGGCGAGGTCCTTCCGTCATGATCCGCTCCGTCGGCGAAGTTCCGGGACGCCTTTTCGACGGTTTTTCCCTCTCCCGAAAAGAGGCTCTGGCGATCTACCGTGAGGCTCCGACGGAAGAGCTTCTCTCCGCAGCGGCCCGTGTGCGGCGGCGTTTCGGCCGCAGGGGCGTCTCCTTATGCGCCATTCACTCCGTCCGGAAGGGCCGCTGCGGAGAGGACTGCCTCTTCTGCGCCCAGTCGTCGAGGAGCAGGGCCCTGCTCGGCGAGGATTCCTTTTCCGACGAGGCCCTTCTGGAGCGGGCAAAGGCCCTGGAAGCTGCGGGCGTCCGCCGTCTCTCTCTCGTGGCGTCGGGAAGGGGACCGGGCGGCGACTTCGAGCGCTGGCTGGAGCTCCTTTTCCGTCTCCGCCGCGAGACGACACTCTCCCTCTGTGCCTCTTTCGGTCTCATCGATGGGGGGCAGGCCCGCCGCCTCAGGGAGGCGGGGCTTTCCCGCTACCACTGCAACCTGGAGACGTCGGAGCGCTTTTTTTCTTCCGTCTGCCGCTCCCACTCCTTCAGCGACAAGGCCGCCACTCTCCGGGCCGCCCGTGAGGCGGGACTCTCCCTCTGTTCGGGGGGGATCGTCGGACTCGGCGAGAGCGACTCGGACCACGTCGATCTCGGCCTCGCGCTGGCCGATCTGGCCGTCGACTCCGTTCCCGTCAATCTCCTTCACCCCATCGCCGGAACCCCTCTTGCCTCCCGTCGTCGTCCCGGGGTGGAGGAGGCGCTCCGTTTCTGCGCCCTCCTTCGCTTGCTCCTCCCCCGAAGCCGCATCCGCCTCGCCGGGGGACGGACGGCTCTGGGGAAAGCGGTCGCGACGGCTCTTTCCAGCTCCGTCGATGCCCTCCTGACAGGCGACTACCTGACGACGACGGGAAGTTCCGTCGCTGCCGATAAGGCCCTTCTGGACTCGCTGGGACTGGAGGTGGCGTCGTGAGATCCCTTTTCGTGGCCGGGACGGGGACCGACGTGGGCAAGACGGCCATGGCCGCGGCCCTCGTCGTGCGCCTGCGCCGGGAGGGGGTCGACGCCGGGTGGTTCAAGCCCGTCGGCACGGGGCGCAACGCTCCCGACGTGGCCGCCGTCAAGGAAGCCACGGGGCTCGCCGACGAGGCGGAGCTGATGTCTCCCCTTCTCTACGGCCCTCCGCTGTCGCCTCATCTGGCGGCCCGTCTCGACGGCAAGTCCTTTGACTGGCAGGCGGTGGAGCGGGCCTGGCGGGAGCTCGGCTGCCGTCACGATCTTCTCGTCGTCGAGGGGGCGGGAGGTCTGGCGGTCCCTCTCGATGACGGAAGCGACGATCTTGTCGTCGACATCCCCCTTCGCCTCGGCCTGGAAGGGATTCTCGTCGGCCGGGCGGGCTTGGGCACCGTCAACGAAACCCTTCTCTCGGCGGCCTTTGCCGTCTCGCGGGGGCTGATCTTCCGGGCCGTCGTGCTCAACGGCGCCCGAGGGGAGGTCTGCGAGGACGACAACGCCCTCCAGGTCGCCCGCTTTTCGGGGCTTGCCGTGGCGGGCCTCTTCCCTCATGTCGACGGCGGTCTTGCCTCTCCGGCTTTTTTCGAGGCCGCCGAGGCCTTTTTCCCCCTCTCCCGGCTCCGGGAGTGGTTCGATCTCGATCGGTGAAGGTGAAAGGAGCCGCAACGATGAGCGTAAAAGATCTCCAGCGCCGCGATCTGGCCCGCATCTGGCATCCCTGTTCCCAGATGAAGGATTACGAGGCCCATCCCCCCTTTGTCGTCGACCGGGGGGAAGGTGTCTGGCTCTACGACGTCGAGGGGAGGCGTTGTCTCGATGCCGTCTCCTCCTGGTGGGTCAACCTTTTCGGCCACAACAACGATCGTCTCAACGGGGCGTTGCGCCGTCAGGCCGAGAAACTGGCCCACTGCATCTTCAGCGATTTCAGCCACGGTCCGGCCATTGAGCTGGCCGAGAGGATTGTCACCCTGGCACCTCCCGGCCTGGAGAGGGTTTTCTTCGCCGACAACGGGTCGGCCGCCGTCGAGGTGGCCCTCAAGATGAGCTTTCAGTATCACCGCCTTCGGGGTGACGCCGGGCGCAAGACGTTTCTCTCCTTCTCCGACGGCTATCACGGCGAGACGCTGGGGGCGCTGGCCGTCGGAGGACTCGGCCTTTACGGCGCCGTTTTCTCCCCTCTGATGATGGAGACCCTGAAGGTCCCGTCGCCGGACTGCTTCCGCTGTCCCTACGGACGAAAGCGGGAGGCTTGCGACGTCCCTTGCTTCGAAGCCATGGAGCGCTGTCTCGCCGAGAGGGGACGGGAGATCTGCGCCGTCATCGTCGAGCCTCTCCTGCAGGGGGCGGCGGGGATGAAGGTCTACCCGCCGGCCTACCTGGCCAAACTCCGTCGCGCCTGCGACGAGGCGGGCGCCCATCTCATCGCCGATGAGATCGCCGTAGGCATGGGGCGGTCGGGGACGTTCTTCGCCTGCGAGCAGGCGGCCGTCACCCCCGATTTCCTCCTCGTCTCCAAGGGGATCACCGGCGGCTATCTCCCCCTCTCCCTCGTCGTGACGACGGAGGAGGTCTACCGGGCCTTCTACGGCGATTACAACGAGGGGAGGGCCTTCCTTCACAGTCACAGCTACACGGGCAATGCCCTGGCCTGTGCCGTGGCCTGCGAGACGCTGAACCTCTTCGATGAGGGAATCCTCGAGGTCAACCGGGTCAGGGGCGCCTTCATCGAAGAGGCTGTCCGAAGCCGGTTCGAGGGGCACCGCCACGTCGGCGAAATCCGCCGCCTCGGCATGGTGACGGCCGTCGAGCTCGTCGAGGGACCGGGCGGGAAAGCCTTCGACCGCTCTTGCCGCGTCGGCCATTCCGTCTATCGCAGAGCCCTGGAAAGGGGGGTGCTCCTGCGCCCTCTCGGCGATGTCCTCTACTTCATGCCTCCCTACGTCATTTCCGACGAGGAGGTCCTCTTCATGGCCGGTCGCGCCGGTGAGGCCCTTGAGGCGACGCTCTGAAAAAAGAGTGCCGTCCTGTTGACAGCTGACTTTTTGTGAGGGTATAATCTCAAATGAAATCCAAAAGACAACTTTATGGGGGTGACAAGGGCCTGTCCCGGTGCGGCGGCGTGAAAAACCGCAGCCGGGTGGCAGCTGGAAGAGCGGGTGCGAAAGGGAAGAGAGCGGAGTGTCCTTGAAGCGTGTGAGCCCTGCGGCGGCTCCGATCGAGGCGGAAAGAGCAAAGGAGTGGATGGCTGTGACGCTGGCTTTTGAGATAAAAGAGTACCCCCAGGCCCAGGTGACGAGCGTTCGGCAGATGACCTCTCTGGCCGAAATCGCCGAATTTCACCAAAAAAGCTATCCGAGACTCGAAGCCCATCTCAGGAAGCACGGCGCCTCCATGACCGGGGCCCCCTTCACTCTCTATCACTGCGAATCCTTCGACCCGGCCCGCATGGATGTCGAGATCTGCATTCCCACGGAGAGGGCGCTCCCCGAGGAGGAAGGCATCCTCTCACGGGTTGTCCCCGCCTTCAAGGCCTTTGCCACGACCCATGTCGGCAGCTATGACAGGCTCTGCGAGACCTGGGAGGCCCTTGAGACGAAAATGAAGGAGGAAGGCCGTGTCGGCGGGACTCCCGGCATCGAGGTCTATCTCACCGATCCGGAGAAGCTCCCCGTGGAAGAGTGGAGGACGGAGGTCGCTCTCGCCCTCCGCTGAGAAGATCTCGCCCTCTTTTTCTCAAGGTCATCGGTTGCCCCCTCGCGGTGTCTTGCCGCGAGGGGGCGACTGTGATTTAGTGGGAGAACAGATGACTTGGATCCGTTTGCAGGGGAGGCTGCCTTTTCAAGATGAAGAAAATCGCATGGGTTTTGGGTGTCGCCGCCGCAGTTCTGTCGGGGTTATGGGCTCATCGGTGGCTTCAGGAAGAGCCTCCCCGCCCGGAGCTTTTCATGAGCCGCGGCCTTGCAGGCGATCTGGAGGCGACGGTCCGCGTCGACGATGCGGCGGCTCTGGGAGAAGCCTTCGGTCCGGTCCTGAACGCCCTGGCCGAAAGGATGGAGGGCGAGGATCCCTTGCCGAGCCTGATGATTCTCCGCCTCCGCGATGCCTCGACCCGTCTGGGTTCGGCCGTTTTGCGCCTTGCCCTCTCCGGGAAGGGCGAGACGGTCGGTCTGGAAGGCGCCTATGCCGTCAACGACCCCGAGCCGGAAGCGTTCGCCAGGGAATTTCTTCTTCAGGTGGCCGCCACCTGCGGCGACCTCGCCATGGAGCCTTTTTCCGACGACCTGGGCCCTCACGTCAAGGCGCTGGTCCGTCTGGAGGATGAAAAACGCCTCGTCGCCGCCTGCTTCGCTCTTTGGGAAAGCCGGGGCGGCAAGGCCTCTCTCCTGGTCTCATCGACGGCGGAGGGGCTTCGGCGCATGGTCGAGGCGGCTTCGGACGAGACGAAGCGGTACCGTTTCGACGGCCCCCCTTCGGGGCTGATCGAAGCGGCCTTCTCCCTCTCCCGGGAGTTTGTCGAGGCCGAGGACCTGTTTACCGGACGACGCCTGTCGGGAGAAGGCCGACTGGTCTTCTTGGCCGCCGTCGACCGGGAGGCGCCGGATTGGCTTCTGCGGCTGCGGACCAACGCCTGGGAGCTTCTGGCCGCCGACGAAGAGAAGGGGCGGTTCCGCCCCCTGGGGGCGACGGCGCCCCTTGTCGGTGCTGATCCTCTCATCGCCGTCGCGGCCGGCCATGGCGCTCTCTTCAGTGACGAGACCCTGTCGCCGCTTTTCGAAACGGGAGAGATGAGCGACCTCCTCGGTCTGGTCGGCGATCTCCTTCCCCTCACCGGGAACGAGGTGAAAGCCCTTCTCGACGGCCCTCTCGCTTTCGCCGTCGCCGGAAGAGCCCGGTCGCCTCTGGGCGAGACGCCGGGAGCCTACCTCCTTTTCCAGCCCTCAAGCGCCGACCTGGCTGAAAAGGTCGTGGCAAGGGTCTGCGAGACGGCCTTCCCGATTCCTTTCGGCGAAGTGGGGGCTCCGGGCTGGTCCCGGGCCGTCAGCCTCAGGGCCTTCGCCGATGTCACCGTCGCCGCCGGCGAGGGGCGCCTTCTCGTCGGCTTCCTTTCTCCGTCTCAGCTGGCCCTGACGCCGACGACAGGATCTCCTTTCAAGGAGATCCTCGACCCCGAAAACCTGGGCGGCCTCTACGTCTCCGTCAGGGAACTCGATGAAAGCGTCGGAGAGCTTCTCTCCCGCCTCTCGCTCCTCGGCGCCGACGTGGAGGGGACGGTCGAGGTCTTCAGAACCTTTGCGGCGGAGGTGGACGCCTTCTCCATCCGTATCGTCTCGCCCGGCGAAATGCTGGTGCGGGTGGTCCCCAGACAGACAGGGGAGGAACGCTGAGTCACAAGGAGGAATCACCGTGGATCTGGAAAAGACAGCCTTTGATCACATCATCGAACGTCGCGGCACCGGCTCCATGAAATGGGACCTGGCCGAGCCGGACCTTCTTCCGCTCTGGGTGGCCGACATGGATTTCGAGGCCCCGGCCGCCGTCAAAGAGACCCTCATCGAGAGGGCCCATCACGGTATTTTCGGCTACGGGGCTCCGGCTCCCGGCTGCGACGAGGCCGTTGTGGGGTGGCTCCGCCGCCGCCAGGGGTGGTCCGTCACGACGGAGCAGCTCTCCTTCTGCCCCGGAGTGATCCCCGCCGTTAGCCTTCTGATCCGCCTCTTCACCCTTCCGGGTGAGGGCGTCATCGTTCAGACTCCCGTCTATTATCCCTTCTACGACTGCATCAGCCGGAACGGGCGGCGCATCGTCGAAAACCCCCTCGCCTTTGACGGGAAGCGCTACGTCATGGACTTCGACGACCTGGAGCGCAAGGCCGCCGACTCCCGGACGACGGCCGTTATCCTCTGTAGCCCTCACAACCCCGTTGGACGGGTCTGGACCGAGGAGGAGCTTCACCGTTTCGGCGAAATCTGCCTCCGTCACGGTCTTTTCGTCATCGCCGACGAAATCCACGGGGATCTCGTCTACCGCCCCAACCGGCAGATCCCCTTCGCCTCTCTCGATGAGGCCTTCGCCGCCTCGTCGGCCCTCTGCATCGCTCCGAGCAAGACCTTCAACCTGGCGGGGCTCCAGTTTTCGATGGTCGTCATGGCCGACAAGCAGAGGCGGGAGCGCTTCCGCGACGGGCTTCTCGCCCTGGGGTTGAAGCGTCCCAACATCTTCGCCCAGGTCGCCGCCGAGGCGGCCTACCTTCACGGCGAACCCTGGCTGGAGGGCCTGCTGGCCTACCTTGAGGGCAACATCGCCTTTTTGCGCGACTTTCTGGACCGAAGGCTGCCGGAGCTTCGCCTCATCGAGCCCGAAGGGACCTACCTCGCCTGGATCGATTGCCGGGCCCTGGGGCTTTCCTCCCAGGAGCTGGAGGTGCTCATGCTCCGCGACGCCAGGGTCTGGCTCGACGAGGGGTACATTTTCGGTGATGCCGGGGCCGGCTTCGAACGCATCGTCCTCGCCTGCCCCCGGAAGGTCCTCGAAGAGGCGCTGATGCGGATCGAAAAGGCGGTCAGGGCCCTTCCCCGCTGAATCCGACCCCGCTTTCCCCTGAGGGGTGCTCCACGAGATGCTTCCAGTAGCGGCGGGGCATCCGGTTTCGCTGAAGCCTTTCGTTCCTCCGGGCCTCGTTGGTTGCGGCGGAGAAGTAGGTCTGCCAGAGAAGAGGCGGAGTCGGGTCGTCGTCACCCGCCGGAGCTTCGGAGCGGGGCAGCGCTGTCAGGCGGAAGTGTCCGCCGCGGCAGAGGGCGGCAGCTTCCCGCCTCAGGTCGTGGATGATCCTGTCGTCATCGGGAAAGCGTCCGGCGAAATGGCGTCCCAGGAGGGGGAGAACTCCGTGGTCGGGTTCGCAGGGGGCGTACCAGAGCGCTCCGTGGCGGGAGAAACGGAGGAACCCCGCCAGGCGGTGAGCTTCGACGCTGACGGCCCGGGCCAGGATGTGGACGGCTCGGACGGCGGGATGGCCGTGATCGTCGAGCAGATCGGCCCCGACGGTGAAGGCCCTCCGGCAGTAGGCCACAAAAAGCCCTTCGCTGAAGGGCGTTCCCGAAAGGGAGGCCAGCCACAGCCGCCGCAGGACCTCCCCCGACGAAGCTGCGACGAGACGCTCCCGGAAGAGGCGGGCCCGCTCCGGGTCTGTCGCCACGTCCTCCTCGAAAAGGAACGCCGCCTTTCCCTTCGACGGGGCGACGGCGTCCGATCCAGATCCCAGGGCCTCGTCGAGGGCGCAGAGAAGCCCCTCGAAGGTGTCGTCATAGCGGACGGTTCTCATGGGAAAAGCCGCAGCTGCCGGCTCGCGATGTCGGGCCCGTCGGCCAGGTGCCGCCGCAGCCCTTCGGGGCCGAGGTGGGCTTCGCCGAGAAAGCGGCCGTTGCAGGTCAGGAAGTGGCGGGCCCGCTTGAGGGCCAGGCCGAGCCGGGGGAGATCGTCGGCTTCGAGACGCCTCGTCCGGCGGGCTTCGACGATGCGGCGGGCCGTCGTCCGCCCCAGGCCGGGCACGCGAAGCAGCTCCTTCTCGTCGGCACCGTTCACCTCCAGAGGGAACCGCTCCGGATGGCGCAGGGCCCATCGGGCCTTGGGGTCGAGATCGTCGTCGAGAAGCGGGTCGTCGGCGCCGAGAAGCTCGTCGACGTCGAAACCGTAGAGGCGGAGAAGCCAGTCGGCCTGGTAGAGGCGGTGTTCCCGGCGCAGCGGCGGTGGTCGGTCCGGGGCTGGGAGGTAGGGGCTGGAGCCGACGGGCATGTAGGCCGAATAGTAGACGCGGCTGAGGCCGAAGCGGCGGTAGAGGGCCTGGGTGAGGGTGAGAATGGTCCGGTCCGTCTCGGGCGAGGCGCCGACGATGAGCTGCGTGCTCTGGCCGACGGCGGTTAAGGGGGCCCGGGGGGATTTTTTGCGTGCCTCGGCCCCTTCGGCAAGGGCGGTCGCCAGCGTCGCCATGGGGCCCAGAATGGCTTCGGCGCTTTTCTGGGGTGCCAGCCGTCGGAGGCTCTCGGCCGAGGGAAGCTCGATGTTGACGCTGACGCGATCGGCGTAGCGGGTCACGAGGCGGACCAGCTCGGGGGGGGCACCGGGGATGACCTTGGCGTGAATGTAGCCGCTGAAGCGGTGGACGGTTCGGAGCAGCTTCAGCGTCGCCACGATGCGTTCCATGGTGGCGTCGGGGGAGCCGACGACGGCGGAGCTCAGGAAGAGCCCCTCGATGTAGTTGCGGCGATGGAAGGCCAGGGTCAGCTCGGCCAGCTCGGCCGGGGAGAAATCGGCCCGCTCCACGTCCGATGAGGCCCGGTTGAGGCAGTAGGCGCAGTCGTAGCTGCAGCGGTTGCTGAGGAGAACCTTGAGGAGGCTGACGCAGCGGCCGTCGGAGGTCCAGCTGTGGCAGACTCCGCCCAGGGAGGCTCCCCGCCTGGAGCTGCCGCTGGAGGAGCAGGAGGCGTCGTGGCGGGCGGCCTCGCCGAGCAGGGCCAATTTACGCTCTCTGTCCATGTCATCCCCTCCGCCGCATATGATAACAAAATGTTATCATATGCGGCTTCCCCGTTCCAGCTTTTCCGTGAAAAAACGAGACCCTTTCGCCCCTTTCTCTCTCCTGAGGTAGAATACACATGTGGAAAGAATCCTTCCCAAGGAGGTCATCGTGCGCGCCATCACGCTCATCGTCGTCTCCGTTATCCTGTCCCTTGCCGTCGGAGGGGGAGCCAGCCTGCTCCTTCGCGATATCGACAGGGGAACCCCCGTGGCTCTCATCTTCGAGGAAGAGGGGCCGGGAGCCGCTTTGGGGCAGGGCCTCAAGCAGACGCTTCTTCGGATCATCGACGATTGCCGGGAACAGAAGATCGCACGCTACAACCCCCTGCTTTTCTCTTCGGTCAATCTCGACGACGCCGTCCGCCAGGCTGCCGAAGCCGGTGCCGTGGCGATTCTGGGCGGGGGGACGTCGACCTTCACAGGCCGCCTGCTTCTGGCCGCCGAAAAGGGGCGCATCGCCTGCATCTCGCCGACGGCCAATTCCGAGCGTCTCGCTCTGGCGGGGGACCGTCTCTACCGCGTTCTCGGCAGCACCGGAGCCCGGGAGCTGGCCCGATTTGCCGCCCAGGAGGGCTTTTCCGACTACATCGTCCTCGCCGACGGCGAGAACTACCAGTTCGTCGACTCCTTCCTTCAGGACTTCGTCGAAGTTCACGGTGAGGCGCCGCTGGAGGTTTTTCACCTCAGCCAGGGCCTGAACCTCGATCAGGTCGTGAAGCTTCTCGACAGCGGCCTTCGGTTCCGGGGGGCCCTGATCCTTCTTCCCGACTTCTACTCCGTCCTTGCCGTACAGCTTCTTCGCGATTTCTGGCCCGGCCTGACCATCGTCCTCTCCGACTGGGGTGTCTCGGACCAGTCGGCGCGCCTCATGGGGGCCTCCGGTCAGAATGTCTGGGGCATCTCCTTCTTCGCCCCTGAAATGGAGCCGCACCTGGAACCTCTCGCCCAGAGGCTGACGGAACGCTACGGGACAAGGCCGCCTTTCGAGTTCCTCGGCCCCGCCCACGCCGCCCTGGCCATGCTCGATCAGGCCGTCAAGGTCAGCGGAACCGTCAAAGGCGGCGTCGCCTCCGCCCTGTCGTCCATGTCCCGCGTCGACCGGTGGGGGTGGAGCTTTGACGTCGACAGGGCCGGTGACGGTGTTCACCCTCTTTGTGTCATCCAGTTCCTGAAAGGCCGGTGGCAGACGGTGGAAGTCCTTCCTCCGCTGACCGCCGGAGGCAGCCCGTGTCCGTAGCGGTCCGGCTGAAGGTCCCCACGAACAGGAGCGTCCCCATGGAGAGAGGGGGGCCGTCTGAAAGACGGCCCCCCTCTCTCCATGGGGATGGAGTGATGTCGCGGCCTACCGCGTCAGGATGACGCGGTAGGTGCCGTCGCCTTCCTCCTCGCTGCGGCAGTTCCACCCCTGGCTTCGGGCGAAACGGCCGACGTTTTCCCTGGCCGTGACGGTGTCGACAAGGACCTCGACCTGACCCGAGGAGGCCTTTGCGAGGGCCGCCCGCGTCTCCAGGACGGGCTGAGGGCAGGAGAGCCCCCGGGCGTCGACGATAAGGCTGTCGCTCATGATCTTCCCTCCCTTGGGTGGAATCAGATCTTCTCTCGCATCAGGAAGCCGACGGAGAGGCAGAAGGCCATGCCCGTCACGAAGGCTCCCAGAGCGAAAGGAGTCGCTCCGGCGGGAGAGCTGGCCAGGCTGAAGTTGTGGGCGATTCCCGCCCCCACGAGCATGCCCAGGACGAAGACGGCGGCGTCGCCGTCGCCTTCGCCGCTCATGATGAGCTGCCGTCCCGGGCAGCCTCCGGCGAGGGTGAAGGCCAGCCCCGAGAGGACCATGCCGAGGAAGTTCCAGACCTGGGAGGTGTGGGCCACGGGCTGTCCCTCGAAACCGGGTTTGAAAAGCCCCAGAGCCAGGGAGGTCACGAAGGCCGCGGCGATGAAGGCGAGGACGCCTCTTGCCAGATGGGCGTCGCGGAGCATGACGAGATCTCTCAGGGCGCCTACGGTGCAGAAGCGGCTTCTCTGGGCCAGCCAGCCCACGAGAAGCCCCACTCCGAGGGCCATGATCAGCGGGGCGTGCTGGGAGCCGGGGCCGCTGGAGGAGAAGAAGACGGCGCTCTTCCCCTCTTCGCCGAAGCTCGGCGCGATGACGAGCAGAGCCAGCAGGCCTACGGCGGCAACGGGCATGAACAGCCCCGACGCCTTGGCCGAGCCGTAGCTGCGGCCGAGGCTGAAGCCCTTCCAGAGGAAGGCGATGCCGATGGCGATGCCGCCGATCAGCCCGGCGATGCCCGCCAGGGCGTTCCAGTCGCCTCCGGCCAGGCGGAGATAGGCTCTCCAGGGACAGCCGAGGAAGATGAGGGCTCCGATCATGGCAAAGATCCCCAGGAAGAAGCGGATCACCGGAGAAGAACCCGACCGGGGCCGGTATTCGCCGAAGATCCATGCCGAGAGGAAGGAACCGACGATGAAGCCCGGGATTTCAGGGCGCAGGTACTGGACGACGGCGGCCCGGTGAAGGCCGAGGGCTCCGGCGATGTCGCGGGTGAAGCAGGCGACGCAGATGCCCATGTTGCCGGGGTTGCCTTTCCAGACCAGGAGGGGGGCCAGAATGCCGACGATGGCCCCCGTGATGACGGGGCCGAAACGGGACATCAGGATGCGGTTGATGCTTTTCATGACCGATCGGACTCTCCTTGTCACGAGATGGGGGATCTCTGATCCCGTCGGAACGAAACGGTGACGCCTTGCCGGATCGAGCGGGCCTCCTTTTTATTTTGTTATAGATATTATAGATATTCAGCATAAAATTGGCAATCGGCCCCCTTGGTGAAGAGGGGAAAAGCATCGTACAATATACAGATCGGTGTGATGCCATCACGAAACCTTTAAGGAGAGGATGTCCTTGGAGAGTCATGACGAGGGGAGGGACCTTCTGGAGCGCCTCTTTGTGGCCGACGCCCATTTCGATCTGCCCCTGATGGTTCTTGCGCGGAGGCGGTCGGGAGAGCGCCGGGTCATCGAGCGCCACTACCTCGAAGGCCTGCGGCGCGGCGGCGTCGATCTTCTTGTCTGCTCTCTTTTCGTCCCCGACGCGTTTCTGCCCGAGATGGCCCTGCGCCACGCCCTGGATCAGGTCGCGGCCCTTCGCGAGGAGGAGGCCGAATCGCCCCATGCCCTGCGTCTCTGTCGCAACGTCGATGACATCGAGGCGGCCGGGGCCTCGGGACGCCTGGCCATGATCCTCTCCTTCGAAGGGGCCGAACCCCTGGGGACCGACCTGGGCCTGCTGCGGGTTTTCCACGATCTCGGCGTCCGGGGGCTGGGGCTGACCTGGAGCCGCCGCAACGCGGCCGCCGACGGCTGTCATTTTCACGCCGTCCCCGAAGGACGCCGCGGCGGACTCTCGGCCTTCGGCGTCGCCCTGCTGGCCGAGGCGCGCCGTCTCGGCTGCTATCTCGATGTCAGCCACCTCAACGACGAGGGCTTCTGGGATGCCCTCGAACATTTCGACGGCCCTGTCATGGCCTCCCACTCCAACTGCCGCTCCCTCGTTTCCGTGCCCCGCAATCTGACGGACGAACAGATCGTGGCCCTTGCCGGACGGCAGGGTCTTGTGGGGATGAACGCCTGCAGTCGTTTCGTCGCCTCCTGTGACAGGCCCGACATCGACGCCCTCATCGACCACGTCGATCATGTCGTCGGTCTCGTCGGAATCGGACAGGTCTGTCTCGGCCTCGACCTCTGCGACTCCCTCCCTGCCCCCGACCTCTCCTCCTCCCTGGACGCCTTCGATGTCGTCGATACTCACGGAGCTCTCGGTTACCTGGCCTCGGCAATGCTGCGCCGCGGCTATGGAGAAGGCGATATCGCCGCCATCTTCGGCGGCAATCTTCACCGCTTCCTGAAAGGAGCCCTGACCTCATGAGTGAGCCTTTGCGTCGCCCCGTCCCCGCCAGGCTCGGCCGCTTTGCCTTTTTGGTCTTTCCCGCCCTTTTCTTTCTCCTCCTGTCTTCCCCTTGCATCGCCTCCGACGGCCTTCCCTGGAAGGAGTACCGCCTTTCACCCGGCGAAACCGCGACCGAAGTCGCCCTTCGCTTCAGTCTCTCCGAACACGATCTTCTCTGGGCCAACGATTTCCGGGACGAGAATTCCCTCGAGGCGGGGATGACCCTGCTCATCCCCAAATCGGGGGCGGAGCTGCTGGCCACGCTTCTGGAGGTTCGGGCGAGGGGCCGAGGGGAGACGACGGAGGAGCTCCACGTCGGGAAAAAGGAGGGCTTCACCTTTCCCGACATGAACAGGAAGGCCTTCGCTTCCACGGGGGATCTCCACGACAGCCAGAGGGAACAGGCCTTCATCTGGCCGCTCAAGGGCAAGGTGAGCTCTCCTTTCGGCCGCAGGGGACGCGGCTTTCACAACGGCATCGACATCCCGGCTCCCAAGGGCACGGCCATCGTCGCCGCCCGGTCGGGACGCGTCGTCTCCGCCGGCTCGATCCGGGGCTACGGCCGCGTGATCCGCATCGATCACGGCAACGGCGTGGAAACCCTCTACGCCCACTGCACGGCCCTCCTCGTCAAAAAGGGGGAGTGGGTCCGCCAGGGACAGAAGATCGCCACCGTCGGCCGTACCGGAAAGGCCACCTGTGACCATCTGCACTTCACTGTTTTCGTCGACGGCAAGGCCAGAGATCCCATGGGCTACCTTCCCTGAAGAGATGTCATGCCTGAAGAACCGGGGGGGCGGAAGCCGAAAAAGACCGCAGCAACGTTTTCCTGACGGCGTTCAAGTCTGCGGCCGGTTTTGCGGGCAACCGCGTCGCCATGGTGACCGCCGCCGTCTCCATCCTTTCCAAGAGATGGCTCTTCCGTTATACCCGGAAGGCTTCGGAGCATCTCCCGAGCCAGGCTCTCCGGGCAAAGGCCTGGGATCATCCGGTTCCGACGCCCTCTCCCACTGACCGCTCTGAGCCTGGCCGGCTCTCCTGAACTCGACGACGGTCACGGCGGAGCGGAAGGGGGGCCTCCCCATCACAACGGTCCGGGCTCTCGAGGTTGTTCCGGAGAAGGGGAGGAGCTATAATCCCTCTGATGCATGTAATGTTTTGGCAGCGGAGGGATGGCCATGAAGGTTTCGCGTCAACAGGGGCTTGGGTTCGTCGTTTTCGCCGGGCTGCTCTGGGCGGTCCTTGCCCCGGCAGGGAAGATGCTCATTCAGTCGGGCGTGGAGGCGCCGACGATCGCCTTTTTCCGCGTCGCCGTCGTCCTGGCTCTTGCGGGGCCCTTTCTCCTGATTCACCGGCGGGAGGCGCTCAAGGTGACGCCCTCCCAGATCGGTTTTCTCGTCCTCTACGGAGGTTTCGGCATGGCCGCCAGTTACGTGGGCTACCTGATGTCGCTGCGCTGGCTTTCCGTTCCCTTCGCCCTGCTCCTGCACTACACGTTTCCTCTCATGACCCTTCTCGGAGCCGCCCTGATCACGGGAGAGCGGCCCCTGAGGCATCAGATCGCGGCGGCCGCCCTGATCCTTTCCGGCGTGGCTTTCCCCATGTTCGCGTCCGACGCCCTGCTCTCGGGCTGCTTTTCGCCTCCGGGCCTTCTCTGGGGGCTTCTGGCGGCTCTGGCCATGGCCCTTCAGTCTCTTTACGGACGTCTGGCGGGAAAGGGCGGGGGAATGGTCTCGACGACGACACTCTTCTTTTACGCCCATCTTTTTGCCGGTCTCTGGCTGGGGCTGGGAAAGTCGATCGGGCCGGGCTGGTCCGACCTGGCTCTCATCAGCGGGAGGCAGTGGCTGCTCATCGCGGCCTTGGGGGTCTTCGGCAGCCTCCTCCCCTATGCCGTCTTCTACCTGGCCCTCCGTTACGTCGACGCTTCGACGGCGAGTCTTGCGGCGACGGTGGAGATCGTCGGCGGCGTCGCGATGACGGCCTTCCTGCTGGGACAGATTCCTCAGTGGGCCGAGGTGGCCGGCTGTGCCCTGATCATCGGCGGGCTTCTCCTCAACGCAAGGGTTCCCCAGGCTTCGAGAGCCTAGGGGCCGTTCCGGGGGCCGGTTTCGTGGCGGAGAAAGGAGGGGACAGGTGGCGGATAAAGGGCTATCGAAGCTTCAGACGCTGGCAGCGGACGGAGCCATGCTTCTCATCGCCCTCGTCTGGGGGGGCGGCTATCCTGTCACGGACTATCTCCTTCAGCATCTTTCCCCTCTCTGGGTGCTGGCCTTCCGCTTCACCTTCAGCGCCACTCTGCTGACGCTCCTCTTCCACCGGAGGCTTCGCCGCGTCGATCGGAGCGACCTCGTCGGCGGGGCTCTCGTGGGACTCCTCGTCTCCGTCCTCTTCCTCTGTCACGTCTGGGGGCTCAAGCTCTCGACGCCGGGCAAGCAGGCCTTCATCGCCGGGACGAACGTCGTCATGGTCCCCTTCCTTTTCGCCCTCTTCTACCGCCGCCTTCCCTCGCGCTGGGCCCTGGGCGGGGCGGCGGCGACGACGGCGGGGCTTCTCGTCATGGCCTTTTCCCCGGGGATGCGCTTCAACGCCGGGGACGCCCTGTCGGCTGTCATGGCCCTCCTGATCGCCCTCCATTTCATCGCCCTCGGCTTCTTCAGCCGCCGCATGGATCCCTTCGCCCTGACGGTGATCCAGATCGACGTGGCCTGTCTCGTCCTTGCCGCCGCGGCCCTTTTCCTGGAGCCCTTCCCCGGCTTCCGTCTGACGCCGCCTCTTTGGGGCGGCATCCTCTTCGTCTCCCTCGGGGCGACGGTGCTGGCCTTTCTCGTCCAGACCGTGGCCCAGCGTTACACTCCCGAGACCCACGCCGCCATCCTCCTCTCCCTCGAAAGCCCCTTCGGCTTCCTCTTGGCCATCGTCATGGGGCGCGACCGATGGAACGCCCAGTTCGCCCTGGGCGGTCTCCTCGTCCTTGCCGGCGTCCTTCTGGCCGAGTGGGAGTCTTTCTCCGCGTTGAAATCTCCTTTGCCCGATTCCGAAAAATAGCCGGGTTCCGGCGGCCTTGCGCCGGGAGACCTACCAGGCGGCGATGGCTCCGTCGGCTCGGGGTTCCGTCCCTCCGGCTAGGCTCCCCTCGCCGGTGCGCCAGATGATCTGTCCCCGGCCGAAGGAGGTCGACTCCAGGACCGGTCTCACGTCGTGGCCGCGCCGGGCCAGTCCCAGAGCCGCCGGGTGGGGAAAGCCCGGCTCCACCTGGACGGTCTTGCCCGATGTCCATTGCCAGCGTGGCGCGTCAAGGGCCTCCTGGGGATTGAGGCCGAAGTCGACGCTGTTCATGACGACCTGGACGTGGCCCTGGGGCTGCATGAAGGCCCCCATGACGCCGAAGGGCCCCAGGGGCTTGTCGCCTCGGGTCAGGAAGCCGGGGATGATGGTGTGGTAGGGGCGCTTGCCCGAAGCCAGAGCGTTGGGGTGGCGCGGGTCGAGGCTGAAGCCGAGTCCCCTGTTGTGGAGGGCGATGCCCGTTCCGGGGACGACGAGGCCCGAGCCGAAGCCGCGGAAGTTGCTCTGGATGTAGGAGACCATCGTCCCCTCCCCGTCGGCGGCGGCGAGATAGACCGTCCCCCCCTGATCGGCCAGGGAGCCCTCGGGGGGGAGAGCCTTGTCGGGTCTGATGAGAGCCCGACTTCTGGCGGCGTGATCGTCGCTCAGAAGCTCCTCCAGGGGGATGTCGGCGAAGCGCCTGTCGGCGATATGGCGGGCCCCGTCGGCGAAGGCCAGCTTCATCGCCTCCAGCTGGAGATGGAAGGTTCCGGGATCGTCGCGATAGGTGCAGTCGAAGCCTTCAAGGATCTTGAGGGCCAAAAGGACCACCAGACCCTGTCCGTTGGGCGGGATCTCCCAGACGCGGCAGTCCCGGTAATCGACGCCGAGGGGTTCGACCCATTCGGGCCGGAAGGAGGCCAGATCCTCCTTTTTCAGCCAGCCTCCCGTTGCATCGGAGAAGGCGACGATCCGCCGGGCCAGCCCGCCCTCGTAGAAGTCCCGTCCCCTCGATTCGGCGATGATCTCCAGGGTCCGGGCCAGGTGGGGAGCTCGGAAAAGTTCGCCGGGCCGGGGCGCCCGTCCCCGGGGGCAGAAGGTCCCGAACCAGGGGCGGAAGGGCTCGCCCTTCAGTTCGTCGGCAAAGCGGGCTGCCGCCCTCTCCCAGAGAAGGGCCACATTGGGCGCCACGGGGTGTCCCTCTTCGGCGTAGGTGACGGCCGGGGCGAAGAGCTGCGACAATGGGAGCCTGCCGTAGCGCTCGCTCAGAGCGGCCCAGGTGGCCGGCGCACCCGGCACGGTGACGGCCGGCCAGCCAAAGGCGGGGAGCTTCGTCAGCCCCCGGGAGCGGAAGAATTCGCCGTCGAGGGCCGCCGGAGCCGGTCCGCTGCCGTTGATTCCCTCAAGGCGTCCCTCGTGCCAGACGAGAGCGAAGGCGTCGCCGCCGACGCCGTTGGACGTCGGCTCCAGGACGGTCAGGCTCACCGCCGCCGCCAGGGCGGCATCGACGGCGTTGCCGCCTTTTTTAAGGATCTCCAGTCCGGCCTGGGCCGCCAGGGGGTGACTCGTGGCCACCATTCCGCGGGAGCCGAAGACGACGTTCCGCCTTGACGGGTAGCGGTAGGTCAGGGCGTCGAAATGCACGGAAGACCCCTCCTCGGGATAGTATTTTGTCCATCATACACTTCTTCTCAAGGGCCCCTGAAAGACGCATACTGGGGAAGGAGCATTGCAAAGAGGCCGCGAGGCGGCCGCAACCCCGAAAGGAGCCTGATCTTGTGAACGTCTTCGAGCTCTACCGTCTGGCTGTCGATCGTGTCCCCGCCTATCGAGCCTATGTCGAGAACTGTTGCGGCCGCCTTCCCGAGGTGACCTCTCTTGAGGAGCTGGGCTCTCTCCCCCTGACCTCCAAGACCGACTACATCAAGGCTTTCCCTCTGGAGGAGCTCTGTCTGGACGGCACCCTGAAGGGGAAGCATGTCCTCTGCCGCAGCTCGGGGACGAAGGGCAGACCCCTCTTCTGGCCCCAGCTCCCCGAACAGGAGCGCTACGTGGCCGACTGGCTCTACAGCGACCTCGACGAGTCCTTCGGCATCTCAAGGCACCCACTCTTCGCCGTCGTCTCCCTGGCGCTGGGCTCCTGGATCAGCGGTGAGCTCACCTCCTGGGGGCTCCGCAATCTCGGCGTCCAGAAGGGGGGCCTCACGATGGTCACGCCCGGCCTCGACCTGGACGAGGCCATCGATCTCATGGGGGCCTTCGCGGGACAGTTCGCCGGAACGGTCCTCTACAGCTACCCCCCCTTCGCCCGGACCATCCTCGAAAAGGCCGCCGACCGCGCCCTCCCTCTGGCCTCCTACCGCATGGGGCTCCGCCTGGCCGGAGAGGGGTACAGCGAGCGCTACCGGGACCGTCTCAATCGCCTCATGGGCTACGAGCCCGGGGACCTTCACAGCATCGTTTCCGGCTACGGCTCGACCGATTTCGGAAGCCTCGGCAAGGAGACGACGCTGGCCATTGCCATCCGCCGCTGCCTCTACGAGCAGGGGCTGGCCCGGGCCGTCCTGGGCAGGGATGAGATTCCCTCCCTCTGTCAGTACGACCCCTCGGTCTTCCACGTCGAACTCGACGGTGAGGAGCTCGTCGTCTCCAAGTATCAGGCTGTCCCCCTTCTGCGCTACCGCACGGGCGACCGGGCGACCCTCATCGGCTACGACGAGATGATGGAGCGTCTCCGCTCTGCCGGGGCCGATCCGATGGAGCTTCTCGCCCGACGGGGCGGCGATCTCTCTCGGGTCCGCGAGCTGCCCTTCGTGCTCGTCTGGGGCCGCGTCGACGGCGGCGTCACCTTCTACGGCGCCAACATCCTCGTCGAGCAGATCCGGGAGATCGTCGAGGGCCAGGATCTTTTCCGGGCCTCCTGCACGGGGCAGTTCCAGATCCGCAGAAAAGAGAGCGCCGAGCTGGAACCCGTCCTGGAGATCCTTCTTGAGCCCCGCACCGGCGGCGGTGACGTCGAGGCCCTGGCCGGACTCATGGCCTCCTGCCTCGCCGCGGCGAGCGCCGAGTATGCCGCCATACGGGCGAGGCAGGGCGACAAGGCCCTGCCTCGGATCCGCTTCGTCGACGACCGGGAGCTCTTCGGCGGCACCAAGTTCCGCTACGTCGGCTAGAGCCCTCTCGCTCCGGCCTCTTTCGGGCGGGCTAAAATTTCGAGGCCAGCTCCCGGAGGGCCTCGCCGTCGACGCGATTCAAGAGGAAGCGTTCTTGGGGCCGGGCCCCGATGGAAAGATAAAACTGGCGGGCCGAGGTGTTCCAGGTCAGGACGCCCC
Source organism: Synergistales bacterium (assembly GCA_018433595.1). Classification (GTDB taxonomy): domain Bacteria; phylum Synergistota; class Synergistia; order Synergistales; family Aminithiophilaceae; genus Aminithiophilus. The sequence goes on from JAHDQY010000003.1 coordinate 34,207, forward strand.
AATCGAATCGGCCTCCGTCATGCTCCAGCGTCAGGCGGGCCAGGTAGGCCAGCAGAGTCGTTCCGAATCCCCGTCCTCGCATCTTCGGGCGGACGTAAAGATCTTCCAGGTAGAGCCCCGGCTTTCCCTGGAGGGTGGAGAAATTGTAGAAAAAGACGGCGAAGCCGACCGGTTCTCCCTCGAAGCAGCCGAAAAGGACCTCCGCCGCAGGTCTCTCGCCGAAGAGATTCTCCCGGAGGAGCTCCTCGGTGGCCGTCACTTCCTGAGTCAGCCCCTCGTGCTCGGCCAGCTCGACGATGAACCGAAGGATCAGAGGCACCTCGTCGGCCTTGGCCGATCGGATCGTGAAGCCGGGAATCTTCGTGGCGATCTCCTTTTTCGTCATGATCTCCTTCTTTCTCCTCTTCGTTTCGAAGCGGAACCGGGACCATTATACTGGGACGGGATTCTCGGCGGAGGAGGCGAATCGGTTGGAAGGAACGGTCCGACAGAAAATCGGGAGGGGAATGAGGGTCCGCGTCGTCCGTAAAGAGGACCAGGCGACGGGGCGCCTTACCGAGGGGATCGTCAGGGATCTGCTGACGAAAAGTCCGACCCACCCCCGCGGGATCAAGGTCCGCCTCGAAAGCGGTGTCGTCGGCAGGGTCAAGGAGATCCTTGACGATCAGGACGTCTCCGGCTGAAGGCGACCGGGGCGCGGGCGCGTTGGCCCGCGCCCCGGAAACCCGGCTGGCGTGGTGATCCCGCCGGGATGAGACGCCGGAAGGCCCCGGCCTACTCGACGAACCGGGGAAGATACTCCTTCTCCAGCTCCCGGAACAGGCCGAATCCCACGAGGTCTTTGAAGTCGGAGAAGGCGGCGACGAGGTCGGTCCTGCCTTCGGCGATCCGGTCCCCCTTGATGGCGTTCAGATACTCCACCATTCCCCGGACCGCGGCAAAAAGAGGCCCCACGGGAACGCTCACCCGTCCCACGCCGAGTTCCCGGAGGGTGTCGATGGAGACGAGGGGCGTTTTCCCCCCAACGACGGCGTCCATGAGGTTGATGCTTACGGGGGCTTTGATCTCCTTCACGGCCTGTTCGATCTGCTCCACCGAGCGGGGGGCCTCGACAAAGACGAGGTCGGCGCCGGCGTCGGCATAGGCGTTCCCCCGCCGTATGGCCTCTTCGATGCCCTCCACGGCGATGGCGTCCGTGCGGGCGTTGATGACGAAATCGGGATCGAGTTCCTCCTTGGCCGCCTTGCAGGCCTTGATCTTCAGCACCATCTCCTCCAGGGGGATGATCTGTTTCCCCTCCAGGTGCCCGCAACGCTTGGGGAACACCTGATCCTCGATGTTCATTCCTGCCGCTCCCGCCTTGATGAACTCCTTCGTGACGTACATGGCGTTGATGCTGTTGCCGTACCCCGTGTCGGCATCGGCCATGACGGGGATGCCGACGGCGTCGACGATGTTTTTGGTGAAGTGGACCACGTCGCTGAAGCCGATGAAGGCCATGTCGGGCAGGCCGAGATAGGTCGCCGACAGGCCGAAGCCGCTGACCTGGAGGGCCCTGAAGCCGCTCTGTTCGATGAGTTTGGCCGAGATGGCGTCGTGGGCCCCCGGGCAGACAAGGGCCTTCCGTTCGAGGATCATGTTCTTGAGCATCGTTGTCTTTTTCACGGCACAGCTCCTCCTCGCTAGATCGAATTGGACCCTTCCGATGGGGTCCCTTTGGCGCCGGAGAGAATCTTCCGGTCAAGAAGAAAGGCGAGTCCCGCAATGGCCAGGCCTGCCGCGGATGGAGCCGTTCCCGGGAAGAGAAGGAGCAGGCCGCTGAGAACGAAAGCTCCGCAGATCAGGGGGTTCAGGCGTTCCCTGTGGCTGAACAGCCCGTAGGCGATGCAGACGGCGCCGATGAATCCCGTCGTCCCGTGGGCGAGGATGTCGGCAAAGGGTGCTCGGGAGACAAGCGCCGGGTTGAGGGCGAAGAAATAGGGGAGAATGAAGGCCACGGCCCCGAGCCGCACTGCCATGAAGCCCGTTTTGACCCAGTCCGCCTTTGCGATGCCCGCAGCGGCGACGGCCGCCGTGCAGGTCGGAGGAGTGACCCCTCCGAGGATGGCCCAATAGATGAAGAAAAGGTGTGCCGCCACGGGATCGATGCCCAGGCGGAGCAGGGGCGGCACGAGGATGGAGACGGAAAGGACGTAGGTGGGCACTACGGGCAGCGATGTTCCGAGGAGGAAGGGGACTGCCGTGGCGATGAGGAGGGAGAGGTAGAGATTGCTCCCTCCGATCTGGAGGATGACCCCGCTGATCTTGGGGGCGATGCCCGTGAGGCCGATGAGGTTCACGAGCATGCTTACGGAGACGAGAATGGGGGCGATCTGAGCCACGTCGCGCCCTCCCTCGGAGAGGGCGGAGACGATCAGCCTCATCGTTTCGCGGAACTTCCCCTTCACGATGCCCAGGGCGAAGAAGACGGCCAGGGCGGAGACGCAGGCGTAAAACCCGGCCAGCTGCAGCGGCTGTCCTGCTGCGATGAGATAGAGGAGCACTCCCGTGGGGATGATGAGCCCCGCCATCCGCTCCACCGTCAGGATCTCCCTCCATAGGGGAATTTCCTCGGAGGGGAGCCTGTCGATCCCCATGCGCACCGTCCGGAAGTGGACTCCGCAGAAGACGCCGGTGTAGTAGAGCAGGCAGGGGAGAAGAGCGTAGCCGATGATGTGAAAGTAGGAGATGTTCAGGAATTCCGCCATCATGAAAGCGCTGATGCTCATGATGGGCGGCGTGATTCCTCCTCCCGACGAGGCGATCGCCTCGACGGCCCCGGCGAACTCGGGCTTGTAGCCCATTTTTTTCATGAGCGGAATGGTGTAGTTTCCCGTGACCATCACATTGGCCACGGAGCTGCCCGAGATGCTCCCGAAGAGGGCGCTGGAGACCACGGCGGCCTTTGCGGGACCGCCCGTGAAGCGACCGGTGATGGCCAGGGCGATGTCGATGAAGGTCCTTCCGCCTCCCGTGGCGGAAAGGAGGGAGCCGAAGATGATGAACATGGAGATGAAGGTGGCCGACATGCCGGTGACGCTCCCGTAGATCCCGAGAGGGGAGTAGTAGAGGGAATTGATGACGAACTCGAGGTCGATCCCCTTCAGCTTCCACATTCCGGGGAAGGCTTCACCGGTGAAGATATACCCCAGAAGGAGGGCGACCATCAGGGGAATGGCCGGTCCCACGCTCCTGCGGGCCGACTCGAGGACGAGGAGCATGAGGGCGATTCCCAGGGCGATATCGAGCCTTCCCGCACCGGTGGTTCCCATGTAGATGTCCAGCGTTTTCACGAAGGCGTTGAGATTGGCGACGATCAGAACCGCGATGAGAAGAATCTCCAAGGGAGCGATCCCCTCTTCGGGAGGCGCGTCGTCCTTTTTCTTCAGGAAGGGGAAGTTGAGGAGGGCGATGGAGAGGCCGATGGCCACGTGGATCGCCCGAAACTGGATGTCCAGGAGGTCGGTGAGAAAAATGGGCGCCAGAAGTTGGAAGATCGCGAGAAAGAAGCCGAGAAAGAAAAGAACCTTTGTCTTCATCCTTCCGATGGGTGACAACAACACAGCACATCCCTCCCGAGAGGTTCCCGGCCGCCGATGGGAAGCGCGGCCGGGAGAGATAGGGGACTGTCGTTGCTACGGCTTGTACTCCGGCGGGATGAACCTTTCGGGCACCTCAATGCCCTTTTCCTTGGCGTACCGTATCAGCCCCGCATGGGCGGGAACGACGTCGTCGCCGGCGTTCCTGAAATAATCCGCAACGGGGTCAAATCCCTTCACCGGGCCGTAGGCGGCGGCGATCTCGTCGAAACCCTCCACGTAGGCCTTCACGATCTGATAGCCGATCTCCTCAGGCAGGGCCGATGTGGCCACCGCTCCGGCGATGGGACACTCCTCCCAGATGGGACCCACTTCGGGGAATTCCTTGATGCTCCCCTTCTCTCGCTTCAGGAAGGTCATGTAGGGAATGACCTCCTGTATCTTCTTGACGTCCTCTTCCGAATAGCCGATCACGGTGAGGGGGGTGGTCAGGTTCACCTCGATCAGCGAGGCATCCATGTTGTTCAGGCCGCTGGATTTCTGCAGGCCGACGATCCGCTTCTCCTTGAGGGCGCTGATGGCGTCGCCCAGGGCCGAAGGGACGAGCTGGACCTTGTGGCCGAGAATGTCGTTGTACTGTGCCACGTAGGCGGCTGAGGCGGAGCCGGGGATTCCGGGAGAGAATTTCTTCCCCTTGAGGTCTCCGAAGGCGGTCACTCCCGAATCCTTGCGGACGTAGAGGCGGTCGGCGAAGATGTTTCTCAGGAAGAGCCAGCGGACCTCCTTGAAGGGCTTGCCCTCGAAACCCTCGATGCCCTTGTAGAGCTGCAACGATCCCGGAAGGTCGATGGCCATGGCGAAGTCGAAGACGCCCGAACTGATCTTTCGGAGGTTGTCCATCCCCGCGCCGCTTTCCACGACGGTGACCTGGATGCCGTTATCGGCCTTGTTGATCACGTTTGCCGCGGCGACGCACCAGGCGTACACTCCCGAGGTGGAAGAGGTGCTTCCCATGTTCAGGTGAACCTCGGCGCCGGCGGCGCCGGCGGCCCCGGCGAAGAGCAGGGCCGCTAGAAATATCGCGAGCGTCGCTGCGGAGAAGACGCCTTTCTGGAACCTCATCTTCAGATCCCTCCTGTCAGTCTCTCTCAAACCGCTTTCGAGAAAAGGCTTCCCGCAGGGGTTCCGGTCGCTTTCTGCCTGGAATCACGTCGGTGCGTTCTTCCATAGCTTCCGTCCCCTATGGTGTTTCGGTCGCTTTCTGCCTGGAATCACGCTCCTTTTCTTCTTCTTTCCCGGCATTACCGGGAAAGAAGGTACGTTCCGTTCTTTTTCAGATACGCCACCAGGCCGCCCTCCCTGAGGATGTCGAGCATCACCGGGGAGAGGGGAGTCAGGGGTATGATTTTCCCTCTGTCGGGAAGCTCCACGACGTTTTTTCCGAGATCGACGAGAAGGCTGTCTCCCTCCTCGATCTCCCCGGTATCGCAGAGGAAGGCGGGTATGCCCTGGTTGATGGCGTTCCGGAAGAAGATTCTCGCATAGGACTTCGCGAGGATGGCGCCGATCCCGGCGTGCTTGATGGCGATGGGGGCCTGCTCCCTGGAGGAGCCGCAGCCGAAGTTCCGCCCTGCCGCCACGATGTCTCCCGGGAGGACCTTTTTCGCAAATCCCGGCGCGATGTCCTCGAAAACATGTTCCGCAAGGGCGGCGAAATCGAGGGTTTTCGTGTACTTGCCGGCGATGATGTAGTCCGTGTTGATGTCGTCGCCGAACGTGTGAGCCCTTCCCTTCAGAACGCTCTCCATCTTTCGCCCCTCCTTGTCATGAACGGAGATACTTCCGGGGATCGGTGATCTTCCCCTCAAGGGCGCTGGCGGCGCATGTGGCGGGGGAGGCGAGATAGATCTCCGCCTTGTTGTTGCCCATCCGCCCCTTGAAGTTCCGGTTCGCCGTGGAGATCACCCTTTCGCCGTCGCCGGGGACGCCGAGATGGGTGCCCGGGCAGGGGCCGCACCCCGGCGGCAGGAGGGTCGCTCCCGCCTCGACGAGCTGCGCGATGATCCCCTCGGCGAGGGCCTCCGTCAGCACCTTGCGGGAGGGGGGGCAGACCAAAAGCCGGCAGTTTCCCGAGATTCTCCGGCCCGCCAGGACCCGGGCCGCGATCCGGAGGTCCTCCAGCCGTCCGTTGGTGCATGTGCCGATGTAGGCCTGGTGGATCTCCGTCCCCGTCACCTCGGTCACCGGGACGACCGAATCCACCGAGTGGGGGCGGCTCACCTGGGGGGGGATGGCCGACGCGTCGATCGCCACCTGCGAGGCGAAATCGGCGTCGTCGTCGTCCCACAGGGGCTTCGGGACGGGCCCTCCCAGGGCCTTGAGATGGGCGAACGTCTTTTCGTCCGCCTCCATCAGGCCCGCTTTCGCCCCGCATTCGATAGCCATGTTGCTCAGGGTCATCCGCTCCGAGAGGGACATCTCCCGTACGGTCTCTCCGCAGAGGGAGAGGGCGAGGTAATCGGCGCCGTCCGATCCGATCTTCCCGATGAGATGGAGCATCAGATCCTTGGCGCAGGTCCCCTCGGGCATGGCTCCCCGGAACTCCACCTTCATGGTTCCAGGAACGCGGAGCCAGAGTTTCCCCGTGAGCATCACGCCGCTCATGTCCGTCGACCCGATCCCGAAGGCGAAGACGTTCAGGGCGCCGTAGGTGCAGGTATGGGAGTCGGCTCCCACGGCGAGACCACCGGGGGCGACGAGCCCCTGTTCCACCACCAGCTGGTGGCAGACGCCTTCTCCGGCGTCGAAGAGGGGGATCCCCTGAGAGGAGGCGAAGCTCCGGAGAAGCGCGTGGAGGTTGCTGATCCTCTCGTTGGGGCTCGGCGTGGCGTGGTCCAGCACGATCACCATCTTCGACGGGTCCCACACCCGCTTTCTCCCGTATTCTTCGAAGGCCTTGATGGCGATGGGGCCCGTGGTGTCGTGGATCATGGCCAGGTCGACATCGGCGATGACGAAATCCCCCGCCTTCACCTCTTCGTGGACGTGTGCCGATACGATCTTTTCAGCCGCCGTCTTTCCCACGCCGCCGTCCCTCCTTCGCCTCAGCTTCTTGTCGAGAGGAGCCGGGTGAGTTCGTTGAAGTTCTCCAGCTCTTCCAGGTTGAGGACGGCGTCGACGATTCTGTCCACCTGTTTGCCGTCGGGAAGGGCTTTCCCGGCGAGGGTCCGGAACTTCCACAGCAGCTCCTCGGGGGTGAAGGGATTCTTCGGGTGCCCCTTGGGGAAGGTTTCCTCGAGGTTGAAGACCTTTCCGTTTTTCAGGTGCACGTCGACCTTGACGGTGTACCGGAGGTGCCGGGGGAGTTTCTCGATCTCTTCGTCGTGAACCACTTCCACCTTCTTGGCGAACTCGAGGATTTTAGGATCCTTGATCTTTTCCTCCGTGAACTGGTCGATGAAGGCGTTCCCCTCGAGCAGCGTGACGGCGCAGACGTAGGGGTGGCTGAGCTGGGCGGCCACCACGCTGGTGATGGCGTCGGCGTCGACGGAGTATTTGTGGGTGATCGACGTGGTGTGGGCCACCACCTTCCCGATGTCGTCGGGCCTGATTTCGGGGTGGTCCTCCCGGAACTTCCGCAGGGCGCCGATGGTGGTGTGCTTGCTCCTGCAGGTGGAGTAGAACTTGAGGCCGACGCCCAGAAGCTCCCATCGCGAGCCGAGTTCGCCGCTGGTCCGCTCCACGTCGTAGACATCGTCGGTGAAGCAGTTGTAGAACCCTCCGAACTTGTTCTCGAAGACGTCCTCGATGCCGGTGAAGCCCTTCTGGGCGAGGAGGGCGCCGAGGATTGCCCCTTCGGACGTCTTGGAGGGGACGATGCGCTTCGCCATGGAGGCGAACTGCACGGCCTGGAGGCCTCCCGACCAGTTCCCGGCGATGCCCATGGCGTGTCCCATCTGCTCGGGAGTGAGACCGAGCATTTTCCCCACCCCTGCGGTGGAGCCGAAGGGGCAGCAGGTTCCCGTGTTGTTCCACCCCTGGTGGGCGATCTCCATCCCCACGGGGGCCGCCACCCGGCAGGCCACCTCGTAAGCCAGGGTCGCGGCCGTGAGGAACTCCTTTCCGCTCAGGGTCCCCAACATCTCGGCGAAGGCGGTGATGCATCCCAGAACGCCCGTGGAGACGTGGATGATGCCGTCGGTATGGGTGTCGTCAAGCTCGAAGGAGTTGATGGCCGACCCGTTGAGCATCATCGCGGCGACGACGGAGGTCTTCCTGTCCGTCCCCCAGATGGAGGCCTCCTGCCTGTCGGTGCGGTTTTCCAGCACCTCCCGGTAGATCCGCATCCAGGGCGTGGTCGAGCCGAAGAGCCCGCAGCCGTAGCAGTCGAGCATCACCTGCTTCAGGTGGCTGAGGACTTCCGAGGGGATCTCCTCGTAGCGGAGTTCCGACGAAAACGTCGACAGGCGTTCGTTGATCCTGTCCATCATGGTGCATTCCCCCTTCTTCAGATGTGGAGCAGCTTCGCGAAGGAGCCGATCTCCTCGCGGGCGTCGATGGCCATGGCGGCGGAGAGGATCTCGTCCGCCCTCTTTCTGGGGATCACATCTTCGGTGATGTCCCGGAATTTCTCGAAAAGCTCCTCGTCTGACAGGGGGTTTTCGGGATCTCCCTTGGCATGGTCGATGCGGGTGGAGGCGCCCTCGCCCTTCCGGCCCCGGATCTCGACGATCATTGATCTCGGATTGGGGTAGAGCCTTTGGATCTCGTCGTCCACCTCGATCCGGACGAGATCTGCCACGCGCCGCACCCGGGGGTCGGCGACGGCTTCCTCCTCGTACTCCCGGAGCCCCGCCCTGCCGCGGACGATGATGGAGGCGATGCCGTACTGGATGCTCAGGCGGGCGTGGAGGGGGGTCCTGTAGTCGGGAATGTCCGACCCCTGTTTGGCGTTGCGGTGGGTGCGCACCGTTATGGATTCGATCTCCTCGGGGAGGAAGCGGTGCTGTTCCAGGTCTTTCTGCGTCGCCTCGATGGCGTAGTGGACGTAGCGGCACGAACAGAAGGGCTTGAAGTAGATGCGCAGGAGATGCCAGTCCGTCCCGAGCCCCCCGTCGACGACGGAGAGGTCGGCCTTTTCGGTGAAGCAGTGGAAAAAACCCAGCCGCCCCTCGAGAATCTCCGAGGGTCCCGTCATGCCGTCCCTGGCGAGCATGGCGCTGAGGATGCCGTTTTTCGCGGCGTTGCCCGAGTGGAGATGCTTTGAAATGGAACCGTCGATCTCGTACTGGTTGATCCCCGAGGCCAGGCTCCCCGCCAGGCCGAGGGCGTTGACGGTGACGTCGGCCGAAAGGCCGAGGATCTTTGCGGCGGCGGCGGCGGTCCCGAAGGTCGCAACGGTTCCCGTGGGGTGGAAGCCCCGGAGGTAATGGCCCGGGTTGATGGCCGTCCCGATGCGGAGGGAGACTTCGTATCCCGCCACGATGGCCTCGATGAGGCGCTTTCCGGAAACGCCTTCGGCTTCCCCGAGGGCCAGACATGCCGGGACGATGGACGCTCCGGGGTGATAGGTGGCGTGTTTCGAGCCGTCGTCCAGCTCCAGGGCATGAGACGCCATACCGTTCACCAGCGCCGCCGTCATGGCCGACCGCCGGAGGGGACTTCCCGCGATGACGGCCTCGCCTCTTTCTTCGAGCCTCTCGGCGAAGCCTCTCCCCGCCTGTCCGGTCAGGGAGAGGCGGCTTCCGGCGAGCAGGGCTCCCGAGGTATCGGCCAGGCAGCGCCGGGCCTGGGAAATCACTTCCTGAGGGAGAAAGTCGAAACGCAGCGACGCAGAGAACTCGGCGAGCCTTTCCGTCAGGGTGGCCACGGGCATCACCCCTCACTCTTCCCAGGGAACTTCCAGAGAGAAGAGGGGGGCGTACTGCTGGCAGCCGTACACGTCCGTCTCGCCGGGACCGCCGCTGGGGCTCTTCCTCTGGATGTTGGCCTTGATGCCCATTCCGGCGTCGAAGAACATGAAATCGAGGATCTTCTCTTCGGGCAGATCGTAGGCGTCGGCCACGGCCTTCCGGGTGATGGTCCCCGACGCCTTCACCTTCTCGTAGACCTCGCGGTCGGCGAAGATGATCTCCAGGGTGATCATGAAACTGCCGGCGTTCTTGCTCCGGATCGTTCTGGCCAGGTCGCAGATGTTTTTCGTCTTCATGGCGTATGGAACCTCCCGAAATGATCAAGAATATGGCGGTACTCCACCCTGTCCATGGCGGAGTCCACGCAGATTTTCCAGAGTCCCTCCACGAATTCCGGCGGGTAATAGGGCGCGAGCATGGCCGTCAGTTTTTCCGTCAGGTCGCCGTCGGTCACGGGGTTTTCCGGCTCCCCCTTGGCCACGGGAACGGCCTTTTCGAAGCTCCGGCCGTCCTTCAGGACCAGGCGGAGCCAGGCCCCTCTCTCTTCAGGGTAGACGGCGTTCATCCGCTCGTCCTCATCGATCGTCACCGCCGCGGCGACGCGCCGCAGCTCCTCGTCCCGAAGCAGCTCGGGCGTGTAGTCCTGGAGGGTCACGTTCCCCTTTCTCAGGGCGACGGCGAGGGAGAAGGGCATGCTGAACATGGCCTCCTCGAAGGTGTCGGGAAGAAAGACCTGCCCCACCTCGACGATTCCCAGCCGGTAGGTCCTCACGGAGAGGGATTCCACCTCCCTCTCGGTGCATCCCAGGGCGGACCGTGCCTCCCTGGCCAGGTCAATGGCGGCGTGGCAGTGTCTGCAGGTGGGGTAGAGCTTGGTGTAGGTCAGGAGGATCTCCCAGCGCCGCCCCAGCTCTCCCGTGAGGGCTTCTTCCGAGCACTCCCCGGCGCACATGGCCTTGAACCAGCCGTGATGTCCCTCGAAAAGGGTCCGGGGGGATTTCGCCCCCCTCAGAGCCAGCTCCGAGGCGAGCACTCCCGCCAGGGCGGCCTTCCCCGGCTGAAGCGGCTTGATGCCCGGATGATCGTGGAGCATCTCCTGCAATCCCGCGCTCTGGAGGCCGCCCATGGAGACGGCGTAGGCGAACCGGTCGGCGGGAAGGGCGAGAATGGAGGCGCATCCGGCCGCCGCGCCGAGAGTGCCGCAGGTCCCTGTGGAGTGGAAGCCCCGCTTCAGGTGGGAGGGGTTGATGGCCCTCGCCGCCCGAAGCATGACGTCGTAGCCGATGACGATGCCCTTCAGGATCTCGGGGAAAGAGACGCCCCTCTTCTCGCCGAGGGCGAGCACGGCCGGAATGACGGCGACGGCCGGATGGGAAGTCCCCCACCGGTGCCCGTCGTCGAGCTCGATGGAGTGGGCCATGACTCCCATGGCCATCGCCGCGCCGGGAGCCGGGACTTTCGCCCCGTCGCAGAGGATGGTGGCCTCCTCCCTGCCGCCGATCTCCCTGGCGTAGGCGTTGCAGATTGCCGCGAGCTCTCCTTCCTTGAATCCGGCGGCGGTCTCGCAGAGGAAATCCATGAGAACTCTCCGCGCCTTTTCCATGACCTCCTTCGGAATGTCTCCGGGCTCAAGGGGCGCGTAGAAGTCCGCCAGCCTCGTCAGAAGGGTGTCCGTGACGTTCGCTTCCATGGGCTCAGGCTCCCGAGACGGTCTCGAAGGAGTACCGGAAGATGGCGGGATCGAGAGGGTCCTCCAGGGTGAGGAGATGGTCCACCGTCCACTGGTAGCACTTGTTCTTCGGGAAGAGCGGTTCGTCGGTGAGGAGGGCCACCGACCCGCCGGAGGAGTTCATCTGTCCCGGGTAGCTCATGTAGAAGAAGCGGAACTTGGCGCACTTGGCTACGGAGGTGGCCAGCTCCAGATCCTTGGAGATGACCTCGATGACGATGGCCACTTCGTGGGAGAGGGTCGTTTCCACGGGCTCGTTCTCCTTCATCACGGCGTTTTGCCCGTAGGTGTGGAAGAAGAGCTCGTACTGATCGTCCCGTGCCGGGCCGATGATGTCGGAGACTTTCGCCCGCGTATCGGCGAGGATCCGGTCGAGATTGGCGATGGCCCGGGTGTCCCGGATGCCCACCAGGTGGTAGACCCGGTGTCCCGCCTCGCCGGCCCCTTCGAGCTTCACCTTGTAGCTGCCGTCGGGGGAGGGGACGAAGAGGCTGCCCGACACCTTGCAGATCCGATCCGTCTGGGCCTCGTACCGGCTGGCGTGCATATCCAGAATGCCCCCCGGCAGGGCCTGGATGAAGGGGTTGGTCCGCTCGTACATGGAGTGGGCCGCCACGCTGTGAGGGGTTGCCTGCTGGTCGGGGTGCATGGGCTCGATGGTGAAGTTGTCGTCGTAAACCGTGGCGATGATGGACTCCTTCACCTTCTGGGGCCAGCAGACCAGGGAAGCGCACTCGGCCGCCTTGCCCATGTGCAGGCTGATCCCCCTGTCGAAGCCCCTGAAAATCGGATAGGCGGCCAGAACGGCGTCGTCGCAGGCCCGCCCGGCGATGATGACGTCCGCCCCCTCGGCCAGGGCGTGAGCGATCTGTTCCACCCCCATGCTCGCCGTGACGTTGGTGGTGTTGTCCAGCACCTCGTCGGAGAGGGGGAAGGAGGCTCCCAGCGGCTCCGTTCCGCCTTTCCTGACGCGCTCCCGCAGCGTGTCCAGGGGGATCTGGGAGTAGATGAGGGCCATTTTGAAAGGTTCCATCTTCCGCTCCCGGGCCACCGTCCGGATGATGTCGGCGTAAAGGTCGACCCCCCTGTCCGTCCCCGTGGTGCTGCAGGACCCCACGATCATGGGGACCTTCTTCTTTCGGGCCTCGACGAGAGTGATCTCCAGATCGTGCCGCTCCCACTCGATGGGGTTGTGGGGCTTGTCGGCCCCCAGAAAGGTGGGGCCGGCATCGGCGGTCCCGGCGTCGGCGGCGAAACAGTCGATGTCTCTCTTGACGCCTTCGTAAAAGGTCCCCTTTTCGATGATGTTGTCTCCCAGGTTGCCCGTCGAAACCAGCAGAGAAACTTTCCGCATCGAGATATCCCCTTCCGTGGTCTGATAGTGTCCGGTGCCGTTCCCGATTTCCGAAAAGAAGCCCTGCGCCCTCCGCCCGGACTGTGCGGCGGCAGGGCGCCCCTCCCCGAGGGATCGTCATCCGAAAAAGAGCACGTCGACATCGGCAAGGCCCTGTTCCGGGACGGCCAGGAAGCGGCCTGGAGCGTTCAAGGCGGCGGCGTTGAGCGTAGATGGAGGGCGATGAATGGGCTTACAATGGCAGCGATCGGTGCCGCGGATCTTCCGGGCCCGGAGCGGACCATGAGGCGGAGACATCGGCGACGAGAGAGCCCCGGCTCGTTTTCCCGGCGGATCCTTCAGGGCTGAACGGAGAAGATTTTTTCGGAAGTTCACTTCCGAAACTTTACGAGAACATGATACCCAAGCAAACGATATGTTGTCAAGGGGAAGAAAGGATGTTATAAACAAACGCAGCAATTGCAAGCATTCTGGAGGAGGCGCCATGAAAAAATCCCCATCGGGCGCGGAGGCAAGTGACGGAATCCTATTTCCGTAGTCTGAAAAAGCAGAAAGACCCTATTTCTAGTGATGGAGGCCTCTCATGCTTGAGATTGAAGAGTATCCCGAAACGGTTGTCGAAATCATGAGGATCCTGTATTTCTCGGGGAAGTTGCAGACCTCGGGAGATCTTCGTGAAGCCCTTGAAAAGAAGGGGATCGGGGTGGAGTCGCGGACGATCCGGTATCACCTGACGAACCTCGAAAAGAACTCCCTGGTGCGGCGGTTCGGAAATCGGGGGGTGCTGCTCACCGGCAAGGGGGTCGAGGAGGCCAAGATGCTTTTGGTCTTCGACCGCGTCGGCGGCCTGGCCATGGAGACGGAACGCCTCTCCCTGGACTGCGACTACACCCCCCAGCGGGGGCGGGGGAGCATCATGGTGAATACCCTTCTCGTCGACGAAGGCAGAACGGCCGAGGCGCTGAGGATACTTGAAGCGGCCGCGGAAAGCGGCGTCATCATCTCGTCCCGCCTCGGAATCCTCGGCCCCGGCGAACGGATGTGGAACTGCGAGGTTCCCCCGGGGAAAAACGCCCTTATCGGCGTTTCCGGCAGGAACTACGACATTCTGCTTCAGCAGGTGAGGATACCGACGGAGACGAGCGCCACCGTCCTTTATCGCATAGAGGGGAATCGGCCCAAGGGCATCGCCGAAATCCTCTCCCATGCGGGGACGACCATCAGCCCCGGGGAGCTGCTCATCCGGGGGAAGTACACTTCCGTTTCGGAGGTGGTCAAAGGCGGCTGCGGCCTCGTCACCGCAGCGATCAAGACCTTCCCCTTCGTCTACTTCGACGAAGTGAGGAGGATCATGGACAGCCTCGACAGGAGCCTCTTTTCCGGCCTGATGGAGATCAAGGCGCAGATCCCCCAGCCCTACCGGATGTCCTACAAGGACAGAAGCAAAGGCTACATGCTCGTCTACGGCGGCGCCAACTTCTTCGCCCCCCTGGTGGAAAGGGGCATCGCCGAAAGGCTCTTCATCAGTCACAGCCTCTATGAGGCGGAGCGCATGATCCCGATCGGCGAGCTGATCGGGGCCTTCTGAAGCGCTTCAGGAGGGTGGGCTGAAAGGCCTTCCGGTTCGGACCTGACCGGGGTGGCGTGCTCGGAGTGCGGGCCGATGTGCAGCAAGGGGCGCAGTCCCTTGGGGTTTTCGTGAAAGGCAAAGAGGAGGGGGAGCCTTAGGCTCCTCCTCCTCTTTGCCTGACGACGGTTTTTTGCTTTCCTACCGGTCGAAGACGGCTCCCCGGGCTCCGGAGGTGACGAAGGCCCGGTAGCGCTCGAGGAAGGAGCTTTTCGTCTCGGGCAGACGGGGTTTCCAGGCCTGACGGCGGCGCTGGAGCTCCTCTTCGGAGACGGCCAAGTGGAGGCGCCGGGCGGGGATGTCGATCTCGACGGTGTCGCCCTCTTCGACGAGGGCGATCAGTCCGCCCGTGGCGGCCTCGGGGGAGACGTGGCCGATGGAGGCGCCTCGGGAGGCTCCGGAGAAGCGGCCGTCGGTGATGAGGGCCACGGAGCGGTCCAGGCCCATGCCGGCCAGGGTGGCCGTGGGCGTGAGCATTTCCCTCATGCCGGGGCCGCCCTTGGGACCTTCGTAGCGGATGACGACGACGTCGCCGGTCTTGATCCGGCCGGCCATGATGGCCTCCGTGGCGGCCTCTTCGCCGTCGAAGACGCGGGCCGGTCCGCTGTGGGCCATCATCTCGGGGGCGACGGCCGACTGTTTGACGACCGATCCGTCCCGGGCCAGATTGCCCGTGAGGACGGCGATGCCGCCCTGGGTGTGGTAGGGGTCGTCGAGGGGTCGGATGACGGCCTCGTCGGTGACGGCGACGCCCTTGAGGTTTTCGGCGACGGTCCGGCCCGTGACGGTGAGAGTCCCGCCGTCGATGAGGCCCTTTTCGAGGAGGCGGGCCATGACGGCCTGGACGCCGCCGGCGGTGTGGAGATCCTGGATGTGGTGGCTGCCGGCGGGGCTCATGCTGCAGAGGTGGGGCGTCCTGGCGCTGATGGCGTCGAGCTCGGCCAGGGTCAGCTCCACGCCGGCGGCGTGGGCCACGGCGGGAAGGTGGAGCATGGTGTTCGTCGAGCCGCCCAGGGCCATGTCGACGGCGGCGGCGTTGAGGAAGGCCCGCTTGGTGAGGATCTGGCGGGGCGTGATGTCCTTTTCGAGGAGCATCATGACGTACCGGCCCGCCTCCTTGGCCAGGCGGTCCCGGGCGGAGAGGACGGCGGGGATGGTGCCGTTGCCGGGCAGGGCGAAGCCCAGGGCCTCCATCATGCAGTTCATCGTGTTGGCCGTGAACATGCCCGCGCAGGAGCCGCAGGTGGGGCAGCAGGCGTTCTCGACGGCCTCGACCTCGGCGTCGTCGATGAGGCCCGCCGTCCTCTTGCCGACGGCCTCGAAGGCGTTGCTCAAGTCGATGTCCTTCCCCTTGTGGTGGCCGGCCAGCATGGGGCCTCCGCTGATGATGATGGCGGGGATGTCCAGTTCGGCGGCGGCCATGGCCATGCCGGGGATGATCTTGTCGCAGTTGGTGAGCAGCACGAGGGCGTCCAGGGCGTGGGCTCGGGCCATGACCTCGACGGAGTCGCGGATCAGTTCGCGGCTGGGGAGGGAGAACTTCATCCCCTCGTGGTTCATGGCGATGCCGTCGCAGATGCCGATGGTGGGGAACTCCAGCGGCAGGCCTCCGTGGGCGTAGACGGAACTTTTGATCCCTTCGGCGAGACGGTTCAGGTGAGTGTGGCCGGGGATGATCGAATTGTAGGCGTTGACGACGCCGATCCAGGGCCGGGCGATTTCCCATTCGGTGAAACCGGAGGCTCTAAGCAGGGAACGGTGGGGGGCCCGAGCGAGACCTTCTTTTGCCTGGTTGCTTTTCATGGGGGTCACTCCTTCAGATCGACCACGCGGAGGGTTCGGGAATTTGGTTCAACCAAGGTTCTACCAATAATGGAAAGTATTATAGTATTCTTCTGGAAGGGCCGCAAGGACCGGAAAAAGACGACCGAAGGAGAGAGCGCCGTGGAGACCAAACGCAAGGCTCTTATTGAAAAGATGACGGCCTGGATCGACGAAGGCAGGTACCGCTCCGGAAGCCGTCTTCCTCCGGAGCGGGAGCTGGCCGTCGAGCTGAGGGTGAGCCGCAACCTTCTCCGTGAGGCGCTGATCGCCCTGGAGTGCCTGGGCTATCTGGAGCTTCGAGGGAGAGAGGGCATCTTCGTCCGCTGCGGCGATGTTTCCGACGTGGCCGCCAGCCTTCGGCCCGCCTCCCTCTGGCCCTCCAGAGCCATGGATCAGCTCATGGAGGCCCGTTCCATCGTTGAAGTGCCCGCCGCAGCTCTGGCGGCCCGGCGGCACAACGACAACGAGGCCGACCGCCTGAGGGTCTGCCTGGAGCGTCTCGAAGCTCTCCATCGCCGGGGCGAGGCCTGGGGCGGCGAGGGCGCTCACTGGGATTCCCTCCTCCATCGCACCGTCGTCGAGGCCGCCCACAACGACGTGCTCCAGCGCATCTACGAAGGGCTCTCGGAGGCGATGGAGCGCCACATCGGTCAGAGCCGACGGAGGCTCTTCTCCCGCCTCGAATGGCCCGACATCGTTCTGGCGCAGCATCGGGAACTCGTCGAAAGCATCTGTTCCGGCGACGGAGAAAGGGCCTCGGCGGTGGCGAAGGAGCATATCGAGCGGGCTCTGGCCGAACATCGTCGCCTGAGGGAGACGTCGGATTCCTCCGATCGCTCTTGGGTCTCTTGACAACAGCCAAGACTGATGAAATCATAAATTAGTAATAATTTAAGATTGGAGGTGTCCCGGATGATCTGCGCCTATGCCGGTATGGAGGGAAAGAAGCTTGAGGCGTTGCAGCGCGCCGAAAAGGATATGGGGCGGACTCTTCTGGCTTTCAGCTGCCAAGACGTCAAGCCCGCGTCCCTTTCGGAGGAGCAGGTGGGGCGCATCAGGACCCTGGAAAAGGAGCTCGGCGTCGTCGTCGTCGCCCTTTAGGGCGCCTCCCCGCGAAAGGGGGAGCGGCAGCCGGTTCTTGCCTGTGGTGGCAATATCAAGAGAAGGGGAGCCGGCCTCCGAGGAGGCCGGCTCCCCTTGCTGGTGTGTTGGGGGGGAAGGTCTCTTTCATCCCTCCCTCTTCCAGGGCTTGAAGCCTTGGCCGACGACCTCCGAGGCGTCGCTTACGGCCATGAAGGCGCGGGGGTCGAGGGTGGCGAGGAAGCGCTTCAGTTCCACGGTCTGGCGCTGGGTCATGAAGGACATGAGAACGATCCGCCTCTCGCCGGTGTAACCTCCCTCGCCGTGGAGAAGGGTGACGCCCTTGCTCAGGTTCTCGGTGACGAAGCGGCGCACCTCGTCCATCCTGGAGGTGATGACGAAGACCTGCTTCCGCCGGTCGAAGGATTTGAGGACGCTATCCATGACGACACCCACCGTGTACATGCTCAGGAGACCGTAAAGGGCGTTTTCCAGTCCTGTGACGAAGGACGAGAGGGTGAGAATGACGGCGTTGATGTAGAAAGAATACATCCCCACGTCGACGCCGAAGCGGCGGTTCAAGGTGATGACGATGATGTCGGTTCCTCCCGTCGAGGCGCCGGCCAGAAAGACGAGGCCGACGCCCGCTCCCTTGATGACGCCGCCGAGGATGGCGGCCAGCAGGGGCTCGCTGAGGTGGGGGTAGGGAAAATACTTCAGGATTTCAAGGGCGGCCATGGAGAGGACGACCGAATAGGCCGACCAGCCGACGAAACGGGGAGAGAGCGCCTTCCAGGCCCAGAGGAAGAGGAGGCCGTTGACGGCTCCGAGGAGCCACGAGGGGGAGATGCCCCAGAGATAATTGCTCAGAACGGCCAGCCCCGTTATCCCGATGTCGGGGAAACGGTAGGGGAGGGTGAAGGCGACGATGCCGATGCACATGACGATCGTTCCGCTCGTGACGAGTGTGAAGGTTTTCCCTTCCCGCCTCAAGAAGGGGAGGAGCCGCTCGGGTTTGAAGAAAGAGGGTTTTTTCCGCTCCAATTGATGAACCTCCTCTGCTCTTGAGGCTCATCGTCTCAAGGCCGCCTCAATGTAAGGCAGTTGGTGAAGCTTTTCAAGCCCCTTTGTCGATGGGGGGCCCGCTCCGGCGGCCGGGGTTGTGGTAGATTGAGTGGCGAGATCCTTTCCTGACGGCGGTTTTTTGCCGCCGTCGTCATTGAGGTGCTGACTTTTCGAGGAGGCCTGACGATGCGCTGTCACGATTGCGACGAGAAAAGCTGTTCCCAGGGAAACCCCTGCCGTCCTACCGACAGTCTCCCTCTCTACGGCGACGAAGAACGGCAGGTTATGGCCGCAGCGGCCGAAGTGGAGACCCTTTACTATGGAGACCTGAACCGCTTCCAGGAGATCTGCGAGTTTGCCCGCCGGCTGAAGGTGACGCGGATCGGCCTGGCCTTCTGCCTCGGCCTGGCCGACGAGGCCCGCCTCTTCGGCCAGGCCTTCGAGGCGGCGGGATTCGAGATCCGCTCCGTCTGCTGCAAGGTGGGCGGCCTCACCAAGGAGGAGATGGGCATGCCCCGCCGCCCCTGGGTCGGCCCCTTGTCCTGCAACCCCGCCGAGCAGGCCCGCATCCTCGACGGGGAAGGGTGCGGCCTGCTCGTCGTCATCGGGCTCTGCGTCGGCCACGACACGGTTTTCTACCGTCACGCCAAGGCTCCCGTGACGACTCTCGTCACCAAGGACCGGCGCCTCGGCCACAATCCTGTCGCCGCCGTCTCCTGTCCCTATATCCGAAAGCGCCTCAACGAGGCGCCCAGGGAGCGCCAGGCCTAATCGATCCAGCGGCGGTTGATGGCACGCAGGCAGAGAAGGGCCAGAATCATGCAGAGGGCGGTCAGCCGGGCCAGAGATGATGCCGTTGAAAAGAGGATCTCTTCGCCCAGGGCCCCTCGGAGAAGATCCGCTCCGTACGTTGGCGGCAGGATGTAGGAAAGACTCCGAAGGGGGAGGGGAATCCGCTCCAGAGGGAAGAAGAGGCCGCAGAGAAAAACCATGGGGAAGCGGAAGAAGTTGGAGAGAGTCTGAGCTTCGAAGACCTCCTGGACGGAGACGGCGACGAGCAGTCCCAGAAAGGCCGAGCTGAAGGCCAGCAGCAGGCAGGCCGTCAGGAGCCGGGCGGCACCTGACGCTTCCAGGGGAATGTAGAAGGCTGCGAGGGCGAGGGGGACCAGGGCGTTGAGAGTGCCGAAAAGGATGGCCCCCGACGTCTTGGCCAGAACGAGCAGTCCCAGTGGGATGGGCGCCTGAAGGAGCCGCTCGAAGCTTTTGCCCTTGCGCTCGAAGGTGACCGTCACGGCCAGCATGGACGTGGTCCCGAAAAGGACCGAAAGGGTCATGACCCCGGGCAGGAGACTTCGGATGTCGATGGGGTCCTGGGAGCGCAGGAAGAACATGAGCGTCCAGGCCAGAGGAAAGAGGAGCCCCCAGCTCAGGTTGGGCGGCTTGAGGTAGTAGGATCTTACGTCTTTGATCAGAATGGCCCGGAAGGCGATCCAGCGCTTCATGGTCTGCCTCCTCCCTCCTTCGCTCTCTTCTCGGGAGCTTTGCCGGTGACGCGGAGGAAGACCTCTTCCAGAGAGGGTTTTTCCCGTCGGGCCTCCCGAAGCTCGATTCCCCGGTCCCGGAAGAAGTTCAGAAACGGCGTCAGCCTCAACGGTTCCGCCGAACGGACGGAGACGGTGTCCCCCTCGACGCGGCAGGTGACTCCTCCGAACGCCCGCCCCAGCGGTTCCTTCAGGGAGAAGGCTTCCCCCTCGACGACGAAATCGATGGCGCCCTCTTCCCGGGCGGAAGCCAGAAGGGTCGCCGTCGCATCGAGGGCGACGAGCCGTCCTTCGGCGATAAAGGCGATGCGGTCGCAGAGGCGCTGGGCCTCCTCAATGTAGTGGGTGGTCAAAAAGATCGTCGTCCCCTCGCAGCGCAGGTCATCAAGGAGCTGCCGGATCGACCGGGCGCTGGCCACGTCGATGCCCGTCGTCGGCTCGTCGAGAAAGAGGATGGGCGGCCGGTGCATGAGGGCCGCTGCCAGGACGAGCTTGCGCCGCATACCCTTCGAGTAGGTGCCGAAGAGCCTCCCGGCCGCCTCGGCCAGCCCGAAACGTTCCAGCAGCATCTCGGCCCGCTCCTGCCGCTCCTTTCGGGGCATGCCGTAGAGGGCTCCGCAGAACTCGAGATTGGCCCGGCCCGTCAGTTCGGGGTAGAGGTTGTTGTCGTCGGGGACGATCCCCATCAGGTGCTGGACCGCCTTGACGTCGGCCGTCCTCTCTTCTCCGAAGAAGAAGAGGCGTCCCCCGGTGGGGCGGGCCAGCCCCGTGAGCATGCGGATCGTCGTCGTCTTGCCGGCGCCGTTGGGGCCGAGGAAACCGAAGATCTCCCCCGGAAAGACGCCGAAGGAGAGGGAATCGACGGCTCTGAGGGAGCCGAAATCCTTGCGGAGTCCCCGGACCTCGAAGGCGAAGGGCTCACTTTTCATGGAGATCCCCCCGGAGGCCTTCTTCGATCCGGCTTTCTTCCCAGAAATCTCTCAAACGATCCAGACCGTCTCTGAAAGCCTCGTCGTCGCGGCGGTAATGGACGAAGAGCCCTCGCTTGTCGTCTTGCACCAGGCCCTGTTCCCGAAGAAGGCGAAGATGCTGAGAGGTCGCCGCTGCCGATAGTCCCAGGTGCCCCGCCAGGGCGTTGACGCAGAGCGGATGACTGCCGAGAAGGCGCAGAATTTCCAGGCGCACCGGCGAGGCCAGGGCACGGCAGAAGGTTTGCAGGTCTTTCAAGGGAATCGTCTCCCTTCTATTTTGGCATTTAAGATAATACTAAAACAGTTGTCTCCTTAAGACAAGGCCGTCGCGAGGCCGGTTTTTGGGGCGGTCCCCTTTTGCTGCCGGAAGTGGTAGGCTTGGCCTCAATAAAGACCGGAAAAAGATCGGCAGGAGGTGCTGTGCCATGAGTGTCGACGACGTGATTTCGATGCGCCGTCTCTTTCATCGCCATGCCGAGCGGGGTTGGGAGGAGTTCTGGACGACGGCCTTCGTCGCCTCCCGTCTGGAGGCGCTGGGCTTTCGCCTTTTCCTCGGCTCCGAGGCCGTCGAGGAGCGGTCTGCCATGGGGCGGCCCGGCGGAGATCGGCTTGCAGAGGCCCGAAAGAGGGCCCTCGCCTGGGAGGCCGATGCCGCCCTGATCAATCGCATCGGCGACTGGACGGGCGTCGTGGCCCTTCTCGATACGGGGCGCCCAGGGCCCGTGACGGCCTTCCGCTTCGATCTCGATGCCGTCGAAACGCCCGAGTGCCGCGAGAGGGGGCACCGTCCCTTCGACGAGGGCTTCGATGCTCTCGACGAGAAGGTGGCTCATGCCTGCGGGCACGACGGCCACCTGGCCATGGGGCTGGCCCTGGCCTCCAGGCTGGTCTCCCGCAAGGAAAGCCTTTCAGGACGCTTCAAGCTTCTCTTTCAGCCCGCCGAGGAGGGAGTTCGGGGCGGCAGGGCCATGACCGAAAAGGGGCACCTCGACGACGTCGATTTCCTCTTCGGCCTTCATCTGGCCGGAGAGTTCGCAAGCGGCGTCGTCGGCGCCGGCTGCAGCGACTTTCTCTGCACCACCAAAGTCGATGCCTTTTTCCGGGGTGTGGCGGCCCATGCCGGAATGGCTCCCAACGAAGGGCGCAACGCCCTGCTTGCGGCGGCTACGGCCGTCCTGGGACTTCACTCCATCGCTCCCCATCACGAGGGCGCGAGCCGCATCAACGTCGGTCTCCTTCGGGCCGGGACGGGGCGCAATGTCGTCCCTGAGAGGGCCGAGCTTTTCTTCGAGACGCGGGGACGGACTTCGGCCATTGATCGCTACGTCTACGAGCGGGCCCTCGAAGTCCTCGACGGGGCGGCCCGGACCCAGGGGGTAACCGTCGAAAGCCGCCTTGCCGGAGGGGCCGTCGACGCCCGAAGCCATCCCGACCTTGTCGCTCTCGTCGCCGAGAAGGCCTTGGCCGTCGACGGAATCGACCATGTCGAGAGAGAGGGGCGTATCGGCGGCAGCGAAGATATCTCCTGGATGATGCGCCGCGTCGAGGAGCGGGGCGGCAAGGCCTGTTACTTCATCGTCGGCGCCGACAGAACGGCGGGACACCATCACGGCCGTTTCGACTTCGACGAGGCCGTCCTTCCCCGAGGCGTCGCCCTGTTGGTGGCTCTCGCCGAGGCCGTTGGAGGCGACAGGGGATGAAAGCGGTTTTCTTCAGCAGATGCCTGGAGTGTGAAGTTCCGCACATATGGCTGCTGTTTGTTGTATGATACATATGTCTTCTCAAACGGCGAGACACGAGAGTTTTCCTGTTTGATTTTGCGGGAGCCTGCAATCGATTCCCCCTTTCGGATCCTGTAAAAGACCTTTCGGTTTGCGCCCCGCAAAGAGAGTCTTCCAAAATAGGACCCAATCAGCCCAAGGTCAGGGCCTCTCCAGAAAACTCCATGACAGAGAGGTTCCGTGTGGGCTGTCAAAATATAAAAAGGTGGTTAAACTTCAGGCATTATTGAAATGCCTGTGGTGTCGCAGAAGTAGGGCTTTTATGTTTTTGGCCTTGGATGATTTTGGAGAATGACAGGGTTATCCAAGGCGACGTGGCCGTTTTTGTAGGGGGAATTGCTATGAAAAACGCAAGGCAACTAATTGGTAGTGCGGTGATCAGTGAGGGGTTGAAGTATATAAAAAAAGACCCGATGAGAAATATTTCGAAACTTATTGAATGGGCTGGGGAAATCGTCATTTTAGAAGAACACAAAGGATATTTAAGAAGTTTCAAGGAAATAATTGCAAAACCTGACAGTAATTGGTATAAGTTGACAGAAAGATTTTTTAATGAATTATCAACAAACACCAAGAAAAAGTTTTTGATTAATTACGTTGTTAACTCGGGTATGATTGGAATACCTATAAAAAATAAACTCCAGGAAAAACATGATTGCAATATTCCTTGGGCTATTTTAATAGATCCGACGTCTGCATGTAATTTAAAATGCACGGGTTGTTGGGCCGCCGAGTATGAAAAAACGGATTCAATGAGCTTCGAAACTCTTGATAGAGTGATACAGGAAGGCAAGGACATTGGGATCTATATGTACATATATTCTGGCGGAGAACCCCTTATAAGAAAAAATGATCTGATAAAACTTGCGAAAAGACACAGCGATTGCGCTTTTTTGGCATTCACAAATGCAACTCTCGTGGATGAGGACTTTTCTGGAGAGTTGGGCGATATCGGTAATTTGGGTCTGGCTATAAGCATTGAAGGAAACGAAGAAGAGACGGATTCGCGTAGAGGCCATGGAACTTATGGGAAAATTATGAGAGCAATGACGTTGTTGCAAAAAGAAGGCGTCATGTTTGGCTTTTCTACTTGTTATCATAAGCACAACACTGATTCCGTTGGGTCCGAAGAATATATTGACAAAATGATTGAAAAGGGATGTATGTTCGGATGGTATTTTACCTATATCCCAATAGGCAAAAACGCTGTTGTGGATTTGATGGCAACACCGGCACAAAGAGAGTATATGTTTTATAGCGTAAGGAAAGCCAGAAAAAAGAAGCCAATATTTATTTTGGATTTTTGGAATGATGGATATTATGTTGACGGATGCATAGCGGGCGGTAAAAATTATTTGCACATCAACGCCAATGGTGATGTCGAGCCGTGTGCCTTTATACATTACTCGAATGTGAATATCAACGAAGTGAGTTTGTTGGAGGCTCTTAAATCTCCCATATTCAGGCAGTACAGGTCGCATCAGCCGTTTAATGACAATGACTTGAGACCTTGTCCCCTTCTGGATAATCCTGAAAAATTAAGAGAAATGGTTCATAATGCCAAAGCCAGATCCACGCAGCCTATCGATGAGGAATCCGTTGAGGACTTGACTTCCAAGACCGAGGAAGCGGCAAAGAGGTGGGCCCCTGTGGCGGAAAAGCTCTGGGGTGACCTGAAAAACGAGTCGAAAAACCCCCGGCAACGGGATTTCTGTAGCTGAGGAACGCTGATATCTCCTTGCCGTCTGCATCCTGGACAAGGCGGTGCTGCGGGTGCGGAAGAGATCCTGAGGCGATGAGGCGGCTTCGGCGATCGTTGATCTGCCGCTGTCTGGAGTGGGCCGGGACCCGTTGGGGATCCCGGCCCACTTTATGGTGTAAGAAACGACGAACGGCAGCCTGCTCGACTCCGCCAGAGCCTTTCCTTGACAAGCAGTCCAACAAAAGGCATAATTCTTATGTCAAATTATTATATTATCGAGAGAGGGGTCATCGTTCAATCATGAGGAGGGGTCATTCGTTGAAGCGTTTCCTGGGGAGCACGTTGGTTCTGGTTCTTGTCGCTCTTTGCGCGGGGGTGGAACCTCAGCCTGCTGCCGCCGATGACGTTCCGATCATCCGCATGGCCTGGGGTTTTGATCTTCATGCCACGATTCTGCTTGTCGCGGCATCACGGGGTGAGGCCTTCCGGGACGGCGGAGTCTACCTCAAGACCGTCGCCGACAAACAGGAATACGAGCTTTATTCCGGCGACGAGAAGCTTGCCATCTTCCAGATGATCGTCACCAAAGGCAGCTCCGAATCGGCCGTCATGCTGGGCCAGAAGCAGCTCGACTGCTGCGTCAACTCCAGCACGGGGATGATGTTCGCCCTCGACTCGGGGACGCCCATGAAGATCCTCTGCCCCATTCACGTTGACGGCATTGCCCTCGTCTTCCCCAAAGAGACGGAGTGGTACGGCTGGGAGAGCCTGAAGAGCTTCATCGAAAAATCCGAGAATCCCGTCCGTCTCGGCTATCACTCTCCCGTCAGCGCTCCCCGCGTCGTTCTTGAGACGGCCCTCCGCGAGGCGGGCCTCACCGTTACGGAAGACCCCAACGATGCCGAGGCCGACGTGCTCCTCGTCGATCTGAAGGGATCGCGGAATCTTCTCACGGCCTTCACGGGGCAGCAGGTCGAGGGATGGGTCGGCCCCTCCCACTACCCTGAGACGGCCGAGGTTCAGGGAATCGGCAAGATCGTCCTTCACCTCAAGGACTTCCCTCCCCAGGGACAGTGGTATGACTTTCCCTGCTGCGTCTTCGCCGCCCGGGAGGATTCCATCGAGGCCCATCCCGAGGTCTATCAGGCCATGACGACGCTCCTCAAGCACAGCGCCGAGTGGTGTGCCGCCAACGGAAAAGAGGCGGCGGCCATAGCCGCTGAGGTCATCGGCATTCCCGCCGAGGCGGCCGAGGCGGCGACGATCGTCTACACGACGACGCCCACCGAGAAGTGGCGCGAGGGCATCAAGCTCTATGTCAAGGTCATGGGCGACATCGGCAAGCTGGAAAAGAACCTGAAAGGCAAGAGCTACGAGGATATCGCTCCCGTCTTTTTCGACTTCCGCTTCATCGAACAGGCGCAATAGGACTTTGAGGGGGCCTTCGGGCCCCCTTCCTCCGGAGAGGTGGCTTTTATGGGGCGTTTCTTTCTCAAAGGTGCCATGTCGCTCATCCTTCCCCTCTGCCTGCTGCTGGCCTGGATGCATCTGGCGGGGGCCATCGACAACCCCATGGTTCTCCCTCCCCTGAGGGATGTCTTCAGCCAGTTCCTGCACCCCGGGAAAAGCGTGATCGGTCTCGGGTCACTTTTCCAGAACGTGGCCGTCAGCCTCGTCCGAGTGACGGCAGGCTACTTCGTGGCTGTACTCATCGCCTTGCCTCTGGGCATCCTCATGGGTGCCTCCAGCCGGGCCCACGGCCTGTTTCAGGGGCTCATAGGCCTTCTGCGGCCCGTTCCGCCCATCGCCTGGGTGCCTCTGGTTCTCTCCTGGTTCGGGATGACCAGTTTCGCCACTCTCGTCGGGCTGCGATCGGGGCCGCACTACGTCTACCTCAGCAACTTCAAGATGTCCATGCTCTTCATCATCTTCCTCGGTGCCTTCTTTCCCGTCGTCACCAGCGCCGTTCACGCCGTTCAGAGTGTCCCCAGGACCTATGTCGATTCGGCCCGCGTTCTCGGAGCCCGGCGAAGAGATCTTTTCTGGAAGGTCCTCCTTCCAGGTGCAGCCCCGACTCTGGTCAACGGCCTGCGTATCGGCATGGGGTCGGCCTGGACCTCTCTCGTTTCGGCGGAGATGCTCCCCGGGAGCATCTCCGGCGTGGGCTACCTCATCACCCACGCCTATGAGCTGGCCCGCATTGATCTGGTCATGACGGGGATGATGTCCATCGGTGTCATCGGCGCCTTTCTCGATATGGTCTTCCGCCTGTTCGGCGAAGAGCGCTTTGCCTGGCAGCACCAGGTCAAATAGGAGCTGACGATGGGACAGGTCCTGGCCGTCAGAAACCTCAATAAAGCCTTTCTTTCGGAGAAAGGAACCTCCGTCGATGCCCTGCAGGACATCGATCTCGTCGTCGACGAAAACGAATTCGTCTGCCTCCTCGGCCCCTCGGGGTGCGGCAAGTCGACGCTTCTGCGCATCGTTGCCGGTCTGGAACATCCCTCGTCGGGAAGCGTCGTCTATCGGGGAGAAGCGATAGAGGGACCGGGAAGGGAGAGAGGCATGGTCTTTCAGGAGTACTCCCTCTTTCCCTGGAGAACCATTCTGGACAATATCGGTCTGGGGCTCGAGTTTTCCGGAATATCGGCGGAAAAGAGGCGTCGTCGCAGCGAGGAGTATCTGGCTCTGGTCGGACTGGAGCGTTTCGGCTCGGCCTATCCTCACGAACTTTCGGGCGGCATGCGCCAGAGGGCGGCCATCGCCCGTGCCCTGGCGAACAACCCCGACCTTCTTCTCATGGACGAGCCCTTCGGGGCACTCGACGCCTATACCCGTATCCTTCTTCAGCAGGAGCTGCTCCGAATCTGGCAGGAGCGGCGGAAGACGATCCTCTTCGTCACACACGGTGTCGATGAAGCTGTTTTTCTCGCAGACCGGATCGTCCTCATGAGTTCCAGTCCCGGAAGAATCTGTCGCACCTTTTCCGTCGATATGGACCGCCCACGGAAGAGAAAGGATCCCCGTTTCGGCCAGCTGACGGATACGATTCTCGAGGAGCTGAACGCCGAGACCCTTGCCGGGGGAGAGTCCTTTTCTCCGGTCTGAGGGCAGAGGTGTCTGTCGTTGCCCCAGTCCGTTGTCGATTCCCATCAGTCAAAGGAGGAGCAGAAATGAAACGATCCGTTGCAGGGGAAGGTCTCCGTCTCTCGCTGTTTCTTGTTCTCTCCGTCTTTTTTGCCGTGCCTCTCTGGAGCGGGGGGCCCGGTGCCCCTTCTTGCGCTTCGGCGGCCATCGAAACCGTCGACAGGGCCTATGTGAAGGCCAACAAGGATAAAAGCGGTTTTGTCCTTGTCGATGTTCGTTCCGCCGAGCAGTATGACGGCAAACGCTTTTTCGCCAGCGGCGTCACAGGAGGGCATGTCGCGGGAGCCGTTAACGTGCCCAGCGCCGTTCTGGAAAGTTCTTCCGTCGCCGATCTGACCGTTCTTGGCCTGGGAGTGGAGAAGACGATCCTTCTCTACTGCAACACGGGGGCCACCAGTCTCGCCGCGGCCCGATCCCTGGAGGCCAAGGGGTATACGAAGCTCAAGAACTATGCGGGCAGCATGGGTGACTGGGGGGCCGATCCCGCAGAGACGGTCGTCATCGCCGGTCTTGAACTTGACCCGGGCGGGACGGGAACCGTTGCCGTCGACATCCCCGAAGGTCTGTCCGTCACGTGGAGCGTCACTCAGGGCAAAGCCGTCGTCGACCTGAGTGGTACGACAGGTGCCTCCGTCCAGGTCCGGGCCCTCCAAGCCGGAGAGGCGACGCTGAAAGCGGTTCTTCCCGATCAGGCTTCGGTCGAGAGTGTCGTCACCGTCTCCGGCGGAGCCTCAGGCGGCGGTGGCTGTGAAATGGGGTTCCTTCCCGCCGTCGCACTGCTTTTTGTCCCCCTTCTTTTCCTCCGGAAATAATGAGAGAAGAAGTCCTTCCGCCTCAGACGGAAACCGGAAGGGTCTCTTGCCGACGGCTTGTCGAAAAAAAGAGGAGGCTTCCTGTATGGCACGGTCTGTGCATCTGATGGGGCTGCCCGGCTTCCGTTGCCTTCGTGGGCTCGCCCCTTTCACCCGTCGATGACATTTTCCCTGTCCCCTTAAGGGGCGACATTATCCCTGTCCGGCCACATGCGATGAGGTTTGATTTGACAAAAGGGGCAGGACTCCGTAGAATGCCCATCAGCAAGGGAACGGGAAATTGATAGCATCGCCCGATGAAAGGAAAGGAGGAGTCGCCATGACGCGTCGTATCGACATGATGATGTGCAGCATGATGATGTGCGGCGTCAGCGGATCTCCTCCAGGAAGGATCGGCGATTGTTGACCTGTCGCTGTCTGGAATGGGCCGGGATCCGGAAGGGATCCCGGCTTTTTTGTATCAATCCAATAGGGAGGGTTCACTCATGAAAAAGGTGTTCGGTTTGGCGGCGCTGCTCGTTGCTCTGGTTTTTTCGGTTACCGCTCCCGCCTCGGCGGAGCTGGAGAAGCTGAAGGTGGGCGCCACGGCGGGTCCTCATGCGGAGATCCTGGAGTTCGTCAAGGAGGGGGCTCGGGAACTGGGGCTCGAGATCGAGATCGTCGAGTTCAGCGACTACATCACCCCCAACGCGGCTCTCGATGAGGGAGACCTTGATGCCAACTCCTATCAGCACAAGTTCTTCATGGATACGCAGAACAAGGACCGGGGCTACAAGCTCGTCTCCATCGCCAAGACGGCCGTCTGTCCCATGGGCTTCTACTCGAAAAAGCTCAGGAGCATCGACGAGCTGGCTGACGGCGCCACCGTCGCCGTCCCCAATGACCCCGCCAACGTGGGCCGGGCCCTGGTTCTGCTGGAGCAGAAGGGCTTCATCAAGCTGGCCGACGGCGTCGGCTATGGAGCCTCCGTCCTCGATGTCGTCGAAAATCCCAAGAAGCTGAAAATCGTCGAGATTGAGGCGCCTCAGCTCCCCCGCTCCCTCGACGATGTCGATCTCGGCGCCTCCAACGTCAACTACGCCGTCGAAGCCGGTCTCTCCCCTCTTGAGGATGCCCTGCTGCTGGAGGACCCCGCCACGTCTCCTTTCGCCAACATCATCGTCGTGCGTGAGGCCGACAAGGATCTCCCCGTCTTCCGGAAGCTGATCGCCGCCTACCAGACCGATGCCGTGAAGGCCTTCATGCTGGAGCGCTTCAAGGGAGCCTTCGTCCCGGCCTGGTAGGGCAGGGCTCCGGCAGTTTTTTCGAGAACGGCATCAGGAAAGGAGTTCATCGTCATGGCCATTTCCCTTCAGGGGATCACGAAGATCTTCGGTCAGGGGCCCACGGCCCTGAAGGCTCTCGACGGCATCGACCTCGAGGTCCCCGAGGGGACGATCTTCGGCATCATCGGCTCCAGCGGCGCCGGCAAGAGCACCCTTGTGCGCTGCGTCAACCTGCTGGAGCGTCCCACGTCTGGAAAGGTCCTCGTCGGCGGCGTCGACTTCACGGCCCTCTCCGAGGCGGAGCTGCGCATTGCCCGCAAGAAGGTGGGCATGATCTTTCAGTCCTTCAACCTCCTCTCGCGGCGGACCGTCTTCGGCAACGTCGCCCTCCCTCTCGAGCTTGCCCGGTGGCCCAGGGAGAGGATCGCCCCCCGTGTCGAAGAGCTTCTCGACCTGGTGGGGCTGGCGGAGCGCAGAGACGCCTATCCCTCACAGCTTTCGGGAGGGCAGAAGCAGCGGGTGGGCATCGCCCGGGCGCTGGCCAACGATCCCGAGGTGCTGCTCTCCGACGAGGCCACCTCGGCCCTCGACCCGGGAACGACGCAGTCGATCCTGGAGCTGCTTCGGGACATCAACGAACGGCTGGGGCTGACGATCCTCCTCATCACCCACGAAATGAACGTCATCAAGGAGATCTGCCACAACGTGGCCGTTATCGACAAGGGGCGCATCGTCGAAGAGGGGGCCGTTCTCGACATTTTCACCGATCCTCGGGAGGAGGCGACGAAGAGCCTCCTCAGCGAGATTGTCGGCGTCAATCTTCCCGAGCGTTTCGGCGGCCTCGATTTTTCGCGCGAGCCCATCGAGGAAGGCGATCTCGTCGTCCAGCTCCGTTTCTTCGGCGATGTCGCCGCCGAGCCCGTCATGTCCGACCTGATCCGTCGCTTCGACGTCGACGTCAATATCCTGACGGCCCGCATCGATCACATCCGCAACGTCCCCTACGGAACCCTCGTCGTCGGTCTTTCCGGCGAGGAATGGCAGCGCCGCGACGCCCTCGAGCATCTGCGGTCGCTTGATCTTACGGTGGAGGTGGTCGGCCGTGTCGGCAAAGCTCTTCGCACTGCTGTGTAGCTCCCTGGTCGACACCCTCTACATGGTGGGGGTTTCCAGCGCGATCGCCTTTATCTTCGGTCTCCCCCTGGGCGTCGTCCTCCTCGTGACGGAGAGAGGGCAGATCATGGAGAGGCCGGCTCTGAATCGGTTTCTCGGCTCGATCGTCAACGCCGCCCGATCGACGCCCTTCATCATCCTCATGGTCCTTCTCATCCCGGTGACGCGGATGATCGTGGGGACCTCCATCGGCACCAACGCGGCCATCGTTCCCCTGGCCCTGGCGGCGACGCCTTTCGTCGGCCGCGTCGTCGAGGGAGCGCTGAGGGAGGTCGACGGCGGCGTTGTCGAGGCGGCTCTTGCCATGGGGGCCTCGCCCTGGCAGGTCATCGCCAAGGTTCTCCTTCCCGAGGCCCTGCCGGCCATCGTCGTCGGCCTCACTCTCTCGGTGATCAACCTCATCGGCTATTCGGCCATGGCCGGGGCCATCGGCGGCGGCGGTCTGGGCGACCTGGCCATCCGCTACGGCTACCAGCGCTTCCGCCTCGACGTCATGTTCATGACCGTCGCCGTCCTCATCGCCCTGGTGAACCTCTGTCAGGGGGTGGGCGACTTCCTGGCCAAAAGCCTCCGCCGCGACGGAAGGAACTGATCCTTTTCCGGGCGCGAGAGGAGGGCCGCGCTCTTTCCCCTTGGATCGGAAGCCCCTTTGCCCTATTCTCTTCATCAGAAGACCGGAGCCGGTGGCTGTGAAAGCGACGAGGCGGGCCCGTTCCGTCGGGAGGGAAGAGGGCTCCCGGGGCCGCAGAAAGGCGGGGAGAAAAACTCCCGTTATGACGATCGCTGAAAGGGGGGCGACAGGATGGATATTCGATCGCTGGGTTACCGCACCGACCTCATCTTCCCCCGGTTCGACGGAGAGGTCCTGGACCGCGGCGACTATCTGGTGATCCTGACACCTCGAAATCCCTCTTTCTTCTGGGGAAATTTCGTTCTTTTCCCCGACCCTCCTGGCGAGAGCGATCTGAGAAGGTGGAAGGACGTCTTCGATGAAGAGATCCGCTCGCGGCTGAAGGTGGGTCATTACGCCTTCGGATGGGATGGAGTCGAGGGGGTGATGGGCGAGATCGGGCCCTTCGAGAAGGAGGGGTTCAGCCTCAACCGCTTCGCCGTCCTCGTCGCCGACCGTGTCGAGGCCCCCCGGAAGTACGATCGCTCCGTCGTCGTGAGGCCCCTTCAGGGCGATGACGAATGGGAAGAGGCGACGTGGAATCAGATCGCCTGCTGCGATCCCTGTTTCAATCTCGAAAACTACAAGGTTTTTAAATTCGAGCAAATGTCTCGGTACAGGAAGATGGTGGTTTCGGGGTTGGGCTCCTGGTTCGGTGCTTTCCTGGAAGGTAAACTGGTGGCGGATTTAGGCATTTTCTCGACAGAGAGATTAGGGCGTTTCCAGAACGTGGAGACTCATCCGGCCTATCGCCGCAGGGGCATATGCGGTGCTCTCGTCCATCAGGCCGGCCTTTTTGCCTTTGAAAGAATGGAAATCGAGACTTTGGTTATGGTTGCAGATAAAGACTATCATGCCGTGGATATTTATCAATCAGTCGGTTTCCTTCCAAAAGAAAGTCAGGTTGGAGCCTTCTGGTGGGAAAAAGAGACGAAGTGAAGCATTTTGACCCGCTAGAAGCGGTGATTCTTTCCAAGGACCCGGTCGGACGGAAGAGATCTCCCCGAGTTTTAATGAGAGAATCGCGGAAGGGCGCAGGCCGTCAAAACGGTCCGCGCCCTTCCGCTTGAGCCTTCAGGCCTTTTCCGCGGCGGTGAAGATGTTGCGGCAGCCCGTCTCGGGCATGAGGAAGGCGCAGGCCGTCCCGAAGAGGGCGCAGGCGAAGGCGAAGGCGAAGACGGCCCGATACTGGACGAGCGGGGCGGCCTGGGGCATCCGGTCGAGGATCATGCCCATGGCCGTCGTGATGAGGGCCACGCCCAGAAAACCGACGGTGTTGACGAGGGCTACGGCCATTCCCGTATAGCGGGGGTTGTTGATCTCCTTGACGATGGCCCAGGTGAGGACGAAGGCCATGGAGGCGAAGCCGAGAACGAAAAAGAGAGGTTTCAGGATGATCTGAGGCGGCATCCCTCCCTTCCAGAAGACCATGGGCGTCAGGCAGAGGCAGAAAAGGACCGTCATGGCCATCAGAATCGGCTTGCGCTCTCCCATGCGGTCCGAGGCGCCTCCGATCACGATGCCTCCGGCCATGGCGCCGAAGATGGAGTAGGAGACGACGCCCGCCGCCGCCGCTCGCGGGAGCTCGTAGACGGCCTGGAGGTAGGAGATCCCCCAGGCGCCGGAAAAGGCCAGGTAGACGCCGGCGACGGCGGCGTAGAAGAGCGACGAAGGCCAGATCCGCCAGTCGGCGAGGACGGCGCGGAAGCCTTCAGAGAAGGAGGGCCTGTTCCGGGTGGGAGGCGCCGGGTTGACGGGAGGCAGGCCCAGGTCGGCGGGGGTATTGCGGATGAGAAGCCAGCAGAGGGCGGCCAGCAGGAGAGAGAAGAGGCCGATTCCGGCGAAGGTCATCCGCCAGGTGAAGGCGGCCACGGCCCAGGCGAGGGGAGCCTGGGCGAGGACGCCGCCGAGGTTGCCGATCAGGTTGGTGACGCCCGAGAGAGTGGCGAACTCGCGCTCATGAAACCAGGTCGAAAGAACCTTGAGGATGGCGATGAAGACCGTCGAGACGCCGATGCCGACGAGGAAACGGCCGGCGAAAAGCAACGTCGGACCGGAGGCCGCGCCGAAAAGGAGCGACCCCGCGCCGGCCAGGGCCATGCCGAAGGTGACGGTGGCCCGGGCTCCGAGGGAGTCGGCCAGGTAGCCCACGGGAATCTGCATGACCATGTAGGCGTAGAAATACATCGATGCCAGGGAGCCGAAGGCCGAGCCGCTGAGACCGAAGTCATCGACGAGGTTCTGGCGGACGACGCCGGCGGCGAGGCGATGAAAGAAGACGATCATGTAGGACAGAAGCATGATGGACCAGACGACCCAGCGGTAACGATAACCGCGGGGCAGGGCGCGTTCTTCAGCCATGGGGGCACTCTCCTTGGATTCGGCAGGTTCGTCGGAGACGATGATCCCGCCTGAGTTGGGCCGGGCGGTCCCGGCTTTATTTGGTCCGGTTGTCGAAGACGCGGCGGGTCTTTTTCGTCTCCCGGCCCAGTCCTCCCGGGGGGAGAAGCTTGAC
Organism: Synergistales bacterium; assembly: GCA_018433595.1. Classification (GTDB taxonomy): domain Bacteria; phylum Synergistota; class Synergistia; order Synergistales; family Aminithiophilaceae; genus Aminithiophilus. The sequence goes on from JAHDQY010000003.1 coordinate 67,953, forward strand.
GCGGGGCAGGGCCGAGAGGGTCATCTTCATCTTCCGGGCCAGCTCCCGGGCGGGCTCGTCTCCACCGTCGCCGGAGCGTTCGACGTCGATGTCGAGGCAGTCCTTGCCCCCCTCGGTGGTCAGGACGATGCGGAACTCGCTTCCCAGCCCGGGAATTTCGGCGATGAGCTTCTCCACGGCCGAGGGGAAGAGATTGACGCCCCGGTAGGTGATCATGTCGTCGGAGCGTCCCAGGACCCGGGAGATCCTCGGATAGGGAGAGCCGCAGCGGCATCTTCCGGGGAGGATCGAGGCGAGGTCGCGGGTTCGGTAGCGGATGAGGGGCAGCCCCTCCTTCACGAGAGTGGTGATGACCAGCTCCCCCGTCTCGCCTTCGGGGAGGACCTCTCCCGTCGCCGGATCGATGACCTCGAAATAGAAGAGATCATCCCAGTAGTGGAGCCCCTCCTGGCAGGCGCACTCGATGGCGATCCCCGGACCGTAGGTCTCGGTCATGCCGTAGATGTCGAAGGTCTTGACGCCGAGCAGCTCTTCAATGACGGCGCGGCGTCGCTCGCCCCACTGCTCCGCACCGAGAATAGCTCCTTTGAGTCGAGGCGTCAGCCCCTCGCGACGAAGGGTCTCACCCAAAAGAAGCGCCATGGAGGCCGTCCCGATCAGGTAAGAGGGGCTCATCTTCCTGAGAAAGGTCATCTGCATCTCCATGGCGACGGGCCCCGTGGGAATGGCGCAGGCACCGATGCGCTCCACGCCGGCCTGGAAACCGATGCCGGCCGTCCAGAGACCGTAGCCGGGGGTGACCATGGCCCGGTCGCCGTCGGTCATGCCCGCCATCGAGAGGGCACGGGCCATCAATGTCGTGAAGGTCTCCACGTCTCGAGCCGTGTAGGGGATGACGACGGGTTCTCCCGTCGTTCCCGACGTGCTGTGGATGCGAACGATCTCCTGTTCGTCGGCGCAGCAGAGGCCGAAGGGATTATGGCGCCGCAGGTCGTCCTTGGTCAGAAAGGGAAGGTGCCTGAAGTCGTCGAGATCCGAAATCTCGACGGACCTCTCCAATCCCAATTTGTCCCGGTAGGCGCCGCTTTTCAGTGCCCGGTCGAGGCTTTTCCGCAAGGCCTCCAGGGTAGAGGCGCTCTGTTTCATTGCAGGACGTTCCAGCAGGTGGGTCCGTGTCATCGTCGTTTCCTCCTCGGCTCATCTCGGCTCAGTCAAAAAATAGGGGGAAAGGCTCGAGGCCTTTCCCCCCTGGGAAATGAAAAGGCCCCGGCGTGGATGTCCCACCGCCGGGGCCCAAAAGCACAGAAGCCCTAGCGGCGGTTTCTATACCACCACCAGCGGCCCGTCATATCGAAAGAATCGCATCGGTTGTACTCGGCTCGGCTCATGTTCAGGCTCCTCTGATCACGATCGGAAACTGCCGCTATCCTACGTTGCCCTGTCGAAACTGTCAAGGCCCCGAGGCTGTCGAACGATGAAAATGTTCTCCTGGACCATGTCGCCCGCTTGAGGTGATCGGTGCTCCGCCGCTATTCGCAGGTCGGCCGTTTCGTGAGACAGGATGTTCTTTGAGGCGTTCTTTCAATTTCGATATGGCCTTCTTTGATGACATAAAGGATATTTCTGGTCTCCTGGAGCAAGGCAATACCCTTTAAGGGGTCGCCTTGAACGACAAGGAGATCCGCCAGCTTGCCCTCCTCGATGGTGCCGATCTTCTTTTCAAGCCGCAGGCACCTGGCTGCACAGGAAGTCCCCGCCATGATGGCCTGCATGGGAGTCAATCCGGCGTCTACAAGGGCAGACAGCTCGAATGCATTTGTTCCATGGTCTACAAGGGGCATCCCGGCATCGGACCCCATGGCGTACGGCACTCCTGCCTTTAGGGCCTTGCCAAAGCTTGTCAACCTCTTTTTCCTGCTTGACAGGGCTTTTTCTACGGCATAATCGGGAATTCCACAATCTCTGCCTTTTTCTTCAATGTGTTTTGAATAAGAAAAGGTTGGGATAAGGAAGATTTGTTTTTCTGCCATGGATTCAATGTCGTTGTCATCAAGTATAGTGCCATGTTCAATGGTGTCACAGTCTGAAGCTATCGCAATTTTTACACCATTCGCTCCATGGGCATGACAAGAGACCGGAATCCCTTGGTTGTGAGCTTCTCTGACGGCTGTTTGTGCTTCTTCCAGGCTGAGAGCATAGGAATCCGGAGAAGAGGTTTTTCTGAACGTCCTCCCGCTGGTTAATATCTTGATGACGTCGACACCGTGTGCCAGCAGGGTTCTGGCCGCTTTTCTGATCTCGTCCGGAGAGTCCATGGTGAATCTTTCCGCAAAAGAGACTTGCGGCGGGTATAGCGGATAATCCGCCCCCGTAGGAAGTATCCTGAAGCCACTGACGAGCATTCTCGGGCCTTTTATGATGTTTTGGTTAATGGCGTCTCGAACGGCGAGGTCGATAAAATGGTCTGCTCCGAGGTCTCTGATTGTCGTGATCCCTGATTTAAGAGTGGTCTCGGCATTTTTGCATGCCTTGAGTGTTTTAAATGGAACGCTTTCTTTGAGATTTGAAAGTTCTGTGTCTCCTTTCGACATGGAGACATGAGTGTGTGTGTCTATCAGGCCCGGCATAACAGTCACTCCTGGTAATTTGATTACGGTAGCCTTTTCAGGAAGCTCGGGCGTTGTGTCGGGGGAATAAATCTTCCTGATATGTTTGCCTTGGATGACAATGGTTCCCATTTTGGGACTGGACCCTGTTCCATCAATGATGTTGACCTTCGATAAGACCAGGATATCCTTGTCGTTTTTGTCCATTCCGCGCCTCCATTAAGCGTGAAAGCAATAGGTGTTTCAGAGGAAGGTTGCCTATGTCATAGCCGAGCCAACATTTCGTTGGCATTGAGCGCCATGCCGATGAGCGCTGCCAAGCCAAATCGAATGCAATTTTGGTCGGCCTTGAAAAGCGGGCTGTGCAGGGGGTGGATGTCTTCTTCCTTGGTGCCAGGTTCAGTGCAGCCTAAGAAAAAGAAGAGCCCCGGGATCTCATGCGTGTAATAGCTGAAATCTTCGGAGATCATGGAAGGTCTTTTCAGCTCGATGAATTCCATCCCCAGGTCTGATAACTTTTTTAAAATCGCTGAAGCGGATTCAAATAGAGTGAAATTGTTTTCCAGAACAGGGTAGCCGTCGAAATATTCGACTTCCCCTTTTCCTCCGAACATCTCTGCGGTCTTTCCCGTTATGTTGATGATGCTCTGTCTCAGCTTTTCTCTTGCTGCCGAGGAGGTGTTACGAACGGTGCCCAATAGGCGTGTCTCTTCCGCCAGGACGTTGTACCGGGTGCCTCCCTCGATGCGCCCTATCGTCAGAACCGCTTCATCGAAGGGGCTGAGGCCCCTGGAGATGGCGCTCTGTAGTGCGAGCAGGACATGCCCGGCAATGACGATGGAATCGACCCCTGCTTCCGGCATGGCCGCATGAGCGCTTTTGCCGATGATACGTAGCGTCAGCCTGTCGGATGAGGCGAAAAGCGGGCCTGGTTTCGTGCCCGCCTGGCCTGTCAAAAACCCAGGCCACAGGTGCAGTCCCAAGACAGCGGCACAATCGGCAAGGCCGCCTTCCCTGATGATCTTCTTTGCTCCTCCGATAGGATTATCCTCTTCGGCGGGTTGAAAGATGAATCTTAAATTTACGGACAGCCTGCCGGATAGGAGTGACAGCGCTTTTGCCGCTCCGGCCAGGATGGCGCTATGGAAGTCATGGCCGCAGGCGTGCATGATGTTGTCGTTTTTTGATCTATAAGGCAGATCCGTCCTTTCGTTTATCGGCAATGCATCCATGTCTGCCCGAAAGGCTATTGTCGGAAAGTTTTTGTTTAGCTTCAGATCACATATAAGCCCTAAGGATTGCTTGCATTCGCGTATTTCGACGGATGTTCCGTCTAGAAATGTTTTTATTTTATTCCTGGTCTGTATTTCCATGTTTGAAAGTTCTGGATTTTGATGAATGGCCTCTTGTAGTTTTTTTGATTCAATATAAACATCTTTAACAGATTTTTTTATTGTATCTGTTATTTTGTCCATGAAGTTTCTCCTTTGAGATTCATTATTGCTAAAATTGCAGCATCAAACATAGCATTGCTTTTAATCTGTTTTAATGATGATTTTATAGACATTTCTTTAATGATTTGAATAAATAAAACTTGGGCGGCTATTGGTCAGCTTTGTTTACTGGAATAGTGGTATATTGTCCTTCTTTGTTGTTTTTCCTTAGCTTTTTGTATCTTGAGTAGTGCAAGATAAATCCTATGGCAAGGCCCGTCAGGCCGGAGATTCTAGTGATCATGTTGGGAAGCACCAATAAAACGGCGGCTGTTGCGGTGAATAGTCTTTCTAAAGCAGATATCTTTATCAGACAATGCCCCATGATGGATAGAGAGACCGCATAAAGGCCTACCATGGCTGTCGAGACAATCCAAAGATATTTTCCCCAATGAAAGGATTCGGCAAGAAGGATCGGGTTGTAGAGCCACATGTAGGGAAGGAGCAAACCGGCGCTTCCCAAGAAAAGTCCGGAGAAGGCGACCTTCGTCGGATTGCATCGGGCTATGGCCGCCGCAGTGAAGGATGTCAGGGCAACCGGTGGAATGACTGAGGACATCGTGCCGAAGTAGAAGGCGAAGAAATGTGCCCCCAGCTGCGAGACGCCGATCTTGACCAGTGCGGGAGCGGCTACGGTGGCGGTGATGATGTAGCATGCAGGTCCGGGAAGGCCCATGCCCAGCACGACGGCCGTTATCATGCAGAGTATTCCCGTCAGCCAGAGCTGCCCTCCGGACCATTTGACGATGCTTGTCCCGATCGTCTGGCCGATGCCGGTCATGCCTACGGAAGCGATGACAAAACCGATTACGGCGCAGATGATCGCGATGGTGGCCCCGTTTACCGCGCCTTCCGCGAGCGCTTCGACAATCTGGAGCAGCGAAAGCCGCGTGTCTTTTCTGAAGAACGAAACCACCAGCACGCTGATGATTCCGATGAAAGCGGCAAAGAGCGGGCTGTAGCCGATAAAGAGAGCAACGATGATCAGAATCAGAGGAATGAGCAGTTGCCCCCGTTGTCTTAAGACCTCCTTCAGCTTGGGAAGCTGGTCTTTCGGCATCCCGGTGAGCCCCCATTTCGCTGCGCCCAGGTCGACCATGTGAAAGAGCGTCCAGTAGTACAACAGTGCCGGTGTGATCCCGGCCACCATGATCTTGTTGTAGGGGATGCCCAGATAGGAGCTCATGATGAATGCCGCGGCACCCATGATCGGCGGCATGATCACGCCTCCGGTGGAGGCGATGGCTTCCACCGATGCGGCAAAGTAGGGCTGATATCCCGTGTGAATCATCAGAGGGATCGTGAAGGAGCCCGTCGTCGCCACATTCGCCTGGGAGCTGCCTGAAATCGTGCCGGTAAGGCCACTGGCGACGATCGATACTTTGGCCGGCCCGCCGCGGGTTCCGCCGGCGAGGGCCGATGCCAGGTCGTTGAAGAACTCCGAGGCTTTCGTCGCTTTCAGGAAGCTGGCGAAAAGGATAAACATGAAGATGTAAGAGGCCGAAACCATCACGGCCACTCCGAGCAACCCTTCGGAAGTCATCGTCATTCGAACCAGTATCCTTTTCAAGGAAAAGCCGGCATGGGCGAGGAGCCCCGGGCACCAGGGACCGATGTAGGTGTAGATGAGGAACGCCATGCCGATCGATGTGAGGACCCAGCCGACGCTTCTCCTGGAGGCTTCGATGACAAGGAGGACAAAGGCCAACCCGTAGACGATGTCCATCGTGTTCGTGGCCAACAGCGTCTCCATCCACCTGCCGTATGACGCAAGCAGGTAGATCCCCAGGCCGATTGAAAGGGCAAAAAACACCCAATCCAGCAAAGAGGGGACTTCGCTGTTGTCGGTTTTTTGGGCTCTCTTGGTGAGAAAGACAACCCCCATCATCAAGGATACGTGTATCATGTTTTTGGGGACGACTTCAATGAGCCCAAAACTGTTGTAATAAATATGTATAAGAGAAACCGCCATGCAGAACAGGAGAAAGAAGTTTTTAAAAGAAAAAAATCTAGATGGGTTTAAAGAGCTTTCAGAAGATTCTTTTGCGGAGGCAGGGTGCTCAGAGAGGTGGTTATCCGACATGGTCGTCCCTCCTGTCGATGTGTCCGTTTATAAGAGACAGGTGCAGAATTGATCTGCACCTGTCTCTTTGTGGTCTTTCTCGATGTCATTTCATTTCGGGGGGGATCAGATAATCGGGCAGAGAGAGGCCTTTCTCCTTGTAGAACCTGACGGCACCAGGGTGCAGCGGGGCTCCCGTCAGGCCTTTAACGGATTCTTCAAGGGTGACGAAACGCAGAGAGCCGTGCTGTTTCTGCGCTTCTTCGAGATGTTTGACATAGTAGGCGTTGAGCATGTTGTAGACGAGGTCTTCGGAAACATCCTGATCGCAGATGAGAGAGCATTTGATGGCGACTGTCTGCAGGGGGTTTTTCTGCTTGGGATAGGTCTCTTCCGGTATGACGACCTTGGTGAAAAAAGGTGCGGCAGCGACAATGCGCCCGATCTCTTCATCGGAAAATTCGATCATGCCTACGGGTACCTGGCCGGCATACATCTGAGCTACGGCGGATGTCGGCAGTCCCGCTGCCAGATAGCAGGCGGCGATGAGCCCGTTTTGAAGCGCCTGAACCGAGTCCCCGTATCCCAGGTACTGAGGCTCGAAATCGTCGAAAGTCATGCCGTTGTATTCCTTCATGATGATCGGCATATAAAAGACTCCTCCTCCGGCGGCAGGACCGACGGCGATCTTCTTGTCTTTGAAGTCGGCCAGCGTCTGGATTCCGGAGTCCTTTCTGTACATCAGTTGTATCGCTTCGGGCCAGAGGGCTGTGACGAAGCGGACGTGTTTGATTTCCTTTCCCTTGTAGGCGTCGGTGCCTTCGTAGGCGTTGGCTACGGGAAGACTTCCGCATATCGCCAAGGGAATTTCCTTGTTGCGAAGCATTTCAAGATTTTCAGTGCTTCCGCCGGACGCCATGGCGGTGAATTTGTATCCTTCCGATGCCAGCTCTTCGTTGAAGAGATTTGAAAAGATGACCCCAATCGGATAGAATGTGCCCCCCGTCGAGCCTGTGGCAATACTCATGAACGTGGTCGCGGCATAGGCGCTGGTTGTGCAAAAAAGCACCGCGAGGATTAAGGCGGATAGGACATGTACGACTCTGTTCCCTTTCATCACGCACCGCTCCTTTCTTGGTCTCCTGATCGGTATGGAGCCGCTTGGAATGTTCTGATGCCGACGGCGCTTCGGCGCCGATTCTGCCGGCGTGCTCCGCATCGACTGATGTCGGCAAGGCCCGTGTCTCGAAAAATTCCTTGAGCCGGGGCAATATGCCGAACAACAGACGAAAAGAGGCTCTCGTCGTCATGGCCGATGGATGGGGCGTGGAGAGGAACGTGTGTGGGTAGGGTGTGTGGGTAAAGTGCAGGGATAGGTGTAGGTAAAAGTGAAAGTTTGCGGCGACGTCTCCAATGCACCTTGCTCCCCGAGAAGAGCGAGATCTTGGGAGAGTGTCGAAAGAGAGCGAAGGCAGCCGGGAAGCAGTGGACCGCTCAAGGGCGAGCGGACTTTGAACGGCAAAAACCAAAAGACTAAAAGGGTCCGAACCAATAAATCCCAAAAATAAGCTCGATTTTTGCAGGGTGGTTTAAATAACCTTGCAAAAAGCCAAACACAAACCATTGGCTCAGGTTGATTGAGCTTGCGAGAGGCTATTGATAATACTACTACTCAAAATCATGTGTGTCAAAACAGGTTTTTCAGAGTTACGTCGGTGGCATTGCCAGCTTGTAGCCCTTTCGTTAGGGAATTTCCTTTTTATGTTTTGAAGTTGCAGATCCGTATCGCTATGGCATCTAAAATAAAGCTGCTCATCAAGGCCGAAGTTCAAAAAAACCTGGAATCTGAGGGTGCTCTTTAAGAAGTGGCTTTCGTTCGGGAATGTGTGCTGTGTTCGGCCCGGACGATAAGCTCGATGGGTTGCAAGAGGATACACGGCGGGGCCTGCGGTTGTCCCTGTCGGCAAAAAGGGGTCTCTCGGTTTTCTTCGTCGAGCCGTGACGGTCTTTGAGCGGAGAGTGTGTTTTGTGGAGTTTTGCAGAAAAAGCGTCCGCTTGCCTTGCAGAATCCTTTCCGGAAGGAGCAGTCTCCCGATCCCGGTGGGGGGGTCCAGAAGAGCCTGAAAAAACGGCGCCGATCGAAAAAAACACCTGGAGCGGCAGCAAACTTAATGAATATAAAATAAAACTGTCTTGTCTGTCATGTTTCGATTTGATAGAATTCAAATATGATGAGCAATTCCTTGGCTTGGCTGTAAATTTCAGCTCGTAGAAAGAGTTTTCAAAGCAGAATGTCTGATTTCATGTCAGTCAAGAGGGGCAGGGATGATTCCTTTGAGGAGAAGCCTGACTTCGATTCTCGCCGTCGCGTTGGTCTTTGCCTTCTGCGGCTCGGCTGTCGCCGAGGCCGTCAGGATCCGAGTCGGAGCCAACCCCGTTCCCCATGGAGAATTGCTCCGGCTCGTCGTCGGCGTCCTGGCCGACGAGGGGATCGATATGGAGATCGTTCTCTATGAAGACTACGAAGAGCCGAACGAGGATCTCGTCAACGGCGAGCTGGATGCCAACTACTTCCAGAACCGCCTCTTCCTCGATGGCTTCAACCGCGATTGCGGCACGGATCTCGTCGCCGTCGGCGCCGTCCATTTCGAGCGGATGGGCCTTTACTCCAGCAGGGCGCTCTCTCTTGAAGAGATTCCTCCGGGGGCCGTCATCGTTCATCCCGCCGACAACATCAATCGGGGGCGGGCCTTCCATTTCCTGGAGGATGCGGGGCTGATCCGCCTGTCGGCCAACGCCAGCCTCGAGGCCGGTCCCCTGGATGTTGTCGATAACCCCGGAAAGCTTCGTTTCCAGGGCGCCGAGGCCGAAGAGGTCCTGGCCTATCTGGATCGGAGCGGTGCCGTTGTCGCCAACTGCAACTTCGCCCTTGAGGCGGGGCTCCAGCCGTCGAAGGACAGCCTTTTCGAGGAGAGGGTGGATCCTCTTTTCCACAATGTGGTCGTCGTTCGCCCTGAAGATGCCGACCGGCGGGAGATCGTCGATCTTCTGAGAGCTCTCAGAAGCGAGAGGGTCCGCAATTTCATCATAGAGACCTACAGCGGGGCGGTCACACCCGCCTTTTGAGGTTCTGCTTTTTCCGTCCATGAGGGGGCCGGGGATATCCCCGGCCCCCTCATGGACGTGTCCGGTGGCCCGTCCGAACCGCTACAGGACCCGCAGCCGCATCTCCCGGGAGAGTTCCTCCAGGACCTGCATGCCGCAGATGGAGTTGCCCTTGGCGTCCAGGGCGGGGCCGCAGACGGCGATGCCCATGCGCCGAGGGACGACGGCCAGAATGCCCCCGCCGACGCCGCTTTTGGCGGGGATGCCGACGCGGATGGCGAACTCGCCTGACCCGTCGTACATGCCGCAGGTGGCCATGAGGGCGCGGACGACGCGGCAGACCCGGCTCGAGAGGACGCGCTCGCCTGAGACGGGGTTGATGCCTCCGGCGGCCAGGGTGGCCCCCATGATGGCCAGGTCCTTGACGGTGGCCTCGATGCTGCACTGACGGAAGTAGGTGTCGAGGACGTCTTCGACGTCACCGTCGAGGATGGACGTGCTGCGCATGAAATAGGCCAGGGCGCGGTTGCGGTCGCTGGTGGTCCGCTCGGAGAGATAGATCGCCTCGTTGACGGCAAGGGCGTTGTTGCCCGTCAGTTTCCGGGCGAGGTCAAGGACGGCTGAGGTTCGCGCGGCGCTCTCCCTGTAGGGAAGGAAGGAGATGACGGCAATGGCTCCGGCATTGACGAGAGGGTTGTAGGGGCGGTTGATGCGGTCCATTTCGAGGCGCATGATGGAGTTGAAGGGGTCCGGCGTCGGGTCGACGCCGACGCGGGAGAAGACCTGTTCTTCCCCCAGTTCCGTCAGGGCCAGGGCCAGCGAGACCAGCTTGGAGATGGACTGGATCGAGAAAGGGTAGTCGCTGTCGCCGGCGTCGTAAGAGTCGCCCTCGACGGTGACGATGGCGATGCCCAGGGCGTCGGCCCGGGCCTTGCCCAGCTCGGGGATGTAGGTGGCCACGGCGCCGTTGCCGTGGCGGGGGCGCGCATTCTCGACGATGGCGGCGAGCATTTCATCCAAGAGAGGGGCCTCCTTTCGAGACGGCCGGAAGGCCGAAGCTGTCTCCGATCATCTCTTTCGTCAGGTCGCTTTCTTTTAAGGTCCATGACAGGCAAAAAAGAGGGGAGGAGCTGAAAAGCCCTCTCCCCTGCAGGTGCGTTTCCTTTCAGGTCGCTTCCCGGATTCTGCGGGTCATCTCCGCCTTGATCGAGGTCTTTCTGCCCAGAAGCCGCTGCACTTCCCGGGCGCCGATGAGGGGGCCCCGATCGAGTGCGGCCTTGATGCGCAGGTCGATCTTCCGAAGCTCGAGGGCCTGTTCGCGCAGCTGCTGCGATTCTTTCGGCCAGCTGGAGGTCAGGTCGCCCCCGAAGTCGCCGGCATCAGCGGTAACGGCCACAATCCCTGTGCGTTCAAAAGAGGAAGAACCGCGTAAAACGGACCGTTCGTTCTTTCTGGCGCCGATGACCTTTTCATCGGGCAGGGCGTTGGTTACCGTCGTGGCGAAGGAGGCCGAGCTGGGATCGGCCAGAGCCAACGCCAGCAGGGTCAAGAGAAGCAGAATGCGTCGATTCAAAGGCGGTATCCCCCTTTGGGCGATCTCGATGATCGTCTGAATTCTTCGCCTTCTTCCCCCGATCGGCACCATTGTAGCGCAGAAATCACTTTTTGTGTCTCCCTCAAACGGCCTATTTTTCCGCGAGGGTCCAAGTCATCGAAATCGGCAGGCGACGAAATGGCCTCCGCCTCGGTCCTCCAGAGGGGGGCAGGTCTCGCCGCAGCCGCTGCGGGCCTGGGGGCAACGGCCGGCAAAGGGGCATCCTCCAGGAGGGTCGATGGGGCTGGGGACATCTCCTTCGAGGATGATGCGTCTTCGGTGACGCTCCTTGTCGGGGTCGGGGAGAGGTATGGCGGAAAGGAGCGCCTGAGTGTAGGGGTGGCGCGGGTTGGCGTAGAGGATGTCGCTGGGGGCGGTCTCGACGATTTTCCCGAGATACATGACGGCGACCCGGTCCGAGATGTAGCGGACCATGCCGAGGTCATGGGAGATGAAGAGGTATGTCAGGTCGAAGCGCTCCTGGAGATCGACGAGGAGGTTGATGACCTGGGCCTGGATGGAGACGTCCAGGGCGGAAATCGGTTCGTCGCAGACGATGATGGAAGGGTTGACGGCCAGGGCGCGGGCGATTCCGATGCGCTGGCGCTGGCCTCCGGAAAACTCGTGAGCGTAGCGGTCGGCGTGGTCCTTTCCCAGTCCGACCAGGGCCAGCAGCTCGAAGACGCGGTCGGCTCTCTCCTTGCCGCGGTGAAGTCCGTGAATGTCGATCCCCTCGGCGATGATGTCGCTGACGGTCATGCGCGGATTGAGGGAGGCGTAGGGGTCCTGAAAGATCATCTGGGCCGACCGGATGAACTCCCTTTTTTGTACCCCCGTCAGGGTGGCCGTATCTTTCCCGCGGTAGCGCACCGTTCCCGATGTCGGTTCGTAGAGGCCGACCAGGGTGCGCCCCGCCGTCGACTTTCCGCAGCCTGATTCGCCGACGAGACCGAGCGTCTCTCCCTGCCGGAGGCTCAAGTCGATGCCGTCGACGGCTCTGAGCGTCCCCAGACCGGAAAGGGGAAAGTGTTTTTTCAGGCCCTCGGCCTGAAGGAGAAACTCGCTCATCGTGGCATCGCTCCTTCCACGGCTCCCTGCCGGCGGATTCCCGCCATGGGGTGATGGAGCCAGCAGGAGGCGGTCTGTCCCTCTCCGACGGTCATGGGCGGGGGAGCGAGGGTGGCGCAGATTTTCATCGCCCTCGTGCAGCGGGCAAAAAAGGCGCAGCCGGCCGGCGGAGAGAACAGGTCCGGCGGCGTTCCGGCTATGGCGGAAAGCTGCGTGGCCCGGGTGGCGTCGATTCGGGGTATGGAGCCGAGAAGGGCCCGGGTGTAGGGGTGGGAGGGGTTGTAAAAGATGGCGTCGCAGCTTCCCGTCTCGACGACCTGCCCGGCATAGAAGACGGCGATCCGGTCGGCCGTTTTGGCGACGACGCCGAGATCGTGGGTGATGAGAAGCAGCGTCATGCCCAGGCTCTTCTGAAGGTTTCTGATGATGTCGAGGATCTGGGCCTGGATGGTGACGTCCAGGGCCGTCGTGGGTTCGTCGGCGATGAGAAGGCTGGGGCGGCAGGCGATGGCCATGGCGATGAGAACGCGCTGGCGCATTCCGCCGGAGAAGGCGTGGGGGTATTGGCCGTAACGGCGTTCCGCCTCGGGGATGCCGACAAGGCGAAGAACCTCGAGAGAGCGTTTCCGGCACTCCTCCCGGGAGATCTTTTCATGCTGGGCCAGAATCTCTTCGACCTGTCTCCCGACGGTCATGGTCGGATTGAGAGAGGTCATGGGGTCCTGAAAGATCATGCCGATCTCCCGTCCGCGGATGCGGTTCATGGCTCTTTCGGAGAGGTCGATCAGCTCGTTGCCCTTGAAAAGGATCGATCCGGACATCCTGCCCGGCGGCATGGGGATCAGTTTCATGACGGCCATGGCCGTCACGCTCTTGCCGCATCCCGACTCGCCGACGATGGCCAGACACTCGCCGCCGTCCACGTGGAAGGAGATGTCTCGGACGGCCTGAACGGTGCCGCCGTAGGTGGCGAAGGAGACGCGGAGGTTGCGGAGTTCCAGGAGGCGCTTGTTTTCAGTCGTTTCGTTCATCAATCTCATCTTGAGACTACCGCAGCTTGGGGTCGAGGGCGTCGCGCAGGCCGTCGCCGAAGAGGTTGAGCGAGAGCATGGTGATGCTGATGACGACGGCGGGGATGAAGAGCTGGAAAGGGGCGACGCGGAAGTTCTGGGCGCCGTAGCGGGCCAGAAGGCCCCAGCTCGATTGAGGCGGCTGGATGCCGAGGCCGATGTAGCTCAGGAAGGCTTCGGTGAAAATGGCGTAGGGAACGGCCATGGTGAGGTCCGTGATGATCAGCCCCAGCGTGTTGGGGATCATGTGCCGGAAGACGATCCGAAAGTCCGAGGCTCCCAGCTTGCGCGCCGCCAGGACGTATTCCTGGTTTTTCAGGGCGAGCACCTGGCCCCGGACGAGGCGGGCCGATTTGATCCATCCGATGATGACCATGGCGAGGACGATGGACTGCATGCCCGGCTTGAGCACGACCATGAGGAGGATGGCGACGATCATGTAGGGAATGGCGTACAGGACGTCGATGATTCTCATGAGGATCATGTCGGTCTTCCCCCCCACATAGCCGGCGAGGCCTCCGATGACGACGCCGATGCAGGAATTGATGAGGGCCGCCGCGAAGCCGATCAGGAGGGAGGCTCGCGCTCCCATCCAGGTTCGGGCCCAGAGGTCTCTTCCCAGCGAGTCGGTGCCGAACCAGTGGTTCCTGTCGGGAGGCATGTCAATGCAGGAGGCGTCTGTGGCCGAATAGCTGTAGGGAACGAGGGCGGGTCCGACGGCGGCCAGCAGGGCACAGCAGATGATGGCGATCATCGATGCCGTGGCGACGCGGTTTTTACGGAGTTTCTGCCAGGCATCCTGCCAGAAGGTCAGGCTGGGCCGGCAGAGGGCTTCCCGTGCGTCGGCGTCGGCGACGGCGGGTTCGAAGAGTTCCGGTGAAAGTGTCTCCGGAGCGTGAAGCGTCATTATCAGCGCCTCCTTCCATCTGCAAGGGTGATTCGGGGGTCGATAAGGCCGTAGAGGATATCGACGATGAAGTTGGCGGCGATGAGAAAGATGCCGTAAAAGGCCGTCAGGCCCAGAATGATGGTGTAGTCCAGGTTCTGGACTCCCAGAACGTAAAACTTACCCATGCCGGGAATGGCGTAGATCGATTCGATGACGAAGGTCCCCGTCAGGATCGCCGCCGTGATCGGGCCGAGCACGGTAACGACGGGAAGGATGGCGTTGCGGATCTGATGACGCCAGACGATCTTGAAGGTCGGGAGCCCCTTGGCCCGGGCCGTGCGGACGTAGTCCTGACCTGTCACTTCGAGCATGCTCGTCCTCATGATGCGAGAGACGAGGGCCAGCGTGTAGAAGCTCAGAGCCAGGGTGGGGAGCACCGTGTGCCGGAAGCTCCGCCAGAGCGCTACGGGGAACCAGCCCAGCTTGAGGCCGAAAAAGTACTGGAGCAGCGATCCCGTTATGAAGTCCGGGAGGGAGATTCCTGCGATGGCAATGAAAATGCAGAGGTATTCCAGGGGGCGTCCCCGGTTGAGAGCGGCGACGACGCCCAGCCCTATTCCGACGAGAGAGGCGAAGAGGATCGTTCGGATTCCCAGGTCGGCCGAGTAGGGAAAGGAGTCGGCGATGACTTTGCCGACGGGCATGTTCTGGTACTTGATCGAAAAGCCCAGATCGCCCCTGAGGAGGTTGCCGATGTAGCGGAGGTACTGAAGGTGAAGCGGCTGGTCGAAGCCGTAGTAGGCCTCGAGGTTGGCCCGTATGTCCGGCGTCAGCTTGTCGCTGGAGAAGGGGTCTCCCGGGAGAAGACGGACGAGAATGAAGACGACCGTCACGAGCAGCCAGACGGTGATGACGGAGATCAGGAGCCGTTTGAGAATGTAGCGGGCCAAAGCGAGTTCCCTCCTTCCGGATGGGAGAGCGTCGTTCGCGCCCCTTGAAGGGGCGCGAACGACGGAGGTCCGGGTCAGCCGTTACTGATCGACGGTGGCGAAGCGGAAGTCCAGGTCGGCGCCGACGAAGGGGCGGACGATTCCCTTGACTCCCGGCTGGGTCATCCAGGCTCTGCGTCGGAGCTGGAGAGGGATCATGGGAGCCTCTTCGAGGAGGATCTTTTCCGCCTCGAAGAGCAGATCAAGCCGCTTGCGGTGATCCGTCTCCCTCCTTGAGGAGGCGACGAGTTCGTCGAAGGTCTTGTTTCCCCATCCGCTGGTATTGTGGCTGACGTCGCTTCCCCAGATCTCGACGTAGGTCAGAGGGTCGTCGAAGTCGGGGCCCCATCCAGAATAGACGAGGTCGTAGTCGGCCTGGCCTTCCATGAGGTAGCGCTGCTTGCGTGTCACGAGCTGGACGTTGAATTTGATCCCGAGAGTCCTCTGAATCTGATCCTGCAGGGCCTCGGCCATGAGGCGGCACTCCTCCTGGTCCTGGATGAGGTAGGTGACGGAGATCTTCCCGGCGTCGTCGATGGCGAGGCGTTCCATGGCCGTCTTCAGGTGCGCCCGGGCTTTCTCCGGATCGGCCTTCTCCGTGTAGAACTCCAGGGGATACTCCTCGGCGTAGTGTTTTTCCACGCCGGCCACCATGGGCAGGACGTAGCGGAGATTGGGAATGTAGAGGCCTTTCGTGGCGATTTTGAGGTACTCGCCGCGGTCGATGGCCCAGGCCAGAGCCTTGCGGAAATCCTTATCGGCGAGCCAGGGCTTTTCGGGGTTGGGGCGGACGTTGACCTTGATCCAGTCGTCGGCTCCCGTCAGGGAGACCTGGGCCTTGCCGGTCGCGGCGTAATTGGCGTAGAGGTTGGCGGGGATGTCGACCATATCGATCTCTCCGCTCTCATAGAGGCTCAGGGCCGTGTTCTGTTCATAGACCTGATGGATGGTGACCCGATCGAGCTGAACGGTCTCGCTGTCCCAGTAGAGAGGGTTTTTCTCCAGGACCATGACCTGTTCGAGTTTCCACTCCTTGAGGGTGAAGGGGCCGTTGTAGACCATCCGATCCGCCGTCGTGGCGAAGGCATCCTTTTCCTTTTCGATCACATCCTGTCTGGAGGGGAGAAAGCACATGAGCTGCAGGTAGCCCAAAAGATAATCCATGGGCTCTTCAAGACGGATCTCGAAGGTCTTTTCGTCCAGGGCCTTGGCTCCGATCAGCTTGGGGTCGGTGATCTCCCCCTTGTTGAAGGCCTTGCCGTTGACGATGCCATAAGCGGCGAAGGCGTACTCGGCTGCCGTGGCGGGATCGAGAAGACGGCGCAGGGAATACTCGAAGTCATAGGCCGTCACGGGCTTCCCGTCGCTCCATTTGGCGTCGCGGAGATGAAAGGTGTAGACGAGCCCGTCAGGTGAAATCTCCCAGCTTTCCGCCATGCCGGGGAGGACCTTGCCGTCGTGGACGCGGACGAGTCCTTCGAGGACGTGGATGGCGATGACCATGGAGGGGATGGAGTTGGCCTTCTGCGGATCCAGGCCGGGGACTTCGTAACCCATGGAGAAGGTGAACTCCCGTGCCTTGGCCGGGGCCGAACCGGCAAGGGCGAAGGAGGTGACGAGAGCGACAAGGAGTATGGCAAGGCCCTTTTTCGATGATATTTTCACTGGTGACCGCTCCTTCCGTTGTTTCACATCCCGGGGGGTTGCTCCGGATCGAGAAAGTGGACCGGCTTAGAGGAGTTCCAGCAGCTCTTTCGGCGTTTTTGTGAGAAGCTCCACCCCCTCGTCTTCGACGAGGAGAGAATCCTCGATCCGTATCCCTCCCCACCCTTTCAGGTAGATGCCCGGCTCGACGGTGACGACGCAGCCTTTTTCCAGGCGTCTTTCGCAGCGGGAGTTCATGAAGGGCTCTTCGTGAATATCGAGGCCGACGCCGTGGCCAAGGCCGTGGGAGAAGGCGTCGCCCAGCCCGGCTGAAACGATCACCTCTCGGGCGGCCTGGTCCACATCCTTGCCCAGACGGCCCGGCCTGATGGCCGATATCCCGGCTTGCTGAGCCTCCAGCACGAGCTGATATCTCTCCTTCTGCTTTTTTGTCGCCCTGCCCAGGACGACCGTTCGGGTCATGTCGGAGCGGTAGCCGTCGCAGAGGGCCCCGAAATCGAAGGTGATCAGATCTCCTTTCTCCAGGCGGCGGCGGGATGGGACGGCGTGAGGCATGGAGCCGTTGGGTCCTGAAGCGACGATGACGTCGAAGGCCTTGCCGTCGGCTCCGAGGCGCTCCATTTCGTAGGCCAGGTCCCGTGCCAGATCGCGTTCCGCCGCGCCGGGCACGATTCGCGGAAGAAGGGCGGCAAAGGCCCTGTCGGCGATTTCAGCCGCTTTCCGGATGGAGGCCGCTTCTCTGTCGTCCTTGACGTAACGCAGCGTCTCGACGCCCTTTTCGGCGGGGACGAAGGCCACGTCTCCGAGCGCCTCGGCGATCTCTCGATAGAGGCTGTAGCAGACGAAGGCGGGCTCGAACCCGATGCTGCGCAGCCCCGTTTTTCCGGCCAGATCGGATATCGTCGCGCCCAGGGGAGGGAAGGGGTCCCGCCACCGCACGACGTCGAAGTCGGGACATTCTCTGGAGGCTTGCTCCGTGTAGCGGGAATCGGTGATGAAGAAAGCCTCTTTTCCCGTGATGAGGCCGTAAGAATCGGCTCCGGTGAAACCGGAGAGATAACGGAGGTTCGTCGGGCGGAGAATGAAGAGCCCTTCGCCCTCTTCCAGGGCGGCCTCTCTCCGCAGCCGCTGCAGACGATCGTTCATTTCGTCGCCTCGATTCATTTTGTTTTTATGTATGCTGATATATGAAGTTTCAGGGGAACTGGTCTATGAATTATCACGAGCTTCAGTGTTTGTCAAATATTAAAAACGGGCCTTGGGGTTTGGGGTGAAAAAGGAGGGTTAATTCTTTCTCTTCCGGTTCCAGAGGAGAATGACGGAGCCGACGATGACGAGCCCTCCCAGGACGGCCTGGAGGGAGATGGACTCGCCCGCGAGAAGGCGGCCGAGGACGAGGGCGACCAGGGGGTTGACGAAGGTGTAGGTGCCGACGAGGGTGGGGCTTTGGATGCGGATGAGCCAGTTGTAGGCCGAGAAGGCGATGAAGGAGCCGAAGACGATGAGATAGGAGACGGCCAGCAGGGATTTGGCCGTTACCGATGCGGGATCGAATTCCTGCGTTTCACCAAAGAGGAGGCTCATGGTCAGGAGGAGGATGCCGCCGGTGGACATGGCGATGCCCGAGGACTGAACGTTAGACGGAGGCGAGGGGAGACGGCGGGTCAGCAGCGAGCCGAAGGCCCAGAGAAAGGGGCCCGATAGGGCGACGGCCAGTCCCTTGGGGTGGAAGGCCGGGGAGAGGGCGGTTCCGTGGCGGGAAAAGACGAGAAAGGCGACGCCGCAGAGGCCGAGGAGGACGGCGGCCAGTTCGCGGAGCCCGTTTTTCTCCTGCCGGATCCAGACGGCGTCGAGGAGGACGAACCAGAGGGGGACCGTCGCCTGAAGGAGGGCGATGACGCCGGAAGGGACGAACTGGCTGGCCCAGGAGACGCAGCCGTTCGTTCCGGCCAGGAGAAGGGCGCCGAAGAGGGCCGGCCCGAGCCATTGTTTTCGGGGAGGAAGGGAATTGCCCTTGAAGGCCGCCCAGGCCATCATCGTCGTCCCCGCGATGAAAAAGCGGGTGCCGGCCCCCATGAAGGGGGGAACGGTCTCGACCATGAAGCGGATGGCGAGGTAGGTCGATCCCCAGATCAGATAGAGCGACAGAAAGGCAAGAAGGATCTTGGCGTTCCAGTCTCCCTTTCCCAACGGTTTCGTCCCTCCTTTTGGCGGATAGGCCTTCTGCTCCACTATAGCCGGAGGACGGCAAAAAAGGACTCCCCGCGTCGTATGCGGGAAGTCCTTTTTTCGCTGAAGGCCTAGAAACGCTCGTAACGATCCTTGCCCATGCCACAGACGGGGCACTTGTCAGGGGCTCCGTCGAGGACGGTGTGGCCGCAGAGAGGGCAGACGTAGATGCCTTCGAGCTCGATGTCCCTGCCCTCGAGGACGGCAGCACGGGCCTTGCGGAAGAGCTCGGCGTGCTGCTTTTCGGCGGCCAGCGCGAAGGAGAAGGTGCGGACGGCCTCCTTTTCACCCTGGGCCTCGGCGACGGCGATGTAGGCGGGATACATCTGGTCGACTTCGTGATCCTCGCCCATGGCCGCTCCCTCCAGGTTCTCGGCCGTCGACCTGAGCCCGAAGACGGCGCCGGCCGTGACGGCCATGTCGGCGATGTCACCGCCGAGGACGCGGAAATGTCCCTTGGCATGCACCCATTCAGCCTGGGAGACGGCCCGGAAGAGGCGGGCCACGTTGAGTTTGCCCTCTTTTTCGGCTGTTTCGGCCCAGACGAGGTAGCGCATGTGGGCCATGCTTTCGCCGCCGAAGGCGGAGCGGAGGAATTCGGCGGTCATGGCGTTCTTGACAGGCATGAAAGAACCTCCTTCAGGTGTGTTGTGGCGCTAAGTTGAAATCATTATAGCAAAGAGAAGGGCGCCTGTCGCGGTCACTCCCTTGCCGGGAGCTCCGGGGTTCCTTCTTTGCCGCCGTCGCTTTCGCCCTCGCCGGTCACCTCGACGAGTCGCCGGAGAAGGGATTCAAGGTGTGCCATCTCCCGGCCGTAGCCCTCCCAGTTACCCAGCTTGAGGGCTTCCTGAGAGGCCTCCCAGGTTTCCTGGGCCTGGCGGGCCAATCGTCCCGCCTCACCGGTCAGGACAGGAGGAGCGGGTTCCCTTGCAGGCGCCGGTTCCCTGGGAGGCTCCAGGTGGGCGGTTTTTCCGACGAGCGCCGTCAGCGCCTCGTCAAGGGTCTCGGCCCAGGCGATCCGGTTTCCCGAAGCGACGATGACCCGCTTCAGTTCGGGGAGGTCGCTGTTTTCGGCCTTCAGATAGAGGGGCTGAACGTAGAGGATGGCCCGGTCGATGGGGATGACGAGGACGCTGCCCCGGATGACGTCGGAGCCTCGCTGGCTCCAGAGGGAGAGCTGAGCCGAGATTTCCGGGTGCTGATCGATGAGGGCCTCGATCTGGCTCGGGCCGTAGATGAGGGTCTGCTTGGGAAAGCGGTAGAGGAGCAGTTCGCCGTAGTTCTCTCCGTCCGATCGTGCCGCCAGCCAGGCGATCATGTTGTTCCTCCCTACGGGAAGGAAGGGGGAGATGAGGGCGAATTCGGCCTTCTCCTCCAGGTGCATCATCAGGTAGTAGGGATCAATGGCCTTTCCCTGGCGGTCCTGAGCGGTCGTCCAGACATCTTCCTTGTTGTAGAAGGTGTTGGGATCGCCCATGTGGTAGATCCGGAAGATCTCGCTCTGAATCCGGAAAAGGTCTTTCGGGTATCGGAGATGGGCCCTCAGGGCGTCGGTCATCGCCTTCCGGGGCTGAATCAGGCCGGGGAAGATCTTTCGCCAGGCCTTCAGGAGAGGGTCGTCGTCGTCGATGGCGAAGAAGGAGACCGTGCCGTCGTAGGCGTCGACGGTGACCTTGACGCTGTTGCGGATGTAGTTGACCCGTCGCGTCGACTGGCCGACGCGGATGTTGACGGGCTCTGAATAGGGGTAGCGCCCCGTCGCGGTGTAGGCGTCGAGAATCCACAGGAGCCGGTCTTCGACGACGGCCAGGTAGGGATCGCCGTCGAAGAGGAGGAAGGGGGCGATCTTGCGGACCCGGTCCCCGATGTTGCGGTGGATCAGGATCCGGCTTTCGGCTGTGATCGCGTCGGAGAAAAAGAGCTCCGAATCGCCCAGGCGGAGGGCGAAGAGGATGCGCCGCCAGAAGGAGCCGACGGGGATGCCGCCGGCGCCCTCGTAGGTGGTCCTCACGTTGCCCTCTCCCATGGGGTAATCGAACTCCTGGACGGTCGTGCGGACCAGGGCGTAGGAGGATGTCGTCTCTCCGTAGTAGATCTGCGGCCTGTCGATGGTCAGGGGGACGGAGAATCGGGTCGGCAGGTCGCGGGCCCAGAGGACGGGCTGTCCCGTAACGGTGACTTCGTCGACGGGGTTCATGACGAGACCGTAGCCGTGGGTGAACTCGAGGTGGCGGTTGACCCAGGTCGGGTTCTGAAGCTGGCTCAGATCGAGCTCCCGCGGGGCCAGCATGACCTGGCGGTAATCGCCGTCGAAGTTGTAGCGGTCGATGTCGACGCCGATGAAGTCGTAGTAGGAACGGATCTCCTGGAGCTGACGGTAGCTCCGAAGCAGTGTGTTTTCGTCCCAGAGGCGGATGTTGCGGATCGTGTCGGGGTTGGCCCCGACGGCTTCCGCCGTTACGATCGGGCTCGGCTCGAAGGCTGTCGCCTGAAGGGCGTCGAGTCCGTAGGCCTCCAAAGTCGCCTTGATGTTGTATTCGATAAAAGGGCGTTCCCGCTGGAATTCATTGGGCTCAACGGCGTATTTCTGGATGATCCCCGGGTAGGCGCCTCGGAGGGCGAGATTGGCCAGAGCCCAGAGGCCCAGAATCAGGCCGGCGAACTTCCATGTTTTTCGGGAAAGCCCTCCGAGAAGGAGCAGGGCCAGAGCGAAGGTGAGGCCGGTGAGAATGTTGAGGGCCGGCAGTTCGGCGAAGACGTCGGTGTAGCTGGCGCCGAAGGTGACGCCCCGGGGCGAGTAGAGCAGATCGTAGCGGGCCAGGAAAAAGCCGAGAGCCCAGAGAATGGCGATGACGGCTCCGAGAAGGGAAAGCTGCCGCTTTTCGGTCCGGGAGAGAGGGAAGGGGAACTGTTGCCCCCGCGAAGCGCCTCCGAGAGCGATGAGGAGGGCGACGCCGCCGAAGGCGAGAACGAGAAGGCCCTGGAGCCACTGGCGCAGGAAGGCGATGAAGGGGAGTCGGAAGATGTAGAAGGCCAGGTCCTTCCCGAAAAGGGGGTCGTAGGTGTCGAAGTTGCCTCCGCTCAGGAGGAGGAGAGCCTCTTCCCAGTGGCTGCGGGCTCCGGCGCCTTGGAGGAGAGAGAGGATCAGAGCGGCGAGGAAAAGGAGGCGGCGCTGCGTTCTTGACGAAAGGAGGATTTCGTCAGGGAGTTCGATTCGGGTCAGGGCGGGTCGCCAGTTGAGGTAGAGGATCAAGAAGGCGAGGCAGGCGGCGACGAGAAAAAGGAGGGCCTGAGGCCAGATGCGGATCCAGAAGACCTGCGAGGCCCCCGCCTCGTGGTACCAGAGCAGCTCCGTCAGGAAGGCGGCCATCGAGGGGCCGCCGGCGAAAAAAAACAGGGCCAGGGCGATGGAAGCCAGAAGCGAGAGCCTCAGAAGGGGGCTTGACGGCCGCTGCTTGGCGCCTTCCTGAGAGGTCCAGTCTCCTCGGTTGGGGTTCCAGAAAAAACGTTTCATCGGCTTCGGCTCCCTTCATCGGTCTTTCGTGCGAGACGTTGCTGGAGAAGGTGGATCAGGGGAACGCCGAGGCCGAAGCAGGCCACGGCCTGGCCGCAACCGACGTAGAGAATCGTCGTGAGGGGAGGCAGATTCAGAAGGATCGAGAGATAGCCTCCGACGATGATCCCGTTGACGATGACGGGGGGGACGGCGGCGAGGAATTTATTGGGCATCCTGCGCGTGAGAAGGGCCGCAAGAAGGGTCGCCAGGCTTCCGAAGATCACATCGATCAGGCCCATGCCGCCGAAGAGGTTGGCGATCAGACAGCCGATAAAGAGTCCCCCCACGGCCTCAGGCAGGAGAAAGGGAAGAAGCGTCAGGGCCTCGGCGATTCGAACCTGGACGGCACCGTAGGAGAGGGGGGCGAAGGCGAGGCATAAGGCGGCATAAAGGCCGGCGATGAGGGCGGCCACGACGAGGTGACGCGGGGTGACGGCAGGCGCTTTCAGGCGCAACGAGGATCGCTCCTTTCAATCTTTTCATCAGGAGGGGATCTGCGGACGACGGCAAACGGAGGCAACTCCCTCTTCAGCTTCTGGCGGCGCCGTTTCCGCCTCCGGCTTTGACCTGGCAGAGGGCCACTCGGGCACGCTGAAGAAATTTTTCCGGAGAGTCTTCGCGGCCAAGGGAGGTGACTCCGCAGCTCAGCGTCATGTTCAGCTCCTGTCGCGCCAGAGAGACCAGCTTCTCGGCGAGGCGAAGCGATTTTGTCCCCTTTTGAGAGGTGAGGATCACGAAGTCGGCCTCTCCCCAGCGCGCCAGGAGGTCGGACTGGCGCAGATGTCCTTTGAGAAGAGTCGCCGTGCGGAGGACGAGGGCTTTTTCCGCCTCGGGCCCCTCCGCCTCGCCGCGGCTGGTCAGGCCGTCGATCTCCGCCATGACCAGAGAAAGGGGCGTCCGGTAGCGGTGAGCCCGCTCGACTTCCCGGCCCAGATCTCTCAGGAAGGCCCCGCGGAGGCGGAGCCCCGTCAGGAGATCGAGCTCGCTTCTTTCGATCAGGTCCGCTTTCACCTGTTCCCGGAGCTCCCGCTCCTGCATCATCTCGTCGATGTCCTGGAAGGTGCCGGCGAAGCGCATGGGGCGCCCCGAAGGGCTTCGCACGATCGCCCGTCCCCTGGCGAGAACCCATTTCCACCCTCCCGAGGCGGTCAGGAGGCGAAATCGCATCTGAAAAAGGGACGTCTTCTGATTGAAGTGGCGCCGCAGGGCCTCCTTGAGGAGAGGGGCATCGTCGGGGTGCGTGATCTTCAGAAGCCCCCGGCCTTCCTCGGGAAGGTCGTCCGGCTCCCATTTCAGCCATCGCAGGAGGTCGTCGCTCCAGTAGAGGCGGCCCTTGGTCAGATCCCAGTCCCAGATGGCGTCTCCCGTCGCCTCCAGGGCGAGCTGAACCCGGCTGTCGCGCTGAGGCCGGCTCTGTTCGAGGCGTCGTCGGAGCTCTTCGGCCTGCTTGACGGACGAGATGTCGCTGAACTCGCACAGGGCGTGGAGCACTTCGCCGAAGGGACAGGTTTCAGAGGCGAAAAGGCAGGGGAAAATCTCCCCCGACCGGGTGAGAAGGGCTGTCTCCGTCGGCTGGATACGTTGTCCCGAGCGGACTTTCTCGGTCAGGAGGGCCACCTTGCGGTGGTCGGCGATGAAAGGTGACTCGGAGAGGCGCAGCCCCAGCAGCTCTTCTTTGGAGAATCCCGTCCTTTGGATGAGCATCTCGTTGACATCGACGATGACCTCGTCGTCGGCGCGGTGGAGGCAACGCAGATTGATCCCCCCCTGAAAGCAGTTGCGGAACTTGTTCATGGTCTTGAGGAGGGCGTCTTTGGCGAGGTGCTTGTCGGTGACATCGATGACGAGTCCCGCGGCGCGGAGGGGGTGCCCCGCCTCGTCGCTTTCGATCACCTTCCCCCTCGAGTTGAGCCATAGCCAGGTTCTGTCCGTTCCCAGGAAGCGGTACTCGATTTCATGGCAGAGGCATTTGCCGCTGCGAATCTTGTTTAGGATGCCCTCTACGATAGACAGGTCCTCCGGATGGATGCGTTCGAACCAGCGGTCGAAGGGTAACGTCTCCGGAGGAGGGAAACCGTCCGTCAGGCTCTCCATGGGCGGGACCAGATCCAGACGGTCGCCTGAGATCCTCCAGATCCAGCCGAGCGCTTTTTCCTGTGCCAAAACCATCTCCATTCGGGAGACAAAATCGGGCACCGCCTTCCCCTCCTTTTTGTTGTGAGCAGCTCCAGGAAACCTGCTGTCGCAGAAAAAGGCCTTTTTTCAAAAAACGGCATACCGCTTCGCTCTTTCAATAAAGAGAAACAAGAGCTGAGCTATAATGACATGGAGATTCGTTCTAATCGTCCTTGCGGGGTATCGCCTCGTCAAGGGAGACGAGGCGATACCCTTTGCGCCGGATAAAATCGATGATTTCCGGCAAGGCCTCCACCGTCTCCGGAGGACCGTCATGGAGGAGGATGACGGCTCCGCAGCGCAGGTTCCGTTCGATCCGCCTCAGGATCTGGGCCGGCGTCTTCCCTATATAGTCGGCGGTGTTGACGGTCCAGAAAGCCATCGTCAGGCCGCTCCTTTTTGCGGCTCGAAGGACTTCCCCGTCATACTGCCCCCCCGGAGGGCGGGCGAAGCGGGGACGTTTTCCCGTGAGGCCCTCGACGGTGTCGTTGCAGAGTTTCCACTCCAGCTCCATGTTTTCCGGCGGCAGCGTCGTCAGGTTGTTGTGATAAAAGGTGTGGTTGGCGACGGTGTGCCCCTCCTGAGCGATCCGGCGGACCAGGTCGGGGTGCTTGGCGGCCATCCGCCCGACGACGAAGAAGGTGGCTTTGACCTCCTCTTTTCGGAGGATGTCGAGAATCCTGTCGGTGACGTCCGGGTGAGGGCCGTCGTCGAAGGTGAGGGCGACGAGGGGGTCCGAGGTCGGGATCCGGCTGAAGGCCCCCCCCCAGGCGGGGGAGAGGGTCGAAAAAAGGATCAGCGCGAGAACCGGCAGGGCAGGAAGATGATGAGTACGCGTCATCGGTGCGAAGAGCCTCCTTGGGCGGAATGTCCCCCGATGATAGCGCCTTCTTTGGCGTTCGGCCAGGATTGGAGTCTTTCAGCCGGACCGTTTCATCCTTCTTTGGGACGGAAGATCAGGACGGGGCAGTGGGCGTAGCGGGCGATGTTCGTCGCCGTCGACCCGATGACGAGACGTTCCAGTGTGGAATGGCCCCGATGAGCGACGATGAGCAGGGTGTAATTTTCCTCCCTGGCCATCTTGATGATCCTGTCGGCGGGGTTGCCCTCTTCGACGAGGATCCGGGCGGGGTGATCGCCTTCTCGGGGTGGGTGGCGCTCTTCGGCCTTGTGCAGGTAGTAGGCGATTTTCTTCCTGGCGATCTGCTGGACCTCATCGTCCAGCTCTTTGGGGATCCAGGGCTCGTAACCTTTCCAGAGGTAGGTGTGAGGGAGAACGTGGATGAAGGTCACCTCGGCATCGAGCCTTCGGGCCAGGGAGAGGCCGTAGGCCACCAGCTTTTCCGAGAGCTTGCTCAAATCGACGGCAACGAGGATTTTCTCCGTCATGGTCCTTTCCCCCTTTCGGCCGTCCTGAGTAAGGAAAAGATCACAGATCTTTTTAGAGATTTTATCATTATATCATTTCATTATCTCTTTAGAAAGACTGAAGACTTGATGCCTGCGGAGGTTGGAGCCGTTGACGATCACCTTCTTGTTCACGCTGTTTTCCTTCCTTCTGGGGGGGGCCTTGGGTTCTTTCTTCAACGTTGTTGCCGAGCGAGGCAGCCAGGGCCGTTCCTGGTGGGGGCGGGAACGCTCCCGCTGTGCTTCCTGCGGCAGGCTGCTGGGGCCCGGGGAGCTCATCCCCATCCTCTCCTACCTTCTCCAGAAAGGCCGATGCCGAGGCTGTCATCGTCCGATACCGAAGCTCTGTTTTCTCGCCGAGATGGTCTGCGCTTTCGGCGGAGGACTTCTCGCCTGGCGTTGGGGGCCGGGTTGGGCTGGTCTGCTGGCGTTGTCCGCCTTTTTCACGCTTGCCTTCAATGCCCTCACCGATCTCCACAGCGGCTACATCTATGACGTGACGGCTCTTTCCCCGGTCCTCCTCTTCGCCTTTCTGCGAAGCGCCGGGGGGCTTCCGGCCCTCTTTGACGGTGCTCTGGGGGCCGGGTTGGGTTTTGCCGTCATTGCCGTCATCATCGTTGTCAGCCGCGGGGGAATGGGGTGGGGGGACGCCATGCTCATGGCCGGCTGCGGGGCCGGTCTGGGCTGGCGCTTGACGGGACTCGGCCTCTATCTGGGGTTCATGACCGGCGGCCTCGTCGCTCTGGCTCTGCTGGCGATGAAGCGGGTGGGGCGGAAGACAGCTCTCCCCTTGGGGCCTTTTCTGGCTTTCGGCGCCTTCCTCTCCCTGCTTTTCGGCCCGGCTATTCTGGGCTACTGGCGCTGGGGCGCCGGATGGCCCTGGTAGAAGCGGTCAGAAGGAGCACGGCGGCGGCGATGACCGCAGCGCCGATCCAGACGCGGGGTTCCGGCCTCTGGCCGAGGAAAAGGTAGCCCCAGAAGGCGGCGAAGGCGATTTCCGCCATGGAGAGGATCGCGGTGACGTTCCCCGGAACGTGGCGGAGGGCGAAAAGAAGGAGTCCGTAGCTTCCCAGAGTGGGGCCGACGATGAGAAATCCCAGGGGAATCCAGGCCCGCAGCGGGGCTTTGACGAGAGCTTCAAACTCTCCCGTGATGAGCGCGAGGGGCAGGAGGATCGCCGTGCCCCAGAAGAACATGGCAAAGAAGCTTCCCAGCGGGTCGGTGGCGGCCGGACCGTACCGTCCTAGCAGAATGTAGGCGGCGTAGGAAAATCCTCCTGCGACCATGGAGAGCATCCCGAGCCAGTGACAGCCTCCTCCGTCGCCGCTGCCCAGGGCGATCCAGACGCCGACGAGGGCGATGGCGGAGGAGGCGAGAGCCTTGGCGGTGAAGGGCTCCTTTCCTGAGAGGTGGCCCAGCAGGAGGACCCAGAAGGGGGCCGTGTAGAAAAGGGTCACGGCCAAAGCCAAGGGGACGTGGAGCATCCCGTAGTTGCTGGCGGCATAGGTGCCGAAGACGCCGAACAATCCGGACAGGAAATGGAAGAAGGGGCTCCTGAAGGGAGACAGAAGGCATCGGGGCCTGAAACGCCAGGCGATGAGGGCGGTGATGAGCGCAGCCCCGAAAGTTCGTGCCAGGGGCACCGCCAGAGGGCCCAGCCCCAGCTCCCCCGCGGTATGGAGCGCCGGTCCGATAAGCCCCAGAACCGCCGTGGCGGCGATGATGGCGGCCAATCCCAGCAGATACAGCGCGATCGCCCCTTTCTCCAGGTCGTCAAGGGAGGTCCATCCATGATTCTTGAAGAAGCAAGAAGAAGCGTCGCCGCCTACGGGCGGAAGCTGATCGAAGCGAGGCTGACCCGCGGGACGGGAGGCAACCTGAGTTGCTACGATCGCCGGCAGGATCTCTGGGCCCTCAGCCCAAGCGGCCTCGACTACTTCTCCATCAAGGCCGAAGATGTGGTCGTCCTCGACGGAGAAGGGCATGTCGTCGACGGCTTGGAGCGCCCCTCCAGCGAGTGGGAGCTTCATCTCGAGGTCTACCGGCGCCGTCCCGACGTGGCTGCCGTCGTCCATACCCATTCGCCCTTCGCCACCGTCCTGGCCTGTCTCGGCTGGGAGATTCCGGCCGTCCACTACCTCGTCGGCTTCTCCGGGATGAAAGTCGCCGTCGCCCCCTACGCCACTTTCGGTACGGCCGAACTGGCCCGGAGCACCGCAACGGCGCTGGGCGACGACGGGGCCGTTCTCATGGCCCACCACGGCCTTCTCGCCGTCGGCTCCGACCTGGTCCGGGCCTTCAATGTGGCCGAGGAGATCGAGTTCGTCGCCGAAATCTACTGGCGCGCCAAGGCCGTCGGCGGGGCGCCTCTGCTTTCCGAGACCCAGATGAAGGCGGCTCTGGAGCGTTTTCGCGACTACGGTCCCCGTCCGAAAGTGTGAACGAAACCGATTCCGTCAGCCGTTGACGATCTCGACGAGCTCCACCTCGAAGCGGAGATCCTCTCCGGCCAGAGGGTGATTGCCGTCGAGAAGGATCTCCTCTCCAACGGAGGCGACGCGCACGTCCAGAATCTGCCCGTCGGGGAAGCGCATCTGCAGATTCTGCCCCACGGCGGGAGAGGCCCCTTGGGGAAAGTGCTCCGGAGCGACGGGAAAGACCATCTCCTCGTGGCGGGGGCCGTAGGCCTCGCGACAGGGGATGACGACGGCCTTCGTCTGGCCCGGGGCCAGGCCCTCGACGGCGCTGTCGAAGCCCTCGATCATCCGGCCGTCGCCGATGACGAATTCGATGGGCTCGTTGCGGTCGTGGGAGCTGTCGAACCGTCTCCCGTCAAGGAGCGTCCCGGTGTAGTGGACGCGGACGCGGTCGCCCTTCGCGGCGGTTTTCATTCTCTGATCGATTCCCCTTCCTTTTGCTGCCCGGAGGCGAGCAACGCTTCCATCTCCGTCAGGTGATGTTCGAAGCGGTCGATGGTGGCTTCCAGGGGCTCCGGCGTCGTCATGTCCACGCCGGCGTCGCGGAGGATGTCGATGGAGTGGGCCGACGATCCCCTGCGAAGGAAGTCGAGGTAGCGATCCAGAGCGACTCCGCCTTCCCCGGCGATTCTCTCGGCGAGGTAGGTCGCCGAAGCGTAGCCCGTGGCGTACTGGTAGACGTAGAAGGCGTTGTAGAAGTGGGGGATCCGGGACCACTCGCTGGAGATCAGGTCGTCGACGAACGCCTCGGGGCCGTAGTAGGCCCGGTTCAGTTCCAGCCACAGCTCCTCCAGCGCCTGAGGCGTCAGGGGTTCTCCTCCCTCGGCGCGGCGGTGCACCTCCAGCTCGAATTCGGCGAAGAGCGTCTGGCGGAAGACCGTTGTCCGCACCTGCTCCAGCGAGTAGTTGAGGAGGTAGAGACGCTCCTTCCGGTCCGACGCCCGGCTCAGCATGTCCTTCAGCAGAAGGGCCTCGTTCGTCGTCGACGCCACCTCGGCGAGGAAGATGGAATGTCCCGAATAGACGTAGGGCTGGGCGCTGTCGGAATAGTGGCGGTGCAGGGCGTGCCCCATTTCGTGGGCGATGGTGAAGACGTCCCGGATCGTCCCGCCGTAGTTGAGGAGGACGTAGGGGTGGACGCCGTAGGTCCCCCAGGAGTAGGCGCCGCTGCGCTTGCCCCGGTTTTCGTGGACGTCGATCCACCGGTTGCGGAAACCCTCGTCGAGAACGCGTCCGTAGGCGTCGCCGAGAGGCCGAAGCCCGGCACGGACCAGATCGAGGGCCTCGTCGTAGCTGTAGCTTCGGTCCATGTCGGCGACGAGGGGGACGTAGAGGTCGTACATGTGAAGATCCTCGACGGCGAGGGTCCTTTTGCGGAGGGCCACGTAGCGATGGAGGGTTTCGACGCGTCGCCGCACGGTCTCGACGGTGTTGCGGTAGACGGCTGTCGGGATGGCGTCACCGTCGAGAGCCGCCTCAAGGCAGGAACCGTACTTTCGCGTTCTTGCCGTGAAGAGATCCTTCTTGACGGAACCGCTGTAGGAGGCGGCCAGGGTGTTGCGGTAGCTCCGGTAGGTGCCGAGGATGCCTTCGAAGGCCTCGCGCCGGACGCGGCGGTCCTGGGAGCGGAGGAAGCGGGAGAAACGCTCCTCGCTCAGCTCGACCTCGCTGCCTCCCTCGTCCCTGATGGAGGGGAACCGGATGTCGGCGTTGGTCAGCATGGAAAAGACGTTGTCCGCCGTCTGGGCCATCTCGCCCATCCCTGCCAGGAGCGCTTCCTCGGCGGCGGAGAGGACGTGAGGCCTGGCTCGGAAGACCTCGGAAAGGGCGAAGCGATAGAGGGCCAGCTCCTCCTCATCCAGAAAGGCCTCGACCCGTCCTTCATCGATGGCCAGCAGTTCCGGGGCCATCCAGGAGGCGGCGCTTCCGGCCTGGACGGAGAGGGCCACGGCCCGGTCGGCCATGGCCTGAGCCTCCGTGTTGCCCGTGTCTTCGTCGCGCCTCATGAAGGCGTAGGCCAGAAGGGCGCCCACCCGGCGGCTGATGTCGTCGCGGAGCCGCAACGCCTCAAGGAGCGTCGCGGCCGACCGGCCGAGACGGCCCTGAAGGGCCTCAAGCCGGGGCAGGTCCCCGGCGGTTTCGGCCAGGCCCTTCTCCCAGGCCCTAGGCGTTTCGAAAATATCCTCAAGCCGCCAGGTGTCGGGCTCTTTGAGGGCGGAGCGCTCCGGTATGGTGTCCGTCGGTGCTGCGGCGCCTTCCGACGCCGGCATAAGATTCACCTTCAAAAACGATCAGCTCCTTCCCTGCGGGCCTTCTTCAGAAGAAGGCCCGAACTTTTTCATTATAGAGGGAACCCCCCTTCCCGTCGAAAGGGGAAGGGGGTACCAAATTGCAAAAAGGATAAAGATGTTCTAACATGAAGATTAATAACGATGTCTTTATGGAGGTTTTATGATGGTGAAAGCACGGTACGGCAAGCGTCTTTCCCTGGTCGTCAAACTCAGCGTCCTCGTTCTCGTCGCTCTCCTCCTGCTCGGGTCGGTCTCGCTTTTTGCCCTTCGCGTCGCTGTCGACGAGACGGTGAACCGCTCCGCTGTGGAGAAGGCCTCTTCCGACCTGGCCTTTTTCGAGGTCTACGTCGACCTTCTCTATCCCGGGCCCTGGCAGGTCCGGGACGAGAAGCTCTTCAAGGGAGAGGCCTTGGTCAGCGATAACGAGGCTCTCGTCGACCGGGTGGGTGAGCTTACGGGCGGGACGGTGACGGTTTTTCTCGGCGACAGGCGGGTGACGACGAACGTCAAGATCGACGGTCGCCGGGCCGTGGGGACTCGGGCCTCCCAGGCCGTCGTCGAAAGGGTCCTTCGCCGGGGCGAGATCTTCACCGGTCAGGCTCAGGTCGTGGGCAACACCTACCAGACGGCGTATCGGCCCCTCCGGGACGACGGGGGCGAGATCATCGGCATGCTCTATGTCGGAGCCCCCACGGCCCTTGTCGAGGAGCTTTCCTCGTCGGCCCTGAAGCGCTTTCTCCTCCTTTTCATTCCGCCCTTTCTCCTGGCCCTCTTCGTCGTCGTCCTCTTCACCCGTTCCCTGCGCAAACCCCTGGCGCGCGTCGTCGAACTGGCCCGCCGCTTCGGAGAGGGCGATCTGACGCTGGAACGATCCGACTTCGGATCGTCCCGCAGGGATGAGCTGGGTGACATGGCCGATGCCCTGGCTGAAATGGCCCGGGCCAACCGGGAGGCCCTGAAGCAGGTGCTGGCCGAGGCCAAGGCCGGCATGGACCGATCTCGCGACCTCTCATCCCTTTCGGAGGAGGCAGTGGGATCGATGGAAGAGGTCAAAGCGTCGGTGGATCGTGTCGCCGTTCAGGCTCAGTCGAACCTGAACGACCTCACTCAGGTCGCCGCTGCCGTTCAGGAAGTTTCCGCGAGCGCCTCTCTCTCGGCCGCTTCGGCCGCGGAGGGTGCCGATGCCGTCGCGGCCACGAATCGCGTCAGCGAAGAGGCCGTCGCCAAGGTACGGGGCATTGTCGAGGAGATGGGCAAGCTGGAAGGCCTTTCGCGGGAGACCGTCTCCGTCATGAACGAAGTCGGCGATGCCGTCGAGTCCATTACTTCCTTTGTCCAGACGATTTCGTCCATCGCTGACCAGACGAACCTGCTGGCGTTGAACGCCGCCATCGAGGCCGCTCGGGCCGGGGAAGCGGGGCGGGGATTCGCCGTGGTCGCCGAAGAGGTCCGCAAGCTTGCGGAAGAGAGCAACGGCGCGGCACATCGGGTGGGCGAGATGATCGGAAACCTGCGCGAAAAGTCCCATCGTTCCGTCAGTTCCATGGGGAACGTCGATGCCATCGTCGAGACCGTCGTCGGCGCTTCCGAAGGAGCCCTGACCAACCTTGAAGAGTCTCTCCGGGATATGAGCCGCGTCGGTGATGCCGTGCAGAACGTGGCTGCCGCCGCCGAGGAGAATGCAGCCTCCTCCCAGGAGATGACCTCCGGCGTGAGCCAGGTGACGGAAGAGACGCGTCAGATCGCATCGGTGCTGGACCAGATCCGCTCCGCCTCGGAAGAGACGGCCGGAGCGTCGGAGCGGGTGGCGACGTTGGCCCACGAACTGCTGGAAGGATCGAAGCGCCTTGAAGGCGTTCTTTCCCGATTCCGCCTCGAGAGGAAAGAAGCCGGCCTGACTCCGCTTAAGTGATCTTTGCTGTGGACAAAGGAGGGTCTTGGGTGATTCTAAGGAGCCTTTGAAAAAGGTCCTTGACATCAGAGGCCTCTTCTCCCTCTGAAGGGATGCGGATCAAACCCGGCCTGCGCGCGGGCGAATCGGCCCGAGTCCCGAAAGCCTTGCGGACGTGACCGGAATGACTTGGGGCGGCGGGCCCTTTCTGCCACAGGGCCTGCCGCCCCATCCGCGATGGCCGGGGAGCGTTGCGGTCCGGCTCGCGCCCGGAGGTGCGATAAAAGTTAAAAAACGTGACGGAACGAGGCGTTTTCAGTGAGGGCCTTGAAAGTAGAAAGGATATGCTCTTTCATCAGCTGTTCGGATTTTTTCGAGTCCTTGCTGAAAATGGCATCAATAAGGGCGACGTGCTCTTTGTATCCCTTGGATTTTTCGGGGTCTCTCAATCGCTCTCCCTTGCTGTTGCCGACATAAAAGGTATCAAAAAAGAAAAAATACAGTTCCGATCTCCAGAAGATCTGCTTGACACAGCGCTCAAGGTAGGGGTTTTGCGCCATGGAGGCGATGCCGAAGTGGATCTCCTTGTTGATGTCATAGATTTCATAATCTCCCGTGTAGTAGCCCTGCCTTTCCTTTTCCAGCAAGGCCAGAAATTCCGGGTGCCTCGTGGGGGCGGCGTTTTCTGCCGCAGCAAAGGCCGCTTTGGGCTCAATGAGCAGACGCGTTTCGTTCAGCTTTTCCAGGTCTCTCCGAGAGAGGACCGGTATGATGCAGCTCCGGTTGGTGGGATTCTCCAACAGGCCTTCGGAGACGAGACGCCTCAGTGCATTGCGTACAGGAGTCCGGCTCATGCCCAGTTGTTCCGCGATCTGCACTTCGATCAGCGAAGAGCCGGGGGGGTACTTCTGAGAGAGAATCAGCCGGATGATTTCTCGGTAGGCTCTCTTTTCTGCCGATTCTTTGGCCAAGTCGTCTAACCTCCTCGTGGGTACCGCCCGAAAACCGCCTGGCGGTTAAGGCGTCCGTCATCGCTTGCCACAGGATGCCGGGGTGGTGCTGTTTCTTGTATGAGGCTGCATCTTCGGCAGGTTAGCTGGAGGAAAGAAGAAGTTAGAAAGAATCCCTGCGCATAAAATCATATCAAGACATAACGTTATTGCAATATCCCGTAGTGGCGACAACTCTCGCTTCGGTCTTTCAAGTGGCTGAATTCTTCTGATAACGGAGATCGGTTCCTATGGATTTAAATGACGTGGCCTGGCAGAAAAATTGCTGAAAAGAAGAAGTGAAAAGGAAGTAAAAAGAACACACTGAAACAATGGCAGATCATGGTCTTTTTTGTCACGGAGGCTGGAGGAGAATCACTCCTCCAGCCTCCGTGTGCAGCCTTATTAATTGAACACTTCGTGGTATTGCTTCAGGGCTTCGATCTCTTCAAGGGTCTTGACTTTAAGCTGTCCTCCGAATTCCCAGGGGAAGACGGTCTGGAACCAGCGATTCATGCAGTTTACGTAGTTCTGCCAGCTCCAGATAAGATCCCAGAACTCATCCTTCGTTTTGATGGTGTCATAGGAGTCGAGAATGTCGTTGGCGAATTGGCTGAATTTGGGAAGATTCATCCAGGGAGCGGGGCAGTTCTCGCCGGACTTGTCTCCCATAAGGCGTGCCATGTGGATGTTGATGTACTTCCACATCCGTTTGCAGTGATCGAGGGTGAAAAGATCATCTTTCAGGGCCTGCTGAATTGCCGGAGCGGCGGTCCACCAGCCCATCGCCTGGGTGTCGCAGACGAGGAAGAAGAGGTTTCCGAAATACTGACCGTCCGTTCCGGCTCCACTGGGGAAAACCCCGTTTTTGCTCATGGTGACTTCGATGGGCTCGTCCCACCAGTTCTTGTCGATCTCACGTTCGATTTCGTCTTTAACGTCCTGCCAATGTTTGGCCATGATGATTACCCCTTTCTCCGGACGATGGTGGTCGTCGGGACATGAATGTACATCTGCTGGTTCCAGATAAAATGACCGGCTTCATACAGCTTCTCAAGATCCTCTTTCACGACTTGAGCGACGAATGTTCCCGATGCGACGAGAGGCTCGGTGATGTGTTCACCGTAAATGACGCCGCACTCGTAGCCGGAGAAGAGGATCATCCCCGGCTTCATGTCGCAATACAAGCGCTTCACCTTGCTCAGGTTCGCGACCTGAAAGCCGATTTCCACGGGGTGGTATGCCGGCCGGGGGCGTGCGTCGAAGAAGCATCCCGTTGAAAGGGTGTGGCAGTTGACCATTTTGACCGGCTCTTTGACAAGATCCCAGAGACGCTGCGACATGATCGGTTCTTCCACGTCATTCAGCACGGCGCTAACGGTGACTTTCGCTTCTGGGAATTCGATTTCGAGCATTTTTTTCATGACTGTCCCTCCAGGAAAATTAATTATAGAAAGCATCTCCAGTAATCAACATGAAATCAATCGCCCTGTGTGATCACCTCTTTCTCTATGGCCTCTCCGAAGAAAGAGGTGCAGAGGTAGAAGAAGAGCAGCATGAGGGCTATCGCAATCGGGACAAGCACCATCGCGTTCTGGGTGAATCCGGCCAGAATGAGCGTGCAGAAAGCCGCGGCGGCTGCGACCAGCGCATAGGGCAACTGGGACTTGGCGTGGTCGACGGGGTCGCATCCGCTGCCCATGGACGCCAGGATCGACGTATCCGAAATCGGCGAACAGTGATCTCCGAACAGTCCGCCCGCGGCGGCGGCGGCGATGACGACCATCAGCGGTGCATCCGCCTGGAGTGCAAGCGGGACCGCAAGCGGAATGATGATCGCCTGCGTTCCGTTTGCCGAGCCCGTCGCAAAGGAGATCCCGACGGCAATGGCAAAGACGATCGCTGCAAGCATGGAGCTGGGGATATAGGGAAGAGTGACTCTGGCAAGGTAATTGGCTGTCCCCATTTCGCCGCAAAGACTCCCAAGCCCGAAAGCGAGAATAAGCATAATGAGGACGGGCATCATGTTTTTGCATCCGTTCATGGCGGATTCTATCGCTTGAGTTACCGTCATGACCTTCTTGCTTACGACCATGAAGATGCAAGTCAGAGTTCCCATGAAATAGGCACTTGCGAGGGAAATCCTGAAGTCTCCGCTACTCATGTTGGGGAACCCGAAGCTCACAAACATACTCACAAGAACAACCACAAGAACAAGGAAAGGAACAAGGGCGACGTAAATGGACGATTCTTTCTTGTCGTTGTTCTTTTCTTGATGAGTTTCATGCTTTTTTAAAACGCTCTCCCTGTTGATGGCTATTTTTTCGAAGGCAACCATGGGACCGAATTCTTTTTTGCTCATCGCGACGATGGGAACAATCATGACGGCAAGAAGGGTATAAAACTGATAGGGAAGGGTGCCTACGTAAGCGCTGAATGCATCTATCGTTAAGCCATTTTCTTTCATGGCCGCTTCAATAAAGCCTCCGATCAGTACGCCCCAGCTTGTTATGGGAACAAGCATGCAGACAGGAGAGGCTGTGCTGTCAACAATATAGGCTAATTTTTCCCTTGAAACGTTCAACCGATCTGCAACGGGGCGAAAGATAGGGCCTAGGATAAGACAATTGGCTGAATCCGAGAAAAAAAGGCAAAGACCG
Source organism: Synergistales bacterium (assembly GCA_018433595.1). Taxonomy (GTDB): domain Bacteria; phylum Synergistota; class Synergistia; order Synergistales; family Aminithiophilaceae; genus Aminithiophilus. The sequence goes on from JAHDQY010000003.1 coordinate 104,169, forward strand.
CCGAGCCATGTGGCAAGCTGGACCTTTAGCCTGCTTCCGATGACAAGAGAAAACTTCCTTGTCATCGCTTCAATTCCTCCGGATGCCTCAAGGATGGCGACGAATCCACCAATGATTGTCATTAAAATAATCAGTTCGGCAGCCCAAGCGCTGGTAAGCTGGGAAAAAATATATTTTTTCCAGAAATTAACCAATGCGAGATAGGGATTACCGTTTGCTGCAATTAAAGCGCCGACGGCGACGCTGGTAAAAAGAGAAAGGATAACATCTTTTGTCTTAAAGGCCAGAAAGATTGCAAGTAGCGGTGGGATGATGGATAAAAAACCATATTCATTCATGATGGCAACTCCCCTTCCATGTCTATACGACAGGTTCTTTTTCACATCAGACATTGTCATGTCTCAGGTGACCGTCAAGGTGCTGGTCGCATTCCTTGAGATTCGAAGGAGTTTCCGCTCTCCGCGTTTGTCTTTCTTTTCTGGATAAGGTGCCAATTGCTATCGGCGGGTTGGGGTTCCGGACGTCTCTTGCTCTCCATCGTCAGGGGCTGTTTTTTCTGTTTTCCTTAGAAAGCACGCTCCTTTCTTTAGGGATGTCTTCCGCATCGGCTTTGATGCCGTGGCCCGGGAGCGACGAACCCCGGCGGTGGGCCGGTCTCCTGGGGTGGGGATGTGCAAGAGAAGCCTCGGGAAGTTTTAATCAAAGCGTATCCCGCCATGTTCTATTTTAGAGGATACTTTCGTCATCTCTCTTTGTCAATAGGTCTTGACCGAGAATGCCTGCGGGCTCCTTTCTCGGAGGTTTCTCTGGAGGCCCTTCCCGCTGGACGAAAAGGCTCCCTTCGGCTATTCTTTTTACATGAGGAAAAGGTTTTCAAAATAAAGGAAGGGACTGCCTTTCGAAAGAAGGAGGAGGAGGATTCATGGCCGATTTGAGGACGACCTGTTTTGGACTTGACCTCAAAAATCCCGTCATCGCCGGGGCGAGCCGTCTCACGGCGAACATGGAGACCCTCAAGGGCCTTGAGGCTTCCGGTGTAGGGGCCGTCGTCATCGCGTCTCTTTTCGAGGAGCAGATCCGCCTCGGCCACGATCGTCTCGAAGACCTGCTGATGGGCTTCGACTCACGGGAACAGCCGGAGATCTCCATTTTTCCCGGAATGGCCTATGCCGGTCCCGAGGAGCATCTCGAATGGGTGAGCAAGGCGAAGCGCAGTCTTGAGATCCCTGTCGTCGCGAGCCTCAACGCCGTCACGGCCGAAACCTGGGCGGAGTGGGCCCGGAAGTTGGCGCAAACGGGCGTCGACGCCTTGGAGCTCAACTTCTATGCCACGCCCGTCGATCCCGATAAGAAGGGCAGTGACATCGAAGACGAGCACGTCAACGCCGTGGTTCGGGTCTGCAAGGTCGTTACTGTTCCCGTCGCGGTCAAGCTGAGCCCCTTCTACGCCAATCCTCTTCACGTCATGAAGCGCATGGCCGAGGCCGGAGCTTGTGGCTTCGTCCTCTTCAACCGCTTCTTCCAGCCCGACATCGATGCCGAAACGGAGAAGCCCCGCTTCGTTTTCGACCTCAGCGAAGCCGAGGAGAACCGCCTTCCCCTGCGTTTCACGGCCCTCGCCAGCGGACGAGTCAAGGGGGATCTCGTCGCTTCGACGGCCGTCCTGACGGCGGCCGACATCGCCAAGATGATTCTCGCCGGGGCAAAGGCCGTCCAGATGGTGACGGCCTTCTACCGCCATGGCCTCGACTATGCCGGAACGGTTCTCTCCGATTTTTCCTCCTGGATGGACCGTCACGGCCACAGGACGATCGAGGACTTCCGCGGACGGCTGGACAAGCGCCATGCCGAAGATCCCCACGCCTGGGAGCGCGCCCAGTACGTGCGCATCCTCATGCGTTCCGACGCCTCCGTCGGCCGCTATCCCCTGCTGTAGCTCTTCCGTTCTCCACAGGGCCGCGCCGACTTCGGCGCGGCCCTGTCTGTCCCCGGAGGTGATTTCCTTGAAGGGATTGTTCGCTCTGATCACCGCCGTTCTTTTGGCCGGATCGGCTTCGGCCGGCGCCCTGAGGCCGACTTTCGTCGGTTCCCGGGCCGCCCTTTTTCCTCCGGCCCCTCTTGTCCCGCTCCCCCCGTCGGTCGTCACCCCTTCCGGGAAAGCTGTCGATATTGTGGCCTGGGCTCTCCTGCCCGGAGGGGAGCGTCTTGCCGTGCTGGGGCCGTTGGCAAGGCAGTCCGGGCTGATCGGTTTTCTTGGCTCCGTCGGCTTCGACGGAGCTCCGAAGGCTCTCCGGCCGTCCCCTCGTTTCCCCGATCTGACTCAAACCGATCGCTCTCTCGGCCTTCCTTTAGGGGGTTGGGTTCACTGCGGACCGGTGGCGGCCGCCGATGTCCTCGGAGCCCTGGGTCTCGTCGATGATGCCGGAGGAGTTGCCGCCCGTCTCGGAGGCCGCTCCTGCATGGACACCCGCCTCTCCGTCGGAGGCACGCCGGTGGCGGCTTTCCTCGAAGGGTTGCAGGCTTTTTTCGACGAAGCGTCTATCGAGGAGGTGACCCTCGAATACCAGGGATGGCCGTCACGCCCCTTCCGTTACGGTCTTGTGACGGCGCCTCGGTGGGAGGACATCCGCCTCGCTTTGGCTTTCGGCGGGGGGGCGGTGCTTCAGGTGGGGTGGTTTGCCGAGAGAAAGGGTGCCTGGCATCGCCGATCCGGCCACTGGGTCGCCCTGGCCGGATATGACGGTGAAAGATGGTTCGTCGCCGACCCCGGTCCCTGGGCGGGGCAAGGACCTGCCCTGCAGGAGGTCCTCTTTAGCCCTTTGTCGGTGGGGACGGTTCTCGTCGCCGGGGGGAATCGGATGGAGGGGGGGAACTACCGGGAGGTCCTTTCCGGGCTGGCCCGTCCCCGACAGGGTGAGCGGGCCGTCGCCGAAGGTGTGGTGCTTTTCTGGTGCCTTCAAAAGGAGCTTGACTGGGGGAGGTACGCCGATTGAAAGAGGAATGGAAGGTCAGAGCCGAAGCGATGGTGCGCCGCCAGATCCTTGCCAGGGGGATTCCCGAAGGCTTGCTGACGGAGGCCATGCGGACCCTGCCCCGGGATCGCTTCGTCCCCGAGGAGCTGCGGGAGCGCGCCTGGGACGACGGTCCCCTGCCCATCGGGCGGGGGCAGACGATCTCCCAGCCCTATATGGTGGCCCGCATGACCTGGCTTCTGGATGTCGGGCCTGGCGACAGGGTCCTCGAGATCGGTACGGGGTCGGGCTACCAGGCCGCCCTTCTGGCCGCCATGGGCTGCGTCGTGGTCTCCGTGGAGCGCATCGCCGTCCTGGCGCGGCATGCGAAGGCTTTCCTGGACGAGCTGGGGCTGACCGTGACCGTCGTCGCTGGCGACGGCCGGGAGGGCTATGCTCCCGGGGCCCCCTACAGAGGGATTCTCGTCACCGCTGCGGCCCAGGAGCTTCCTCCGGCCTGGTCGGAGGAACTCGATGAGGGAGGGCGTCTCGTCGTTCCCCTGGAGGTTTCGCCGGGGCTTGAGCGGCTTCTCGTCCGCCGCCGCGTCGAAGGGCGTTTCATCGACGGGTGGGATGACTACTGCCGCTTTGTCCCCGTTCTGCCCGGCGTCGAGGAGGAAGACTAGGAGCGCCGCCCCCTAGGGGACGGCGCTCCTGCCGGTCAGGGAGGGTGGGTCTAAAGGAGCGACTCGATATGCCGTTCCACCGAAGAGACGGTCTTCTCGATCCCGGCCAGGGCCCGGTCAATCTCTTCCTTCGTCTTTTTCACGAAGCCTTCGTCCTTGATGCCGCCCAGGTTGATCCGGACGTTGTAAGCTGCCGCTGCGGCTGCGGCGCGAGCCAGAAGAGCGGCCGTGCCGGCGTCGGTGACGGCGTTGCCGTTGCCGCGGCGGGCAGCCGTTTCGGCCAGTCCCGCCAGGAGCTGGCAGGCCGAGAGGGTCTCCAGGGGGACGATGGCCGCCTCCTTGAGCCCTTCCTGCATCCTGGCTGTCCGAAGGGCTTTCTCCTCCGGCGTCTCCTTGGGCATCTTGAGGGCGGCGAAGAAGGTGTTGAAGGCCTCGGCGTCCTGTTCCATGAGGGAGAGGAAACGCTCCTGGAGTTCCTTTCCCTCCTTCTGGATTTTTCCCATTTCGTCCCAGACGTCGCGGTACTTCTCCTTGCCGATGGTGAGTCTCGTCACCATCACCGAAAGGGCGGCGCCCAGGGCGCCGCAGAGGGCGGCGACGCTGCCCCCTCCGGGGGCGGGCGAATCGGAGGCCAGTTCCTTGGCGAACTCCTTCAGGCTCATTTTCGTGAGTTCCATTGGTCAGACTCCTTCCTCTGGTTCTTCAGGCGACGTGCTCGCCGCGTTTGTAGACGGCCAGGACGGGCGAGACGCCGGCGTGGTAGGCGATGCCGGCCGGTGTCTCGCAGTCGAGGAGGAGGAAGTCGGCCGACTTCCCCTCGTCGAGGCTGCCGACGCGGTCGGCCATTCCCGCCGAGTAGGCGCTGTTGAGGGTCGTCGCCGTCAGGGCCTCTTCGGGGGTCATGTCCATGTTCATCACCGCAAGGCCGAAGATGAAGGGCATGGATTCGCAGAAACAGGATCCGGGATTGCAGTCGGTGGCGCAGGCGACGGGGACGCCCAGTTCGATCATCCTCCGCGCCCGCGCGTAGGGTTTGCGGAGGCTGTAGGCCGTGGCGGGAAGAAGGTCGGCGATGACGCCGGCGGCCGCCATGGCCCGCAGGCCGTCGTCGTTGGCGGCCAGAAGGTGTTCGGCCGAGAGGACGCCCAGCTCTCCGGCCAGGGCGGCCCCTCCCGTATCGTGAACCTCATCGACATGGGCGCGGAGCTTCAGCCCCGCCTTCCGTGCCGCCTCAAGAAGGCGGCGGCTCTGTGCGACGGAAAAGACCCCCTCTTCACAGAAAATGTCGCAGGTGTCGGCGATGCCCTGCCCGATGACGGCGGGGATCATCTCGTCGATGATGAGGTCGACGAATCCGTCGCCGTTGCCCTTGAACTCCTCGGGGATGGCGTGAGCTCCCATGAAGGTGGCCGTGATGTCCAGAGGCGTCTCGCGGCGGATGCGGTCGATGACGCGGAGCATCTTGAGCTCATTTTCGGTGTCGAGGCCGTAGCCGCTTTTGATCTCCATCGTCGTCGTGCCCAGGGAGAGGGCCGAGAGAACGTTTTCCAGGGTGGCTTCGAAGAGCTCCTCTTCCGAGGCGGCCCGGACGGCCCGGACGGAAGAGAGAATGCCCCCGCCCTGGCGCAGGATCTCCAGGTAGGGCGTTCCGGCGCGGCGGAGCTCGAACTCCTTCTCCCGCCGGGCGGCGAAGCAGATATGGGTATGGGGATCGACGAAGCCGGGGGTGAGGCAGCATCCGCCGCAGTCGACCTCCATGTGGGGCCGGCGGTTGAGGCGGCTGGCGATCTCTTCCTCCTTGCCCAGGGCGACGATCCGTCCTCCCTCGGTGAGGAGAGCGCCGCGCTCGAAATGCCGGATCTTCCCCTGGTCGGGGCCGGCGGCAGGCCTGCCGCCGTCGACGGGGGTGTAGATGCGGGCGTTGCGGAAGAGCTTGACCGTCATCAGCGATCCTCTCCCATCATCTCCAGGAGCTTGAGCTCGATGACCTGTTTGGGATCGAAACCGGCGACCTGCATGTAGTAGGCGGCGCTGTCCAGGACGGCGGCGGCGGGGACCATTCCGTAGATTTCCGTCTCCACGACGGGAACTCCCCAGCGGGCGGCCTCCATGCGGATCGTCTCCAGGACGCGGTAGATGGCGTTCTTCTCGTAGTCGACGATGTTCATCGATACCTGGACGAGACCCCGATCTTCGAGGGCCAGTCCGATGCCCTTGACGTGGCAGAAGCCGCCCTTGGAGGCCCGGACGGCGTTGGCGATCTCCTTGGCCACCTTGACGTCCGTCGTGCCCAGATTGACGTTGAAGGCCACGAGGAACTTGCGGGCTCCGATGACGGTGCCGCCGGCCGTGGCGTGAAGGCCCGGTCCGCCCACGTCGGGATGGCGGTCGGGGTTGGTCCTGGCCTCGTCTTTCAGCACCTCGTACTGTCCCTTGCGGACCACTTCCAGCTTCTGACGCTCCGGCCGCAGGGCGGCCTCTTCGTAGAAGTAGACGGGGATGGACGTCTCGGCATGGTAGTGCTTGCCGAAATCGTGGGCCAGGGTGACGCACTCCTCCATGGTGATGTTGCTGATGGGAGTGAAGGGGATGACGTCGACGGCGCCGACGCGGGGGTGGGCGCCCTGGTGGCTGTTCATGTCGATGGCGTCGCGGGCGGTCTTGGCCGCCTCGATGAGGGCGTCGCAGATCGCCTCGGGTTCGCCGACAAGGCTGATGACGAGGCGGTTGTGGTCTTCGTCGGCCCGATAGTCGAAGAGGTAGCATCCCTTCGTCTTCTTGAAAGGCGATGCGATGGCCTCGATGACCTCTTTTCTTCTTCCCTCGCTGAAATTGGGGACACACTCGATGAGACGTTTCGCCATGATTTTTCCCTCCTGCAGGTTGTGGATGATGGCACGGGTTCGGCCTCGATCTCTCTCTAAACCCAATGTTACCAAAAGCGATGAATTTCTCAAGGGCTTTTGTGTATTCATGAAGGAGACAGATCGTTCAGAGAGAAAAGAGGTGTCCAGTTCAGGCGGAGAATTTCCGGACCGTTCGCCCTCATTTGCAGTACCGACAGAGAGCCGTAGTCGAAACGGAAGGAAAAAAGGCGATCGTAGGTCAGGTCGAGAAGCCTCCTCAGGAGGAGCCGCAGGACGCCGGCGTGGGTGACGACAAGGACGTCGCCGCCGGTCGTTTCCATGACAGATTCGAGGTAGGGCAGGGTCCGTGCCTCGACATCCCCCAGGCTTTCGCCGCCGGGAGGCCGGAAGCCCATGAGATCTCTGCCTCGGGCGGCGTAGGCTTCGGGGTGGCGGAGGGCGATCTCCTCCCGAGGGCAAAGTTCCCAGGCCCCGAGGGCGACCTCGCGGAGGGCGGGGGTGGCGGAGAGGGGACAGGGGTGATGATCGAGGAGAATGCGGGCCGTCTCCCGGGTCCGTCGCAGGTCGCTGCAGCAGGCGAAGCGGAAGGGCACCTCTTCCAGGTGCTTCTTCAGGGTTTCGATTTGAGCCTCTCCTTTCGAAGAGAGGGGGATGTCGCTCTGGCCGAGAAAGAGCGATGAGGCTCCGGGCAGATCCGGTTCGCCGTGGCGGACGAGAAAGAGGCGGGTCTTCACGGCAGGCCCTCGAGGATCGTCGCCAGTTCCCGACCGCTTTGTCTTTCGACGGCGAGCAGGATGGCCTCGGCTTTATCGAGGCGAAGGAGGGCGCCTTCAAGGGCTTCGGGGTTGTCGGCGAAGCGGCGGGCCGCCGTCTCCCGCCTCGCCTCGAGAGTCACTAAAGACGAGGACTCGACGATTTTGTCGGCGGCGAAGAGAAGGGCGGCCTCGTCGAGATCGTCTCCTTCCGGGCCCTTCATGTGGGATTCCACGAGAGGGGCCAGGGCGTCGAAACCCCACCGGATCAAAAACCGGGCCCCTTCCTCGGCGTGACGGAAGCCGCCCCGGGCCAGGTCGTGGAGGAGCGAGGCTCGGTGAAGCCGTTCCCGGTCGAGTCCGGACGTTCCTCCCAACGCCGAGGCCAGACGGTCGGCCACGGCAGCGACGGTTTCTCCGTGGCGCCGTGCGCCTTCAGGGGTGGAAGCCAGATCCCAGAGGGCGTGGCACTCGGCCTCCGACGGGATCGCTCCCGGGCGGATCCGCTCCAAAAGCCTTTTGTAATCCTCGGGGGAATCCATGTCGAGAAGGATGGCCTCGTCGGCGACGGCCACGTCGAGAGCCTCTTTTTCTCTCTCCGCGAGGAGGACGCGGAGCCCCCCCCGAGAGCCGTCGCCGTCGAGGATGGCCTTGAAGAAACGTCGTCCCACCAGAGGAGGGTGTCCCCGCCTTCCCAGGAAGGTCGGGTAGGCCAGGTCGACTCCTTTTTCGTGGGTCTCCAGAAGGGTTCGTATCGTGGCCGGGGAGACGAGGGGGACATCGACGGGCAGGAGGAGAAAGGCCGAGGCGTTATCCAGGGCCTTGATGCCTCTCCTGATGGAAGAAAACATGCCCCTCTCGTAACTTTCGTTGAAGACGGCGCGGCACCGAAGCCGGAAGGCCTCCTGCTCCACCTCGTTCCGGTAGTGGCCGGTGACGACGACGATCTCCTCAATGCCGCCTTCCCGCAGGCTTTTTACGGTACGCTCCAGAGCCGAAAGGCCCTTCAGATCCAGTAAGGCCTTGCAGCGCCCCATGCGGGAAGAAAATCCTGCCGCAAGGACGAGCGCTTTGGGGCGATAAAAAGAGTGAAAGGCGCACACAGGAGGTTTTTCCCGATCTAAAGATTCTTTTTGTTCAGCCATAAAATGATTCTCCTTAAATTTTATAGCAAGAAAACATTGTTGATTTTTGGAAGAAATGATGTCAAGATCATGTTACTTGATGAAGTGGGGAGGTCAAGAGCGTGTACAAGGAATATCATAACGTTTTCGAGGCGATTCACGAGGCCCTTCAGAACGGTGATCAAGGGGTGCTCTGCACGCTTGTCGAGGAGGCAGGATCGACTCCGCGCTCTCAAGGAGCCCGCATGTGGGTCCGCCCCGACGGCTCCATCGTGGGGACCATCGGCGGCGGCATTCTGGAGCACCGCGTCATCTCGAGGGCTCTCGAGATGATCCGCTCCCACGAGGCGACCTGCTATTTCAGGGAATCCCTCGCCGGAGAGCCCATCAGCGGCGAAGAGGCGCTCTGCGGCGGTACGGCCGGTGTCTTCCTGGAATATATCGGTCGGCAGAAAAAGGTCGTCATTTTCGGCGGCGGCCATGTGGGGAGGGCCTTGGCTCTCGTCTCCGTCGCCGCCGGGTACCATGTCGTCGTCTGGGACGAGCGGGATGAGTTCGCCAACACCGAACGCTTCCCGGGAGCCGTCGTCCACTGCTGTCCCCTGGAGTCGGCCTTCGACGGCCGTATCGTCTTCGACGATACCACCTTCGTCGTCATCGTCACTCGGGGCCATGTCCTCGATGGCGACGTCGCCCGCCTCCTGGAGGGGAAAAAGGCGGCCTATATCGGCATGATCGGTTCCCGGAAGAAGTGGAAGGCTCTCAAGGAGTCGCTTCTCAAGGAGGGGCTTTCGGCGGGTTTTCTCGACGGGATCTTCTCCCCCATAGGCCTTCCCCTCAACGCCGAGACGCCTGAGGAGATCGCCCTTTCCATCGTCGCCGAGATCGTCGCCGTCGACAGGGGCGCCGATATCGAGGGGCTGCGGAGCCACGGCAAAGCTCCGATCTGAGCGCTTCGGTTCCGGGGTTTTGCGTCAGTCGTCATCTTCCTCCTCCGGGTCCTTTCCCCCGGAGGAGTTCGTTTCTTTTGAAGCCTTTGCTTCGCAGGCTGGGCAGCGCCCGTAGACGACAAGCTGCTTGCCTGCGACGAAATACCCCGGTGGGACGTCGACGCGCGGAAGCGGCTGATCGGGAAGGCAGACCATGAGGCCGCAGTCGAGGCAGAGGAAGTGAGGATGGTTGCCGGGACAGCCCGGGTGATCGGGACGATGGGCGCAGAAGCGCCAGGACCCGTCGATCCCCAGGACGCGGTGAACGAGGCCGACCCGTTCCAGGGAGGAAAGGGTCCGGTAGAGGGTGACCCGGTCCGTTCCTTCTTTGAGACGCTCCTGGACCTCCCCGTGAGAGAGGGGGCGCCCTTCGTCGAAGAGGAGCTTTAGAACGTCGAGGCGGATCTCGGTGGGCCGCAGTCCCACCTCTTCGAGGAACTCTCGCTCCGTCATGGCCGGGCGGCGAAGGCGCAGTCAGGGTAGCAGCAGACGAGACAGTGCCGGCAGAGCCCGCCGACGCCCCAGAGACGGACCTCCCGTTGCGTTGGGCGGATCCCGGCGAAAAGGAGCTGCAGGAGCGGGTCGAGCGTCGTCCTTTCGTCGTGGATGACGCAGGCAGGGGCGCCGACGACGGCTGCCTCCCCCTTCGTCGCCAGCATCAGCATCGATCCCGGCAGGGCCGGGACGCCGCGGAAGAGGACCTTGTCGGAGACGGATTCGATGGCGGCGGGGGTCAGGTCGTCGGCGTCGACGCTCATGCCGCCGGTGCAGACGACGAGATCGGCCCCTTCATTGAGGAAGGCTCGAATGGCCTCTTCGATGGCCCTCCGGTCGTCGGTGACGATTCGCTGCCCCTTGACGGAGCCTCCGAAGGCGGCCACCTTGCGCTCCAATTTGGGCCTGAAGGCGTCCCGGATTCGTCCCTCGGCAATCTCTCTGCCTGTCGTGACGAGGCCGATGGAGAGGGGGCGGAAAGGCAGGACGTCGACGGGTTTCGCCGTTCTTTCGGCCCGGCGGACTTCCTCGTCACGAACGCAGAGAGGGAGGATCCGAAAGGCCGCGACCTGCTCCCCCTTGTGCACGGGGCTGTGACGGGGGAGGGTGGAGAAGACCCACTGCCCCTCGCCGTTGAGGGTCTCCACAGCGGAGACGTCGAAATCCAGAAGGCCGTCTCGGGCGGCAAGGAGAACGCACTTGCCCTCCTTCGGGCCTCGAGCCTCGACGCCTTTTCCGGTCACGACGGGGAGAAGGCGCAGAGCCGCCTCGTCCTCGTGAACCTCCGTCGCCTCCAGGTCCATGAAGGTCAGGTGCTCCCGGCCCATGGATCGCAGCGTTTCCAGGTCGCTTTCGGTGACGATGTGGCCGCGGCGGAAGCGGGCTCCCTTGTAGCCGGTTTCCGCGACGATCTGGGTCAGGTCGTGGGCCAGGGGAAGGCCCAGGGCCTCTTCAAGAGGCAGGACAGTGATCTTCATCGGCATTCGTGACCTCCTCGAAAGGGCGAGGTTCCAGCAGAGAGACGCAACGCGGCCTCACGGCGAATCGCGCCGTCTCTCCCTCCCTCAGGTTAAGGAAGGCGTAGGCCTCCCTGGAAAACTCGGCCTGCCACTGGAGCCCGCAGGCGGAAAGGTAGACCCGCGTCATGGAGCCCATCTCCAAGGCCTCGACGATCGTTCCCGTCATGACGTTCTCGGCGAGCTGCGGATCGACGGGAAGGTCGGGATAGAGAAGCTTGACGTGGTGGGGGGCGACGAAGGCCCGCGTCTTGCCTCGGAATCGCGTCGAGGGGGGCAGCAGAAGCCTGCCCTTCTCCCAGGCGAAGATAATCCCGCCGGTGAACTCCGTCACCTCGCCGGAGAGGAAGGTTCCCCATCCGAGAGACCGCCAGGCCGCTTCGACGGCGTGATTTTCCCACAGGCTGCCCACAGGGAGCGAAGCCGTCACGGCACCGTCGTTCATGAAGAAGATGTGGTCGCCCAGGGCGCAGACGTCTTCGATCTGGTGGGTGACATAAAGCAGCGGCGTTCCCGTCTCACGGTGAAGCCTCTTGAGTTCCCTTCTCAGGCTGCTTCGCAGCGGGCCGTCGAGGGCGCTGAAGGGCTCGTCGAGAAGGAGCAGATCCGGTTCGGGCGCCAGGGCCCGGGCCAGGGCCACCCGCTGCCGCTGTCCCCCCGAGAGCTGGTGGGGGAGGCGCTTCTCGAAGCCGTCGAGGCGCACCTGGGAAAGCCAGTGCCGGGCCTTTTTCAGGCGATCGGGGCCTTTGAGACCATAAGCCACGTTCTCGACGACGGAAAGATGGGGGAAAAGAGCCAGCTCCTGGAAGACGAGGCCGATTTTGCGCATTCCCGGCGGAAGGTCCGCCAGATCCCGCCCGTTGAGGCGTATGGAGCCCTTATCGGGTCGAGTCAGACCGGCCAGAACGCGCAAGGTCTGACTCTTCCCGGCACCGCTGGGGCCGAAGAGGATGCCGATTTCCGGCCCCATCTCGAGAGAGACGTCCAGCCTGAAGGAGTCGAGACGATGGGCGAAGCGGGCATCAAGCCAGGCGGCCACGACCGGAGCCTTCCATGCGGCGCACCAGAAGAAGGCAGCCGATACCTACAACTGTCAGGACCACGGCCGCCGCGTGGGCGAGGGCGAAATCCAGGGCTTCGATGCAGCTGTAAATATACAGGGGAAGCGTCTGGGTCCTCCCCGGGATGTTGCCGGCCACCATGAGGGTGACGCCGAAATCGCCCAGAACCCGGGCCGACGAGAGAGCCAGTCCCGCCAGAAGGAAGCGCCGCGCCAGAGGGAAGGTGACGCGCCGGAACACGGCGGCTTCGCCGTCGCCCAAGGTCCGGGCGGCGTCTTCCAGCCGCTCGTCGACGGAGGCGAAACCCGACCGGGCCGCCTGAATCATGATGGGCAGCGCCGGCAGCAGGGGAGCCATCGCCGCCGCGGGAAAGGAAAAGAGCAGCCCCAGATCGTGGAAAAAGCTCACCCGACCGAAGAACATCAAAAGATAAAGGCCCAAAACCGAGGGCGGAAGCACCACCGGCAGGAGAAGCAAAAGGTGGAGCAGCTCCCGTCCCCGAAAGTTCCGCTTTGCCAGCAGCCAGCCCAGAGAGGTTCCCAGAATCAGCAGCAGGGGGATGTCGACAGCCAGGACCTTGAGGCTGGTGAGAAGGGCCGTCCTCACGGGTGGATCACCGTACGTCGTAGCCCCACTTCCGCCAGATGGGAGCGGCTTCTGAAGAGAGGCAGAAATTCCAGAAGGTGCGGCTTGCGGGACCTGCCGAGGCGAGAAGGCCGCCGATCATGGGCGTCGTCTCCTCCGGGACGACCGCCGAGGTCCCTCCGGCCTTGATCTCCGTTCCGACGGGGACACAAGCCGCCTTCGCCGAGCCGCTTTTGACGGCCACTACGGCCGCCGGGGCGTTGGCGACGATAAGGATGGCTCCTTTCCTGTTCATTTCCTCCCAGAGTCCCCGCTTCTCCAGGTAATGCTTGCCGAGGACGCCGTAGGCCGTCGTCTTCGGATCGGGGACGGCGAGCGGCGAAGGGATGCTGTTCAGATCGATCATCGCATCGGCCTTGCCCCACCAGAAGGCCAGCTTCCCGATGGCGAAGGCCGCCGACTCCTTCAAGAGCCCCTTCTCTTCAAGCCATTGGGGCCACTTGGGCTCCGAAAGGAGGATCATCTGGTAGGGAGCCCCTCCGGCGATCTGTTTGGCCAGAACGCCACAGGAGCCGGTCACCACTTCCAGAGGCTCGCCGCCTCCCTTGACGTGGGCCTCCATGGCCTCTTTAACGGCCGGAGCGATGCCTGCCGCGACGGCGACGACCTCGGCCGAGGCGGAAGAGGCGAGGCAGAGGAGCGCGCACAGGAGAAGCACGGGGGCGGAACGCAAAAGGCCGCTTCTTGAACGTCTGAGCATGACAACCTTCCTTTCCGAACTGAAGTTGGAGCGACGAGGCGCAATTCTGTTGCAATTTATGATTAAAATACAACGTCTCTCCCCCTCGGTCAAGCGAGAAAAACAGGGCCGATCGCGCTCAGGGGGACAGGGGATGAGCCTGGCAGGTACGGGGGAAAATTCAACGTCGTTTCGATCCGGCTCTCGGTGTTCGAAAGAGCGTTGCAGGAGAAAAAGGCATGCTAAACTAAACATCTCAAGCGCTAAATGGGAAAATACAACTATATGCAATAAAATAAAATTTATAATTGTCAAGTTAGTGTTTTTATGATACAATTAACCCATCTTGAGAGATGAGGTGATTTTATGAGGCTGATTATCGCTTCGACCGGAGCCACGGGGCAAGTTTACTTTGTTCATCTCCTTCGTGTGCTGATAGAGCGTGACATTGAGGTCCATGCCGTTCTTTCCTCGTGGGGGGAGCGGGTCTTGCTGCACGAGACGAAAAAGACCTTTCGTGACATTGAGGCGATGGGCGTTGTCGTCTACAGGGGGGAGAATCTGCTGGCCCGTCCTGCGAGCGGCTCCTTCCGCCATGACGGCATGGTGATTCTCCCCTGTTCGATGAAAACCCTGGCTGGTGTCGCCGGCGGGTATGCCGACAATCTCGTCCTCCGGGCCGCCGACGTGGCTCTCAAGGAGGGGAAACGGCTGATTCTCTGCCCGCGGGAGACGCCTCTCGGCGTGGTTCACCTGGAGAATCTGCTCCGCGCGGCGCGTCTCGGCGCGGCCGTCATGCCTCCCATGGCCGCCTTCTACGGTCATCCCCGATCGATCGACGAGATGGTCGATCACTTCATCGGACGTCTCCTCGATCGCTTGGGCATCGAGAACGACCTGGCCTATCGTTGGGAAGGAGAGGAAGAGCCGCCGATGGTCGAAGGCTAACGGCCTCAGTAGTCGTCGATCTCTCTGGCGACGCGCTCCAGGATCGCTCGGGGGGGCAGGGCCCGAAGAAAGGGATCCACCCTTCCGCCGTCGCCGCTTTTGGCCGTGGCGTCTACGGCGACTTTCGTGATCAGTCCCCGTTCCTCCAGGGGATCGCAGCGGTCGCAGCGCAGGCCGGGGAGAATGAAGATGTCCCGATCCCCTTTCATCCTTGATGCCAGGGCCCACTCGACCTGAATCGGATCTTCGGCGTCGACGTCGCTGTCGACGGCGATGGCCCTTTTGAGGAGGTTCGTGTGTCCCATGGCGAGGAGGAGGGCGCGTTTGGCTTCGCCGGGACGGGGCCGCTCCAGGGTGATGACGGCGTGGAGGCGTCCCATGCCGCCCTCGGTGACGAGAACGCTTCGGACGGAGGGGATGACGGGTAAAAGGGCGCGACAGGTTGTTGCCCCGATGGCTTCGCCCCCCAGCAGAAGGTGTTCGGGTGCGAAGCCGGGCAGGATGGCCTGGTAGAGAGCATCCCGCCTCCCCGTTATCGCTTTGACGGCGATTTTCTGGCCGGGGCCGTACTCCTCGTAGAAGCCGTGGAATTCGGAGACGGGCCCTTCGTCCTTCTCAAGGGAAGGGGAGAGCTCTCCTTCGACGATGAATTCCGCTTCGGCCGGCGCCTCCAGGGGGATGGTTCTGCAGGGCAGGAGCCGGAGCGGTTCGCCCAGGAGGGCGCCTGCGATCTCCATCTCGTCATGACCAAGGGCGACGTACATCTGAGAGGCCAGGAGCAGGGCGGGATGGTTGCCGATGGCGACGGCTATGGGGAGGTTCTCTCCCCGGGCCGTGGCCTTTTCCATCAGGCGGCTCAGGTGATGGGAGGGGGAGATGCCGGCCAGGAGGGAGTTGCCTCCTTCCAGTCTCAGGCGGGCGATGGAGACGTTGCGTTTGCCCGTTTCGGGATCCCTCGCGATGATGACGCCGGCCGTGATGTAGGGGCCTCGTTCCTTTTCGAACCAGTGGGGGACGGGAAGTACTTTGGCGATTTCCGGGTCCCCCGTGACGAGGACCTCCTGGACGGGGCCTTCGGAGACGACTTCGGGGGCGATGCCTCGGTCGATAGCGTCGATGCAGTGGCGCTGAAGGCGTTCCTTCTCCACGCCCAGGCAAAGAGCCAGCTTTCTGCGGCTGTTGAAGAGATTGCCGACGACGGGGACCGTGTGGCCGACGATGCGTTCGAAGACGAGCCCCGGGCCGCCTCGAAGCACCTGCATGACCGAGGCCAGCTCGTGTCGGAGATCGACGGCCCGGGTGACGGTACGCAGCTCTCCGGCCGCCCGGAGCCGTTCAAGAGAGGGTCTGAGACTCTGATCCATGAGACATTCCTCCTCGACTTGTCGTTTCTCGGCAAAAGGATTCAGCACCTGCAGGAAGGGAGATGGCGATGATGACGAAAGAAGACCGGAAAGAAACGGGCTGTCTCGTCTGGGATTTTTCGACGGGTTCAGGGCCCTTCGACCTGTCGGCCAAGGTTCTGCGTCTCGGAGACGACTGGGTTGTCCTCTTCTGGGGCGGTCGCTCTCACGTCGGGGCTGTGGCCGTCGTTTCTCCCGGCGAGATCCCGACGGCGTCTCTCCTTCGCTTCGGTGAACATCGGGAAGATCTGCTCGTTCGTGAGGCGGCCCTCCGCCTGAGTCGAAGGCTGGGCGGATCGGTGACGGTGACGGCGGGGATGCATTGGGACGCCATCACGAAGGAGCAGATCTCCGACGTGGAGGAGCGCATGCGAGCTCTGACGGAGAGGATCGCCTTCCTCGGATCTCCTGAAGAGATCTAATCAAGCAGGGCGTCGATGTCGACGAGGGCCCTTGCCAGGAGTGTCGCTCCCCGCAGGAGGTCCTCCTTCGGGGAGAACTCCTCTCTGCTGTGGCTGATTCCTCCGACGCTGGGGACGAAGATCATCGCCGTCGGCAGGACCCGGGCCAGAGGGCTGGCGTCGTGAGAGGCTCCGCTGGGCATGCGGATGAAGGTATAATCGAGTCCCCGACAGCTTCCTTCAAGGGCGGTGATGAGCTCCTCATCCAGTGCCACGGGAGGTTTCCGGACCCAGAGCCCCCATTCGGCCCGGCAGGAACCGGGCGTTTCAAGGAGATTCTTCAGCCTGTCGGCTGCATCGGCGATGCGGCCCTCGTCGGTCGACCGGATCTCGACGGCGAAACGGACCTCGCCGGGGATGACGCCGATCTCGTTGGGAAGGATTTCGACGTTGCCGACATTGCAGACAAGGTCCTCCTTTTCCCGGACGTAGTCGATCCAGCGGCAGAGCGTCGCCATCGTTTCGTAGAGGGCGTCTTTCCGCTCCCTCATCGGCGTCGTCCCGGCGTGATTGGCCGCGCCTTGGACGGTGACGCGGTAGCGGGTGATGCCGACGATCGCCGTGGGGAGGCCGATGGCGATACCTTTTTTCCAGAGGACCGGCCCCTGCTCGATGTGCAGCTCAAGGTAGGCTCCGTAGCGGCTCAGGTCGGCCTTGGAGGCGGTGATGTCTTCGACGGTCAGCCCTGCGGCGCCAAGGGCCTTCGCCGAGGGCGGCGTCTCCATCTGTCCCGTGAAGACCCGGCTCCCGAAGGTTCCCCCCAGGGGGCCTCCCTCCTCGGCGGTGAAGGCCACCACTTCCAGTGGGTGATGGCAGCGGATCTCCCCCTCCTGAAGGGCCCGGAGCGCTTCAAGGGCGGCGAAGATGCCTAGGGGACCGTCGAGGATGCCGCCGCCCCGGACCGAGTCGAGGTGAGAGCCCGCCAAGATCGCCGGAGCCCGGCTGTCGGTTCCCTCAAGGCGGCCGAAGAGGTTCCCCACCCTGTCGATGCGGGTATGGAGCCCGGCGGCCTCCATACGGGCCTTCAGGAAGGCCCGTGCCCTTTCGTAGTTTGCGGAGTAGGCATCCCGAAAGAGCCCCTCTCCCTCTCGGTAGCCGATGCGGCCCTGCTCCTTCAGCTCCTCCAGAAAACGCTCTCCCTTGATGGCGATCATGACGGCCTCCCGGTGATCCAGCGGCCCCAGCCTCCGTCGGCGACGATGCGGCCCTCATCGAAGAGGAGATGGCCTCGGAGGAAAGTCTTCTTAATCCTGCCGTAAAGGCGCTTGCCCCTGAAGGGGAGGGCGATGTCTCTGGCCTGGGTGAACATCTCCTCGGGCCGGACGACGAAGGATTCGCGGAGATTGACGAGGATCAGGTCCGCATCGGCTCCGGGACGGATCGTCCCCTTTCCGCCGAGGCCGAAGATGCGGCCGGCATTCCCGCCGAGGAGATCCACAGCCCGCCGGAGGGTGATTCGCCCGTCGTGGACGGCTGTGAGCATGAGAGGGAGTCGGGTCTCGAGGCCGGGGAAGCCGGCGGGGGCGACGAAGATGTCATCGGGGGATTGCTCCTTCTCTGCGACGGTGTAGGGGGCGTGATCACTTCCGACGGTGTCGATGGAGCCGTCCTGGACGTATTTCCAGAGACGGGCCACCTCCTCTTCGGAGCGCAGGGCGGGGTTGCACTTGGCATAGGCTCCGTGCTCGTCGAGGGCCTTCTCGCTGAGGTAGAGGTAGTGGGGGCAGGTCTCGATGTAGATCTCCTGACCCTCCGCTCGTGCCTTCAAGGCCATTTCGACGGCCTCGGCCGTCGAAATGTGGACGAGGTAGAGGCGAGCTCCGGCTTCACGGGCGAGGCGGATGAGCCGTTCGACGGCCAGTGTCTCGACGAGGGGGGGGCGGGAGAGACAGTGGGCCCGGGGAAAGGTCCGTCCCTCCCGGCGGAGGGAGGCGATGGAGCCGGAGACGAGGTCGTTGTCCTCGCCGTGTGCCGCGGCGAGGAGTCCCGTTCCGGCGATGCGGTCGAGGACCTGGAAGAGTTGATGGTTGTCCTTGCTCGTCAGTCCTTCGAACTCCTTCTCTCTCCCTTCGGGGGCCTGATGGAGAAAGGTCTTGTAGCCGACGATGCCCGATTTGCCCAGGGGAGCGATTTCCTCGAGATGGTCGCCGCCGGCGGCGCCGAGAAAGGCGACATCGACGAGCGCCTGATCACGAAGGGCCTCGATCCTCCGGTCCAGGATGGCCTTCGAGTACTGCGGAGGCGTCGAGATGGGGTGTTCGATGATGGTCGTCGCCCCTCCGGCCGCTGCGGCCTGCGTCCCCGTCAGAAAGGTCTCCCTGTGGGCCCCTCCGGGATAGCGGATGTGGACGTGAGGATCAATGCCTCCAGGGAGAAGGTGGTTGCCGCCGCCGTCGATTTGTTCGACATCCTCCTCGGTCGGAAGGCTTTCATGGGTGCCCAGGGCGGCGATACGTCCCTGGCGCAGGAGAGCCCACCCGAAAAAGATTCCGCTCTCGGCGGCGATGTGGACGTGGTGTATTAAAAGATCGGACACGATCGTTCAATCTCCTTTCCTCTCCCCTATCAGGCGCGAAAGGCTTTCGGCAGCCCTGAGAACGGAAGAGATCCGTTGATCCCATTGGTCTTCAAAATCAAAACGTGGTCCGGCGATGCTGAGCCCGGCAACGAGCTCCCCCTTCGGCCCCCTGACGGGGGCGCCGACGGAGGCCGCCCCGGCGTCGACTTCTTCGATGCTTGTCGCGTACCCCCGGGCCCGGATCCGCTCCAGTTCGGCCGAGAGCTCGGTCGGAGAGGTGATCGTCATGGGGGTGTAGGCCCGAAGAGGTTGAAGCAGCAGGCGGGCCTGGAGTCTCTCAGGGGCGAAAGCCAGAAGCGTTTTGCCCGTCGCCGTCGCATGGAGAGGAGTATGGCCGCCGATGCGGGAGACCAGTTTGATGGCGTTTTTGGACTCCACCTTGTGGAGGCAGACGGCGTGATTTTCTTCAAGGAGAGAGAGGATGGCCGTTTGCCCTGTCTCGTCAACTAGATCCTCCATGATGGGACCGCTCAGGCGGACGAGTTCGAGGCGGGAGCGCCATTCGTCGGCGAAGAGCAGGAATCTGACGCCGATCCGGTAGTTCTGAGTCTCCTCGTCCTGGTAGACCCATCCCTTTTCCTTGAGGGAGAGGAGTATCCGGTGGATCGTGCTTTTCGAGGTCCGGCATCGTTCGGCCAGCTCCCGGATTCCCAGATCGCCCTCTTCGGCCATGAGGGTCTCCATGATGTCCATCACTCTGCCTAAAAGCTCCTGTGCCTTGAAGGGAGTCATCGAATCCTCCTTGGGCTGCGCCCGGTTCTTTTTCCGGAACGTAACCCCTGGCTTCCTTTTCGTCAACAGGAGGGCGTAGGGGACCCGGAGTCAGTCCCGTGGCTTCTGGACCTGCTCGATGGCCTGCCAGACGCCGTCGTCGACATCGAAGATCTCGCCGGCGCCGACGCTCTCGATGGCCTCGAAGATCTTCTCGTACCCGGTGCAGCGGCAGAGGTTGCCCGAGAGAGCCTTGCGGATTTCGGAGCGGCTTGGCCTGGGGTTGGCGTCGAGAAGAGCCTTGGCTGACATCAGCATCCCCGGAGTGCAGAACCCGCACTGAATGGCCCCTTTGGCGATAAAGGCTTTCTGAAGAGGGTGGAGTTCGCCGTTTCTTTCGAGGCCTTCGACGGTCGTGACGGACCGTCCGGCGACGTCGACGGCGAGCATCATGCAGGAGTTGACGTTCCTGCCGTCGACGATGACGGTGCAGGTACCGCACTCTCCCTCCCGGCAGCCGCCTTTGGTCCCCGTCAGGCCGAGCCTGTCGCGGATCAGCTCCAGCAGCGTCCAGTGGACGGGGCAGCTCACCTCCAGCGGTTTTTCGTTAAGATGAAAGCGGATCGTCTTTTCCATTGCGGCGGCCCTCCTAAAGTTTCTGCAAAAGGCTGGAGAGAGCCCGCTCCGTCAGGACCGAGACCATCTCCTTGCGATATTCCTGCGATCCCCTCAGGTCGGAAATGGGGCGAACCTCTTCGGCGGCCCGTCGTCCCGCCTCGGCGGCATCGATGGATGAGGCCTCTTGCCCCTCGATCCAGGCTTCGGTTTCGCGGGCCCTGAGGGGGGTTGGAGCCACTGACCCCAGGGCGATGCGGGCCCGGGCGCAGCGCCCTCCGTCGAAGGAGAGGGAGACGGCCGTGTTGACGACGGAGATGTCACCGGACTTGCGCGGGCCGAGCTTGATGAAGGTCTGAACGGTCAGGAGAGAGGGGACGGGAACGATGATGGCCGTCACGATCTCTCCTGCGGAGAGGGTCGTCTTCCCCGGGGCTAGAAAGAAAGAGGCGATCGATTCCTGTCTCGTTCCCTGCCGCCCGCTGATTTGGAGAGAGGCCTCCGAAACGAGAAGGGCCGGTGCCGTATCGGCGCAGGGAGAGGCGTTGCAGAGGTTTCCCCCCAGCGTGGCGAGATTGCGGATCTGAGGGGTTCCGACGCTGTCGGCTCCCAGGGCCAGGGCGGGAAGTTTCGCTCTGATGAGAGGTGAGACCGCCAGATCGGCAAGGCGGGTCAAGGCGCCGATCCGGACGTTCCCTCCCTCCAGAGCGATCTCGTTGGAGCCGGGGATCGTCTTGAGGTTGATCACTCCGACAGGTTCGCTTACGCCGCGTTTCATGCGAACGACGAGATCGGTGCCTCCGGCAAGGAGGCTTGCCGCAGGTCCCAGCTCCCCGAGAAGGGAGCAGGCTTCCCCGATGGAGGTCGGTTCGTAATAGTCGAAGGGCTTCATTGCAATTCCTCCCTGCAAGTGGTGTGTGGGGCCGGCCGCGAAGGGTCCGGCCCCGGTCGGTTCTGTCAGATTCGGGCCTTTTTGATTTCCCGGAAGACCCTCTCGGGCGTGCAGGGTAGATCACGTATCCTGACGCCGCAGGCGTTGTAGATGGCGTTGGCCACGGCGGGAGCGACGGGGTTGGTCACTCCTTCACCGATGGCCTTCGAGCCCAGAGGCCCTGTGGGCTCGAAGGTGTCGGCGAAGACGATCTCCACGGGGGGCATGTCGAGGGTCGTCAGCATTTTGTAGTCGGCGAAGTTGGCGTTGAGGGGCCTTCCAGTGGCGGCGTCGAAGAGGGTGTCCTCCATGAGGCCGAAGCCGAGTCCCATGTGAAGCCCTCCGGCTGCCTGCCCTTCGACGTTGTTGCGGTTGATGATCGTTCCCGTGTCGACGCCGCTGATGGCGCGGGTGACGTCGACGCGGCCCGTGCGGGTGTCGACTTCGACTTCGAGAAAGATGACGACGAAGTGGGGCGGGCAGGCAGTGGGGCGGACCGTCGAATGAGCCATGATGTTGCCCCAGCCCCGGGCCTGCCCCAGGAGGACCACTTCAGAGACGGTCATGGAGTCCTCCGGTTTGAAGTGCCGGTAGACTCTCCCCTGGTGAATTTCGAGGTCTTCGGGACCGCAACGGAAGGCCCTGGAGGCCCATTCGAGAAGTTGCTGGCGGATATCTTCGGCGCAGGCCACGACGGGTTGTCCCGCTCCGTAGAGACCGCGGCTGGCGTGGGTGACGCCGTCGAAGGGGGTCGTGTCCGTGTCGCCGCCGTTGACGATGACGTCGCTGTAGCGGAGCCCGATCGTTTCGGCGATGAGAGTGGCGTAAGTGCTGATGTTGCCGCCTCCGCAGTCGGCGGCGGCGTTCATGAGCTGGGCCGTTCCGTCTTCGTTCATCTTGATGAAGGCGCCGCTGAAGTCCATGATGAAGCGGTTGGGCTTTTCCGAACCGCAGCCGGAGGTATGGAATCCCCGGGCCATGCCGATGCCCCGTCGGATCCAGGGGCGATCCGGGTAGGGGGCGTAGCCGTTGCCTCTTTTTTCCCAACCGATGAGACGGCTCCCCTTCTCCAGGAGCTCCGGCGTTCCGCAGCTTCGGATGGTGCTGATGACCTTGGGGCCCTGACCGTAGAAGGTGTCTCCCACTCCGAGGTTGTTCCTGAGGCGGAGGGCGATGGGGTCGATGCCGAGCGCCTCGGCGGCCTCGTCCATCAGGGATTCGACAGCCCAGGAGGCCTGGGGGTTGCCGGCACCTCTCATGGCTGACAGCGGAGGCGTGTTGGTGTAGATCGATCGCCCCGTCATCCTCAGATTGGGGCACTTGTACATCGAAAGGGTAAAACCGGAGGTCAGCATCATCTTGGAGCTGCCGCTGAAGGCGTAGGAGCCGGTGTCGTCCGTCGTGTCCGAGTGGAGTGCCGTCATCGTCCCATCCTTTTTGAAGCCGGCCTTGACGGTGACTTTCATGGGATGGCGGCCGTAGGCAAGAAACATCTCCTCCCGAGTCTTCTCCCCTCGAACGGGCCGCCCCGTTCTAAAGGCCAGGAAGGCGCAGATGTTCTCGATGAACCCCGTGTGGATATGGGCTCCGAAAGAGCCGCCGAGAAACATGCGGTGGCAGTTGAGGTGGCTTACGGGAACCCCCAGGGAGTGGGCGATGTTCATCCTCATGGCATGAATCCCCTGAGCGGTGGCCCAGACGTCGAGGCGCCCGTCGGATCTGGGGGCGCAGACGACGCAGGCCCGCTCCATGGGGGCCGGGTTGGGTTTGGAGGTGTTGTAGGACCTTTCGATGACGTAATCGGCTTCGGCAAATCCCCTTTCGACATCACCGATGCTGACGTCGACCTTCTCGAAGACGTTGCCTTCAATCTCGACGAGATCCGTTCCCCTGCGGGCCTCCTCGTGAATCCGAGGGGCTTCGCCGGCCAGGGCCTGTTCCATCGTTACGGCGGCAGGCAGGACCTCGTAGTCGACGACGACCTTCCTCAGTGCCTCCTCTGCGGCCTCGATGCTTTCGGCCGCCACGGCGGCGACACGGTCGCCGACATGGCGGACATGACGCTCCAGGAGGTAGCTGTCGTAGTACATGACCTCGGGAACGTGGAGGAACTGATGCATGCTCAGGATTTTCGGCACGTCGTCGTAGGTGATGATGTCGACGACGCCGGGAACCTTCATCGCCTCCGTCGTGTCGACGGATTTGACGATGGCATTGGCATGAGGGCTTCTGAGGATCCGGCAATGAAGCATATCGGGAAGGCGGATGTCGCCGGTGTATTTTAATCGGCCCGTGGCCTTCTGTCGCGCTTCCAGCTTTTCATGGCGTTTGCCCGCCAGGCTGTATGGTTTTTGGGACATGGACGATGCCTCCTTGGCAAGGGATCAGGTTGGAGTGAGGCTATTTCTCCCAGGAGCCGCTCCGGTCCATCCGATAGAAGACGAGGCTGCCGATGATCCCGGGAACGATGGGCCAACTGAGAAGGGCGAGGGTGTCCATCTTCACCGGGAGCCGAAGGATGACGAAGACGACAAGAAGGACATAGAGGAACAGGGAGAATAGGGCGCAGTAGAGGCCGGTGTTTTTGTTCATTTCAGACTCCTCCTTCGTCGGCTAGAGAGGCTTCGAGGCATGAATGGCGGCGAAAACCCGGTCTTCTTCCTCCGTGGTTTGCGAGGTCAGGGATACGACGATCATGATCAGCGTCGAAACGCAGAGTGCGACGAGGTTTGCCGGCAGCCAAGCAGGGAAGAATCCCGTCTGGCGGCCGATGGAGATGAGGATGATCAGGGGCAGGGAGATGGCCATGGACCAGAAGGCGCCCTGGGCCGTCGCCTTTTTCCAGAGGACGCCGAGATAGAGCGAGGGAAGCCAGGCGGCGAAGGCGGCCGTGGCGAAGAGGAAGGCGTACATGATCGTGGCGGTGCCGATGGCGGGGTTGCTGGCTCCGAAATAGACAACGGCGGCGATGACGACGACGGAGATGCGGGAGACCGTAAGCAGCTGCTCGTTGGTCATGTCAGGCTTGAAGTGCTGCTTGATGATGTCCGAGCTGAGAGTGGCGGCTGCCTGCTGGAAGAGTGAGGTCGCCGTCGACACCGCGGCGGCGACGACGCCGGAGAGTCCGATGGCTCCGAGGACGGGATGGACCAAATTTCTGCAGACGTAGGGGAAGGACTCGACGGGCTTCACCCCGGACTTGAGGAGGGGGAAGAAGGCGAAAGAGTAGAGGAGGCCGATGATGAGGAAGGGGAGGGTGATGGCCAGGTAGATCATGGCCTTGCCGAACTCCCGTTCGCTTTTGGCGATGCTGATGCGGCTGAAAAGGTGCGGGGCGCCGAGGACCAGCAGGAAGGAGAGCACGTTCATTTCGAGAATGCGCATGAAGCCCTGGAGGCTCTTCTCCGACCCGTACCAGCGGAAGGCGTAGGGGATGGTGTCTTTTGCCTTTTCGATGGCCTCTCCGATCCCCCCGAGGTTGGCGATGACGGAGGGGCCGATGACGATGGCGGCGGCGAAGAAGACGAAAAACATGATCGTGTCGGTGACGACGACCGATCTCATCCCGCCGACGACGGTGAAGAGGGTGATCAGCGTCAGGATGGCCAGAAGGGAGACCTGGTTGGACCAGCCGAAGAGGCTGTTGGCGACGACGACGGTGCCGAGCATGACGGTGACCATGTAGGCCGTCATGGAAACGAGAACGATCAGGGCGGAGACGATCTGGACGGAGCGGCTGGGATAGCGCTTCCTGAAGAAGTCGGGAACGGTCATGAGCTTCATGCGGTAGAAGTATTTGCCCAGCCAGAGGCCGAGGATGAGGCTTCCCGTGACGGAGGCCCCGAACTGGCTGATCAGTCCCAGGGAGCCGACGGAGGCGGCCGTCCCGGTAAAACCGGTGAAGGTGACGCTGCTCAGGTTGGAGGCGACCAGCGTTCCGGTGATGAGGAAGGCCGGAGCACTGCGGCTCATGACGTAGTGATCCTCGACGGTCGTTGTCTTTCGTCCGGCGTAGAGCCCGGCGAACATGTAGAACGCGAGGAAGGCGATGGCGATGACGCTGTAGATATTCCACATGGGTGGTTCCCCCTTTCGGGTGGGAGCTGCGGGATTCAGTTTTCCGTTCCCGGCGATGAAGGACGAAGCGAGAGCTCCTTTCATGTGGCGCATGTGGTAAATTGATTCGTTAAGAGGTCCCCCCTTCTGTCGAAGTCGCTGAACCGAGCCTTGCCGTTGCACCTGCCGAGCGGTGGCCCATCAGTGTCTGCCTCTGGGGGTTTTGCGCAAAACCCCCAGAGGCCCTTTCGACTAGCGGGAGGACCTCACTTTTCTATCAGCCTTTCCCGGTTCGCCAGCTTCCGGGCCACGTCGTCGAGGCCCAGCCGTTCCAGGCAGGAACGGGTCTGAAGGCCGGTCTCGACATCCCATCCCCAGTAGCCATAGAACGCGTCGAGCATTTTGCCGTACCCCTCGTCGCTCGCCCGGTGTCCCTTGTGAGGCCCGGAGGCGATGGGTTCCCGACGGAAGCGGACCGGGGGCATATCGTCCTTTCGGTCCATGTCGGTCAGGAGGGAGTTGAAGGCCTTTTCGAGATTCCGTCCTACAGGGGCGTAGTGTTCCATCAGATCCTCTTCGGTGACCTCCAGGCCCAGGCCGTAGCGGATAAAATCGGCGAAATCGGCGATGGTCATGAAATTGCCGCCCGACCAGGTGCCGACGTAGTTGCACAGCCCCAGATTGTCCTCGAGCTCCTTGCTCCGGCCCTGCCAGTGGCAGATCTTCGCCTGGTCCTCGAAGGCGAGGGGATCGACGGGAATCGACATCGGGCGCGGCCTTGGCCCGAAGCGTCGGGTCCCGATGGAAGAGCCCCGGAGATGGCGGCCGGCTACCGGTGATGTCGCTACGGCCAGCCCCCAGCCCTTGCAGGCTCGGAAAGGCTCGATCGAGGGCTGTCCGTTCATGTGGGCCAGGTAGTACTCGGCGTTCCCGCCGATCTTGTGAGCCGCCTCGATCATGCCGTCGGCCAGAAGGTTGCCGATGTCCTCCCGGTAGGCAAGCTTTTTCATCATTTCGATGAAGGCCATGCCGTCGCCCCAGCGAAGCTCCAATCCTCCCGTATCCTCCTTGGTGATGAGCCCCTTTTCGTAAAGTTCGAAGACCCAGGCCAGACCCGAGGCGACGTAGTCCGTATCGAGGCCGAGGTCGTTGTTCAGCAGCCAGGAATAGACGACCGTATCAGGTGTCGAGATGTCCATCCGACAGGAATGCCCCATGATCGTGTTGACCCAGAATCCCTCACCCAGATGGCCTTCGAAGGGGCCTTTGTAAACCTTCATGAAGGACATGCAGCCTGTAGGACAGTTGTAACAGGCCCTCATGCCCGCCCGGAAAGTGGGGCAGCCCGTTTCGTTGTTCATCAGCTCGATGCGCTTCTCTCGGGGCCAATGCTCGTCCTGGCCGTTACGGACGACCATGATCGTGTCCCAGCCCTCGAACTCGGGATCGGAGTAGAAATTAGAGAGAGACTTGCGCATGGCGGGGACGTTGGGTTCTTCGGCGCACTGTTTCAGAGTCCGGTCGACGATTCGCATGAAGTTGTCGGGGTCGGCGACGGCGATGGGAAGGTGGCCTCGGACGACGATGGCCTTAAGCTTCTTGTCCCCCATGACGCAACCTACGCCCGATCCTCCGGCAGCCTTGGCCGTGTCGATCATGACGGCTGATCCGCGGACACGATTCTCACCGGCAGGTCCGATGAGGGCGATCTCGATGTCTTTGTCGCCGAGGGTTTCCCGGAGGATCTTTTCCGTCTCGGTTACCGTTTTTCCCCAAAGGTGGGAGGCGTCGCGCAGTTCGGCCTTGCCGTCGCAAACCCAGAGGTAGACGGGTTTCTCCGACTTACCCGAGAGGATGATGTTGTCGAAGCCGGCATGCTTGAGTTCAGGCCCCCAGAAACCTCCGACGTTGGCCGATCCCTTGCCGCCGCTGAAAACATTGACGGATGAAATGTCGACGCGGTTGGCGCCGGGAGCCATGGTGCCCACAAGGGAGCCGACGCCGAAGCAGAGCAGGTTGGCGGGATCGTTCCAACGCGTTCCGGCGGGGATTTCCTGCACCATGATCAGGCTGTTGATCCCCCGGCCGCCCAAGGTCCGTTCGGCATAGGGAGCTGTCGGTTCCCGGCTGATCCTGCCTGAAGAGAGATCGACGCGAAGGATAGCCCCGGCCAGACAGTTGACGGATCCGATCTTTTTCATCGTCCTTCCTCCTCGGTTTTGCGGTCCTTTCCTTCGGCAGTTGTTGCTTTCGGGGTGCTGAGGGCGTTGTAGCAGCAGTATTTGACGCAGAGGGGCTCGGATTCGCCCTTGCAGCCGTCGCAGGTCGAATCGATGGACCAGCGGATGACGCTGGTCTTGTAGTCCCTGTTGACCTTGATGCTTGAGGACTCCGGCTCGAAGTGCCCCTTGTGATGGAAACTGCAGATGAGCTGGCAGGTTCGGCATCCGTAACACTTGTCCGTGTTCCTTAAGATGAGCAAAGCCATTCCCCCCTATTGAAGTTGTTGCCGGATTTTGTCCGTGGCCCGTTCCAGGAGCTCGAAAAAAACCTCGTAGTCCTCCTCGAAGGCAAAGCGAGGTCCGGCGAGGCTGATGCCGAAGACGACATGCCCCTGGCGGCTCAAAACGGGAAAAGCGAGAGCGCAGGCTCCCGGATCGACCTCTTCCCGGCTGTAGCAGAATCCCTGAAGCTGGATCCGGGCGATATCGTCCATCAAGGTCTCTCGTGTCGGTGTGTAGGGAGTGAAGATTTTCAGCGGTCCCTGAAGGTTTTTTTGAATCAGGCGCTCTCCTCCGAAGGAAAGAAGAATCTTGCCGGAGGCGCCGGCATGGAGGGGGATCTCTTCGCCGATTCGTGAGATGAGTTTGATGGCGTTCGGCGAATGGAAACGATGAAGACAGAAGCCGCGGCTGTCGTCGAGAACGGAGAGGATTACGGTCTGACCGCTGACGACGGAAAGCTCCTGCAGGAGAGGAGAAAACTGTTTGACGATCTCATGGCGCATTCGCCTTACGCTGACGAAGGGAAGAAGGCCTGAGGCTACGGAAAGGGAGGGGCGGCTGCTCTTGGAGTCGAGAGCCTCGTCACCGACCCAGCGTCGCTGAAGGAGGGCGTTTTCGAGCGCCCTTGCAAGAGGCGGCGTTAATTCTACTCCCTGAAGGCTCCTGGTGGAACGGGGCTCGTGAAGAAGAAAGGCTTCGATATTCTGCAGAGCCCGATCAAGAAGTTCGTTCAGATTCACCGTCCCTACCTCCTTGAATACATTGGGACACATGTCCCAGTCAAGACAATACAAGAATAGCGGCAATTGTAGGCACTTGTCAAGGCTGCCTTTGGCTGATGGCTGCATGGGGTCTCTTCAAAATCTCCTGGTCTTCGGTGTGGGTGACATGGACTGGCCACTGGGGAACATCGATCCCCCAGCGGCCCCGACCGGATGAAAGAAGACGGATAACGCCGCCCCTCTGTCCTTCCGTCAGAAACAGAACGGTACGGGGGCGGCGTTATCGGCGGAAAACGGCAAGCGGGCCGATGTCGGAATCCGCGAGAGCTAGGCTGTCTCCTCCGTCGTTTTGGAGCGGCGCTTCCTGAGTCCGATCCGTCTTCCCTGTGGGTCGCCCCGCCAGGGGACGATGCAGAGGAAGATGAAAGGTTCGTCGGAGCTGTTGCCGTAGGAGTGGGGGACGTCGGCGGGGACATGGGCCCAAGATCCCTGGGGCAGGTTCCAGGTGACGTCGTCGATGACGACCTTCCCGTGGCCGCTGAGAGTGATGAGGTAATGGGGCCAGTCGTGCTGATGGACGGGGATGATCTTCTGCGCCGGAAGGGTGAAGAGCCGGACCGAATAGTCTTCCAGGAAGCGGTCAGGGCCGAAGACGATGCGCTTCAGGACCCCTTCGCCGAGGGAGGCGGCGCTGATGAGAGGCAGATCGTCCAGTTTCCCGGCCAGAGGCTCCTGCATGGCTTCTGTCATGGTCGTTCCTCCTCTTAACGGAGAGAGCGTCTCCCGCCTCCGAGGCGGGAGACGCTCGGCCGTGACGAGCGGAGGTTTCCGCCCCGTCGGATCAGTTCTTCTTCGCCTTCAGGGCCTTGAGCACCCGATCCGGCGTTGCCGGAATGGAGGTGAGGCGGACGCCGCAGGCGTTGTTGATGGCGTTGAGAATGGCCGGATGGGGCGCCGAAAGGGGCATCTCGCCCGTCCCGGAGGCGCCGAAGGGGCCGAACTCGCGGGGCGATTCCATGTGGATCAGCCTGATGTCGTCAGGAACGTCCTTGATGTAGGGCAGGCCACAGCCGATGAGGTTGTTGTGCTTTTTCACGTCGTCGAAGTCCTCCGAGAGGGCCAGGCCGATGCCCTGGGCGATGCCGCCGAGCTGCTGCCCCTCGACGACGGCGTAGTTGTTGATCTTGCCCACGTCGCTGACGAGGGTGAAGCGGTCGACGATCGTCTTGCCCGTTGCCGTTTCGACGGAGACCTCGGCCAGGAAGAGGCCGAACATATGGTTGGCGAAGGGATAGCCCTGGCCGGTGGTGTCGTCCATGCCGGTGCAGTTCTGGATCTCGCCGTCGACGTTGCGCAGGGTGGCCTTGTAGTAGCCCTCGTGGTAAAGGGGGATGTTCTCGGCCACCATGTCGTCGTAGGTCCGGTAGGTGCCGTCGGGGCGGCGCATGGCGTTGAGCAGCTTCTGGCAGCTGTCGACGATGGCCATGCCGACCATGACCTGGCAGCGGCTGGCCGCGGCGGCGCCGCTGTTGGGGGCCTTGGCCGTGTCGCTGCAGACGAGCTTGATCTGTTCCGGCTTCAGCCCCAGGGGACGGAGGGCCTCGTGGGCTGTGCCGACGCAGCCCATGTCGGCGCCCTGACCGTGGTCCTCCCAGGTGTTGTAGATGATGACGCCGTCACGGGTCAGCTCGATGTGGCTGTTGGCGTCGTCGGCACCGTCGTCGTTGGAGTTGTAGATGCCGATGGCGATGCCGACGCCGCGGCGGACCTCGTCGGTCGAAAGAGCCTCGGCCCGGGTCTTGGCCTCCTCGTAGTAGGGGCGCATGCGGTTGACCATGGCCTGGAGAGGGTAGACCTCGGCCTTCTGGCCGCTGGGAAGGGTGTCGCCGGCTCTGAGGATGTTCCGCTCACGGAAGTCGAGAGGGTCGATCCCGGCTTTTTCCGCCAGCATGTCGATGGCGATCTCGCCGCCCAGGTAGGTCTGAGGGGCGCCGTAGGCACGGAAGGCGGCGGACCAGCGGTGGTTGGTGAAGAGGGTGTAGCCGCAGCCCCGGATGTCGTCGAGGTGGTAGGGGGCCATCATGAACTGACCGCCCTTGTTGGTCAGGTCCTGGCTCGACTCGGAGTAGGGGCCGTGGTCGACGTACCAGTGGTGCTCCAGGCCGACGAGTCTGCCCTTCTCGTCGGCACCGACGCGGACCTTCATGAGGAAGGGGGAGCGCTTGGGCGTGCGGACGATGTGCTCCTTCATGTCGAGTCTCATGTAGACGGGGCGTCCCGTGGCGATGACGCAGGCCCCCAGGAAGGGTTCGTTGGTGGGGGCCACCTTGTAGCCGAAGGAGGCTCCCATGTTGTTCTGGATGACGCGGATCTTCGAGGGGGGGACGCCCAGTCCGCGGGCGACCATGAGCTGGTGGCGGTAGACGCAGATGCTCTTCGTCTGGAGCGTCAGCCGCCCCTCCTCGTCGTAGTAGCCGAAGCCGCAGTCGGTCTCGATGGTGAGGTGGGGCTGGCGGGAGCTGTAGAATTCCTCGTCGACGACGAAGGGTGCCTTGTCGAGGGCCTCCTTGGGGTCGTCGCCCTTGATGATGGGGCGCCTGTTGAAGGCGTTGGGGATGCCGTCGATATCGGGAATCTCTTCGTAGACCTTGACGGCGCCGGGAGCCATGGCCTCTTTCACGTGAAGCAGCGGCGGAAGCTCTTCCATCTCGACCTTGACGGCCTTGGCGGCCGCTCTGGCCTGAGTCTCGGTATCGGCGCAGACGATGGCCACGGCCTCTCCCCACTGGCGGATCTTGTCGCCTTCGGGAACGAGGATGCGCCGCTCCCAGCCGTCGGTCGTGGCCGTTCCCGAGCCGACCTGGCCCCGGATTCGGTTGGTGCCCTTGTTGGCGAAGATGTCGGCGGCGGTGACGACCTTGAAGACGCCGGGCATCTTTTCAGCCTCGGAGAGGTCGATCTTCTTGACCTTGGCGTGATGCGTCTCGGGGCAGACGGGTACGGCGAAAAGTGTCCCTTCGGGAAGCTTGAGGGCCACGTCGTCGCCGAAATCCCAGGTCCCCGTGGCCTTGTAGACGGCGCTGGGGCGGGGATAGGAGGTCCCCCAGACGGCTCCGTCCCTGCCGAGCATCTCCGAGAAGTCGGTCATCTCCTCTTCGCCGCGGAGCACGCTGGCGGCGAGCATGACGGCGTCGACGATCTGGACGTAGCCCGTGCAGCGGCAGGCGTTGCGGTTCTTCTGAAACCAGTCGCGGACGTCTTCCCGGGTGGGGTTGTGGTTCTCGTCGAGGAGGGCCTTGGCGCTCATGATGAAGCCGGGTGTGCAGAAGCCGCACTGGATGGCGCCGGTCTTGATGAAGGCCCACTGCAGGGCGTGGAGGCGGCCTGGAGCTCCCAGGCCTTCGATGGTGAGGATCGAAGCCTCTTCAGGCACTTTGGCCCACTTGACGATGCAGGAGCGGACCAGCTTGCCGTTCATGAGGACATTGCAGGCGCCGCACTGGCCGACACCGCATCCGACCTTGGTGCCTGTCAGACCCAGCTGTCTGCGGATAACATCGGCCAGAGTCGTTTCGGGGTCGGCGACCACCGAGTGGGGGCATCCGTTGACCATGATGTTCTTGCGAAAATACTGTTTCATGCCTTCCCTCCTTGCCTTTCCTTTCGTCCCTTGCGGTGACGGTCCCTTGCTCCCTCAGGAGCCTTTCTTGAGCCGGCCGGTGTCTTTACGTGGAGAGACGCAAAAAGGCCGCTCCACGAGAAGGGAGCAGCCTTAGACAGCCGAAGAGTTCCTGGCGGCTCCTCCTTTCCAAACGCGGGAGGTATCCCCGTTTCCGAGGGGTACCCGATGGTCGGCAGCCCGTGGCCTTTCTTCTCAGTCGGAGAGAGGCTTTAGGTGCTGGAGACTCGGAGGTGTGATTTGATGTCCAATCTCACCGTAACACGCCGGCAAGGGGAGGGCAAAAAACAAAAGCGAGCAGAATGTTTTCTTTTGTGCAAGAAAACATGCAACCAGGTTGCATTATTGGTCTGTGAGCCCCTTCTTCCCCGGTTATTCCCCCTCGAAACAGAGTCGTTCCAACCCCAGAAGAACGGCGGCAAAGGCGATGGTCGTGCCGAAGAAGGCGACGGGTTTGCCGCGAGCGGAGAAGGCGGCGGCGGTGTCGTCGAGGGTGTCGTTGACGAGGGTCGATCCCGTGGCCAGACAGAAGGCGCAGACGGCGGCAGCGTGGTCCAGCTTTGTTTTGCCGTCGAGAATCGCCACACCGGCTTCGGTTTTTCCGATCTGTTCGGGGTCGAGGTCGAGGACGAGGACCCTCTCGGGGCCGAGGCGCTCCGCCAGAGCGTGGACGAAACCCGGCTGATAGCCGACGAGACACACCTGGCCGTCGGGAGGAAGGCGTCTTGCCATCTCTTCGGCCATGGCTTTTGCGCAGCGCCCCGGCCCGGCGTCGTGACAGTGGATCGTGTCGTCGACGAGGCCCAGGCTCCGACCCAGGGCGTTGGCGGCGGCAACGAAAAGGGCCCGGTTCCGGTCGCCGGCCAGATCCAGGGCGAGAATCTCACCCAGCGTTCCCCGCCATCCTGCGGGAAAGGAGGTGAAGGCCTGTCCCCGGCCCCCACGGAATTCAGCCTCGATGAGCTTTTCCTTTCCCTTCAGGAGAGGGTAGTCATGCCAGGGAGCGGGGTCGCCGATGGCCTCGACGACGCCCAGAGGGCGGATGACGACGGGCGTTTCCGGGTCTTCCCCCCTGGCTTGGGCGAGGTCGATCACTTTGCGTCGGAAGATTTCCATCGATGAGGGCACGGGCGTCACTCCTTCTGCTTTTTAAGCCTTTCATCGTGTCCGGGAAGAAACCGGTTTCCTGCGAGGCCGACGGCGAAACCCAGGGCCATGTTGCCGATGACGGCGCCGACGGCCGTGGCGATGAAAAGGAACCGTTCCCGTCTCGTCGCCCTGCCGGGAGCCATGTCGAGGGCGAAGCGGGAGAGTTCAAAGGCGACGACGGCCATCATAGCTCCCACGACGGCCTTGGGGAAGAGGCTGAAGAGAGTTACCAGAGAGGGAGCGAAAAAAACCCCCAGGGCGATCTCCATCGTGCCTTCGAGAATATTGGCGCCTCCCGTTCTGGCACCGAAGGTGCGCTGTCCGACCAGCCCTCCGGCGCCGTGACAGAGGGGCATGGCGCCGAAGAAGGGGAGGCAGAGGTTCATGATTCCCATGTTGAGGGCCAGCCGGTTTTCCGGTACCGGGCGGTGGGGCCAGTAAGCGCCGATCAAAGCCGACGTGGCCAGGACCGCATTGGTCGCCGTCAGGGGAATCTGGGCGATGCCGACTTTGAGAAAAGTGCTCCAGATTTCGCGAAGAGAAAAGAGGGTCAGCTTCGGCAGCGTCAGGGCCGGCGGGGCCAGACCTCCCGGAGGGGCCGTCAGAAAGACCCAGAGGAGGCCCCCTCCCGTCAGAAGGAGGGCGGCCGGGCAGCGTTTCGATTCTTTGAGTCCGAAGGCGGCGAGGCAGGCCGCCAGGGCGACGAGCCATTGATCGCTCATCAGGGTGAGGGCCTGACGGGCCAGCAGCAGGCCCAGGGCGAGCTGAATGCCCCGGATGACGGCCCTGGGGGTCAGTTCCCGAATTCGCCCCATGATCCCCGTGAGGGCGAAAAAAATCCAGATGACCCCCATGGCGAATCCCGAGGCGTAGACCTCCGAGGGGCTCCAGGTCTGTGCGATGGCCGTGGCGGCCAGAACTTTCATCGGCTGAAGGGGCATGGGGAGCCGGTAGACGAGGCCGGTGACGATATTGGCCAGCCCCAGGGTGACGAGAAGGCCGGTCGGGGGGAGTCCGCAGACGACCATGTAGCCGATGGCCAGGGGGAAGAGGGTTCCGAAGTCCCCCATCGATCCGGCCAGTTCGCGCAGGTCGAAGCGGAAGTCTTCCGGATCGACGTACTTCATGACAGCCTCCGGGAGGCTCTCTCTGCGGCGAGGACCCGAAAATCGCCGGCCCCGGGTGTGACGGGAGCCCTGAGAAACGTGCTCGATTCGACGGAGATTGTCCGGCGGGAGAGAGCGGGAGGAGAACGTCTTGAAACGGTCTTTGATGTGGGGGCGTCCCTCATGATCGGATGCACCTCCAAATAGAAAGAGCGTCTCTCCTGTAAGGCCCTGTTCATCGGTGGAGAGGCTTCAGAGGATTTGATAACTGTTCTCAAGAATAGCAGCGGCGTTTCCTCGTTGCAACAGGAAGAAATGAGCGGCAGGTGAGGGCTGGCGTCTCCAGGAGAAAGAGCTAGAATGGAGTGCGATTCCCAGCGAAGCGAGGAGGGTGATCATGGCCTTTACGGGACATTTCGACGGCGCCTCGAGGGGTAATCCCGGTCCGGCCGGTGCGGGAGCTGCCCTGTACGACGAATCGGGACGGGAGATCTGGAGCGCCGCCCGGAGCTTGGGCGAAAGGACCAACAACGAAGCCGAATACGAGGCGCTCATCCTCCTTCTCAGGGAAGCTCTCCGCCGGGAGATCAAGAGTCTCCTCGTGCGGGGCGACAGTCAGCTCGTCATCCGCCAGATGAGGCGGGAGTGGAAAATCCGCGAGCCCCGTCTGGTCGACCTGGCCCGCCAGGCCCGCAGTGCCGCCGCCGGCATCGATGTCGCCTACGAGTGGGTCCCCCGAGGGCGGAACGAGAGGGCCGACGCCCTCTCCAACGAGGCCCTCGACGGTCCCGGCCATGGCGATGGCGCTCAGGCCCAGGACCGCGAGACGTCTTCTCCTGTCTGCCTTGAGCCTGTCGAAGGAGCGATCTTCCTCGCCAGGGGAAGCGAGACCTATGCCGTCGACGTCGCCCACGGCTCCTGCAGCTGCCCCGCTTTCCGCCACAAGGGAAGGTGCAAGCACCTTGATGCCGCCCGGGAGCGGATGGACATCAGAAATTAACAAAAAGGCCGTCTTGCCCCTTCCCTCAAGTCAAGACTTTTCACGGAAGGTCAATGGTCCGCAAGGCACATCTTCTTTCCGCAAAAATAGGGAAAAAGGACCGCGTGAAGACACTAGGTATGAGGTATCCTGTCGAAGGATGCGCTGTATCTAGTGTCTTCACTGGCGAATGGCCCGACGGAGAGTCTGCCTTTTCGGGGCTTTTCGCGCTTCGTTCTTTCATTTAAAGCCGGTCTCCGCCCTACGGGATCGATTCAGGAGAGCCCCGCGGTCGAGGCCCCTTCTTTTTTTTCGAAAGGGGATCTTCATGGTTATTCGCTTCATCCGCAAGCGGGACGGGCAGGAAGTCGATTTTGACGCCCGTAAGATCGAGGCGGCCGTCGAGAAGGCGGCCCGGGCCGTCGGCCGCGATGAGCCGGAGCAGATCGGCCGCGACGTTGCCCGCGGCGTCCTTGCCTATCTTCAGATCTTCTTCTCCCGCGAAGGAATCCCCACCGTCGAGCAGGTTCAGGACCTGGTCGAGAAGATCCTTCTCGAAAAAGGCTACGCCGATGTGGGCAAGGCCTACATCCTCTACCGCGAACAGCATGCCCGCATGCGGGACACGAGGCGTCTCGTCGGCGGCGCCGTCGACATGGTCAATCAGTACCTGGAGCGCCTCGACTGGAAGGTCAACGAGAACAGCAACATGAGCTACTCCCTTCAGGGGCTCAACAACTACATCGCCTCGGAGATCACCGCCCAGTACTGGCTTCAGGAGATCTACCCCCCGGCCGTGAAGGACGCCCACATCGCCGCCGATCTGCACCTCCACGACCTGAGCAATCTCTCCGTCTACTGCTGTGGCTGGGACATCCAGGATCTGCTCCGGTCGGGATTCACCGGCGTGGCCACCAAGACGGGCAGTCGTCCGCCCCGCCATTTCCGCACGGCTTTAGGCCAGATCGTCAACTTCTTCTACACCCTTCAGGGCGAGTCGGCGGGAGCCCAGGCCTTCGCCAACTTCGACACCTGCCTGGCTCCCTTCATCCGCTTCGACGGCCTGAGCTACCGCGATGTCAAGCAGTGTCTTCAGGAGTTCGTCTTCAATCTCAACGTGCCCACTCGGGTCGGCTTTCAGACGCCCTTCACCAACATCACTCTTGACTTGATTCCCCCGGCGGGCATGGCCGGCATTCCGGCCGTCGTCGGCGGCCAGTCCATGGACTGCACTCTCGGCGATTTCCAGGCCGAGATGGACATGCTCAACCGCGCCTTCGCCGAGGTGATGCTCGAGGGCGACGCCAACGGCAAGGTCTTCGGCTTCCCCATTCCGACCTACAACGTCACCGAGGATTTCGACTGGGATAACCCCGTCCTCGACCCCGTCTGGGAGATGACGGCCAAGTACGGCATCCCCTACTTCGCCAACTTCATCCACTCCGACATGAGCCCCGACGACGCCCGGAGCATGTGCTGCCGTCTCCGCCTCGACAACCGGGAGCTCCGCAAGCGCGGCGGCGGGCTTTTCGGTTCCAACCCCATGACGGGTTCCATCGGCGTCGTGACGATCAATATGGCCCGCGTCGGTTTTCTGGCCCGGACGGAGAGCGAGTTTTTCGACCGGCTCTTTCACCTCATGGATCTGGCCAAGGAGAGCCTCGAGATCAAGCGCAAGGCTCTGGAAAAACTCACCGAGGCGGGCTTGTATCCCTACTCGCGGTTTTATCTCCGGGAGGTCAAAAAAGCCTCGGGGAGCTATTGGAACAATCACTTCAACACGATCGGCATCAACGGCATGAACGAGGCCCTGCTCAATTTCCACGGCCACGATCTGACGGGCTCCGAGGGGATCGCCTTCGCCGCCAAGGTGATGCGCCACATGAGAGAGCGTCTCGCCGACTACCAGGAGGCCACGGGCAATCTCTACAACCTCGAGGCCACCCCGGCCGAGGGCGTCACCTACCGTTTCGCCCGGAAGGACAAGGAACTCTTCGGCGCCCGCATCATCTGCGCCAACCAGGAGAACTGGCTTCATGGCGCCGAACCCTACTACACCAACTCGTCCCAGCTCCCCGTCGGCTTCACCGACGACATCTTCGAGGCCCTCGGCCTTCAGGACGAGCTTCAGACGCTCTACACCGGCGGTACCGTCTTTCACGGCTTCCTCGGCGAGAGCCTTCCCGATGTGACGAGCGTCAAGAAGCTGGTCCGCCGCATCGCCACCAGCTACCGCATGCCCTACTACACGATCACGCCCACCTTCAGCGTCTGTCCCGTCCACGGCTACATTCCGGGGGCCCACGAGTTCTGCCCCTACTGCGACGCCGAGATGGGCTACGTCGAAGGAGAGGAGGCCCCTTGAGGCTTGCCGGCCTGATCCGGACGAGCCTTCTCGACGATCCCGGCTATCTCTGCTGCGTCGCCTTCACGGCGGGCTGCAATCTTCGCTGCCCCTACTGCCACAACGCCGATCTCGTGGAGGTCTCTCCGGAGGAGGGCTTCCCCCTGGAGGCTCTCTGGGATCACCTCGAATCGAGGCGGGGCAAGCTTGATGGCGTCACTGTCACCGGGGGAGAGCCGACCTTGCATCCCGACCTGGCCGACGTTTTGGCCGAGGCGAAAAGAAGGGGTTTCCGGACCAAGCTCGACACCAACGGCACGAGGCCGGAGGTGCTCATCGAACTGCTGCGCAAAAAACTCGTCGACCGCGTCGCCCTCGACGTCAAACTTCCCTTGGCGCGTTACGGCGAGCTGGGCGCCTCGCCGTCCCAGGCCGAGGCCGTCGGCAGAAGCCTCGGGCTGCTGCTGGAGGGATCGACGGATGTGATCTTCCGCACCACCGTTGTCCCGGAGCTTCACGACGAGTCCGACCTGGAGGCCATAGGAAACCTTTGCCGAGGGGGGAGGCGCTTCGTCGTTCAGAACTTCCGCCCCGGTCAAACCCTTGACCCTTCCTACGGTGAAAGATCCCCCTTCCCCCCGTCAAGGCTGGAAGGTTTTCGGAAAATCCTTGAGGCCCTGGGTCTCGACGTGGAGGTTCGCCCTTGAGAGGTCCGGCTTCGGCCGGGAAAGGAGCAGGCACCCGATGGAAAACCGCAGGAGAACCCGCTGTGAAGTCTACTCTCGCGTCGTCGGCTTTCTCACCCCCGTCTCGCAGTGGAACAAAGGCAAACGGGAGGAGTTCCGTGATCGCCGCACCTTTGACCGAGTCCTCGAAAGGGCGGATAAGACGCTTCAGCGCTGAAAAAGAGGCCCCCACGCGGGGCCTCTTTTCCGACGATCTCGGTACCGGTCGCTAATCGACGGCGATCATGACATTGGAGGCCTTGATCACCGCATGGACTTCCTTGCCCACTTTCAGTCCCAGCCTTTCGGCGGAATCCTTGGTGATCATGGAGACGATTTCCTCTCCGCTCGGAAGTTCCACGACGATCTCCGTGTTCACGGTGCCCGTCGTCACGGCCTTCACTTTCCCCTTGAGCACGTTGCGCGCGCTGAGTTTCAAAGAACCCACCCCCTTTTTGTAGGCCCCGTAAGATTGTTCAGACTCTTTTGTGGCTCTATTTTAACACACCGCTGCCCTGACGGCTAAGCAAGTCACGTTTTAAAGCGGTGTCGCCGGGGATTGTTGCAACGACGTTGCAGCAATCCCGCTGCCAAGGTATAATGCATTCTGCAAGACGCTGGGTCAAAGGCCGGGAATTTTTGTGGCCGCTTCGGGTGCCCGGAAGAGCTTTTTATTTTAAGAGATTTATTCATAAAACCAGTTAAAGGGGAGATTCTGTCGTGAGAGTGTTCAAAGGTATCGCCCGTTCCCTTGCGCTTCTTCTGGTGTCTGGAGCGTTCCTTGTCATCCCGGCGGCGGGTTTCGCAGAGACGGAGCTGTCCGTCTTCGCCGCGGCTTCTCTGACGGAGTCCATGAACAGGGTGGCCGACGCGTACAGGAAGGTCGCCCCCGACGTGAAACTGATCATCAACTTCGACTCCAGCGGGACCTTGAAGACGCAGATCACCGAGGGCGCGGAGTGCGATCTTTTCATCTCGGCGGGCCAGAAGCAGATGAATCAGATCGACATCGAGGCCGATCCGAAACTGAACGAGAAGAAGCTCGATTTCGTCATGAAGGGCACCCGGTTCAACATCGTCTCCAACAAGGTGGTCATGGTCGTTCCCAAAGGACGCAACCCGAAGGGCATCGACGATTTCAAGGACGTGGTGACCGATAAGGTTTCCCTGGTGGCCCTGGGCAACTCGGACGTCCCTGTAGGACAGTACTCCGAGGAGATCTACGGGAACCTCGGCCTTTGGGACAAGCTCAAGGAACTGAACCGCGTCACCTACTGCAACAACGTCAAGGAGGTCGTCTCCCAGGTTGCCGCCGGTGCGGTGGATTGCGGAGTCGTGTACGGCACCGACGCCGCCGCTGCCGCCGATTCGGTGGAGGTCGTGGCGAAGGCTCCCGAGGGCTCCCATAAGCCTATCGTCTACCCTGCCGCGGTCATGAAGGACGCCCCCCATCCCGAGGAAGCTAAGGCCTTTGCGGAGTTTCTCCAGAGCGAGGAGTGCGGCGGGATTTTCGAGAGCTTCGGCTTCGCCAGCCCGGGAAAGTAGCTTTCTTCGGCCTCTTCGGCCTGGGCCGGAGGCGGGCCTTAGTTAGAAATGGATTATTTCCCCCTATACAACTCTCTGAGGGTGGCGGTGATTTCGACTTTCATCACCTTTTTTACCGGAATCGCCGCCGCCTACTATATCGCCAAGACCCCCCGCCTCGTGAAAGGGTTTCTCGACAGCCTTCTGACCCTGCCCATGGTGCTTCCTCCCACGGTGGTCGGCTTTTTCCTGCTCAAGACCGTCGGGCCGTTGGGCCCCATAGGCGCTCCGGTGAAGGAGCTCTTCGGTCTCAGGCTGGTCATGGTCTGGTACTCCGCCATTTTCGCCACCACCATCGTCACTTTTCCCCTCATGTACCGCACCGTCCGGGGGGCCTTCGAGGCCTTCGACGAGACCCTCATCTTCTCCGGCCAGACGCTGGGACTTTCCGACTCCTTCCTCTTCTGGCGCGTCATGCTGCCTAACTGCAAGCAGGGCATCCTGGCCGGAACGGTGCTGGCCTTCGCGCGCGCCCTGGGGGAGTACGGGGCGACCACCATGGTGACGGGCTATATCCCGAAGCGAACCGCCACCATCTCCACGACGGTCTACCAGCTCTGGCGGGAGGGGAACGACGCCCTGGCCTATAAGTGGGTGGCGATCAACCTGGTCATTTCTGCGGTGGTGCTCATCGCCGTGAACATGCTTGAAAGCCGCTACAGACAGCCCAAGGGCGTCGCCCGGGACGCTCTTCAGGACGAAGAGGCCTGAGGAGGCGGCGACGTGGCGCTCTCTGTCGATATCAGAAAAAAGATGGGAGAGTTTCTCCTGGACGTGCGCTTCGAGGCGGAGGATGAAGCCCTGGCTCTTCTGGGCTCCTCCGGCTGCGGCAAGAGCGTGACCCTCAGGTGTATCGCGGGCGTCCTCCGACCTGACGAAGGGCGGATCGTCCTTGACGGTCGGACTCTCTTCGATTCCGAGGCGGGCGTCAACCTCCCTCCCCAACAGCGGAGCGTGGGGATGCTCTTTCAGAATTATGCCCTCTTCCCCAACATGACCGTGGAGAGGAATATCCTCTCCGTGCTGAAAAAGGAACGGAAAGTCCGGCGGAGGGAACGCCTGGAGGCCCTGTTGGACCGGTTCTATCTCCGGGGGCTGGAGGCCCACTACCCCTCGCAGCTCTCGGGAGGCCAGCAGCAGCGGGTTGCGCTGGCGCGCATCCTTGCCAGCGGGCCCTCGCTCATCATGCTGGATGAACCTCTCTCCGCCTTGGACAGCTACCTCCGATGGCAGCTTGAAATGGAACTGGTGCGGCTCCTGGAGAGTTTCGAGGGAACGACCCTCTATGTCTCCCACAATCGGAACGAGGTGTACCGCCTGTGCAGTAGGGTCTGCGTCATTCACCGGGGACGTTCCGAACCGGTCCGCGATATGGGGACCCTCTTCAAGGAACCCCGGACTTTGGCGTCGGCGCTTCTTTCGGGGTGCAAGAATTATTCCCGCATCGAGCGGAAGGGGGAGCGGTCCGTTTTCGCGCTGGATTGGGGTGTCCGCCTGACCTGCGGTGAAAGAGTTCCCGAGGATGCCCGATACGTCGGCGTCCGGGCTCACTACCTGATCCTCTGTGACGGGCCGGGAGAGAACGTCCTCTCCTGTACGGTGCTCCGGGTGATTGAGGATGCCTTTTCAACCATCGTCATGATCCTGCCGGAGACGACCGTCCCCGGCAGGGGTGAAGCAGGTATCCGTATGGAGCTTCCGAAGGAAGAGGCGGCAACGATTCGAGAGGGGGAAAAGATCTTTGTCAGGATTCAGCCTGAGGATGTCATGCCGCTGCGAAGGTAGATCCGGATAGGGGGCCGTCGTCGCGACGGCCCTTCCTGTTGGGTGAGCAAGACCGGTTTTTGTGGAGGCTGAATTCGGATTCGGCCCGGCCGTTGCACTCGGAGCGTCAATCCGCGATGATCTGAGAAGGCGAAAGTTTTTGGAGTCCCGCCTGACGGCTTCCTGTATGAGCTTCCCGGTTTCCGGCAAGCGGAAGGGGCATGCGTCCGAAGAAAATAAAAGGAGGAGGGAGGTTCCATGAAGAAAAAGAAGCTCGGCATCGCCTTGGCCCTGGCCCTGATCCTTCTGGCTCTGGCACTTTCTCAGGGGGTTCGCCGCGACGAAGAAGTGCGCCTCGCCGTGACCGGCGGGGAACCCGTCGTCTATCGCTGCAGCAACGGTGACCGCCTTGCGGCGCGTTACTACGGCCTCTCCGACGGCAGCCTTCACTTCGTCAAGGTCCTTTTCCCCGACGGCAGGGAGTTCACGTTGCCTCAGGTTCTTTCGGCGTCGGGGGCCCGTTACACCGACGATGCCGAGCTGGTCTGGTGGGTCAAGGGAGAGCGCGTCTATGTCGAGAAGCGCGATGAGTCGGGGGGATGGCGGCCGTTTTACGAGGAGTGTCGTCTTGAGCCCTGAGTGCTGCCGTGGGGAGGTTGATTTCTGTCATTGTTTTAAAAGATAAATAAGATAAGAACTATAGAATTTCTGACGGAATCAGGGAGAATGGACCTCATCACCTTGCTGCAAGATCACGGTGAAGGAGGTCCTTTTTCATGAAACGACTGTTCCGAGCGTTCCTCGTCTCTCTGCTTCTTTCCGCTGCCTTCTCCGGCGCCGCTTCGGCCGCCGCCGTGGCCCTCACCTCCGTCGGCCAGAGCCCGGACGCCATGATGGTCCGTGTCGTCTTCCGCAAGCTTGCCGTCGATGTCGATTACGACGCTCTCATGAGATCCGATGCCCTGCCGGGGCACAGGGTTCTCGTCGCCGTCGTCGGCGGCAGCTCCAAGGGGTTAGGTGCCGCCGGGATCAACCAGGATCAGGAGAAGGCCCGGTCCGTCGATCTCGTCGAAAAGGCCCGGGAGCAGGGAATCAAGGTTCTGGTGATGCATGTCGGCGGCGAGGGACGTCGAGGGACCCTCTCCGACCTCTTCATCGAGGCCGTCGTTCCCCTCGCCGATCACCTCATCCTCGTCGAGGGAGCCGACAAGGACGGTCTCTTCACGCGCCTCATCGAGGGGAAGGGCATCGCCGTCGACACGGCGCCGACGGTCCGCGATACCGACGTGCCGCTTCGCGGTGTCCTGGCCCGGTGGGGCCTGCTCTAGCCGGAGCTGGCCATGGACTGGTTCTGGCCTGAAGGGTTCCATACCCTGGCCATGGTGGGGAGCTTCGCCTTCGGGGCCTTTGCCCTGAAGCTTCCCATCGCCGTGGCCATGGGAGGCGCCGCCGTTGTCGGGGCTCTCCTCGGAGGAGCCGGTTTTCCCCTGAGTCACCTCGTCGAGGGAACCTTCGGTTATCTCGACACGATTCTCATCATCGCGACGGCAATGATCTTCATGAAGACCGTCGAGAGCATCGGGCTTCTCGAATCCGTCGCGGCCTGGATGATCCGGCGCTTCCGCAAGGCGCCGGCCCTCCTTTCGCTGGGCATCATGGG
Source organism: Synergistales bacterium (assembly GCA_018433595.1). Classification (GTDB taxonomy): domain Bacteria; phylum Synergistota; class Synergistia; order Synergistales; family Aminithiophilaceae; genus Aminithiophilus. The sequence continues at coordinate 147,353 of JAHDQY010000003.1, forward strand.
CCTGATCATGGTGCCGGGGATGATCACGGGCTCGTCGACGGCGGCCGTCCTCACCACGGGGGCTCTCGTCGCCCCCGTTCTGATCCGCCTCGGCGTTCCCCCAGTCAAGACGGCGGCGGCCATCGCCATGGGGGCCATCTACGGCATGATCGCCCCGCCCATCAGCCTGCCGGCGATGATCATCGGCGGCGGCATCGACATGCCCTATGTCGGTTTCGGCCTGCCCTTGCTGGTCTGCACCGTTCCCCTGGCTATTTTCACCGCTTTGAGGCTGATCTACCCCGATCTGCGACGGAGAAGGGAGGACCCGGCGCTGGCCACGGAGCTGGAGCGGATGGCGCGCGTTCCTCTCTCCTTGCGTCTTTTCGCCCCCATTCTGGCTCTGACGGTTCTTCTTGCCGGTGAGCGTCTTTTTCCTGAAATCTGGCCCTCGTTGGGAATGCCCCTGGATTTCCTCATCGCCTCTTTCGTGGCCCTCTTCGTCGGCGTCAAGTGGAACCCGATCGAGGCAGTCACGTCGGCCGTCAACGACGCCCTTCCCGTCATGGGAATCCTCATGGGCGTGGGGATGTTCATCCAGGTCATGACTCTCATCGGCATCCGGGGATTCGTCGTCGTCTCGGCTCTCGCCCTGCCCGCCTGGCTGCTCTACTTCGGCATCGCCACGTCCATGCCCCTTTTCGGAGCCGTATCGGCCTTCGGTTCCGCCTCGGTTCTCGGTGTCCCCTTCCTCTTGGCGCTGCTGGGCCGGAACGAGATCATCGTCGGATCGGCCCTGAGTCTCATCGCCGGGCTGGGGGACCTCATGCCCCCGACGGCCCTGGCGGGGATTTTCGCGGCCCAGGTCGTCGGAGAGGAGAACTATTTCAAGGTTCTCCGCCACTGCGTCGTCCCCGGCCTTCTGACGGCGGCCTGGGGCATCGCCGTCATTTTAGGCGCCAAGACGATCGCCGCCATGCTCTACTAGGAGGTAGCCTGTGATGACGTTCATTTACCGGGGTATCGCCCTTTTTGTTCTGGCCTTTGTTCTGCGCTGCATGCTCAGGGAGAAGGATTTCTGGAAGCAGGTGACGGCGACGATGGTCATCGTGCCTCTTGCCATGCGGATTCTGTTGATAAAGTGAGGGAATCGGCCGTGGATATCCGTCTCAAGGGAACCAATAAGACGGCGCTCTTCCTCCTGGCTCTGGCCCTGACCGTCATGGGCTGGACGGGGCGGAGCTATCGGGCCATGCATGAGCCCGATGTCGTCGTCCCGGCGCCGGGTTACACCGAACATCGTCTCTCGGAGTGGTTCGACGGCATTGCCGGGACGCCCGCCGATACGGCCGTCTACATTCAGGACAGCGGCATCTCCGGCGGCACCGTCTTCGTCATGGGCGGCACCCACCCCAACGAACCGGCCGCCTCCATGGCGGCGGTGCTCCTTCTTGAGCGCGCCAGGGTCGCCACCGGCCGGCTCATCGTCGTCCCCTTCGCCAACATGATGGCCTTCAGTCACAACTCGCCCCAGGAGGGCCACCCGAGGAAGATGCACTTCACCCTCTCCGACGGATCGATCCGCGATTTCCGCTACGGATCGCGGGCGACGAACCCCATCTACCAGTGGCCCGCGCCGGACATCTACATCCATCACCCTTCGGGGCAGCAGCTTGCCGGCAGCGAGAGCAGCAACCTCAACAGAGCCCATCCCGGTCTGCCCGAGGGGAACCTCACCCGGCGTCTCGCCTATGCGTTGCTTGAGATGATCCGCAAGGAGAAGGTCGATCTCGCCTTCGACCTCCACGAGGCCTCACCGGAGTACCCCGTCGTCAATGCCATCGTGGCTCATGAAAGGAGCATGGAGCTCGCAGCCATGGTGACGATGGAGCTGGAGGCCCAGGGCATTCCCATGCGCCTTGAGCCGTCGCCGGCGAATCTCCGCGGCCTCACCCATCGCGAATGGGGCGACAACAGCGACGTCATGCCCATCCTCATGGAGACGGGAAACCCCAGCCAGGGCCGTTTCCGGGGGCGGACCGACGAACGGCTTGTCCTCACCGGCGAGGACAGGTTCTACGCCAAGGCCTCCGAGCTGGGGCGGCTCTTCATCCCCTACGTCAAAGACCAGCCCATCGACCTGCGAGTGGCCCGCCATGTGACGGCCGTCATGAGCTTCATGGAGATGCTGGGCTTCGTCAAACCCGAAGCGGAGATCGTCGTCGATGGTGTTCCCGGCTTCGAGGAGATCCTGGGAAAAGGCGTCGGCGCCTTTTTGACGCCCCTGTCTCACCGTTCCTTGCAGTGAAGGAGGTAATGAGGATGCCTGTGCCGTGCTCTGAGAGGGGTGTCCTTTTATGACGGCTCCTCAGCGGGCCGATCCGGAGGGAGGAGTGGTTCCATGAAAAAGAGATTCGTCTGTCTTCTCGCGGCGGTTTTCGTCGCCCTGGCCGGTGTTGCCTGGGCCGTTGATTTTCAGGACGTGACGGCCAGGCACGGCATGGTCTCGTCGGCCCACGAGCTGGCTTCCGAGGCGGGAGTCGAGATCATGCGGAAGGGCGGAAACGCCGTCGACGCCGCCGTGGCCACCATGCTGGCCCTCAACGTCGTCGAACCCAACGCCTCGGGGCTGGGCGGAGGCGGCTTCATGGTCGTCCGTTTCGCCGAGACGGGCGAGGTCGTCTTCCTCGACTACCGTGAGACGGCGCCGACCTCGGCGACGAAGGACATGTACGCCTCGGACCAGGCCAAGGCGGAAAAGTGGTCCGTCCTGGGCGGCAAGGCCGTCGGCGTTCCCGGTCAGGTGATGGGGATGTTCACGGCCCTGGAGAAGTACGGCACCATGAGCTTCGCCGAAGTGGCCGAGCCGTCCGTTCGTCTCGCCGAAGAGGGTTTCGAGGTTCACCCCATGCAGACGGGGATCGTCACCGACAATTTTGAAAAGATATCCGCCTACAACGACATCGACAGGCTCGCCTTCTTCGAAGAGGGGCTGCCCATCGAAGCCGGCAAGATCCTCCGCCAGCCCGAGCTGGCCAGAGCCTTCCGCCTCCTGGCCGATCAGGGGCAGGAGGCCTTCTACGGCGGCCCGATCGGCCAGGCTCTCGTCGCCGCCGTCAACGCTTCGGGCGGCGCCATGGCGATGAAGGATCTCCAGAACTACGCCGTCAAGGTAGGGGACCCCGTCCACGGCAGTTACCGGGGCTACGAGATCTATTCGACACCTCCCGCCTCCAGCGGCGGCACCCACATCATCCAGCTCCTGAACATCATGGAGACCTTCCCCGTCTCAAGCTGGAGGCACAACCAGCCTCGGCATCTTCACGCTCTCGCCGAGGCGATGAAGCTTGTCTTCGCCGACCGGGGCAGGTACATGGCCGACACGGCTTTCGTCAAGGTCCCCGTCAAGGGGCTCTCCAGCAAGGAGTACGCCGCCAGGCTGGCCCGGAAGATCAGGATGGACGAGATCCTCGTCGACGTCGAAGCCGATGATCCCTGGCCCTACGACGACCAGGGCGCCTGCGCCTATCTCGGCGGGGCTGATGGCCGGCGCATCTCGACGAGCCACTTCTCCGTCGTCGACGAGAAGGGGAACATCGTCGCCTCGACGAATACGGTGAACTACTTCTTTGGCTCCGGCGTCTTCGTCCCCGAGTACGGTTTCGTCCTCAACAACGAGATGGACGACTTCTCCGCCGACCCTCAGAGCGTGAACGCTCCCGAACCGGGCAAGCGCCCCCTCTCGTCCATGTCCCCCTCGGTCGTTCTTGATCCTCAGGGCCGCCCCTTCATGACCATCGGCGCTGCCGGGGCCATGCGGATCATCTCCGCCGTCAGCCAGATCATCATGAACGTCGTCGATTTCGGGATGACCATGGACGAGGCCATCGAACAGCCCCGGATTTTCACCTACGCCTCGGGCGGCAAGCGCGGCCCTTTGAGGATGGAGGATGCCATCGATCCCGTTGTGGCCAAGCTTCTCGAGTGGAGGGGGCACAACGTCGAGGTGCAGCCTCGGGGCGGCTATTACGGCACGGCCCAGGGGATCCTCTTTCGTGACGGCGTCATGTACGGCGGGGCCGACAGCCGTCGTCTCGGGGTTCCCGTCGGCTATTAGCCGAAAGGGACCGTCCCTCTTGGAACGGTTGGCCTGAGAGGTTAGTCTAAAGGGGCGGCCGATAGGGCCGCCCCCTTTCAAGTCGGGAAAAAGGAGGGAGAGACGCTGGCGGGACCGAGCTGTTCCATCGTTGTCACAGGAACGCGGGGAAAGAGCAGCCTCGTCCGCCTGCTGGCGGCGGGCTTCCGCTCTCTGGAACTCTCCTGTTGGGCCCGCTTCACCGGCGTCGTCCCCACGGAGATCTCTCCCGCCGGGGCCCGGACGATTCTTCGCTCCCAAGGAGGGCATATCGGAGAGCTGCGCTGGTGGCTGAACCGGCTTCCCCCGACGCAGGCCGTCGTCGTCGAAAACAGCGCCGTCTCTCCCGAGTTGCAGCCTCTGGCGGCCCGGTGGCTCCGGCCTCGTCTCGTCGTCGTCACCAACGTCAGGGCCGATCACGAGGAGACCTGGGGCCCCGGCAGGGATGGGGCCCGCCGCGCCCTCCTCGCCGGCATTCCCCGGGAGGTCCCCGTCCTCCTCGGCGAGGAGCCCTCTTCCGATGAGGCTCTCCTTCAGGCTCTCCGGGAGCGGGGCAATGTCCTCATCCCTGTCGCCGGCGGAGGCGGTGGCTACGAGGCCTCCAATCGCCGCCTCGCCCTCGGCGCTTTCGCCTTCTTCGGCCTCGACCCGTCGAAAGTCGCCTTCGAGCCTTTCCTCGTCGACGATCCGGGACGTTTCCGCCTCCTCAAGGGGGACTCGGGCCTTCTGGCCTTTGCCTTCTCCGCCAACGATCCCGAAAGCACCGAGGCCCTCTGGGGCTCCACGGAGTGGAAGTCCGAAGAGACGGCGGTCCTCTTCAACCATCGCAAGGATCGCCCGCGCCGCTTCGAAGCCTTCCTCCCCTGGCTCGCCTCCAGGCGCTGGAAGAGTCTCTTGCTTTGCGGCTCCCACCCCTGGCGGCCTGTCGCAGGCTTCCGCTGGATCCCCGTGACGTCGTCGCAGGAGCTGAAGGCCCTCGTCGACCGTTCAGGTCGCCTTTTCGGCTGCGGGAACGCCGCCGGTCTTCCCCGCGACGTTCTTGAGCGTTTCGAGGAGGTCCCGACGTGATCGCCTCGGAATCCCTCCCCGTCGCCCTCGGCATCGCCTTGGGGATGGTCTTCTACGGCCGGACAGGCCTCTCCTGCGGCGGCATCCTTTCGCCGGGTCTGCTGGCCCTTCAGGCTTTCTCTCCGGAGCCCGTCGCCGTCACTCTCCTGTGGGCCCTGGCCCTTCTTCCCTGCATCGAGGGAGCGGTGCGGGCCTTCGGCCTCTACGGCCGCCAGCGGACCGCCTTCGCCCTTCTGGCTGCGGCCCTCCTGAGGGCTCTCCTCTCTGCAGCGTTTCCCCTTGTGCCGGCCCCCCTTTCGACCTGGATCGGATGGGTCGTTCCGGGCCTTGTCGCCGCCGACATGCAGCGCCAGGGCGTCTTTCCCACCGCGGCGGCCCTCGTGACCGTGACGGCCCTGACGGCCCTGCTGGGGGGACTCCTTCCATGACCTGGGGCGCTGCCGTCCGTCAAGGGTGCAAGGAGCTCCTTTTCGGGGCTCCCGCTCCGTTGGTTGCGGCCAACTTCCGCCGTCTCGGTCTTCTCGCCCTGGCGCTGGCTCTTCTGCTCTGGTCGGCGCCTGCCGGACGCCTCTCTTGGGAAGAGGGGCGGGCCTGGGACCGGGTCCGGTCGGCTCAGGACCGCCTGGCCGCTCTCAGAGCCTCGATGGGAATCGCCTCGCCGAAGGAAGAGGACCCCTACGGGACGGGACTGATCGGCCGAGAGTGGAGCTCCCTGACGACGACGCTGGGTTCGCTGCCGGCGAAACGGACCTCGACCGATCCCGTCTGGGCCGTCCTCTTCCTGCGCTGGTTCGACGAGCTGGGGCTTCGGGCCGGCGACCGCGTCCTTTTCCTGAGTTCGGCCTCCTTCCCGGGGCTTTTGCTTTCGGGTCTCGTCGCCGCCGAGGAAAGGGGTCTCGAAACGCTTCTTCTCGCCTCCCTGGGGGCGTCGACCTGGGGGGCCAACGTCCCCGAATTTCCCCTGCCGGTCATCCTCTCGGAGCTGAGGCGGTCGGGGCACGTCGCCGCGAAGGCCCATTTTTACACTCTCGGCGGCGATGACGAAAGAGGTCTGGGGCTTCCCGGAGAGGGGATAGTCCTTCTGAGGGCCGCTGCCGAGGCCGAGGATGTCCCGCTCTGCCTTCCCGAAGATGTCGAGGCCGTTATCGAGGCAAAAATGAACGTCCTCAGGGCCTTTCAGCCCCGCCTTGTCGTCCAGATCGGAGGGAGCCGGGCCAATCTGGGGGCGGAGACCTCCGCTTTTGATCTTCCGCCGGGACTGCTCCGGCCTTCCCGGGTCGCGCGAGAAGGAGACGGCGTCATCGTCCGGGCCCTGGCGGAAGGGTTTCCCGTCCTTCATCTTCTGAACCTCAAGGAGCTGGCCCGCCGCGAGGGCATCCCCTTCGACGGTGTCCCCCGACGAAAGGGTCCGGGACGGTGGCTTGTCCCCCGGGCCGCCGGAGCCGTCATCCTTTTTCTTCTTTTTCTGATACGTTACCGGCGCTGGGAGGTGAGGCCTTGAGGTGGCATGAAAGAGAGAGGGATCTTTCGCCGGGCCCTTTCGGAGCCTTCTTCCTGATCCTCTGGGTCCTTTCCCAGCAGTACGAGAGACCCAGCTACGGCATCTTCCGCTTCCTCGACCTGGCCATCAGGCACGGCGACAGCGGCTATCTCCTGGCGGCCGTGGCGCTCCTGGTGGCCGTCAACGCTCTCAGGGCCCTCTTCCTCTACGAGGGGTGGTTCCTCCTGGCCTCGTCCCTGGCGGAGGCTTTCAAGAAACCTCCGCTGGAGCGGGTTGTCCCTCTCGCGGCCGTCCCTCTCTGCTACCAGGCCGTGGCGTGGCTCGATCTCCCCGCCGTCCCCCATTTCGGCATGCCGGCCGTACTGGGCCTTGCCGGTGTCGTCATGATCCAGTACCTCAGCCGGGGTGTTTCCCGCTGGGGCAGGCAGGCCCTTGTCCTGGGCCTTCTTCTGCTCTCCCTCCAGTGGCTCGATGTGATCCCTCTTTTCACGGCCTACGGTTTCGGCTGGGGGGAGCTGTCGACGGCCGTCAAAGACCTGGCGGCGCTTCTCGGTGCCGAGACGGTTCTCAACATCGCCGGCCTTGCCTCCTTCCTCGGCTTTTTTGCGGGTGCCCTGGTGACGACGGAGCTCCTTCTGAGTTACGAGAAACAGCTGGCTCAGTTCCGGCGTCTCCGGCGCCAGGAGCGGGAGCTGGCGGCTCTCAGGGAAAAGCAGCTTTCGGGCCGGGTCACCAGCGAAATTCAGCGCCTCGTTCACGATCTCAAACGTCCCCTGACGACGGTAACGGGTCTGGCCGATGTCCTGGCGGCGACCCTGACCGATGTCACGGCGAAACGGCATGCCTCGATCATCGTCGATGCGGCGGCGACGATGGACCAGATGGTATCGGAAATCCTCAGCCCCCAGGCCCGTCGCCCCGTCACCGTCGGTGAGCTTCTCGACTATGCCGTCAGCCAGCTTCGCCCTCTTTCCTGGGGAGGCTCCATCGCCGTCGAGGCCGACAAAAAGGTGAGAAGTCTCCTCCTTTCGATCAACCTTGTCCGCCTTTCCCGAGCTCTCGTCAACCTTCTCGACAACGCCCATCGGGCCACGACGGACAGCGTCCGGTCTCGGCTCTTCCTGAGCGCGGCTCGGGAGGGGGAGGATCTCCTTCTCCTGTCCGTCGAAGACAACGGGCCGGGCATGGGAACCCGCCCTCGCCCCCACCGCTCCGGCTGGGGATCGACGGGCCTCGGCCTTCCTTTCGTCGAAGAGGTGATGCGGGAGCATGGAGGGGCTCTCCGTTACGGTCGGAGCGACCGTTTGGCGGGAGCCGCCGTCTCTCTCGTCCTGCCGCTCCTGAAGGGAGGTGATTTTTCGTGAACCTTCGCCTGGCGGCGCTCGACGATGACGGCACCATTCTCTACACCCTCGAAGCCATGGCTCTCGCGCTGGGATGGGAGATGAGGATTACCTCCCATCCCGATACGGCTCTCGGCTGGGTCCGTGACGGAGATCTCGACATCCTCCTCGTGGACTACCATATGCCTCTCATGAGCGGCCTCGAAGTGGTCCGGAGAGCCCGAGAGCTTTCCGGCAGCATCGTCCTCCTCGTCCTGACCGTCGAGGAATCGCCTGAAGTGGCGCAGGAACTGTCCCTGGCAGGGGCTGACGACTTCGTCAGCAAGCCGGTCCGCCTTGCCGACTTTTCCTCCCGAATCCGCCTTCACGGAGAGCTGGCCCGCTACCGCAGGGAGACCCGCCGCGACCTGCCCCGCAAAGGAGTGACCGAGGAGACCTCCCGGCGCGTTCTCGACCTGCTTCGAGCCGAGGATGCCTTTGTCGATGTCAGAGCTGTCGCCGCATCGCTCAACCTGGCCTATCCGACGGCCCATCGCTATCTGGAATACCTCGTCGATCGGGGGAGCGTTCAGCGGACTCAGGAGGACCCCGAGGGAAAACCGGGACGTCCCCGCTCCCTCTACCGTTTCGTCGGCGGCTGAGGTCCGAAGCGGCCTCAAGACGTTATCGCGGCGATGTTTCCTTACAGGGGTGAGATTTTCCCTGTCCCCTTAAAGGGTGACATTGTCCCTGTCCGGCCACAAAGCGGGAGATTTACCTTGACCTTTCGGCGGGGCCATGGTATATGCTTATCATGTTCGCAGCAGGAATGAGTTTTCTTCGGAGGCTTTGCCATGACCCCGTCTTTTAGCGAAAACAGCTTCTACTATTATTACGTCTACGGCAGCGCGGGATCCCCAGGGGATCGGTCCGGCGCGTAGGCGCGCTTGTTCCGGCCTTTCAGGGGTTCCCGCTCATGTCTGAGCGGGAACCCCTTTTTTATGCACTCGAGGACGTTCGACGTCTTAATTCGAAAGGGGAAGATCACAACATGAACGCAATGTCCTGTACCGCAACGGCTTCCACGGGCGAGACTGCCAGAACCGGCAGACTTCAGGCACTCATCAGCCGCGTCTGGAATCACGTCGGTCCCTACCGCCGCAAGATGGAGGAGGCCGGAATGACGCCCGATGACATCAAAAGCCTCGATGATCTCCGGGCGCTCCCCTTCACGACCAAGGCGGATCTGCGCGACAACTACCCTCTGGGCCTGCTGGCCTGCGACAGGAAGAAGCTGGTCCGCGTCCACGCCTCGTCGGGGACGACGGGCAAGCCCACCGTCGTCGCCTACACCGAAGGCGATATCTCCACCTGGAGCGATATCCTGGCTCATCGCCTTGCCGTCGCAGGCCTCACCGACGGCGATGTTTTTCAGGTGGTCCTCGGCTACGGACTTTTCACGGGCGCCCTGGGTTTTCACTGCGGCGCCGAACGCCTCGGAGCCCTGGTGGTCCCCTCGGGAGGCGGCTTCACCGAACGGCAGCTTCTCCTCATGGAAGATCTGTCCACGACGGCTTTCACCAGCACCCCTTCTTATGCCCTCCACCTGGCGGAAGTGATCAAGGCCGCCGGCATCCGGGACCGGCTCTCCCTCCGGTTGGGGATTTTCGGCGCCGAGGCCTGGACGGAGGAGATGCGCCTTCGCATCGAGGAGGATCTTGGCATCGTGGCCATCGACTCTTACGGGCTTTCGGAGGTCATCGGCCCCGGCGTTGCCATGGAGTGTCCCCGGCGGTCGGGACTTCATTTCGACCCGGATCACTTCATCATTGAAATCGTCGATCCCGAGACGGGGGAAGTCCTTCCCGAAGGAGCCCAGGGCGAGGTGGTCATCACGGCGCTGTCCAAGGAGGCCCTCCCCGTCATCCGCTACCGCACCCGCGATCTCTCCCGCCTTCTTCCCGCCGATTGCCCCTGCGGCTGTGGCGAACCGAGGCTGGAGCGGATCAAGGGGCGCTGCGACGACATGCTGATCATCCGCGGCGTCAACGTGTTCCCCTCACAGGTCGAGGTGGCCCTGAGCCGCGTCGAGGGTCTCTCCCTCCACTACCAGCTCCACGTCGTGAGCGGCGGCGCCATGAAGGAGCTGAAGGTCCTCTGCGAGGCCGGTGCGCCCGTCAGTGAAGAGGAGGCGCTCTCCCTTTCCCGCAGGGCCGTCAAAGCCATTCAGGCGGTGGCGACGATCCGGGCGTCCGTCGAGATCCTCGCTCCGGGTTCGCTGGAACGCAACGGCGGCAAAGCCGTTCGTGTCGTCCGCTGAGGAAACGGCTTCTCTCATTTTCGCCTTGACGCGGAGAGGGACGCCCTTAAGGGCGTCCCTCTCCGCGTCAAGGGCTTTCGTGAGGGAGCTATCGGCTGCGGTTCAGGGCCAGCAGATCCGCCAGAAGGGCCTGTCCCGTTTCGATGCGTCCCGCTCCGGGACCGACGATGGTGACCTCTCCCAGGTGGTCCGTCTGATAGGTCAGGGCATTGACGGCTCCGGAGACGCCGGCCAGAGGGTGGGAGAGGGGGAGCTCCATGGGGGCCACGACGGCTCTGACGGCACCTTGGACGCGTTCCACCTTGGCGATGAGTTTGAGGCGGCAGCCCCGGGCCTTGGCGGCAGCGATATCGGCCGACGTCAGCCTGCTGATGCCGGTCCGCTCGACGTCATTGACGGCAAAAGACTGGCCGAGAAAGACGTTGGCCATCACCTGGGCCTTGACGGCGGCGTCCCAGCCTTCGACGTCGGCGGTGGGGTCCGTTTCGGCGTAGCCCAGCTCCTGGGCCTCGGCCAGGGCCGCATCGTAATCGGCCCCCTCTTCCATGCGGGTCAGGATGAAGTTGGTCGTTCCGTTGACGATGCCCTGAACGGAGAGGATGTCGCAGCCCGCCAGCGCCTCCTGGGCGAGATTGATGGCCGGCGTGCCGCTGAGGAGGACGCCTTCGATCCGGTACCGGACCCCCTTCTCTCGGGCCAGGGCCTGGAGCTCCGGCAAGGCCAGCGAGACAGGGCCCTTGTTGGTGCTGACGACATGGCAGCCTGCGGCGAGAGCCCGCCGGACGTGGTCGAGTCCGGGCATGCCGTCTTTCAGGTTCGTCGGCGTCGCCTCGACGACGACGTCGGCCCGTCCGCTCAGAAGCCAGTCGAGGTCGATGGGTTCGCCGAGGTCGTCGAAGGTCCTTCCGGCATCGGCCGCCTCGAGAAGTTTTCTGAGGTCGAGCCCCTCCTCCCGCCCCACAGAGCCCCGGAACGGGTCGACGATGCCCGTCACCTGGAAGGAGAATCCGTAGCGTTCGTTAAGGTTCTCTCTTTTGGCTTCCAGAATGCGAAGCAGGCCCAATCCGACGTTGCCGCAGCCGATGAGACCGATATTCCACATGAAACATCCCTCCTAAACCTTTCCCCTGCGAGGGGAATTCTGTTATGGTTATGGTGAGCGTCATTATACACGTTTTTTGCTTCCCCCCCTACTCAGGGGCCGATATTTTTGACTTCGTTTTAAATGGATTGTTGTTGAGCAATTTGTCAGGTGAACGATTCTCTGGGTCGAGCAGTTACTTGCGGAGGAGGTCCTACGATGAAAAGCATTCGCGGTCGCATTCTGATCCTGCTTCTTCCGGCTCTTCTTCTTCTCTTCGCTGCGATGGGAGGGGTCATGGTCAGCCAGGTCCGGGGGACGACGACGGAACTCGTCGAAGACTTCAGCGCCCAGGTCGCCCAAGGGGGCGCCACCGTCGTCGGCGAATGGCTCCAGGCCAGGATCGAAGAGACCTTCGCCCTCTCCGAAAGCAACCTCGTCCGCGGTCTCAACTGGAACCTCATGCGCGATACCGTCACGGCCCAGGCCAAGAACCGTTCGGAAATCTACGACAGCTTCGTCGTCGCCAAAGCCGACGGTCATTACTGGAGCACCGACGGCACCGAGGGCGACATTTCGGACCGGGACTATTTCAAGACTCTCCTCGAAGGAGGGGCGCAGCATGTCATCAGCGATCCCCTGACCACCCGGAACACCGGCAAGCCCGCCGTCGTTCTCGCTCAGGCCGTCAAGAACTACAGCAACAACACGTCGGGGCTTTTCGCCGGCGTCATCACCCTGGAGAGATTGGCCCGCATCGTAGGGGAAATCCAGGTCGGAGAGGGCGGGTACGGCTACATCGTCGACAGAAACGGCCTCGTTCTGGCTCATCCCGACAGCAGCCTCATCATGGATTTCAACCTCTTCAAGGCCTCCGGGCGGGGTTACCGCGGCTTCGAAGAGGTCGCTTCCAGGATCAAGGCCGGAGAGGCGGGTCAGGGAGTCGTCTCCGACGCCGAAGGCGTCGAACTCTATACCTTCTTCACGCCCATTCCCCATTCGGGAGGCTGGAGTTTCGGTGTCATCGTCCCGAGGGCCCGGGTTCTGGGCGGCGTCGCCGCCATCACCCGGACCATGACGTTGCTTTTTGCCGCTGTTCTCCTCGCCGCGGCTCTTTTGGTGACCTTTATCGGAGGCTCCATCGCCCGCCCCATCGCCGACCTGGCATCGCGCGTCGACGCTTTCGGCAAGGGGGACCTGACGGTCCGCTTCCCCGCCAAGGGCAAGGACGAGGTCTCCCGCATGGCTCACGCCCTGGAGGCGATGGGAGCCTCTCTCCGAGAGACCCTTTCGTCGGTCTCGGAAGAGGCCGACGCCTCGTCGGGGCGTTCCGAATCGTTGGCCGCCCTGGCCCAGGAGACGGTGGCCTCCATGGAGGAGGTGCAATCCTCCCTGGCTGCATCGGTCGACCTCTCCCAGGCCAACGCCGCGGCTCTGGAGGAGACCAACGCCGGGATCGAAGAGATCGCTTCCAGCGCCTCGACGATGGCCGGCGCCTCGAATCGGGGGTCGGAGGCTTCGGAGAAGACGGCCAAGATCTCTCACAATGCCGTGGCTCAGGCCCGCCAGGTGGCTCAAGGCATCGTCCAGGTGGGCAGCCATTCCGAAGAGAGCATGAAAAACATCCGTCAGCTTGCCGGTTCCGTCGAGGCCATCACCGGCTTCGTCGAGACCATTTCCCGGATTGCCGACCAGACAAACCTTCTCGCCCTGAACGCCGCCATCGAGGCGGCCCGGGCCGGAGAGGCGGGGCGGGGCTTCGCCGTCGTCGCCGAAGAGGTCCGCAAGCTTGCCGAGGAGAGCAACGAGGCGGCCCGTCAGGTCGCGGGGCGGATCGACGGCCTCCAGGAGCAGGCGCGGGCTTCCCTGGCCGTTACCGAATCGTCGGGCAAGATCGCCAAGGAGGTCTCCGGCCGGGCCAGTGAAATGGAGCAGGCTCTCGAAGAGGCCCTGAAGGAGATCGACAGCGTCCGTGACGTCATCGTCGACATGGCCGCCGCCGCCCAGGAGCAGGCTGCTTCCGTTCAGGAGACGGCCCGTGCCGTCGATCATGCCGCCAAAGGGACGGTCCAGACGGCCGAGGCCCTTGGCGGCATTCGCAAGGCGGCGGCCGAAACGGCTCATGCCTCTGAAAATGTCGCCCAGACGGCTCAGGAGACGGCAGAAGGAGCCAGGCGCCTTCGGGAGCTGATGGAGCGCTTCGTGCTCGAAGGAGAGGCGGAGGGCTCGGGACTCCTTCCTCTTCCGGAAAGGCGCTGATCCGAGACAGAGCGGAACGAGGAGTCTCTTTTGGGGCGCCCCGATCGTCGAAAGGGGCGCCTCTTCCGTTTGCCTCCGCGCGCGCAGGGTGGCGCTTCCTGTGTCTGCCGTCGACGAGATTCGAAAAAACGAAAAAATGGAGAGAGGGTTGCCTCTCTCCATCCCGGCTCCAGCACGGAACTTTTGCCTCTCGACCCTCGGCTCTCTTGTGGCTCAAGTCCCAAACCGGGTTCGGCGGCCGGTGGAAGCCGCCAAAATCCATGATAACGGCAATGCCTTTGAGGGTATGGGACCGGAGACTCATTTTATTGATTTTATATGAACGTATATTTTATTTTTATTGATTTTCCAGGGTGCCGTGGAGGGCGAGCCAGAGGCAGGGCGGGGTTGTCGAGGTGAACAGGAGGCGGTGCCGGCAGTGGGCGGGGATGAAAAGAGCCTGGCCGCTTCGGAGAGAGACCGTCTCCGTCGAGCCGTCGTCCTGCAGGAAGAGAAGGGTGGCTCTCCCGGAGAGGAGGGCCACCCATTCGTCGTCTTCCTGATCGTACCAGAAGTCTTTCGCCGAGCTCTGACCGCAGGAGACGATGCGCTCCAGTCGAAAGGGGCCTCTGCCGGTCAGCAGCGTCTGAAAGAGCTCTTCTTCCGTGGAGGCGGCGACGGCGAAAAGGTCGAAGACGTCAGGCTTCATGCGATGAGGGGTAGATCAGGGCCTTCTCCTCTCCCCGGAGGACGCGGAGAGCCCCCTCGGCGAGAGCCTTCAGTTCGTCCTCCCCAGGATAGACGAGGATGGGGGCGATGAAGGCCACGCGATGTCTGATGGCTTCGACGAAACGGTCGCTGTAGGCGAGGCCTCCGGTGAGGACGATGGCGTCGACCTCTCCGGTCAGGGCTGCGGCCTCCGCTCCGATTCCGCGGGCCACCTGATAGGCCATGGCGTTAAAGAGAAGAGTGGCCTTGGCGTCCCCCTCGTCGATGCGGCGGCGGACCTCCCGGAGGTCGTTGATGCCCAGGTGGGCGACAAGACCGCCCTGGCTGGAGATCTTTCGGAGGAGCTCTTCCAGCGTCAGGGTGCCGCTGTAGGCGAGGCGCACCAGGTCGCCTGCCGGCAGGGAGCCGGCCCGCTCGGGAGAGAAGGGGCCCTCTCCGTCGAAGGCGTTGTTGACGTCGATGACGCGCCCCTCCTCGTGGGCTCCGATAGAGATGCCGCTTCCGAGATGGGCGACGACGAGGCGGCATCTTTCGTAGGCTTTCCCCAGGTCGGCGGCGGCTCTGCGTCCGATGGCCTTGTGGTTCAGGGCATGAAAGATGGAACGGCGTTCGATTTCAGGAAATCCCGAGAGCCGGGCTTCGGGGATCATCTCGTCGACGACGACCGGATCGACGGTGAAGGCCTCCTTGCCTCCGGCCTCATCGGCCAGGTCCCTGGCCAGAAGGGCCCCCAGATTGGAGGCATGGATGCCGTACCGGCCCGAAAGGAGATCGGCCGCCATGGCGGCGTTGACGGTGTAGGTTCCCCCTCTGACGGGAGCCATCAGGCCGCCTCGGCCGACGAAGGCGTCGATCTCGCGAAGAGTCCGGCCCCGCTCCTCAAGGATTTTGTGGATGGCCTCAAGGCGCATTTCACGCTGGTTCAGGACGTTGGGGATTTTCTTGAGCGTTTCCAGATCATAGCGTTGCGTGTGATTGCCCAGCTCACGATCGTCCTCGTAGAGGGCGATCTTGGTGCTCGTCGAACCAGGGTTGATGGCCAGGATGCGGAAGCTCTTCACCGTCTCTCCTCCTTTCGAGCCGTCAGGGGATCTTCAGGGGGGCGGGTCTCAGCGGTCGCGGTGGGCGGCGAGGGCTACGGCGGAGGCGATGGAGAGGAGCTTCGTCTCGGCCGAATCGGCCCGGCTTGTGAGAACGATGGGGGCGGCGGCGCCGAGGACGAGTCCCGCCGTGCGGTTCTTGGCGAAGTAGACGATGGCCTTGGCGAGCATGTTGCCGGCTTCGATGTCGGGGACGAGGAGCACGTCGGCCTTGCCGGCCACTTCGGAGACGATGCCCTTGTGGCGGGCCGACTCCTCGCTGATGGCGTTGTCGAGAGCCAGGGGACCGTCGACGTCGCAGCCCTTGATCTGTCCCCGGCGGCCCATCTGGGCGATGGCTGCCGCATCGAGGGTGCAGGGCATGGCGGGGTTGACGACCTCGACGGCGGCGAGGACGGCGACCTTGGGTTTGGCAACGCCGAAGGCATGTCCCAGTTCGACGGTGTTGGTGAGGATCTTCACCTTGTCCGGGAGTTCGGGGTACATGTTGAAGGCCGGATCGGCGATGAAGAAGATGCGGTCGTAGCCTTCGACTTCGTGGATGTAGACGTGAGAGATGAGGGACTTGCTCCGCAGCCCCACCTCCTTGTTGAGGACGGCCCGGAGGAAGTCGGCCGTGTGGAGCATGCCTTTCATGAGGATGTCGGCCTTGCCCGACGAGACGAGCTTCACGGCTTCGAGGGCGGCCTTGTCGTGTCCTCCCTTGACGTCGACGACGTCGTAGTCGGTCAGCTTGACGCCGAGGGGCTTGGCGGCTTCGGCGATCTTGTCGGCGTCTCCGACAAGGATGGCCTTGGCGATGCCCCGGGAGCGGGCGTTTTCGACGGCCTCAAGGACCTCGGCATCTTCGGCGGCCGCGACGGCCACCGTACGGGGGCCGACGGATTTGGCGTAGTCCAGGAGCTGATTGAGAGAGCGGATCTGTTCCAAGAGTATCTCCTCCTTAAAAGATGGATAAGAGTGACTCACCCTGACAGGACCCTGGAGTCTCAAGAATTATACCCTATGCCAGGAGAACGCCGAGGGCGATGGAGAGAAGTTTCGTCTCGGCGCTGTCGGTGCGGCTTGTGAGGACGACGGGGGCTCTGGCTCCGAGGACGGCTCCGGCGCCCCGGCAGCCGATCAGACTCAGGGCGACCTTGCCCACCAGATTGCCCGCCTCGATATGGGGCAGAAGAAGGATGTCGGCGTTGCCGGCTATGGGGGTGTCGATCTCTCTGAAGCAGCCTGCCTCGGCACCGACGGCCTGATCCAGGGTGAGGGGGCCGTCGAGGAGGCAGTTCCCGATCTGGCCGCGCCTGTTCATCAACGTCAGGGCGGCGGCGTCGAGGGTGCAGGGCATGGCGGGATCGATCCTTTCGACGGCGGCGAGGGCAGCGACACGGGGTCTTTCGACGCCGAGACGGCGGAGGCAGGAGACGGCGTTTTCAACGATTTGCACCTTGTCCTGCAAGGCGGGGTAGGTGTTGAGTCCCCCGTCGGTTACGGCGACGACGCGGTGGAGTCGGGGGATTTCGAGGAAGAAGAGATGGGAAAGGACGCTTCCCGCGCGCAGGCCTCTCTCCTTGTCGAGAACGGCCTTGAGGAGCGTCGCCGTCTTGACCTGCCCCTTCATGACCAGCTGCGCCTCGCCGGAGGCCACGATGGCGACGGCGCGCCGGGAGGCCTCGCCGTCGTCGGGTTCGTCGACGATTTCGCAGCGGCCAAGGTCGAGACCGAGCTCCTGAATCATCCCGCCGATACGTCTTCTGTCGCCCAAAAGGAGCGGTTCGACGATGCCCTCCCGCCGCGCCTCGTCGAGGGCGCAGAGAACGTCGGCATCCTGAGCCGCGGCGACGGCGACGCGTGGGGGTGTCTTCCCGCGGCAGCGTTCCAGCAAGAAGTCCAGGGTGTCAAAGGCCACGGTTTTTGCCTCTTTCGACACTCTCCCGGTAGCTTCGCCCCTCTTCCTCCCCCCTGAGGACTGCCAGGGCTCCCTCGGCCAGAGCCGGCAGCTCGTCCTCGCCGGGGTAGGCGAGGACGGGGGCTATCCACTGAAGGCGGCCCGTGAGGTCGACTCGAAGTTCCTTGTCATAGGCCATTCCTCCGGTGAGGACGACCGCTTTGACGTCGCCTTCCAGGGCGGCGGCCATGGCGCCAGCCTCCTTGGCGACCTGGAAGAGGAGGGATCGGAGGACGAGGGCCGTCTCTTCGTCGCCTTCGTCGATGCGCCGTCGCAGCTCCCTCAGATCGTCGCTGCCGCAATAGGCGGAGAGGCCGCCCTTTTTCGCGAGCCCTTCGAGCATCTCCTTCTCGCTGTAGCGGCCGGAGAAACAGAGCCGTACCAGATCACCCGCCGGAACGCCTCCGGCCCTGTTGGGAGAGAAGGGCCCGAAGTCGTTGGCGTTGTTGACGTCGATCATTTCTCCTCCTCTCATTGCGACGACGGAAATGCCGCCGCCGAGGTGAATGACGACGAAGTTGACGGAGCGCCAGTCCATGTGAAGTTCACGAGCCGCCTTTTTGGCGGTGGCTCGAACGTTGAGGGCGTGGACAAGGGAGCGTTTGGGGAGCTCGGGGAGCCCTGTGAGGCGGGCCTCGGGGATCAGTTCATCGACGGCGACGGGATCGACGATGTAGGCGGGTATGGAGAGTCTGTCGGCCAGGGCGCGGGCGATGAGGCCGCCCAGGTTCGAAGGGTGCTCCCAGGGGCGTCCCCGACGCAGGTGTTCGACGAGGAGGTCGTCGATGACGTAGGTGCCTCCGTGAACCGGTTCGATGATGCCGCCGCGGCCCACGATGGCCGAGAGCTCCTCCACGGCCGAGCCGCGTTTTCTGACGGCGGCCTTGACGGCTTCGAGGCGGTAGTCGAACTGATCGATCACAGAGGGGAATCTTGTAAGCTGGGCAGGGCTGTGGAGAAGGTTCTCCCGCCAGAGCTCCCGGTCTTCCTGGTACCAGGCGATCTTGGTTCCCGTGCTGCCGGTGTTGATGGCAAGGAGAATCTTTTCTTTCATCATCATCTCTCCCTCTGTCGATGTTCGCAATTTTCAGGCCTCTTTTTGATTATAGCGACTGGTCCGTACCATGGAAAAGAGCGGGGGAATTTTTCGCGGCGATCAACCCGTGCGTCTTTGCCGCATCTGTCCTATACTCTCAAGGTTAAGGGCTCGACGAATTCTTTCCCAAGAAGGTGAAACCCGTGAACATTTGTTACCGCAACGGCGTCTACCTTCCCCTGGAAGAGGTCTGTCTTCCCGTGACGGATCTGCTTGTCCAGCGGGGTATCGGCGTCTTCGATTCCATCAGGACTTACGGCGGACGTCCCTTTGCCTTGAAGGAGCATCTGTGCCGCCTGGAGCGCTCGGCCCGGGAGGCCTCCATGAAGCTGCCCCTCTCTCTGGAAGTTCTTGAAAGGGTCATTCGAGACGGCATCTCCCGCATGGGGAAAGAGGGCGACGTGACGATCCGCCCCTATGTGACGGGAGGCAGGGTGATCGACGACTGCCGTTTCGCCGAGCCGGACCTGTTCGTCCTCTTCGAAAGGATGACGCCGCCCCCCGCGGAGCGGTACGAAGAAGGGGTTTCCCTGTTGCCCATTCCCTTCTCCCGCCCTTTCCCGGCCATGAAGAGCATCGACTACATGACTCCCTACGTCTCCCGTCTTCGGGCCGGCGGCGGCGATTTCGAGTGCCTCTACTGCCCCGATGGGACGATCACGGAGTCGACGGCGGGCAACTTTTTCCTCGTCCTGGGCGGAACTCTCGTGACCGCCCCTGAAGAGGCCGTCCTGGAAGGCGTCACCCGGGGCATCATCCTTGAGCTGGCCCAAGAGGCGGCTATCGCCGTCGAAAGACGTCTCCTCCGCGTCGAAGAACTGCCGGTAGCCGACGAGGCCTTCATCACGGGCACCTCCAAAGAGGTCACGCCTATCGTTCGCGTCGGCGCCGTCACCATCGGCGACGGTCGACCTGGTCCCATGACGAGGAGGCTTCACGATCTCCTCCGTGACCATATCGAACGCTGGCTGGAATAGTTTCTCTCAAGGAGAGTCATTCTTCAACGGAGCGCCGGCGGAGTTTCTCCAATCCGCCGGCGCTCTTCCCTTTGGAGCGAAGACGACCTGTCACGACCTGTGGCAACTAAGGAGGCTTATGAAATGGTGGCTCTGGAATCCCTGAAAGTCGCCGTAATCGGCGCAGGAACGATCGGAAGTGCCCTGGCCCGAGAACTGGCCCTGGCCGGATGCGAGGTCCGTGCGACGCGCCGACGGCTTGACCGGGTGCGCGATCTCGAAGAGCTCGGTGTCCATCTGACCAGCGATAACGTCGAAGCCGTCGGTGGTGCCGATGTCGTCTTCGTCGTCCTCAAACCCCATAAGGTCGTCCCTGTCCTGCAGGCCGTCGGGGCCGCTCTTGAGGGCAAGCTCGCCGTTTCCCTGGCGGCGGCACTCGATCTTGCTCTGCTCCGTCAGGCCTTCCCCGGCGTGCGATGGATCCGGGCCATGAGCAACACGGCCATTCC
Source organism: Synergistales bacterium (assembly GCA_018433595.1). Lineage (GTDB taxonomy): Bacteria > Synergistota > Synergistia > Synergistales > Aminithiophilaceae > Aminithiophilus. Next base: position 167,329 of record JAHDQY010000003.1, read on the forward strand.
CGTCCGCCAGGCCTTCACCATGTACGCCCCCTCTCCGGAGGTGACGGAGCGGGATCTTGCCGTCGCTCAGGCCGTCTTCGGCCTCCTCGGCACCTACGAGGAGGTCGAGGATGGCTACATGGACGCCTTGACGGCCATGGCGGGATCGGGTCCGGCCTATATTTACACCATGCTGGAGGCGCTCATCTACGGGGGGCTCCGCGTCGGTCTTCCCCGGGACCTGACCCTTCGGGCGGCGGCTCATACGGCCATCGGCGCCTCCCGGCTTCTTCTTTCCTCAGGGGAGCATCCGGCTGTCCTTCGGGATCAGGTGGTGACCCCGGGGGGCGTCACCATAGAAGGAATCTTCGCCCTGGAAGAGGGGCAGATCCGGACGGCCTTCATGAATGCCGTCAAGGCCGCCACGGAAAAATCCCTCGTTCTCGCCGAAGAGACGCGTCGTAAGATCCGTGACGATCTCCCGGAATGAGCGGAAAGCTGCCGAGGGAGGTCTTTCAAAAATAATTTAGAAATTTTTCAAATGGGACTTGCGCGACGACGCCGAAGTCGCTATAATAACTTCACCGGGAAGTGACGGAGAGCCTTCTTCAAGAGCCCCAGCCCGGAGGGGCGGAGCGACGGGAAGGAAAAGTAGTTCACGCGGCAATTGGCAACGCAGACATTTGCAACATAGCATCGAGTGTAGCGGAACCGGATGCAAGGAACAGGCAGCAAGAGGAGTTCCAAGGAAACGTCAAGAACCGAAAGCGTGACCTGCAGCAATGAGGTAGAACGCAGCAAGTAGGTGAAACATGGGTAGATCCACCTGCACCTGTTTAGTGAAAGCCCGTCGTCCGGGCTCATCCGTCGCCCGATAGGGGAAGAGGCAGAAAGCACGCTTCTTCCCCTGTCGTTTTTTTGCCGCGGATTGACAGAGCGAGGCGTTCTGTTATCCTTGGCTTACTGACTCGGGAAATTCGTCAAGGTGGTGGCGGTCATGGAGAAAAAACGGTTATCGATGACTTGTTGTTGTCGGTGGATCCTGTCTCAGTGATCCACCGCAGTCCGTGAGGCTGCGGCGGCATAGGCCCGCTTCGGCTGATCGAGCTTTCAAGCCACCACCGAAAAAAAGATCGCATTCAGAAGGGGCGTGCCGTCGTGGTACGCCCCTTCGTTGTTTGAGTGCTCAAAAGAGGAGGACATTAAAGATGGAACGAGAAAAACGGCACCATCGCCTTTCCGAGGCCTTTCAGGCCGTTCGTGATCGGGATCCCGCCCTGGCTCCGGGTTTTTGGGGAACCCTCGAGATCCTGCTCTGCTATCCCGGTTTCCAGGCCATCAGCGCTCACCGGTTGGTCCATTTTCTTCACAGCCGGCTGCGAGTTCCCGTCCTGCCGCGGTTTCTGGCCCAGCTCGTCCGCTGGTGGACGGGGATCGAGATTCATCCCGGCGCCACGATCGGCCGCGGCGTCTTCATCGACCACGGCATGGGCGTCGTCATCGGTGAAACGGCCGTCGTCGGCGATAACGTGACTCTCTATCAGGGGGTGACCCTCGGCGGGACGGGCAAGGAGAAGGGGAAGCGCCACCCCACCATTGAAGAGGGGGCCCTGATCGGCGGCGGAGCCAAGGTCCTGGGCAACATCACCGTCGGCAGGGATGCCCGTATCGGTGCCGGCAGCGTCGTCGTCCGCGACGTTCCGGCCGGGGCCACTGTCGTCGGTGTCCCCGGCGTCGTCGTCCGTCGCCGCCGGGATGACGGCATCTCCCCTTCCCGGAGCCTCGCCCACGGCAGCCTTCCCGATCCCCTCCGCCAGCGGCTTCAGCGCCTGGAAGAGGAGATCCATGTCCTTCACGCCCGCATCGCCGCCCTGGAAGCGGAGAAAAAAAAGGAGATGAGCCCCATTGCTTAAAGTCGACACCCTTTCTCTTCGGTCGCTTGTCGGCGACACGCCCCTTGTCCCTCTGCCCCGCCGCCGGGGGGCGACGGTTCTCGTCAAGCTTGAAGGGCAGAACATCGGTGGATCCGTCAAGGACCGTGCGGCCTGGGGGATGCTCCGCAAGGCCGAGGTCGACGGTCTGCTTGGCGATGCGACGGTCATCGTCGAACCGACGTCGGGCAACACCGGCATCGCCCTAGCCCTTTTGGGACGGGCCCTGGGGCTGCGGGTCATTCTGACCATGCCGGAGTCGATGTCCGTCGAACGTCGTGCCGTTCTGGCCGCCTACGGTGCCGACCTGGAGCTGACGCCTGCCTCGCGGGGGATGAAGGGGGCCATCGCCCGCGCCAGGGAGCTGGAGGCGGAGCTGCCCGGAGGATGGATGCCCGATCAGTTCTCCAACCCCGGCAATCCCTGGGCCCATCAGATGACGACGGGCCCGGAAATCGTGACGGCCCTCAAGGGGCGTCCTCTGGCGGCCTTCGTGGCCGGCGTCGGCACCGGAGGAACGCTTTCCGGAACGGCTGTCGCCGTCAGGGCGGCCTACCCCGAGGCTCAGATCGTTGCCGTCGAACCCGAAACAAGCGCCGTCATTAGCGGCGGGGCTCCCGGCCCTCACGCGATCCAGGGGATCGGGGCGGGTTTTGTCCCGGCCAACCTCGAAACCTCCCTTCTGACTCGGGTCGTCACCGTCGGAGACGAGGAAGCCCTGGAGGCGACACGAGATCTGGCTCGGAAGGAGGGGCTCTTCGTCGGCATCTCTTCAGGAGCCAACATCGCGGCGGCCCGAAGAATCGCTGAAAGCCTGAGTGACGACGAGGTCGTCGTCACCATCGCCTGCGACCGGGGCGACAAGTATCTCAGCACCGACGCCTTTCGCCTCTGACGGGAGCTCTCAGTCCCTGTTGATCCGCTGGGAGTTGAGGATGACCGAGATGGAGCTGAAGGCCATGGCGGTCTCGGCGATGATGGGGTGGAGCAGGGCGGCCATGGCCAGAGGAATGGCGACGACGTTGTAGCCGAAGGCCCAGAAGAGATTCTGGCCGATCACGGAGAAGGTCTTGCGCGAAATGGCGATCGTCTCGGCCAGGGCCGTCAGGTCGCCGCCGACGAGGACGATGTCGGCGCTGTCGATGGCCAGGTCGGTGCCGCTTCCGACGGCGAGTCCCACGTCGGCCCCCTTCAGGGCGGCGGCGTCGTTCATTCCATCGCCGACCATGAGGACCTTCTCTCCACGGGCCTGGAAGGCCCGGACGAGATCGAGTTTCCCCTCAGGGTGGACGGCGGCGTGGATTTCATCGATGCCGGCCCGGGAGGCGATGGCCCGGGCCGTATGCTCGTTGTCGCCTGTTGCCATGACGGGGCGGACGCCCAGCTCGCGAAGACGCTCGACGGTTCTGGCGGCGTCGTCACGCAGCGGGTCCTCGATGGCGATGAAGCCGACGGGTTCGCCCTCGCGGCGCACCTCGACGACGGTTCGTCCCTTGTCGAGCTGGTCCCGGTGGCTTTCGGCGTCCTCGGGGCGTCCCACGGAGTAGAGCCTGCCCTCGACGTGCCCCGTAACGCCTCGGCCGGCCTCTTCCGTGACTTCGGAGGCCGGAGGGAGGGGGGCTAAAGCCGCCTCGGATATGGCCTTGGCCAGAGGATGGCTCGACTGGCTCTCTATGGCCGCCGCCGCCGCCAGATCTTCGGGGGAGAGATTGTGATCGACGACTCTGGGGCGCCCCTCGGTGATCGTCCCCGTCTTGTCCATGACGACGACGGTAACGGCCCGCGATGTCTGAATGGCTTCGGCGTTGCGGATGACCATGCCGTGGCGGGAGGCCCTGGCCGTGGCGGCGACGAGTGCCATGGGCGTCGCCAGGCCCAGGGCGCAGGGGCAGGCGATGACGACGGTGCTGATGAAGGCGAAGATCGCCAGGGAGAGCGGGTCCCGGGCCGATGTCACCCAGGGGAGAAAACGCCCCGCTCCGTCGAGAAGAAAGGTGAGGGAGGGGCTCGCGGAATACCAGGCGAGCGCTGCGATCAGGGCGAGACCGACGATGATGGGGACGAAAACGTTCGTCACCCGGTCGGCGAAAGCCTGAATGGGCACCTTGGCCCCCTGGGCCTCCTGGATGAGGGCGATCATCTGTGCAAGAAAACTGTCCTCGCCGACGCGGGCGACCTCGACGGTTACGGCTCCCGTGAGATTGAGGGACCCTCCCGTGACGGGAGCCCCCTTGTGGCGGCCTACCGGCAGCGATTCACCGGTGATCATCGATTCGTCCACGGAGGTCCGGCCTTCGAGGATGTGCCCGTCGGCGGGGAAGCGCTCTCCGGGACGTACGAGAACCCGGTGTCCCTCCTTGACGGCCTCGATGGGAACGAGGAGCTCCCCTCCGTCCCCGTCGATGATGCGGGCCTCTCGGGCCTGAATGGCCAGAAGGGCCCGTATCTCCTTGGAGGCCCGGTCACGCAGGTGGGATTCGATGTATCGTCCCGTGATGTGGAGGGCCACTATCATGGGGCCGAGGGCGCCGAAGGAAGTCAGCGGAAGCCCGATCAAATGGAGCAGGGCCGTGGTCCAGGCGGCGGCGGATCCGAAGACGACGAGAACGTCCATGTTGGCGTGGCGGTGCGAGAGGGCGATCCAGGCGCCCTTGAAACTTGCCGAACCGGCGCCGATGAAGATGATGAGCCCGCCGATCAGTTCCATAAGGGTGTAGCCGGGGATGTGGGTCCCCGTCATGTGAAGGACCATGAGAGCCATGAGGGGGGCCGTGACGGCCCAGCTCAGGAAGAGATTGTGCCGAGCCTCACTGTAGCGGCGGCTCTCCAGCTCCTCTGGAGCCGCGTAGGAAAATCCGTATCCCGCCTTCACGATGGCCTCTTCCAGCTTTTCCTGGGGCAGGCTTTCGTCGTCGACGACGATGAAAGCCGTCTCCGTCGCCAGGTTGACGGCGACGAAGGAGACGCCCTCCACCTTCTTCAGTGACCGCTCGACGATCCGCGAGCAGGTGGCGCAGGTCATTCCCGTGACGCGGATGCTCCGTTTCAGCTTCGACAGATCGTTCCTTTCCGCCATGAAAAGCCCTCCCATCGCTTTGTTTGATAGCTAGAACCGCAGTCCAGTCTACACGAAAAGGCGCCCCGGAGAAAGAAAAAAGGGACGCCCGGGCGTCCCTTCCTGTCGTCGAAACCTGTATGACGAGTCGTCTCTAGCGGGCCGGATCGGCCTTGAGCCTTTCGGCCAGGCGCCAGCGGGCGATGTCGTTGCGCAGGGCCAGCATCTTTTCGTGAAGCTCCGTCGCCTTCTTTTCGTCGACGGGTTCGCCTGTCAGGGTCAGGCGGAATTCGAGGGCCGACTTGTGCAATTCCGTCATCTTTTCGCGAACGGCTTGAGGGATCGACTCGCCTCCCCACCGGAGGCCGTGAACCTTGTCCTGAAGGCCGGCGACCTTTTCCGCGTTGACGGGACGTTCCGAGAGAGCCAGCCGAAGCTCGAGACGGGCCTTCTGTATCTCCTCCATCCGGACCTTTTCCTCGTCCGTCAGATCACGGTTCCTGAAGTTGCCTCCCCCTCTCCCCTCACGTCCCATGCAGGCGCCCCACGGTCCTCCATCGGGGCCATCCATCATCCCCCATCCCATCCCGAAGCCGCCGCCCTTATCCGCGCCGGGGCCGTAGGCGAAGGCGGCGGAGCCGACGATCAGGGCTGCGACGGCAAGAGCCATGACGATCGTTCTCTTTTTCATGCGAAGCACCTCCTGTTGTGATGTGGCTCCATTTTGCGTCGGAGCCTTCTTTTCCGACAGGGGGGCTTCGCCTAACCGGTCGTCCGTTGAATTACGTAAAAAGGGGAGGCTTCCGCCTCCCCTTGATCGATCAATCGCCGAGGGTCTTCCCTTCATCCACTCCGGCGATCGTCTCCAGTTCTCGATCGCCCGGACGGCTTTCTCCCCGCCGGCCTCCGATCCCGAGGAGCCTGAGGGCTGCCTTGAAATCACAGAAACTGAAAACGTACATGGCGCTCGCCTCCCGTGTCGGGCTGGGTCGGAGAAGGAGATCCTCCCGACCCGCAATATAATTGTAGGATTTGACGGTAGAAATTGCAATAGTCGGATGATTTGAGTAATAAATAAAATAAGGACTGCAGTTCAGAGTAATGGTCAGAGGCCGGAATCGCCGGGCGACAAAAGCATCGTGGGGCCGCTCAGGCGGCCCCACGATGCGGGGCGTCTTTTCCGATGAGGAGGTCTAGATGTCGAGATTGCGGACCTCCATGGCGTGGGTTTCGATGAACTCTCGCCGAGGTTCCACCTTGTCTCCCATGAGGATGGTGAAGTATTCGTCAACAGAGACGGCGTCCCCGATCTCGACGCGCTTCATGATCCGTCGGGCCGGGTCCATCGTCGTTTCCCAGAGCTGCTGGGGGTTCATCTCACCGAGCCCCTTGTAGCGCTGGATGCCGTATTTCCGGTTGGGGCCGAAGGCGGCGGTGATTTCTCGCAGCTCCTTCTCGGAATAGCAGTAGGTTACCTCCTTGCCGGCCTGGACGCGGTAGAGGGGGGGCTGGGCGGCGTAGAGGTGCCCTTGCTCGATGATTTCCGGCATGAAACGGTAGAAGAAGGTCAGAAGCAGCGTCCGGATGTGGGCGCCGTCGACGTCGGCGTCGGTCATGATGATGATCCGATGGTAGCGCAGCTTCTCGCGGTCGAAGTCGTCGCCGATCCCGCAGCCGAGGGCCTGGATGATGGTGCGGATCTCGTTGTTGGAGAGGGCCTTGTCGAGGCGGGCCTTTTCGACGTTCAGGATCTTGCCCCTCAAGGGAAGGATGGCCTGAAAGTGGCGGTCTCGACCCTGCTTGGCGCTGCCGCCGGCCGAATCGCCCTCGACGATGTAGACCTCGCACTCTTCCGGCTTGCGGCTTGAGCAGTCGGCCAGCTTGCCCGGAAGGTCAAGTCCTGTCATGGCCGACTTGCGGCGTACCAGCTCCCGCGCTTTTTTTGCGGCCTCTCGGGCCTGCCGCGCCTTGATGGCGTTATCGACGACGGGGCGGAGAATCTCCGGCTTTTCTTCCATGAAGTTCAACAGCCCCTCGTAGAAGAGGGAGTCGACGAGCCCCTTGATTTCGCCGTTTCCCAGCTTTGTCTTCGTCTGTCCCTCGAACTGAGGCTCGGGGAGCTTGACGGAGATGACCGCCGTCAGGCCTTCCTTGAGATCGTCTCCGCTCAGGTTCGGGTCCTTTTCCTTGAAGAGTTTCTGCCGTCGGGCCATTTCGTTGATGGCCCGCGTCAGAGCCGTCCGGAAGCCGGAGACGTGAGTCCCTCCCTCGATGGTGTGGATCAGGTTGGCGTAGGCGAAGACCCGCTCCTGGTAGGTATCGTTGTATTGGAGGCCGACGGCGATGACGACGCCGTCCTTTTCGCCTTCGACAATGACGGGAACGGGGAAGAGGGTCGTCTTACCCTTGTTGAGGTACTCGACGAAGCTGCCGATGCCGCCGGAGTAGCAGAAGGTCTTCTCCTTCTCCGTCCGCTCGTCGCGAAGAACGATGGCCAGCCCGGGATTAAGAAAGGCCAGTTCTCTCATGCGCCCCGAAAGGATCTCCCAGGAGAGGGTCGTTTCGCTGAAAATGGTCTCGTCGGGCTGAAATTGGACCTTCGTTCCCCTCTGGTCCGTCGCCCCCTCCAAGGTGAGATCGGTGACGGGGGTACCCTTTTCGTAGCGCTGGCTCCAACGGTTTCCGTTGCGGGAGACGGTCAGGATCAGCCAGCGGGAGAGGGCGTTGACGACGGAGACGCCGACGCCGTGCAGGCCTCCCGAAACCTGGTAGGCCTTCTTGTCGAACTTGCCTCCGGCGTGGAGTTTGGTCAGGACGACTTCGGCGGCGGGACGCCCCGTTGCGGGGTGAGGATCGACGGGGATTCCCCGTCCGTCGTCTTCGATGGTGACGCTGCCGTCACCGTGAAGCGTGATGTTGATGTAACTGCAGAAGCCGGCCATGGCTTCGTCGATGGCGTTGTCGACCACTTCATAGACGAGATGGTGAAGTCCCCGAGGGCCGGTGTCGCCGATGTACATGCTGGGTCTCCGGCGGACGGCCTCCAATCCCTCAAGGATCTGGATGTCGCTGGCACTGTATTGGGCCGGTGCGTTCATTGGCTGTTTCCTCCTTGAAGCAGGCTTGCCGCAAGAAGGCGGCCTCGGCTCCAAAGCCGCCGGTGGCGCTCCTTCAGCGTTTTCGGGGTGAAAACCGTCGTCCCTCTCGCTCCCGTGCTTCCGATGATTTCCGTGACGCCGTCATCACGACGGACAAGGGCGACGAGATCGTCAGTAACGAGAAGAAGGCGGTCTCCTTCGAGGGGGATGATCATCGTCATTCACTCCTTTGCGGCATCAACAACCCATCTATTATATCAAAGATCGCAGGCGCCTTTGCGGAGGGACTTTCCGGGCTGTCGAAGCGCTTCTCATCGTCGGGCTCGGCGGCCCTTGTCGGGACGCTTCGGCCGATGGGGCTTGCCTGCTTCCCTTTCGACGGATCAGGCCCCCCGGCTCCAACCGCCTCCGGAGGGCCTGATCCGTCGAAAGCCGTCAGTGCTTCCTGGCCAGCTCCAGGGTGTTTTCCAGAAGCATGGCGATGGTCATGGGCCCCACGCCTCCCGGCACAGGGGTGATCCACGACGCTTTTTGAGCTGCCGGCCCGTAGTCCACATCCCCCACGAGCCTGCCCTCCAGCCGGTTGATGCCGACGTCGATCACCACCGCGCCTTCTTTGATCATGTCGGCTGTCACGAGGCGGGGTTTGCCGATGGCGGCGACAAGGATATCGGCCCGTCTTGCCTGTCCCGCAAGGTCTTTTGTCCTGCTGTGACAGATGGTGACAGTGGCATTTTCCTCCAGAAGCATCAGGGCTACGGGCTTGCCCACGATGTTGCTTCTGCCGATGACGACGGCCTCCTTGCCGGCCAGCGGGATTCCCGTGGCTTTCAGGAGTCGCAGGATTCCCTTGGGGGTGCAGGGCCTGCTGGAGGGGAGTCCCGCCACGAGGCGGCCCATGTTCACCGGATGGAAGCCGTCGACATCCTTCTCGGGACGGATGGCCGCGAGTACGGCATCCGGGGCGATCTGGGGCGGCAGGGGAAGCTGGACCAGAATGCCGTGGATCGAGCTGTCGCCGTTGAGCCTTCCGATCAGTTCGAGCAGCTCGATCTGCGAGGTGGAGGCGGGCAGTCGATGGAGGGAGGAGGCGATTCCCACTTCGAGGCAGCTCTCCGCTTTACGGCCGACATAGATCCTGGACGCCGGATCGTCTCCGACGAGAATCACGGCAAGGCCGGGGACGATTCCCCCCTTTCGGAGACAAGCCGTCTCTTCTCTGATGGAATCGCGGATCTCGGCAGAGAGTCTTTTCCCGTCGAGAAGTTTCGCCGTCATGGGTTTCCCTCCTCCGAGACAGGGCGCCGTCCGGCCCTTCTTGGTCGTAGATGTCTGCATGGGGGCGTTTTCGTGCGTCTCAGCCGAAGGCTCATTTCAGGCCCGGATAGAGAGGGTAGCTTGCGCACGCTTCAAGGACCTCTGACCGGATCGTTTCGAGCTCGCTGTCATTTTCCACATTCCGAACGGCTCGATCGATCCATCGGGCGATATTCTTCATGTCGTTCGAACCGAATCCGCGGGTCGTGGCGGCGGCGGTGCCGATGCGGATGCCGCTGGTGACGAAGGGGCTCTGAGTGTCGAAGGGTACGGCGTTCTTGTTGACCGTGATTCCCGCCCTGACGAGAGCCGCTTCGGCCGCTTTCCCCGTGACGTTCCTGTCGGCGAGGTTCACGAGGATGAGGTGGTTGTCCGTTCCGCCGGAGACGAGATGATAGCCGAGGGAAAGAAGCTCTTCGGCGAGGATCTTCGTGTTGGCGATCACCTTTTTCTGGTACTCGACGAAGGACGGCTGAAGGGCTTCCCTGAAGGCCACGGCCTTGGCGGCGATGACGTGCATGAGAGGGCCGCCCTGCATTCCGGGGAAGATGCTCTTGTCGATGGCCTTCGCGTACTCGGCGGTGGTCATGATCATGCCGCCTCGAGGTCCGCGGAGCGTCTTGTGGGTTGTGGAGGTGACGAAATGGCAGAAGGGGACGGGGTCCTTGTGGCATTTGGCCGCGATGAGCCCCGCGATGTGGGCGATATCGAAAAAGAGGAGAGCTCCGACCTTGTCGGCGATGGCTCTGAACGGCTCGGCGTCGATTTCTCTGGGATAGGCGGAGGCTCCGCACACGATGAGTTTCGGTTGATGCTCCACGGCGAGGCGTTCCACCTCGGCGAAATCGATCCGTTCGGTGGTCTTGTTCACCCCGTAGGGAACGATGCGGTAGAGTTTGCCCGAAAAATTCACCGGCGATCCGTGGGTGAGATGCCCCCCGTGGGCGAGGTTCATGGCGAGAACGGTGTCACCCGGCTGAAGAACGGAGAAATAGACCGCCATGTTTGCCTGAGAACCCGAATGGGGCTGAACGTTCACATGGTCGCACCCGAAGAGCGCCTTGGCCCTGTCCCGTGCAAGGTCTTCGGCCTTGTCCACGACGTGGCATCCGCCGTAATAGCGGGCTCGAGGGTACCCCTCGGCGTATTTGTTGGTCATCACGGAACCCATTGCGGCGAGGACGGCACGGGAAACAAAATTCTCGGAAGCGATGAGTTCAATTCCCTCCCTCTGGCGTGCCAGCTCCTCCGCAATGGTCTCGAAAATTTCGGGATCGGCCTCCCGCAGGAAATCCTGACCTTGCTCCAACATGTGAATCCGCTCCCTTCGATTTTGTCTGGGAAACCGCCCGGTAAACCGCCCGGTAAACAAGGAGAGCTCCCCCTCCGGGGGGAGACGGCTCCTCCGGTTTGTCCCAGTTGCAGGCCTCTTCAGGCCGTTGTACCTGAAGGTACGATGACCGCGTCGCTTCCCGGCGGGATGTCGACGTGCGGAAGCGCCCTGCTGGAGTGGGTGAAAGTGACGATGCCGGGAGTTCACTGGACAGTCACGATTTTCTCACAATTTCGGTAAAGTGATAAGAGATTCTTCAGCAAAGACGGTAATCGGATTGTCCCAATCGATCGCAGGTCCTGAGGAAAGGCCACGTCAGGCCTCAAAAGGGAGGGGGCCGGAGTGCGGAGGCAACAGCAGGGAAGAGCTCGGGCCTGAAAAGCGATTTTGCGGGCTTGATTGAAGAATCATGGAATTAAAAGAAAAAGAAATCTCGGGGCGCTGCTTTTTCGGACGGAATGGCGTTGAAAAAGGGAAATTAAACCATTGTTGCGAATTTTTCGGGATATCGAGCCCGTTTCCCTGTCGCATTGTTGCAAGCGAATCTCTGTTTGCGGAAAAGAGACAACGCGGATAGTATTGACGCGTATGAGGGCCGAAAAAACGAGAGCCTGTCGAGGCCAGCCAAGGGAGGAGCGGACCATGGACAGAGAACGTCTCAAACAATCGGTTTGCCGGGCCATCGATGCCGGCGCGGAAACGGTCATCGCCCTGGCCAGGGACATCGCGGGGGAGCCCGAACTGGGGTTCAAGGAGTTTAAGACCTCCGCCAAGGTGGCGGGCTTCATGCGCTCCCTGGGGCTTCTTCCGCAGGAAGGCCTGGCCCGGACGGGGGTGAAAACCCGGCTCAAGGGGCGCTCCTCCGGTCCGAACGTGGCGATTCTGGGTGAGCTGGACGGCATCGTCTGTCCCGACAGCCCCGGAGCCGACCCGGAGACCGGAGCCAGCCATGCCTGCGGCCATCATCTCCAGATCGGGGCCCTTCTGGCTGTCGCCGCCGGGTTTGTGAAAGCGGACATTGCCGAGGCCCTGGACGGGGACATCACCTTTTTTGCCGTTCCTGCGGAGGAGTTCATCGAGATCGGGGAAAGGAGCGACATGCGGTCCCGAGGGGAGATCGGTTTTCTCGGGGGCAAACAGGAGCTGATACGCATCGGAGCCTTCGATGACGTGGATATGGCCATGATGGTCCATGCCGGGACGGACATGCCGGAGGCTTCCGTCGGTCTCGGCGAGACGAGCAACGGCTTCGTGGCCAAGACAATCCGGTACATCGGAAAAGCAGCCCACGCCGCGGCGGCCCCTCATGAGGGGATCAACGCCCTCAACGCGGCGGTTCTGGGCATCAACAACGTCCATGCCCTGAGGGAGACCTTTCTGGACGACGATCATGTCCGGGTCCATTTCATCATCACCAAGGGGGGAGATACGGTCAACAGTGTCCCGGCCGATGTCCGGATGGAGGCCTACGTCCGGGGGAAGACACTGAAAAGCATCGACGTCACCCACGAAAAGTTTGACCGGGCCTTTCGGGCCGGAGGCGACGCGGTCGGCGCCGTCACCGAGATCCGCACCATCCCGGGCTACCTCCCCCTGGCCTGTGATCCGGGGCTCAACGGTCTTTTCGCCGGAAATGCCGCAGCCCTTCTCTCTCCCTCCGGGATCAGGAGGGTCGGCCATTTCAATGCATCTACCGACATGGGGGACATCTCTCACATCATGCCGGCCATACACCCCTATACGGGAGGGGTCTCAGGGGCCCTCCACTCCGGAGACTTCACCGTTCTGGACTACGAGGATGCCGTCATCGTGCCGGCCAAGATCATGGCGATGACCGCCATCGATCTTCTGGCCGACGGAGCCGAAGAGGGGAGGGAAGTTCTGAGAAAATCTGTGCCGCTTATGACCAAAGAGCGCTATCTTGAGATCTTGCGGGGTTATTTTTCATGAGAAGGGACATCCCGGAAGATTGGCGTTGCAAGGAGGGAAATCCGTGAGAGACGGAATCAGAAACATCAAGGTTCATGCCATCGTTCTCATCCTGGTCATCATCAGCGAATTCATCGGCGTTCATTCCTTCAAGGTCGGTCCCGGCACGCTGGTCCTGCTCCCCATGCTCTACGCTCTCGTCATCGGAGCTTTCATGGGGCCGAAGTTCCTGAAAGCGGTAAACCAGAAGGACATGGTCGGCGCCGGAAGCCTCGTCGGGGTTACCCTGATGCTTCTTATGGCTCGGTACGGGACCACTGTGGGTCCCAATCTCCCGGCCATCATCAAGTCGGGTCCCGCTCTGCTCCTCCAGGAATTCGGGAATCTGGGAACCCTTTTCCTGGGGATTCCTCTGGCCGTCTTCCTGGGACTGAAGCGCGAGGCGATCGGCGCCGCCCACTCGGTGGCCCGGGAGCCCAACGTGGCCCTTATCGGCGACGTCTACGGCTTTGACGGGCCGGAGGGGCGGGGTGTCATGGGAGTCTACATCTGCGGAACCGTCTTCGGAACGATCTTCTACGGCCTCATGGCGACTGCCGCCGCCGCCTATCTCCCCCTGAGCCCCAAAGCTCTTGCCATGGCCTCAGGCGTGGGAAGCGCCAGCATGATGACTGCCTCGGTGAGCTCCCTGTCGGCGATGTTCCCGCAGATGGCGGAAGAGCTGCAGGCCCTGGGCGCCGCGAGCAACATGCTCTCCGGGCTTGACGGTCTCTACATGTCTCTCTGGATGGCGTTGCCCGCGTCCGAGTGGCTTTACCGCAAGGCCTACAGGGTCAAATACGGAACCGAACCCGAACGCCCCCTGGCAGAGGGAGGAAAGTAGGATGAAATTTTCTGAAGCCATCGCCGTCCTGATCATCGTGGCCGTCATGAGCCTGATCGGCAACCTGGTCGGCTTCCATAACGGCATCGTCGAGTCCCTCCCGGGCATGATCTTTCTTGTGGCCCTCTGTGTTGCGGGAATCGCCCTGGGGAAGGTCGTCCCGGGGAACATTCCCAACGTGGCCTGGATCGTCCTCATCGGCTGCATCGTGACCTACCCCGGATTCCCGGGATCGGCGGTCTTCAGCGGCTGGGTCAAAAAGGTCAGCTTCCTTTCCCTGACCACCCCGATCCTGGCTTATGCCGGATTGGCCATCGGCAAGGACCTGGATCTCCTGAAGCAGACCGGCTGGAGGATTGTCGTGGTCTCCATCGCGGTCTTCATCGGGACGTACATCGGGTCCGCACTGATCGCCCAGGGCGTCCTGACGGTGACGGGCCAGCTCTAAGATTGAATCGATGCAAGGATCCCCCGAGGGGAAGTTCCCCTCGGGGGATCCTTGCAGGATGCCGATCTGCGCTGCTTTTGCCGTCTGAGGCCGGCTATTTCCCGCCGCCGATTCTCAGCAGGGCCTTTTCGGCGTCATCGAGGCCGAAAACCTGGGCAAAAAGCCCTTCAACGGCGAGGTCGGCCTCTTCGATCTGACGGTCGACGACCCGGTTGGCCCAGGCAGGCTTGCCCGAACGCCGTTCCCGGCAGAGGTAGCTCAGGCGGTAGACGGCGGAGACGATCTGGCCCTGGAGGGCGCGGTGGCGACGGTTCATGGGATTCAAGGCGGGCAGGGGGAGCTCCAATGCCTCCTCAGCCGAGAGGCCCTTCCCGAGGGAGGGTCCTGCCGCCACGGTGGCGATGCGGCTGTTGAGAAATCCCAGCAGAACCGGAATCAGGCCTGGACATTGGACAAGAGAGGCCTCCTCGTCCAATGTCCAGGCCTGATTCCGGTTCTGCTCTCTCGGAATGATGGTGAGGAGGTGTGACCCCGTGGCCAGCGTCTCGTCGACAGCGGCGCAGGCGAGGCGGCCGTTGACGGCATGAGAGTTCAGGAGCAGGCGAGGTTCGGAAAAGCAGCGGAGGGGCCGGAATTCGGTGAGCCGTTTATCGTATCGGATGAAACCCAAGGGGCCCGGGATCGCCTCGTATTGGAGGATCTCCCCCGTAAAGGCCGTCAAGGCGTTCAGGGGAGGCCTCTCGTTTTGAGGCTCGAAAGGAGCCAGACCGCTCATGACATCGGCGACATCTCCCAGTAGAAGGCTGCTGTGCCCCAGCTTTTCCGAGAGACGCTCGGCCATCTCTCCCTGGATCGGTTCGATGGAACGGAGGGCGCTGTCGCTCAAACGATGCCACCTGCCTTCACAAAAGAATGTCGCTGCCTCCGACTTTTTATAAATGTACCATAAAAGGAGTCTTCTGCGGGGTCTATCCTTGCAAAAGCCATAAGGGTCTCGATCTTGTCCCCCCGTTTGATTTTCTCAAAAGTCTTCAAATTTCCAGGTGGAGTGTATCCCCATAAAAATATATCTTCAATGAAGCCGTTTGGACCTTTTCGCGGCTTGCTTTCTCCTGTCGATCATCGGGAAGCCGGTGTCGACATCGTTATATCTCTTTATGTTTCTTTTGGCGGGCATGGCGATCAGTGCCAGGCCATGTGACAAGGGCTCGAACGTAACGTTGTCGTTCCCGGCATTGATGGGGGTGGCGGCTGAGCCGCCTGGTTTCCGCTCCGGTGAGCCCGTTGGATGGATCTGTTCCGTGGCTTTTGGAAGGCTGACACATCAGAACAAGAAGTCGATCTCTTGGACGCTAAGGCAATTCGGCAAAAATTATGGTTATAATATCGTTTTTCTGAATAAAATATCGGGGAGGGCGGAAATAACAAAAAAAAATTACATGGACGGAATGTCAAGCAGTTGTTAAAATATTTTGTGACGATTTCTAAAATATCAGAAACAATGATCGATTGTGTGCCATTGTCTCGATCCGTAGCGCAAAAAGTTGTCAGTTGGCCTCTTCCTTTTTCGTCGGTTTTCTGCCTTTCCGTTCCTTCAGTCCGGTCCCTGAGGGGATCTGTGCCGGCTTCGCCGGCTTCGACGTGGTTTTTGTCGAAGCGGATTTTGCCTTCTTTGAAGTCGACGAGGAAGGAGCCAGGGTGATTCTAACGATTTTGATGAATCAGGGCGTCAGGAGAGATCCCGATCAGGGACACGGCCAGACTTCGCTGATTGCCATGGCGGGATGTTAGCTGTCGCTTTGCCTGGAGATAAGTCAAGGTTTCAGAGAAAAATTGTTTTGTGTCGTCTTGGCGCTTTGTTAAAGACAATATAGATTATATTGTTAAATCATAGAGAGTGGTTGGCTCCAAAAGAGAAAAGCGCCAATAATAGCGACTATGGGCAGGAGTAGAGTTTTTGATCGATAGATGCTTTAGGTTCTGAGAACAAGAATTCAAAAAAACGAAGTAACTGCAATGACAACGAGAAAGACAACGAAAATGGCCGCGTTGATCTTTTTTGTGCCCTCTTCGGTCTGAGCGCCGTCTTTGCCGGGCCGTTCGACGATCTGAAGAGCCCTGTGGAGGCCTCGAATGACACCCTCACCTTGATGACCGCCGAGGCGGTCCACGCCCTGCTGATCCACGACATCGAGGTTCACCGTCTGACGAAGGACGTCACCCTCGATGCCGAGACCTACCGGAGCTTCACCCGCGACGGCCTGGCCAGCTGGAACTTCTTCGACAACAAGATCTCGGCCGATAAGCGGCTCTACCCCGTGAAGAAGTCCCTTGCCGACTACGGCGTCATCGCCAAGAAGGATCTCGAGGAAGTCAAGAGCATCCCCTCAAGCCAGAACGTCTGCCTTTAGCAGGTGCCTGGAGCGCGACAGAGGGGCTTGAAGCCGAAGGAGGCGGTCTTCCCTTAAGGGAAGGCCGCCTCCAGCATCGTTCGCAGCCTGGCCTCGTCCATGTCTCCGTAGATCGTATCGCGGAACTCGATGACGGCGGGAGTGGCGCAGGCGCCGAGGCAGCTTGTCGCCTTGACCGAGATCTCCGCAGTCAGTCCCATTTCTTCGATGACGCGCTCTGCCACAGGGATAAAGTCTCTGCTGCAGGGGCGGCAGATAGAGAGCGTCTCGACGGCGAAAGCCCTTCCCGTCCCAGAGACCCAAAAGAGGAAGAGCAGCGACCCCAGGAAGATTTGCAGCCGTTTTCCCACGATGGCACCTCCTAACCGTGCCGGATATTTTTAAAGTCATTTTATTGAAAAAGGGCCGGGACGGCATCGTCAAAAGGACGGATCTTGGATAGGGAGAAGCGGAGAAGGGCTGCGGCCTCCTCTCGCCGCAGCCGCGCTTTCGGCCCCTTTTTACTACAGCAGCCCCCGTTGGGTCAGAACGGGGCGGGCCGACTTCCGAAAGGATCTCAGACCCAGGGAAAAGGCCGCCCCCCCGGCAAGGCAGAAGAGCCCGCCTGCAAAAAGGGTCCTCGGAGCGCCGAAGGATCGTGCGGCCAGCCCTGCCATGAGGCTTCCGAAAGGGGCCAGCCCCAGGAGGGCCATGGAGTAGAGGGACATGATGCGGCTTCGCTTGTCGTCGTCGACGAGAGACTGGATGAGTGTATTGCAGGCGACGACGGTGGCGATGGAGAAGTAGCCTGCGGCGGCCATGAGAAGGAGCGAGAGGGCGACGCTGCGGGAGCAGGAAAAGGCGGGCAGGGCGATTCCGAAGGCGACGATCGACGCCGCCGTCCTTCCGTCGAGATCTTCAAGGCTGGGGCGCATGGCCAGAGAGGCGGCGCTGAGAAGGGCTCCCAGGCCGAGGGCTCCCAGGAGGAAGCCCAGCGTCGTGGCGTCGCCTCCCAGGATGTCTCGGGCGAAGACGGGCAGAAGGGTGATGTAAGGAAAGCCGGCGAGGCTCATGAGGACAAGGACCGAAAGCAGCCGGCGCAGGGGGAGGAAGCTCCAGGCGTGGCTCAGACCGACGGCGAGGTCGGCCAGGTAGCCGCCTCGGCCTCCCGGTTTGCGCGTCGGGGCCGTTTTCATCAGGGCCAGGGCGACAATGATGGAAAGGTAGCTCAGGGCGTTGACGAGGAAGCAGGATCCCTCGCCGATGGAGGCGATGATCACGCCGCCCAGGGAGGGGCCGAAAAGACGGGCCGAGTTGAAGAGGACCGAGTTCATGGCGATGGCGGGAGCCAGGTCGTCGCGGCGCTCGACCATGTGGATGACGAAGGAGTGACGGGCCGGCATTTCGAAGGCGTTGATGACGCCGAGAACGGTCGCTGCCGCCAGGATCGCGCCGTAGGTTATCGTCCCTTGCAGGGTCTCGAAGGCGAGAAAGAGGGCCTGCCCCATGGCCAGAAACTGGCAGATGGCGACGACGCGCTTCAATTCCCAACGGTCCAGGAGGGGGCCGGCGAAGAGCCCCAGGAGGAAGATGGGGATCTGTCCCAGGAATTCGACGGTCCCCAGGGCTACGGGCGAATCGGTGATTCGGTAAACGAGCCAGCTCATGGCGACACGCTGCATCCACAGGCCCGTCAGGGAGATGAGCTGACCGCCGAAGAAGAGGCGATAGTTCGGCGACCGGAAGGCGCGAAGGAAACGGTGACGGCCGCGATCAGGAGAGGAGACCTGGGCTGTTTGCTGTGTGGAATGTGGGCCGGACAGGTTTGAGGAGTCGTTGCTCAAAGAAAATCGCACGCCTTTCGTCGGAGGAGTCCCGATAAAGGTACCACAAGTGGCCGAAAAAAAGCGGGGCTGCCCCCTTTCGCGGAGGTGCCCCGCTTCCCTTGGGAATCAGGACCAGCGCCGTTTTCTCTCCCGCCGGCCCAGGAAGGTCGGTTCGAGGGCGAGTTTTTCGCCTTCCAGGAGGGGGATGAGCCCTTCCTGAGAGAGCGACTTCTGGCGGGCGCAGATGTCGCTGCAGCGGCCGTGGCAGATGCTGCGGTTGTCGTCGGGTTCCGTGTAGGTGGTGATGACGCCCTCGAAGTTGCGCAGGAGCACCTTGCGGTCCGATCGGGAGACGACGTAGTTGGGCATGACGGGGATCTTGCCCCCGCCGCCTGGGGCGTCGACGACGAAGGTGGGGACGGCCATCCCCGAGGTGTGGCCCCGGAGGTATTCGATGATCTCCACGCCCTTGCCGACGGAGGTCCGGAAATGTTCGATCCCCTGGGAGAGATCGCACTGATAGATGTAGTAGGGCCGGACTCTGTGGCGGAGAAGCTGCTGGTTCAGCTCGCGGAAGAGGTAGGGACAGTCGTTGACCCCTTTGAGGAGGACGGACTGGTTCCCCAGGGGGATTCCGGCATCGGCGAGGCGTTCCAGGGCCTGGGCGGCCTCGGCGGTTACCTCCTTGGGATGGTTGAAGTGGACGTTGAGCCAGAGCGGGTGGTGGCGGGCCAGCATCCGGCAGAGATCGGCGGTGACTCTCATGGGGAGCACTGCCGGGACGCGGGTGCCCAGCCGGATGATTTCCAGGTGGGGGATGGCTCGCAGTTCGCCCAGGATCCAATCGAGGTTCCCGTCATCGAGGAGGAGCGGATCGCCTCCGGTGACGAGCACGTCGCGGACTTCCGGCGTCCGCCGCAGGTAGTCGAGACAGCCGATCAGGGTCTTTCTGGGGAGGGGCCGGTCCGTCTCTCCGGCGAAGCGCCGTCTCGTGCAGTGGCGGCAATAGAGGGCGCACTGGTCGGTGACGAGGAGAATGACTCTGTCGGGGTAGCGGTGGGTCAGTCCCGGGACCGGCGAGTAGTGGTCCTCCTGGAGGGGGTCGATGAAGTCGGAGGGGGAGGTGTGCACTTCGGCCAGAGTGGGGATGGCCTGCATCCGTATGGGGCAGCGGGGGTCGTCTCCGTCGATGAGGCAGGCGTAGTAGGGGGTGATGGCCATGCGGAGTCGGTGAAGGCTTTCTTCCAGGACGGAGGCCTCGTCGTCGCTGAGGGAGACGACGAGGCGCAGGGTTTCGACGTCGGTGATGCGATGGGCCACCTGCCAATGCCAGTCGTTCCAGCTCTCTTTGGGGACGTCGCGCCAGAGAGGAACCTCCTGCCGGGATTTCACGATCTTTTCTCTCCCTTCAACGAACGCATGTAAAGAACGAGATCGTCGCCGTCTCCGTAGAAATCGGCGATTCTGCCGCATTCCCGATAGCCGCCGGCCTCATAGAAGCGTCTCTGTCCCTCGTAGGCCGCCTTTCCGGAGGTCTCGACGCGGATGACGGTTCGGGGGGTTCTCTTGCGGAGGAGGGCGTCAAGACGCCGCAGGAGCTTGAGTCCCACTCCCCGTCTCTGGTAGCAGGGGTCGACGGCGATCCAGTAGAGATCGTAGGCGAAGGCGGTCATCGGCGTCGGGCCGTAGACGAGGAAGCCGGCTCTTCTGCCGTCGACGTCTTCGTCGATCAGGTGGTAGCTTCCGTCGGGGTTTTCGACCCATTCCGCCAGGACTTCACCGAGGACCTCCAGTTCATCGGGGGAGAAGGCGCGGCTCCTTTCGGCGATTGCCAGGTAGTCGTAGAGAGCGTGCTGCCTCATGGCGATTCACCTCCTCCCGCTGCAGGGCCAGAAGAACCAGTTGAAAGACGACGCCGTCGTAGGTCAGACCGCTGCGGAGAGCCTGCCGGGCGAAGCCGCTGTCGACGTTGAGGTCGGGGTTGGGATTGACGTCGATGATGCGGAGCTTCCCGTCGGCTCCCTCGCGCAGGTCGACGCGGAAGAATCCGCGACAGCCTAGGGCCCGACCGGTTTCCCTGCCCAATTCGACGGCCGTGGGGCCTTGCGGGTCGTCGTCCCGGCAGGGGCGGGATTCAATGGCATAGGCAGGGCTCTCCCCGTCCCATTTGGCACCGTAGGCCAGGTAGGGGGGAAGGTCCCCGTAGAGGCCGTAATCGATGACGGAAGGCGGCAGGGCTTCGTAGGGATCGTTGCCGATGAAGGCGACGTTGAACTCCCGCCCGGGAAGAAACTCCTCGACGATGACTCCCTTCGGGAATCGGGCCAGCTTGGCATTCAGGGCGGAGGGCAGGGCGGCTGCCGTCGCCACCAGTGCCGTATCGTCGATGCCGACGCTGCCGTCTTCGCAGCAGGGCTTGAGGAAGAAAGGCGGCCGGGGAAGGCGGTTCCAAGGCAGAGCCTGGAGATCTTCGATGCGGAAGGACCGGCCTTGCGGGACGGGAAGACCTCTTTGGGCCAGCCGCCGGCGCGTCCTCTCCTTGTCGAGACAGAGAGCGAGGGTTCCCGATCCGTTGCCGGTAAAGGGGATGCCCCTTTCTTCCAGGAGGGCGGCGAAGGAGCTTTCCTGCGAGGCTTCGTCGCTGAAGCCTTCGAAGAGGTTGAAGACGCAGCGGGGCGCCTCTTCGTCGAGACGGCGGAAGAGGGAGTGAAAATCCTCCATCTCCGGACGGGTGATGTCAAAAGGCCGGCTGAGGAAGCCGCAGCGTTCCAGGCTCTCCAGAACAGAACGGCGGCAGCGCAGGACATCGATGACGTCGATGCGGGATGTCTCCTCCAGGGCCGACGCGACGAGGACGGTTCCCTGCCCTTTCATGGCGTTATTTCGCGCTCCCGTCACGGAAGCAGCGTCGGCAGGCGGCGTCGATGATATCCCGGACCAGCCCGGCATAGCTGCCGCCGCTGAGCCGGACCAGGATGGGGAGGTCGCTGTAAAAGGGCGACATCCCCGGCAGGGGGTTGACGTCGATCACGAAAGGGTTCCCCCCTTCATCGAGACGGAAGTCGATTCGGGCCACATCTCTCAGTTCCAGGGCGCGAAAGACCTGCAGTGCCCTTTCGGCCAGGAGGGAGCGCAGGGCATCGGGGATGGTCTCGGGGCCGCGGTAGCGGACCTGCTTGATCCAGTCCCGCTTCTGTTCCAGAGAGTAGAGAAAGGGGATGCCTTCTTTGGGGGCGGCGGAGACGATGCGCATCATGCCGGCGAGGCGGGGAGGGGTGCCGACGATGCCTACGGTGATCTCCTCGCCCGGGAGAAAGCGTTCGACCAGAGCCGGCTGATCGTAGCGGCTCCAGAGGCGACGGACCCGTCCTTCGAGGGATGGGAAGTCGCTGACGAGGGAATCGGGAAAGATCCCCTTTGAGGACCCCTCCCAGCGGGGTTTCACGATCCAGGTCGATTCGTCGTCGAAAAGGGAGGAGTGGGCGCGCAGGTCCTCTTCATCGCGGAAGAGACGGTAATCCGGAGTCGGAACGGAGGCGGTCCGAAGAATCGTGTGAGTGAGGGTTTTGTCGAGAGTCAGGGCGATGGAGACCGAATCGGAGCCCGTAAAGGGGATTCCCATCGATTCCAGCAGGCAGGCGACCTGGGACTCCCTACCCCGTTCCTTGCCCAGCCCTTCGGCGAGATTGAAGGCCAGATCGATGCCTTCCTCCCGAAGGTTCCTGCTCAGATCATCGCCCTGCTCCATGGCGGTGACCTCGTAACCCTGACGGCCGATCTCTTCGGCGAGAGCCTGAATCGTGGTCTCGCTGTCGTACTCTTCGTAACGGTCGTCGGGATCCTCCGGACCGGTTTCACGTCGCATGTTGTAGATGATCCCGATCTTCAACGGTACCAGGGGAACCTCCTGATTCGTTTCCTCCGTCATGTCTTTTCGCCCCCAAAAGTAGGTTTATTCTCCTGTCAAGGCAAAAGGAAAAAGGATGAGGGCTCTCGTCGGTGCAGAGGGTTCTGTGATTTTTCCCTTGTTTTTTCAGCCTTGCAGGAAAAAGAAAAAGCCTCCCCGACGGGGATGATGCCTTTTCCCTGTCGAGAAGGAGCCTTTTTTCGGTAAAAGCTTCGAGCCATTACCCCAACCTTTTTGTTCGTGCTAGGAGGGCGATCCGTCGTGAGTCCTCCTTTTTCGGGGATTATACGCCCCTTCAGAGGCTACGGCAATGGCTGATTTTGCATCTGTGGCCGCCTGAAAGCGGGGAAGCCCCTGAAGGAAGAGAAAGGCGGAGGCGAGACAGACCAGACCGCCGTAGAGAAAGGTTCGTCCCGTCCCCATACCGTCGGCGACGAGGCCCGTCACGAAACTGCCGATGGGGGCCATGCCGCTGAGGATCATGACGTAGAGCCCCATGACGCGGTTGCGCTTGTCGTCGTCGACGAAGGTCTGAATGAGGGTGTTGGCGGTGATGTAGGAGAGGTTCATTCCCAGGCCGACGAAGATCATGAAAAAGAAGGAGAGGGAGAAGGTCCGCGTCAGGGAGAAAAAGACGAGGGCGGCGCCGAAGAGGGCCGACCCGAAGGTGAGGGCCTTGTCGAGTCCCTTGACGGAGGCCCTGCCGGCGAGGGTGACAGCGCTCACGAGGGAGCCCAGTCCCGTGGCCGTCATGAGAAAGCCCAGGGTCTGTGCCCCGCCGGAGAGGCTCTCCTCGGCGAAGGCCGGCAGGAGGGACAGGTAGGGGAGGCCGAAGAAGCTCAGGACCGTGACGAGGAGCAGGAGGTTTCTGATGGGGACGAAGGACCAGGCGTACCTCAGGCCCTGGCGGAACTCGGTCAGGGCCGATCCGGTGATGCCCGTCGGAGACCGTCTCTCAAACCTGATCAGGGCCAGGGCCACCAATGTCGCCAGGTAGCAGAAGCCGTTGACGGTGAAGCAGAGCCCTTCTCCGATGGCGACGATGACGATGCCGCCCAGGGAGGGGCCGATGAGACGGGCGCCGTTGAAGAGAACCGAATTGAGGGCGATCGCACCGGGCAGATTCTCCCGGCGCTCCACGAGATGGACGACGAAGGACTGTCGCGCCGGCAGCTCGAAGCCGTTGACGAGACCCAGGAAGATGGCTACGGCCAGGACGTGGCCGAAGCGGATCTGGCCCGAAAGGGTCAGGAAGGCCAGAAGACAGGCTTGGATCATGCTCAGGATCTGGCAGATGAAGATTGTCCTGCGCAGATCCCACCGATCGAGCCAGACGCCGGCCAGAGGGCTCAGGAGGAAGGTGGGCATCTGGCCGGCGAAGTCGATGAGGCCCAGATAGAGGGGCGAGCCGGTGAGGCGGTAGACGAGCCAGCCCATGGCGACGCGCTGCATCCAGTAGCCGGTAAGGGAGATGCTCTGGCCGGTGAAAAAGAGGCGGTAGTTGCGTGATTTCAGAGTCTGAGCGATGTGGCCGAAGCCTGCCGAGGGCGTTCCCCTCAGGTGAGGGAAGAGACGGTTCATGATGGGCCTCCTTAATGTGAGACGTTCCTCCTGTTATCCGGTTGGCTTTTGGGGCGCCTCTTGCCAGCAGGCTGCTCGGCGTCCTTCGGCGACGCTCCTCAGGGGAGGGGCCGAGGCGCAGGCAGGCATCCTGTGGGGGCAGCGGTCCACGAAGGGACAGCTGCCCGGCGGAGCCGGTCCCAGAGCCGGAGGAGGCGCGGCGAGGGGCTGCCCCAGACGGGGCAGAGCCGCAGCCAGGGCGCGGGTATAGGGATGGATGGCCCGTGAAAGGAGGTCTTCCGTCGGTCCCTCTTCAACGATGCGGCCTCGGAGGAGGACGACGGCTCTTTCCGTCACGGCCCGTGCCAGGACGAGGTCGTGGGTGACGAAAAGAAGGGTCTTCCCCCGGGCGGATCGGGCCTGAAGGAGCTCGACGAGACGGCGTCGCGTCTGGCTGTCCTGCATGCTTGTCGGCTCGTCGGCCAGGAGCAGATCGGGGTCGGTGACGAGGGCTCGGGCGAGGCAGACCCGCTGGCGCTGTCCCCCGGAAAGGCTCATGCCGGCCCGGGCCGCCCAGAGAGATTCCTCAAGGAGGCAGAGCCGGAGCAGTTCCCGGGCCTGCCGACGGGCCAGAGCGCCGTCGATGTCCGATCCCGGCAGAAGGAGGGGTTCGGCCGCGGCATCGAGGACGGAGAGGGTCGGCGGCAGGCCGCCGAAGGGGTCCTGAGGGACATAGCCGCAGCGTCGCCGGGCCCGGAGGGCTTCTTCTCCCGGAGCGGCAGGGTCGGCGCCGAAGAGGGAGACGGTTCCTTCCGTCGGCTCTTCCAGCCCCAGGATGAGGCGCAGCAGCGTGGTCTTGCCGCTCCCCGATTCGCCGACCAGCGCCAGGGACCGGCTCTCATGGAGGCTGAAAGACAGAGGGTGGAGGGCCCGGGAGGGGGCGATGCCCCCTCTCCCGGCAAAGAGGTGCCCCACGCCGTCGAGACGGACGATCTCAGTCATGGTCCGATGCCTCCAGCGTCTTGAGGGCTTCCAGGAGCGATGTCGTATGGCCGTGACCGGGGGCGTCGAGAAGGCGCTCCGTCGGTCCCTCGTCGACGACGCGGCCCGCCTGGAGGACGACGAGACGGTCGGCGACGGCTGAAGCCAGGGCCAGATCGTGGGTGACCAGAACCAGGCCAAGACCGCGCCACCTTGTCAGACCCTTGAGGAGGGTGACGATTTCGGCCTGGGTGATGACGTCGAGGGCCGTCGTCGGCTCGTCGGCCAGGAGGTAGAGGGGATCGCAGGCCAGAGCCATGGCGATGGCAGCGCGCTGCTTCTGTCCCCCGGAAAGCTCGTGAGGGTATCGGGCGGTCCAGGATCGGGGAAGCCCCGTCTCCTCCAGAAGAGCCGCGGCCTTCCCCATCGCCTCGGTTCGGGAGAGGCGGCGATGGACTTCAAGGACTTCGGCGATCTGGCGTCCCAGGGTGAGAACGGGCGTGAAGGCGTTCATGGCTCCCTGGAGGACGAGGGAGACCGTCGTCCAGCGATAGGATGCCGAGAGCTCCTTTTCGGAGAGGCTCATGATGTTCCGCCCTTCGACGGTGATCTTTCCCGAAAGGGAGGCCCCAGGGGGAAGAAGCCTCAGCAGGGCCGTGACGAGACTGCTCTTGCCGCTTCCCGACTCGCCGACGATCGCCGTCGTCGCGGCGCGCCTCAGGACGAGATCGACCCCGTCGAGAGCCCTCACGCGGCGGATTCCCGTACGGTAGTCGAGGCGGAGTCCTTCGACGGCGATCATGGCGTCTCCTCCCGGAGACGGGGGTCGGCCTTCTCCTCAAGGAACCGGCCCAGGTCCAGGAAGGCCAGACAGACGGTGACGATCCCCAGACCCGGCGGCAGAAGGATCCACCAGGCCCCCGCGGTGAAGGCACCGAAGCTGTGGGCCTCATGGAGCATCCTGCCCCAGGAGAGCAGGCGGGGGTCGGAGAGGCCCAGGAAGGCCAGGCCCGCCTCGGCCAGGATCGCTCCGGGGACGCCGAGGGTGACCGTCGCCAAAAGCACCGGGAGCGCCTCGGGCAGGAGGTGCCGTCCCAGGATGTACCAGGTGGGCGCTCCCAGGGCCCGGAGGTTTTCGACAAAGGGAGCCTCCCGGAGGGAGAGGGTCAGGGCCCGGACCGTCCGGGCCGTTCCCATCCAGGAAAAAAGCCCCAGAATGAGGATCAGCTGCCACAGCCCCCGCCCCCAGAGCCCGGCCAGCACCATGAGGATGGGCAAAAGCGGCAGGGCCAGGAGGAGGTCGGCCAGCCTCATGAGGGCGCCGTCGACGGCGCCGCCCAGGTAGCCTCCCAGAAGGCCCGCCGTCGTCCCCAGCAGGGCGGCCAGGAGCGTCGCCGCCAGGCCGATGAGGAGAGAGACGAAGATGCCGGCCAGAAAGAGACGGAAGACGTCCCGTCCCCGCTGATCCGTCCCCAGCAGCCCCCAGCGGCCTCCCGAGAGGTGGAGGTCGGCGGCGAGCTCCTCCGGCGGGGTTGTCCCCTCATAGCGGAGGCGGTAGGGGCCGGGTTCGGGAAAGAGCCGCTCCAGCGGCGATTGGAAGGGGCTCAAACCCAGGCGGAGCCTGAAGGCGATGTCCCGGCCGTCGAGGGCGAACCGCCCTCCGGCGCCTGTCAGCTCGGCCAAGACGAGGCTTCCTTCGGGGCCCGTCCAGGAAAGCCGGGCCGAGGCGCCTTCAGGGAGGCGGTAGGTCCCCGTGAGGGCGAAACCGGCGGGAGGTCCCCATTGCCAGTCCAGGGACGCTTCGAGGTCTTTCGTGGAGAGGAGGAGATGCCGGTTGGGCGGCGCCGAGCGGTCCAGCCACAGGGGGCGGGCGAAGGGCGGCGCGACGATCTCCTCGGCGTCACCGGTCAGGCGGGGACCGATCAGTCCGGCCAGGGCCAGAAGAAGGAGCGCCCAGGGGCTCCAGCGGCGGAGGAGGTTCATCGCCGTCTCTCCCTTTCGAAGCGGATCCTCGGATCGGCCATGCCGTAGGCGGCGTCGGCCAGGAGGTTGCTCGCCACCGTCACCAGGGCGAGAAGGTAGAAGGCTCCTCCCGCTGCGGGGTAGTCCTGTCCCTGGATCGACTCGAGGAGGAAGCGTCCCACGCCGTGAAGGGAGAAGACCGTCTCGGTGATGACCGCTCCCGAAAGAAGCCCCGGCAGCGAGAGGAGGACCAGCGTCAGCAGGGGCGGCAGGGCGGTGCGGAAGGCATGTCGCCAGAGGAGGATCGATTCGGGAAGTCCCTTGGCCCGGGCCAGGAAGAGAGGTTCCGAGCCGAGAATCTTGACCATGAGGTTCCGCACGTAAAGGGCCCAGGAGCCGAAGCTCAGGAGGACCAGGGAGATGACGGGAAGGGCCAGGTGGTGCAGGTAGTCGGCGATCAGGGCTGCCCCTTGCGGAGCGGGAACGGAGACCGATCCCCTCAGGGGGAAGAGGGGCCAGAAAACGGCCAGAAGGAGCAGAAGCAGAAGCTGGAGAAAAAAAGAGGGGAAGGAGAAGGAGAGGGCGCCGGCGGTCAGGGTGGCGCGCTCAAGGAGGCCGCCGCGCCGGCGGGCCGCCGTCACGCCGAGAAAGGTTCCGATGAGCCCTGAAAGGGCGAGGGCGCTCCCCGTAAGGGCGACGGTGTGGGGCAGACGGTTCCGCAGCTCCTGCCAGACGGGCCTTCCCGAGATGAAGGAGAGGCCGAAGTCGAAGGTGACTGTCCGCTTCAGGTAGAGGAGAAACTGCTCCGCCTGCGGACGGTCCAGGCCGTAGGCCTTCCGGAGGGCCTCCTTGCTCTCGGGAGAGAAGCGGGGATCGATCAGGCTCGCCACGGGATCGCCCGGCATGAGGCGGAAGAGGGCGAAGTTGAGGGTCAGGACGAAAAAAAGGACGGTCAGGGCCCCGAGGAGGCGTCGGCTCCAGTAGGTCATGGTTCGGCCCGGAGCCTCCAGTAGCCGTCGAAGCGGGTCATGTGGACGTACTGGCCGGGGCGGTACTCGCGGAAGATGAAGGGGCCCGAGCCGACGAGCTCCGTCAGCCCCTCGCCGTGGATGGTCGTCGCCGGCTGCCAGTTGCGCCACTCTTCGACCTTGCCGAGGATGTGAGCGGGGAAGACGGGCAGGCCGCCGATGTTGTGGAGGTGCCAGAAACTGACCGTATTCATGGTCACGACGACGGTCCTCCCGTCGGGCGTGGTTACGGAGCCGAGGTCGCTGACGGCGTCGAAGAAGCGGGGGACTTCAAGGGCTTTCAGGCGTTCGAGGGAGACGGCCACGTCGGAGGCCGTCAGGGGGCGGCCGTCGTGCCAGAGGAGGCCCGGCCTCAGGCGGAAGGTGAGCCGTGTCGATACCGTCTTCCCTTCGCCGACGGTTTCCAAAGTCCAGCTTTCGGCCAGCCCCGGGCGGTCCGAGAGGTCGTAGGGATCGATGGCCAGCAGCGACTCGTAGACGAGGGCGAGGATCTGCCAGTCGTAGGCCGTTCCGGCCGCCAGGGGGTTGAGGTTGCGGGGTTCATCGGAGAGGGTCCACCGGAAGGGGGCTGTGGAACCGTCGGAGGGAGCGATGGCAAGGAGGCTCCATCCGTTGTCGGGCGTCGTCTTCTCCGAGGCGATGAAGCCCGTCCACTCCTTGCGGTGGGCCGTGACGGAGTAGCGGGAGTAGAGGGGGATGACGGGGAGGAGTTCGGCCAGGGCCTTCTGGGCCTCCGAGGCGGCAAGGCGGGCTGACGTCTCGTCGGGGGCGAAGCGGAGGCGTTCCAGGATGGCGTCCATGGCTTCGTCACGGAGCCCCGGCATGTTGTAGCCGCTTTTCACGTCCATCGAGGAGTGGAAGAAGGCAAAGAGGCTGTCGGGGTCCCGCGTCAGCGACCAGGCGATGAGGAAGAGGTCGAAATCATGAGCGTTGAGGCGCTCGACGAGGGAGGAGAAATCGAGGGGTTCGACGGAGACGGGAATGCCCAGAGATCCCACGGCCAGAGCCAGACGCTGGGCCAGTTCGGCCGTCGTCGGCGAGACCTGGGCCAGGGGGGAGAGGAGCCTGACCGGCTTCAGCGGGATGCCTGACGGATCGACGAGTCTCCCTGAACCGTCCCAGTTCCATCCCGACGCGGCCAGTAGGGCCCGTGCCCTTTCGGCGTCATGACCGTACCGGGGGACCTGATCCTCGTAGTAGGGCGAAATGGGGGGGAGGAAGGTCTCCAGGGGGAGGGCGTAGCCGCCGAAGAGGTCACGGACGATGGTCTCCCGGTCGACGACGGAGGCGATCGCCTGTCGGAGTTCGAGACGGTTCCAGGGGGCGCGCCGGAGATTGAAGCCCATCTCCATCATGTGGAAGGCCGGAGTGAGGGAGAGCTCGACATCTTCCCGCCGGGAAAGCCGCTCGATGTCGGCGGGGCGGACCAGATCGGTCACGAGATGGGTCGTCCCCCGCTCGAGGGCCAGAAGCTGGGCGTCGGTGTCGCGGACGATGACGAAGTAGAGATCCTCAAGCTTCGGTCCCCTCAGGCGCTCCACGTCGACGGAGGCGAAGGCCGAGGCGGCCAGGCCGAGGATGACGGCGAAGACGGCGGCGAGACGATGCCTCATCGGTCTCCTCCTTTCGGGACGGTTGCGGTCACCGGGTCTCCCGGTCCTTTCCGAAGGCGTCGGGGAAGGCCGGTGTCGTCGTCGGCTTCAGGAAGATCGAGATGATCCAGGTTACGGCCAGAGCGACTCCGATGCGCGAGGCCAGAAGGAGGCGGCCGTCGGCGCCGACGGCGACGAAAACGAGGGTGTCTTCGATGACGGCATGGCAGCCGACGAGAAAGATCACCAACAGCAGCAGGTCCCGCCGCGTCAGTCCGTCCTCGCGAGCGCTGTCGAAGATGACGCCGGCGCCGTAGGAGAGGCCGAAGACGAGTCCGACGAGGAGCGGGAAGGCCGACTTCCCGGACATGCCGAAAAAGCGCGTCAGGGGGCTCATGAGGCGGGCCAGTCCGTCGAGGAGCTTCAGGTCCCTTCCGAGCTGAAGAAGGATCATCAGAGGAATGACGATGCGGGCGATGAGCCAGGACTGGGAAAGACCTCCCGCCAGGGCATCCATGATGAGCTCTCTCATGATGTCGCCAGCGTCAGATGGGCCGCCATCCCGGAGAAGGCCGCCAGGCCGATCCGAAAGGTCACGACGAAGGGGACGCTCAGTCCCAGGCGATGGGCCAGGGCCGACTCGACGGGGAGCGAGTGGGAGAAGGAGAGCATCAGGGCCAGGACCGTCACCTGGACGGAGTCGAAGGCCATGGCTCCCATGGCTCCGACGGCGGCGTAAAGCCCCATCGTGTTGCCGATGACAAGCACCAGCGAGGCCTCGCCGGGGAGCCCGAAAAGCCCCATGAGGGGCTCGAAGAGGCGGGAGAGCCAGTTCAGGACAGGGGTGGCCTCAAGGAGGCGGACGACGAAATAGACGGGCAGGGTGATCCTCAGAAGGGTCCAGGTCGTCTCGATCCCCTTTTTGAAGCCCGTCGTCAGTGTGCGGCGCAGATCCATGTCGGTTGCCTCCGTTTCGCTCTTTTTGCGGCTATCCTATCAGCTTTTACCTCCCTCGGGCTATAATGAACGAAAAGTTCATCTCTCCGGCGTGGGGAAGAAGGGGCACCCTCGATGAAACCTGCGCAGACGATCTTTCGAACCTCGGCTCCCCTGCGGGAGGGCCGTTTCCTTGCCAGACCGAACCGCTCCGTCGTCGATTGCCGGGAGGTCCCGTCGGGATCGAGCCGCTTCGATTTTCTCCTCCGGACCGCCCGGGGGCCCATGATGATGGAGGTCAAATCCTGCACCCTCTTCACGGAATCGGTGGCCATGTTTCCCGACGCCATCACCGACCGGGGGAGCCGACATTTGAGGGAGCTGGCCGAACTGGCCGAGAGGGGGCGGCGCAGCGGCGTCCTCTTCGTCGTTCACTCGTCCCGCCCCCGCTTCTTTCTCCCCGAATTTCACACGGATCCGGTCTTCGCCGGAGCCTTGCTGGATGTTCGGGATCGCGTCGAGGTGAGGGCTCTGGCCGTCCACTGGCGGGGGGATCTTTCCCTCGGTCTCGACGTGAAGCCTCTGGAGATTCCCTGGGAGACGATCAAAAGGGAGGCGAAGGATCGGGGGAGCTATCTTCTCGTGCTGGAGGTGCCCGAGCCGTTGAAGATGGAGGTAGGTGCCTTGGGAGAAGTGGCCTTCGACCGCGGCTGGTACGTCTATGTCGGCTCGGCCATGGAAAATCTAACGGCCCGCCTCGAACGTCACCGCAGGAAGCGGAAGAAGTTCCACTGGCATATCGATTACCTTCGTGATCGGGCCCGTGTCGCGTCGATCCTTCCGCTGCGTTCCCCGGAGCGTTTCGAGTGCGGCCTGGCCGGAGCCATGGCCGAACTGGGGGGCGTCGTCATCCCCCGTTTCGGCTCCTCCGACTGCCGTTGCCCCGGTCACCTCTTCCGGTTTCCCTTCAACCCCGAGGAGGACCGGGCCTTTGTCGAAAGGCTGCTCGATCTGCGGATGGAACGGCTGGCCCGGCGGCCCTAGGTGACCTCAAGCCTTCCTGTCCCGGCTCTCGCCGAGGGAGGCCAGGACGATGCCGGCGAGGATGACGGCTCCGCCGAGGATCTTGGCGGCCGTCAGCCCCTCTCCGAGGAAGAGCCAGGCCAGGAAGGTGCCGCTCAGAGGCTCGCCCAGGAGAGCCACGGCGACGAGGCCCGGCGAGACCCAGCGGAGGGCCCAGTTGTAGGCCGTGTGGCCCAGGATCTGGGGGATCAGTCCCATGGCGGCGAAAAGGAGCCAGGTCCGGGAGGAGAAGCCGGTGACGGGCTGTCCCAGGGCCAGGACGATCACCCAGAGGATGGCCGCCGCCGATCCGTAGCAGAGAAAGATGTAACCCAGAAGGGAGAGCCTGTCCCGGACGCGGCGTCCCATGAGGAAGTAGAGCGCCGCCGAGATGCCTCCGGCCAGGGCCAGACCGTCGCCGATGAGGGCCCTGCCGCTGAGGGCGAAGTCTCCGGCTCCGACAACGGCGCCGCCGACCATGACGAGCCCCATGGCCAGGGCCATCGTCCTGCCGACGCGGTCGCCCGTCAGAAAGGGGCCGAAGAGGCCGACCCAGAGGGGAATGGTGTTGACGAGGACGACGCTGCTGGCGACGGTGGTGTAGAAAAGCGACGTGATCCAGGTGGCGAAGTGCAAAGCCAGCAGGGCCCCGGCCAGAACGATCTGGAAGAGGTCGGAGCGGCTCAGGAGGCGGTACTCGTCACGGCATCGGGTCAGGGCGAAGGGGGCGAGAAAGAGGGTGGCCGTCCCGATGCGGTAGGCCGAGATGACCAGCGGGGGGGCCTCGGCAAGCCGTGCGAACAGAGAGCCCGTCGAAACGGCCAGAATGCCGACGGAAAGGCCCAAAAGAATCTTTTTCTCCATCGTCGTCTACCTCCTTGAGCCCCTTGAGGGCCTGTTCCAGAAAAGGGTGAGCGCCGTCGAGGCGGCCAGGGCGAAGCCCGCCAGGCTCCTGAAGGCGCCCGGCAGGCCCAGAAGGGGTGACGTGAAGCCGATGAAGAGGGGAAGGCCGATCCAGCTCAGATCCTGGGCCAGGTAGACCATGGCCGTTCCCTTGGGACGAAGCTCCGGCGGGGTCAGGTCGCCGACGAGGGCCATGTGGACGGGGAAGGCCACGCCTAGGCCGGCTCCGAAGAGGACGCCCGCCAGGGCCAGCCCCGTTGCCTCTCCCGTCAGGGAGGCCCAGAGGAGGGCCAGGGCCATGATGCCGAAGCTGGGTCCGGCCAGTTTGCGCCGGGGCAGGCGGTCCATCAGGTTGCGGCCCAGGAGGCGGACGACGAGGGCCGTCACGCCGCTGATGGAGATGAAAGGAGAGGCCGTCAGGCCTTTCGACGCCGTCAGATTGGCGATGTAGACGATGGCCGAATCGGTGACGGCGAAGGAGAAGGCCGACAGAAGGAGAAGCCTCATCCCGTCCCGGGCGAAGAGCTGCCCATAGCTTCCCCAGGTCGGCCGGGAGGTGCAGTCGGGGGCGTCGCCGTCGGGAAGGAGGAAGGCCATCGCCGCGGCCGCCACGGCGAGAAGGGGCGCTTCCAGCAGATAGGCCGTAAAGAGGCCCCTCTGCAGGAACCAGTCGGCCACGGGAATGACGAGAAAGAGGGGGGCGATGGAGCCGATGGAGGTCATGGCGAAGGTGGCGCCCCGGGAACGGTCGGGAACGACGAGGCACTGGAGAGAGGCGAGGGCCACGCAGTAGGAGCCGAAGCCCACCCCCGTGACGACTCGGGCCAGGAAGAGGCGGACCGCCGACGGGTCTCCCAGGGGCAGGAGGCCGCCCAGGGCCGCCACGAGTCCCGCCGTGACCAGCGTCTTTCGAACGCCCAGATGCTCCGTCATCCACCCTCCGAAGGGGCGGATGAGGGAGACGGTGACGTAGTAGGCGCTCACCAGAAGGCCGACGGCGGCGCTGCCTTCCCCTCCCTTCTCCAGGAAGGAGGCGAAAAGGTAGTAGACGGTGGTGAAGGCGTAGATGAAAAAGGTGGCTGCCACGAAAAGGGCAAGGCCCCGTTTTTTTTCTCCCAAAACGGCTCCCTCCCGAACAGGTCTATTGCATACTTTACTACAAGACGGCCGACTTTCCAAGAGGCCTGGAGAGCGATAAAATGAATGGAGTTCACGATCCATTCATTTTTGGGGATCCCTTGGAGGTGAGGCCGTGGGAACCGTCCAGATCGGTTTCGACGTGGGAGCCGCCACGGTCCGCTGGGCGGCTGTCGAGGAGGGTTCTCTGGTCGCCGCTCCCCGCGGGAGGCCTCATTTCGGCCGGCCCCTTGAGACGTTGCGGGATTCCTGGGAGGAGGTCAGAGAATCCTTGCCCTCCGGGAAGAGACTGGCGACGGCCTTTACGGGGCTGAGCGCCCGCGATCTGGCCCGCTGGCGCCCCGGCCTCCTCTTCTTTCACGAGACGGTGGCCATTCCCTGGGGGGCTTGGCTGATCGCCCCTTCGACGCCTCTCCTCTTCCACATGGGAGCGAGGCAGTCCCTCTTCTTCCGTCTTCGCCACGGCGAAAGGGGGCCCCTTCTGAAGGACTGGTCCTGCGGAACGCGTTGCGGCGGCGGCTCGGGAATTCTTCTGGAGAAGCAGATCGTCCGTCTCTACAGCTCCGACGGCCTACCCGCGGACGTGGCGGAAAGGGAGGGCTTTCTGGCCCGCTCCTTTGCCCAGGCCGAGACGGAAGCCTCATCGATGGAGGTCCCCCCCTACAACGCCCGCTGCGGCGTCATCATCCAGTCCGACCTCATTCACGATCAGAACGAGGGGAAGGGGCGCCCCGAGCTTCTGGCGCGACTCTATGCCACGGTGGCCCGCAACTATCTCGGTGACGTCGTCGGTTCCAGGTCCCTGGACGGCGCCGTTCTCGCCACGGGAGGGCTTCTGGAGAGCCCCTTCCTGCGCCACCTCCTGGAGGAGGCTGCCGGCGCCCCCCTGATCCATCACCCTCTCTCTTCTTCCGTCGGGGCCATCGGGGCGGCCCTCGCCGCCGAAAGGAGGGAAAACACGGTCCTCTTCGATTTCGACGGTCTCGACGAGGCCCGCCGTTTTTTCCGCAGCCGCCGCGCCTTTGCGCCGCCCCTTTCCGAAAGCCTTGGCCGGGTCCGCCTTGTGGAGACGTCTCCTGCTGCGGAGAAAGAGGAGGGGCCTCTGGCCCTCGGCGTCGACGGAGGGTCGACGACGACGAAGGCCGTTTTGGCCGATCTGGAGACGGGCGATTTCGTCGCCGGCCTCTATCTTCCCACGGGGGGCCGGCCCCGGGAGGCCCTCGCCCGTGTGCTGGAGGGACTTCGAGAGAAAGGCCGAAAGAGGGGGATCGCGGTCGTCATGACGACGGGTTCGGCGAGGATCCTCTACGAGAGAATCCTTCTTTCTCCGGCGCTTGCGGAGCTGGCGCGGGAGGAGGGATTCGCCGTCGCCGACGGGGCCGTTGACGAGATCACCTGTCACGGTCTGGGCGTCCGCTTCTGCGATGGCGACGTCGATACGATCTTCGAAGTCGGGGGCCAGGACATGAAGTTCACGGCCTTTCGCCGGTCCGACGAGGGCGTGACGGGCGAGGTCATCGAGGCCCGAATGAACTATTCCTGCCAGGCCGGGGCGGGCCAGACGCTGGAGAACATGGCGCGCCTTCTCGATCTTGACGTCAGGGCCCTTCAGGAGGCGGCGTTGCGGGCGGGTCGGGTCCCCCTCATCGACGCCACCTGCGGCGTCTTCATGGAAATGGAGGAGGGGCGCCTCCTGGCCGAGGGGTTCAGCCGCGACGAGGTGGCGGCGGCCATCGTCCGGGCGACGGCGGCCTCCTACTTTCACCGCTTTGTCGGCGGCGGAGCTCATCTCCAGGAGCGATGCTCCTGTCAGGGGGGCCCCTCTTTGGGACGGGCCTTCCTGGCGGCCATGGCCCAGGTGACGGGGCGGGAGATCCATGCCTTCCCCCATCGGGAGCTTTTCGGGGCCTGGGGGGCCGCCCTTTTCGGCCGCGAGCGGATACTGGCGTTGCGGAAGGAGGGGAAGGTCGTCAGGAGCTCCTTCCGGGGCTGGTCGGCCGCCGAAGCCTCCTTCGAGGTCCAGAAAGAGAGCTGTTCCTCCCGTTTCGGAGCCCTTTCCTGCGGCAGACGGGACTGCTCCCTCCAGATCTTTTCGATCGGCGGCGAAGAGATCGTGAGCGGCGGTTTTTGCCCTCGCGGAAACAGCGGGGGCGCCGTCAAGCCCCGGAGGGATTACGTGAGGGTCTTTCACGAGCTGATGGAGCGCCACTGGCCCGGGGGGGAGGGGGAGGTTCCCGGCGAGGCGCCGGCCGTGGCGATCCGCCGAAGCGGGGCCACCCTGGGGCCCCTGGGGCTCTGGACGGCCTTCGTCCTCCGGGGTCTCGGCCTGCGCCCTCTTCTGGGGCCGCCTTCGGACGACGAAACGGCCGCCCGCGGCGCCCGCCTGGCTCCGACCGATTTCTGTCTGGCCATGAAGCTCGTCTTCGGTCAGGCGGAACTCCTTGCCCGCTCTTCGGCCGATCTTCTTTTCAACGGCTCCTTCGTCGAAAAGGTCCGCAAGGGGCGGGAGTCGTTGAAGTTCTGCGTCTACACGGCCTCCGAGGGCCATCTCGTCCAGGCGGCCCTCGGGTTGGACCGGCACCGGAGCCTGGCGCCGGTCTGGCGTCTCGACGACAGACCTCAGATGATCCGCTCCCTGGGGTCGGAGCTGAAGCGGCTGGGGTTGGAGCGGTCGTTCCGCGCGATCGGAGAGGCTTTCGACAGCGCCGACGAAGCCCTTCTGCCCTTCCTGGCCGATATCGAAGAGGAGGGGGAGCGGTTTTTGTCCGGCCTCGGTGACGAGGCCGGCTATGTCGGCCTGGGGCGGGATTACGTCCTGCTTGACGATGCGGCCTCGTCGGGGATGGGGCGCCTGATGGCCCTGGGGCGGGGGTTGCCCTATCTCCCCCAGATCTTCCTCCGCCATCGCTGGCAGAAGGTCCCTCTCGACCGCTTTCTCCCCGATGAATTCTGGCTCCAGGGGAGCGCGATTCTCCAGGCCGAGGCCCTGACGGCCCTTCACCCCCGGCTTTTTCCGGTGCGACAGATGAATTTCGCCTGCGGTCCCGATTCGATACGGACGCTACTGGAAGAGGAGATCTTTCGTCGCGGGGAAAAACCCCTTCTTCAACTCGTCACCGACGGCCAGACCAACAACGCCCCCTTCGCGACCCGCATCGAGGCCCAGGAGCGCGTCATCTCCCTTTACCGCCGCTCCAAGACGCCAAGGCTGGAATCGCTCTTTCCGGTGCGGGAGCCGCCCCGGCCCGATCGGACCTGGATCGTTCCCTACATGGGCGATATCTCCCGCCTGGGCGCGGCCCTGCTGCGCCATATCGGTCAGCCGGCCCTCTGTCCCCCCGCAGCGACGGAGGCGTCTCTGGCCTGGGCCGATCGTGTCGTGACGGCCGAGAACTGCCTGCCCCTGCGAGGCGTCGTCGGCGACGTCCTGGCCTTCGTCGACGAGGCCCGCCGTCGCGGCGAGGGGCCGCCGGACCGGTTTCTCGTCTTTCTTCCCACCACCTGCGGTCCCTGCCGGATGGGGCGTTACGGCGAGGTCCTCTCCATCGCGCTGGAGCGATTCGGCTTCGGGGACATTCCCGTCGCCGGACCGTCGACGGCGACGGGTTACAGGGATTTTCCGCTCTTCGGAGAGTTCCGCCTGAGGGATCGGATCAGCCTCTTCCTCCAGGGAGCGGAGCTCTTCCTTCTGGCCGATGTCGTCGATGCCTTGGCCCTGCGCTATCGCCCCTACTGCGCCGACAGGGAGGCTTTCGAGGGGCTGAGGGCCCGTCGGACGGCTCTTCTCGAAAAAATCATCGAAGAGAAGGGGGTTCGGGGAGAGACCGTCGCCGGCTGGGTCGACGAGACGAGAGCGCTCTATCGGGAGGCCGCCCGGGGAGGAGAGCCCCGTCTGCCCGTGGCGCTCTACGCGGGCGAGATCTACATGAGGCTTCACGACGGTCGGACGCAGGGCGTCGTGTCCCTTCTCGAAGAGGCGGGAATCGAGCTCCTCCGCGTTCCGGCGACGGATTGGATTCACTACGTTCTCGCCGAGCCGAAGGTCAAGGGAGGCTGGCCTCTCCACCTCGTCAAGATCTGGCTGGAGAGGCGCGAACGTCTCTGGCGCCGCTTCTGCACCGACTCGGTTCACCTTCCCGACCCCTTTTCCCTCGTCATCGACCTGGAGCGACGAGGCCTCCATCACCGTCTCATCCTCGGCGAGTCGGGGCCCTCGCTGGGCTTGTTTGTCGCCTTCGCCGAGGGAAGGCTGCCCCGGGAGATCTGCGGCTTTTTCCACGTGGCGCCCTTCACCTGCATGCAGGAGGGAGTTGCCGGGGCCCAGATGGACGCCTTCCTGAGGGGTAGCAAGGAAGAGATCATTCCCCTCCTTCACGGGATCTTCGGCGATTCTCCCCACCAGGGCATCGAGGCGGCCGTGGCGGCCTTCGCCGAACAGTGCCGTCTCCGCCTGCAGAGCCGGTAGCGTTTCAGGGGGTCGTCCCGTACTTGCAAATCCTTTGCAAGGTGGCTACCATGGCGTCATGGAACGCTGCGAGCCCCTTCAGGTTCTGAAAAAGCACAAGATCCGAGTCACTTCCGCCAGGGTCGCTCTTCTGGCGGAGGTCTTCCGCCGTGACGACGCCTTTTCCGCGGCCGAGCTTCATCGGGCGACGGGCGGCGGTTTCGACCTGGCCACGGTCTATCGCTTTCTGAACCTTCTCGTCGAGAAGGGTGTCGCCCGCTCCCTCCCGGGTCCTCAGGGAGAGCAGTTCTTCGAGAAGGCCTGTGTCCACAACCCCCTCCACCCTCATTTTGTCTGCCGTCGCTGCGGTTCCGTCTCCTGCCTCTCCGGCTTTGCCTTCGACGAGAAACTCTTCGAGGTGGAGGGCGAGGGGTTCGTCGTCGAGGAGATCTCCCTTCTGCTGCGCGGTCTCTGCGCCTCCTGTCGGGAGGCTTCGTCATGAGCCCCTGGGCGGTCGAGGTCAGGGACGTCAGCTTCGCCTACAATGGCAACACCGTTCTGGAGGACGTGACTTTTTCCGTCCCCAGGGGCGAATTTCTCGCCCTGCTGGGCCCCAACGGCGGCGGAAAGACGACGCTGCTCAAGCTTCTCGTCGGCCTGTTGCGGCCCGCAACGGGGACGATACGCCTGCTGGGATCGGAGGGGATCGGCGTGGTTTTGTCCCGCGTCGGCTACGTTCCCCAGGATACGAACGTCAACAAGGATTTCCCCGCCACCGTCGAAGACGCCGTTCTCATGGGACGTCTCGGGCCGCTGCGATGGCTCGGGCGATCGAATTCCGAAGACCGCGTCGCCGCTTGGGAGGCTCTGGAGCGGATGGGGCTGAAAGACCTGGCCCGCCGTCGCCTCGGCGAGCTCTCCCAGGGGCAGCGTCAGCGGGTGCTCGTCGCCCGCGCCTTGGCGACATCGCCTGAACTCCTTCTGCTGGACGAACCGACGGCCAGCGTCGATCCCTCGGCCCAGAACGCCTTTTACGAGCTGCTGCGGGAACTGAACCGCCGGACGACGATCATCGTCGTTAGCCACGATCTCTCGGCCGTGAGCAGCTACGTGAGAGCCGTGGCCTGCGTCAACGGCAGGCTCCACTACCATCCTTCGGGGGAGATCACCGAAGAGACCTTCCAGGCCACCTGGGGGCGCTGTCCCGTCGAGCTCATCGCCCACGGGATCCCCCACAGGGTTCTGGGAGAACACCGTCGCGGGGAGGGTGAACATGACTGAACTGCTGCAACAGGAGTTCCTGCGGAACGCCCTCTATGCCGGCCTTCTGGCCGGCCTTCTCTGCGGCGTCATCGGAAGCCTCGTCGTTGTCAACGGAGTCGTGTTTCTCGCCGGAGGGCTGGCTCATGGAGCCTACGGCGGCATCGGCCTGGCCTATTTTCTCGGCTACCCTCCGCTGGCGGGCGCCGCGGCCTTTTCCGTCGGTCTCTCGGCCGTTATGGCCTGGATGACGCTTCACGACCGCCGCAGGGCCGACACCGTCATCGGCGTTCTCTGGGCCACCGGAATGGCCGTCGGCATCATCCTTCTCGACCTGACGCCGGGCTATCATCCTGACCTGATGAGCTACCTTTTCGGAAGCATTCTCGCCGTTCCCGCCGAGGATCTGAAGATCATGGCCGCCGTCACCGCCGTCGTGATCCTTCTGACGGTGTCGTTTTACCGCCCCCTGGAGGCCCTCTCCTACGACAGGGACTATGCCCGCACGCGGGGTATTCCCGTAGGTCCCCTCTACTTCCTCCTGCTGGCCCTGGTGGCCCTCTCGGTGGTCCTTGTCATCAGCGTCGT
This sequence comes from Synergistales bacterium, assembly GCA_018433595.1. Classification (GTDB taxonomy): domain Bacteria; phylum Synergistota; class Synergistia; order Synergistales; family Aminithiophilaceae; genus Aminithiophilus. Next base: position 206,878 of record JAHDQY010000003.1, read on the forward strand.
CGGCCTCATCCTCGTCATCGCCCTTCTCTCGATCCCCCCCTACATCGCCGAGAAGTTTTCCCGCTCTCTTTGGGGAATGATGATCCGCGCCACGGTCCTGAGCCTCCTTTTCACCGTCTCGGGCCTTCTTCTGGCCTTCCGCTTCAACCTCACCTCCGGGGCCGCCGTTATCGTCGTCGCGGCGACGGCTTTCTTCCTCTCCCTTCCCTTTCGTCGTTGACGGCGGCCCTATCAAGGTGTAGTTTTCTTGTATCCGATTCTCGGGGCGGGGTGAAAATCCCCACTGGCGGTATCCCGGAAGGGTCCGGGGAGCCCGCGAGCCCCTTCTTTGAAAAAGAAGGGGCAGATCCGGTGCGATGCCGGGGCCAACGGTGACAGTCCGGAAAGAAGAGAGGAGGCAATACGGTGAAAAGCGATCTGTTGTGTTCTTTCGGCACGCCTTTGCAGCGGGTGGAGAAGGCCCTGGAGGCCCTCCGGCGCGGCGAAGGCGTTCTTGTTGCCGACGACGAGGACCGGGAAAACGAGGGGGACCTCATCTTCCCGGCCGAGAGCCTTACCGAGGCCCAGATGGCCCTTCTCATCCGTGAGTGCAGCGGTATCGTCTGTCTCTGCCTCACCGCAGAGCACGTCGACCGTCTCGGCCTTCCCCTCATGGCGAAGGAAAACCGGAGCCGCTACCAGACGGCCTTCACCGTCTCCATCGAGGCCGCTTCCGGCGTGACGACAGGGGTTTCGGCCGCCGATCGCGTGCGCACCGTCAAAGCCGCCATCGCTCCCGATGCCGGGCCTGACTCGATCCACGTGCCCGGTCACCTCTTCCCCCTGAGGGCCTGTCCGGGAGGAGTCCTCGAGCGCCGCGGCCATACGGAGGCTACGGTGGACCTGATGCGGCTTGCCGGCCTCTCCCCCTGCGGCGTCCTCTGCGAGCTCACCAACCCCGACGGGACGATGGCCCGATTGCCCCAGATCGTCGCTTTCGCCGAAAGGCATTCCATAACGGTTCTTACCGTCGAGGATATCGGCGCCTACCGCCTCGCCCGGGAAGAGCACCAGGTGGGCTGACTGAGGAGAAGATTTCTGCGGCGCTCTGCGCCGTTTTCCCGATTCCTTCGCCGTCGCTGTAAAGTAGAATAAAGCGGAACATACGGAAAGGAAGGTGGAAAAGAAGATGAACCTTTTCAAGGTCGCCATGGCGTTATGCCTTACCGTCGCCTTCACCGCCCCCGCTTCAGCGCTGTCCGGTCAGTCGGTGCCCCTGGCCTGGTACGGCGTCGCCTTCTCGTACTATGAGCCGGGGCCTGCCCAGGGGGCGTGGGTCATCGCCGATGAGGGAGACCTTTCTCTTGTCCCTCCGACGCTGCGTCTTGAGGCCGAAGAGGCTCTCCGGGCACTGGAGCCGAGGGAAACGCTCCTCTTCCTTTCGGCCGG
>JAHDQY010000050.1 GCA_018433595.1 Synergistales bacterium
GGAGATCGCCGACCTCAAGAGGGAGGTCGAGACCCTCACCGGCGTCCCCAGACCGGCCGAGCCCGATTCGGACCGCGTCGTCGCCGTCGTCGAGTACCGCGACGGCACCCTCATCGACAGCGTCTTTCAGGTGAAGTAGACTGTGAGATGCGCCGGCCCTTGCAGCCCGGCGAAAACCGGGTCGTCCGACGACCCTGCGGAGGTGTCCCGATGAAGATCATCCGTTTCCTTCCGTCCGGCAGCCAGGCCCCGCTCTGGGGCGTCGTCGAGGGCGAAACCGTCGCCGTCACCGACGGCCTCGGCGGAATCCGGACATCCATCACGTTCCCCCTCGCCTCGGTGCGCCTTCTCGCCCCCGCCGAGACGCCCAAAATCGTCTGCGTCGGACGGAACTACCTGGACCACATCCGCGAGATGGGCAACGACGACCGGAACCTGCCCAAGGAGCCAGGGCTCTTCCTCAAGCTCCCCAATGCGCTGGCCGACCCCGGCGCCGTCATCCCCTACCCCTCCTTCACGGAAAACTTCCACTACGAGGGGGAGTTGGCCGCCGTCGTCGGCAGGACGATGAGGAAGGTCTCCGAGGCGGAGGCCCTCGACTGCGTCCTCGGCTACACCTGCGCCATCGACCTGACGGCCCGGGATCGCCAGAAGAGCGACCTCCAGTGGACGCGGGCCAAAAGCGGCGACCTCTTCTGCCCCCTGGGACCCTGGGTCGAAACGGAGCTGGACCCGACGAAAAGCCGCGTCACGACGCGCGTCAACGGCGAAATCCGCCAGGACGGGACGACGGACCTGATGATCTTCTCCGTCGCCCGGATCCTGAGCTACATCTCGACCTTCATGACCCTTGAAGCGGGCGACGTCGTCCTCACGGGGACGCCCTGCGGCGTCGGCGAACTCCATCCCGGCGACCGCGTCGACGTCACCGTCGACGGCGTGGGGACCCTGACCGTCACCATCGGCGGCAGGCTGTAACGCTCTTTCCGGGCGACTGCGGGCCGGCCCCCTTAAGGGGTCCGGCCCGTTCCTTTTCCGCCGAGGCGCAGACCGAAACGGCCAGCTCCCCCATCCGGCACCCCCGGGATCACCGCCTCCTCAAGGCTCCCGATCGGGGAAACGGGCCCTCATGGCCGTGATCTCGTCGAGGTGGGCCAGGAGCAGGTCGACGAGATCGGGGTCGAACTGGGACCCCCTCTGGCCCTGGAAATAGGCGACGACCTCTTCGATGGGCCAGGGCTCCTTGTAGCAGCGACGGCTCAGGAGGGCGTCGAAGACGTCGGCGACGGCCACGAGCCGTCCCGCGATGTGAATCCCCTCGCCGGAGAGGCCCTCCGGGTAGCCCTCACCGTCCCAGCGCTCATGGTGCTGACCGGCGATGACGGCGGCCAGCCGAAGGACCTTCCGCCTGGACCGGCTCAGGATGTCGGCGCCGACGGCGGCATGTCTTTTCGCCTTTTCGAACTCCTCCTCGTCGAGCCTGCCCGGCTTGGCCAGGATGGCGTCGGGAACGGCGATTTTCCCCAGGTCATGGAGGGGAGCCGCCTGCCGCAAAAGCTGAACGTCCCGCTCATCAAGCCCCCTCTTCTCCCCAAGGGAGGCCGCCACCTCGGCCACACGGCGGACGTGATTGGCCGTCTCCCGGGACCGTCCCTCGATGGCGTCGCCGATGAGAGCGATCGTCTCCTCCTGGGTCTCGAGAAGCTCCTTCTGAAGGGCCTGGATCTCCTGCCTGTGCCTCAGGAGCCGGTTCTTCCGGCCCAGGGCCGCCAGCAGGAAGGCGATGACGGCAAGGAGGGCCGCTACCAGGACCGCGGCGGCGAAGAGGACCTCCCGGTGGCGCTCGTAAAAGGAGGGGGGCTCTCCGACGATGAGCGTGCCGGCGGGAAAGTCGCTCTGCCTGAGGTCGAAACGCCTCATGACCGCGTAGTCGGCTCCGTAGAGATTCTGCAGGTCGGCGGCCCTGGCAAGATCGGCCGATCGGCCCCCTTGCCAGAGTCCCTGAAGGTAGCGGGCCCCCTCGAAACCGACGCGGTAAGGCGAGACCATGAAACCGCCCAGGACGCCGTGGCCGAGATAGTGCGTCCAAGAGACGTAGAGAGGGACGGTGGAGGCCGCCGACAGGGCCCCGGCGGCCTCTTTCGGCGTCAGCCCCCTGTCGGCCTCGGCATCGCGGAAGAAGGAAAGAAGAAAGACGACATCTCCGGCGCCGAGCCCCCTCAGGAAATCGGCCGCAGCGGCGAGGGAGGAGAAGGAGAGGACACGGCCCGGAATTCCCCGGCTCGCTTCAAGGTCCGCCAGAAGGGGGGCGACCTCCCTGCCCAGCGCCTCGCCCGTCTCGGTTCCATCATGGAGGGCGAAGATCCTCCGGGCTCCGGGATTCTGCCTGAGGGCCAGGTCGAGGGTCTTCTCGGGGAAGACCTTTTCGGGCAGGATGTGAACTCGGGGGGGCGCGGCGGGAATCTCGCCGTTGTAGCCGATGGCGACGGCGTGCACGTCAAAGAAGAAGGGGACCAGCTGGCGGAGGTAGAAATCGCAGGCGTTGTTGTCCGCGAGGAGGATGCCGTCGAAGACGACGCCGCGGTATTTCATCCGGAGCAGCTTCCCGAGAAGGTCGAGGTACTCCCTGCCGACGCGGTGTTTCGTGTCCAGATATTCGACGCGGAACTCCGGAAAGATGCCGGAGGCCTCGAAGAAATCGACGATCCCCCGGTGGATCTCCTCGGTCCAACTCAGGTCGCGGCCGTAGGAGTGGATGACCAGGACCCGCCTCGGCTCCGATCCCCCTGAGGGGCCCCCTAAAAACAACCCCAAAACCAACGATAACAGGATGCATCGTCTCATGGCGACCCTCCTGTACCATTGCCAGATACATGTAATGATATCAGTGTTCAGAATGATTTTATCATAAAACCTCCCCTGTCTTTTCGCAACGGGGCGGCTCTCTTTTCGTGCATGGAAACCGTGCACGAGGCGCCGCCAGAGGGTATGATGCCGTTTTAGAACCCTTTCTTTCACAGGAGGCGAACGCCATGAGACTTTCCAGGCTGCTGGCACCGACAAGCCGCAGCAACCCCGGCAAGGTCAAGGACGGGGCCGTCATCGCCCTTGTCAGGGGCGGCTATGCGCTCTACGAGGCGGCATCGCAGCAGATGCTTCTTCTTCCTCTCGGGCAGGTCTCCCTCGACAACATCCTCGATCTCTTCGAAGACCTCTGCCTGGCCGAAAACGGCCAGGCCATCGACGCCGGCCCGGTCCCCGGCGGCGCCCTAGCCGCCGCGGTCCGCGTCGTCAGGCAGGAAGAGCAGCTCCCCCTGACCCTTTTCGAGAGGCGGGGGCGGGGCTTCGATCTCTTCTGGATCGACGCCGAAGGAGATGACGTGACGGACAAGGCCCTCTCCCTCTTCGAAAGTCTCGGATCGGAGCTGGAATCGCGGGACCTGAATCCGGTGCTGCTGGAGGAGCGCCTCCCTTCAGGCCGCCTCGTCCGTCTCGCCCTGAAAGGCGACGACCGGGCGAAAGACGCCGTAGAAGGGCTCCGCTGTCCCCGCTGCGGCTGGGGAGGAACGGCCCACTCTCCCGCTCCGGGGCGCTCGGGAGGCTGCGTCTCAGCCTCCGAAGCCCTCCGCGAGGCTCACACGCCCGGCGCCGACACCATCGCCGAGCTCTGCCGCCAGTTGAACCTCCCGCCGGAGAGGACGCTGAAAACGATGTTCTACAGCGTTCCCCGGGGAGGGAGCCGCGAGGTCGTCGCCGTCCTCATGAGAGGCGACTGCAAGATCAGCGACGCCAAGCTGGCCGCCTTTTTCGGCGTCGACGAGGTCCGTTTCGCGACGTCCGTCGAGCTTCACGAGACGATGGGAACCCTCGGCGGCTACCTGGGCCCGGTGGGACTCCCCGAGGGGGTAACCCTCGTGGCCGACGAAAACGTCGAGGGGATCGCCGCCGTCGCCATCGGCGCCAACAGGCCCGACTGCCACCTCACCGGGGCGGCCTGGGGACGGGACTTCACGGCAACGGCCGTGACGGACCTGCTGGCCCTGGAGCCGGGACAGGCTTGTCCCGACTGCGGCTCTCCCCTGGAGACGGCGCGGTGGCGCGTCATCGCCGAGGCTGAGCCTCTCGAAAGGCTGCCCGAGGGGATGGAGATGACCTACCGGGACGGAGAGAGACGGTCCCGAAAGCCCTCCCTGGTCCGGGGCCGCCTTGACGGCGAGGCCCTCCTTCTGGGTCTTTTCGACAGGGAGGGAGCCCCTCTCCCCCTCGATCTCGCTCCCTTCCAGGTCCTCGTCACCCCCTGGGGCGATCCGGAGAGCCTCTCGGCCCAGGCCGCCGAGAGGCTCCACGAAACGCTGAGCGAGGCCGGCTTCGCCGTCCTCCTCGACGACCGCTACGCCAAGGCCGCCGCCCGCGAGGCCGACTTCGAGAGCCTCGCCATTCCGCTGCGCGTCGCCGTCGACGACGCCCAAGGGGCAGCC
>JAHDQY010000064.1 GCA_018433595.1 Synergistales bacterium
CATTTCGACTCGGCCGACACGGTGCGGTGCTTCGACAGGATCACAGCGTCGGTACTGAAGCGGCAGTAACCCCTGTCGAGCCCGCACCGCAAGGGCGGCGGAGCGGGTCTTGTAAGGCTGGCGCTAAGGACCGTCTCGGGGGAAACCGGCATCTCGAATCCGGCCGATCAGTTCCGTCGTCGAGAAGCCTTTTTCGAAGGGGAGGATCTGAACCTCACCGGCGCTCTCCCGGCCCAGGACATCCTCAAGACGGTAGTCGCCCCCCTTGACGAGAAGATCGGGCCTCAGCCGTTCATACAAGGCGACCGGCGTGGCCTCGTCAAAGAGACAGACCAGATCGACCGAGGCCAGAGCGGCCATCATCCGGGCCCGGACCGTTTCGTCGTTGACGGGGCGGCCGGGCCCCTTGATGGCCTTCACCGAGTTGTCGCCGTTGAGAGCCACGACGAGACGGTCCCCCAGAGCGCGGGCTCGTTCCAGGTAACTGACGTGGCCGGGATGAAGGAGATCGAAGCAGCCGTTGGTGGCGACGACCTTGAGGCCCTGGTCCCGCCAGGCCTGCCGCCGCGACAGGGCCTCCTCGACGGAGACGATCTTCCTGCCGGCCTCTTCCGGAAGCCCCTCGTCGGCGAGAGCCGAGAGAAGCTCGGCGGCGGTGACCGGTCTGGTCCCCACCTTTCCGACGACGATCCCTGCGGCCCTGTTGGCCAGCGCAACGGCCTCTCCGTCAGAGAAGCCGCCCCCGATGAAGGCGGCCAGGACGGCGACGACGGTGTCTCCCGCTCCGGAGACGTCGAAGACCTCCCGGGCCAGGGCCCGGACGTGGAGGCGCCCGTCGCCGCCGTCGCCGGTGCCCGTCACGAGGGTCATGCCCCGCTCGGAGCGGGTCACCAGAAGGCGCCCCAGCCCGTAGTTTCGGCGCACCCTGCCGGCCGCCTCGGCGACTGTGTCGTCCTCGTTGTCAAGGCGGGAGGGGCCGTTGACGAGGGCGAGCTCCTTCAGGTTGGGCGTGACCCAGGAGGCACCGCGGTACCTCTCCCAGTCGGCCCCCTTGGGATCGATGACGAGAGGCAGACCGAGCTCCCTCGCCTTTGCGATGAGAAAGGCGCAAAGAGAGGGCGTGCAGCATCCCTTTCCGTAGTCCGAGAGGACGATCACCGACGGGCGGCGAAGGAAAAAGATCTCCAGGGCCTCGCGAAGACGGGATTCCTCGTCGTCGTCGATTTCGTCGGTGACCTCCCGGTCAAGGCGGATCAGCTGCTGTCGTGCCGCCATGACCCGGAGTTTCACCGGCGTGGGGCGGCGGAGGGCAAGCAGTCCCTCAACGGGGATCGCTTCTTTCTCGAAGTGCCCCTTCAGGAGCAGGGCCTCGCCGTCGTCGCCGACAGGCCCTGCCGGAAGGACGGGCACCCCCAGGGCGGCCAGATTCTGGACGACGTTTCCGGCCCCTCCGGGGTTGCTGCGGTCCTCGGCGACGCGGAGAACCGGCACGGGAGCTTCCGGCGAGATGCGCTCCACCTCGCCCAGGCAGTAGCGGTCGAGGATGAAGTCACCGACGACGAGGACGGGGCCGACGGAATCATCGGAAAGCCTCCTCCGGACCCGCTCCAGAAGGGACCGCCCCCTCTCAGGCAAGGTATCCCCCTCTTTCGGTCAGACAGCGCCAGTAGCGGGCCAGCCCCTCTTCGAGCGAGGTGAAAGGCTCGCTGTATCCGGCCCGGCGCAGTGCCGTCAGGTCGGCCTCGGTGAAACTCTGGTAGGTCGAGCGGAGGCTTTCGGGGAAGGGGATGTAGCGCACCGTCCCCGAACCTCTGGCGGCGACGAGAAGCCGCGCCATGTCGTTGAAGCTCCTGGCCCGGCCGGTGCCGCAGTTGAAAATGCCCGAGCGGTCAGGGTGCTCGAAAAAGAAGAGGTTGACCTTGGCGACGTCGGCCACATCGATGAAGTCCCGCTTCTGCTCTCCGGCCTCGAAGCCGTCCGTGCCCTCGAAAAGGCGGATCTCCCCCTCCTGCTGGAGCTGGCTGAAGGCCTGATAGACCATGGAGGCCATTTTGCCCTTGTGTCCCTCCTGAGGACCGTAGACGTTGAAGTAGCGCAGCCCGACGACCTGAGAGGAGGTCTGAGACAGACGCTGGCGGACCCAGACGTCGAAAAGGTGCTTCGAATAGGCATAGACATTGAGGGGATATTCGTTCTCGCCCCCGCCTTCGACGAAGCCCTTCTCTCCCTTGCCGTAGACCGAGGCCGACGAGGCGTAGAGGAAGGGCACACCCCGCTCGGCACAGCGCAGAAAGAGGCGCTTGCTGAAGGTGAAATTGTTCCGCATCATGTACTGGCCGTCCCACTCCATCGTGTCGGCACAGGCCCCCTGGTGGAAAAGGGCCTCGATCGGGGCGCCGTCAAAGGCTCCCTTCTCGAAGAGGTCGAGGAAATCCCCCCGGTCCAGATAATCGGCAATCGCGAGACCCCGCAGGTTGCGGTACTTCTCCCCCCGCGTCAGGTTGTCGACGGCGACGATCTCGCCATAGCCGCGGCGGTTCAGCTCCGCCACGAGATTGCTCCCGATGAAACCGGCCGCTCCTGTGACAATGATCATGAACGGTCACTCCCTCTCCTGGCCTGAAGACTCGTCCTCGGCCGCCCCGAAGAGCATTCTTTCGACAAGCCCGCAGAGCATGTGTTCGACGACGACGTGGCCGTTCTGAATCAGGGCCGTCTCCCGGCCGGGAACGGCGATGACCACGTCGGATTCAGCCTCGCCCAGTCCTGCTGGACCGGTGAGGGCCACCGTGGCGAGACCCTTTCGACGGGCCGCCTCGAAGGCGCGGAGGACGTTCATCGAACGGCCGCTGGTGCTGATGCCCAGCACCACGTCGCCAGGACGCCCCAGGGCCTCTACCTGACGGGAGAAGATCTCCTCGAAGCCGAAGTCGTTCCCGCAGGCCGTCAGGAAGGAACTGTCCGTCGTCAGGGCCAGGGCCGGCAGAGGCGGACGCTTGAGGTCCCGGGAAAAGCGCCCCACGAACTCGGCCGCCACATGCTGGGCATCGGCGGCGCTCCCTCCGTTGCCGCAAAGAAGCAGCTTGCCGCCCCCCTGAAGAGATCGGGCGATGAGGCAAGCCGCCTCGAGAACCTCGTTCAGACCGTCACCGGACAGGCCGTTCAGAACTTCGACCGTCCCTGTCAGGCACCGCTCCAGATAGGCTTGATGGCAAGAACGGCTCATCTTTTCCTCCTTGCGAAATCTTCGGCCGACCCGATCGCCAGGGCCGCTCCGACAAGATCGTCGACGGCGAATAGCCACAGGGGCCGTTCCCGCCGCTCCGTCTCCCGGCCGTAGCCGGTCCGAACAAGCAGAGAGGGAACGCCCAGATTGAGCCCCAATCCGATATCGCTCATCTTGTCGCCGATGACGACCGACCGGGACGGGTCAAAACCCAGGGCTTTCGCCGCAGCGACGACAAGCCCCGTCTTCGGCTTGCGGCACCGGCAGCCCTCATCGGGGCCATGGGGGCAGAAGAAGATCCCCTCCAGCGCCACCCCCTCCCGGGCCAGAAGGGCCTCCATCCTCCCGTTTACGGCCTGCAGCGCCTCGGGACTGATCAGCCCCCGGGCCAGGCCCGACTGATTGGAAACCACCACAAGGCGCCACCCCAAGGCGACAAGCCGCCGAAGCCCTTCGGCGGCCCCGGGCAAAAGACGGACCCCGTCGGGATCGGCCAGATAGTGGCCATCTTCAATGATCGTCCCGTCCCTGTCGAGAAGAACGCAGGGCCCTTTCACGAAAGGCCTCCGTCGGTCAGGGGGACAAGGGAAGCAGCCGCCTCGAAGACGGACCGGGCGGAAATGGACCGGAGACAATCCTGACGGGGGCAATCCCAGCGGAAGCAGCCCCGGTCGGGGCAATCGGCGAGCAGCGCCGCCCTGATCGCCCCGAGCCCCACCTGTTCGGGTAACGTCGGCCCAAAAAGGCCCACGGCCGGCAGGCCACTCACATAGGCCACGTGGAGCAGTCCCGTGTCGCCGGCCACGAGAAGCCGACTCTGCTGGACAATGGCGACACTCTCCGTCAGGCTGCACCGCCCCACCAGGTTGAGCACCCGCTCCGAAGGGAGCGACCCGGCGATGGCGGCGGCTTTCTCCTCCTCCTCTTTTCCGTCGCCGAGAAGGCAGAGTCCCCACCCCGCCTCGACGGCAAGTCTCCCGAAAGCCATCCAGTTTTCCAGAGGCCACTGCTTCTGGACCTTCGAAGCTCCGATGGCGGCGGCGATGAAGGGGTCGCGAAGCGACGCCCTTTTGGCCCGGCTCCGGGAAAGGAGCGGCTCCTTGAAGGAAAACCCGTCGACGTCCGGAACGGTCCCGAGACCATCCAGGAAAGTCTGCCAGGAGGCATTGAAGGCCGGGGAGGGACGGCGCCGGTTGCCCGTCCGCCAGGGAATGCCCGAAAGAAGGGAGAGGAAGGCGATCCGGTCCGTGGCCTGAGGAGCGATGAGACGGGAGAATCGTCCTTTACGGACCCGGAGGAGCAGCTCGAAGTAGGCCCTGTTATCTCGCGACCGGTCCCAGACGAGAAGGTCATCGGCATAAGGCAGGGCCCGGACCAGCTCGTCATTGGGAACGGCCACGAGCCAGGTCAGGGAATGATCGGGGAAACGATCCCGAATCCGCCGGGCCAGGGGGATGGCCCGCACCACATCGCCGAAGGCGCTGTACATGACAAAAAGGATCTTCTTCGACGACTCTCCCTTCATGGACGGAAACCCTTCTTCAGCCTCTTCCAGGCCCGCGAGAGGCGGCGGCGGAAGAGGTAGGCCGAGATCAGGCCCTTCAGCTCCGGAAACTCCTGGGCCCGCTCCCGGTAGTAGCCTTCAAGGAGACGCCAGTCCCGCTCCTTGAAGGACGACGAATCCTGGCCCCCGTGGACGCGGTATTCCCAGAGCGGCTCGTTCACGTAGGCCAGCGCCCCCCGGCGGGCCAGCTCCGTCAGGAGGACGACGTCGACGAGCTGGCCGAAATCGGCCCGGACCGTAGCCTTGGCGGCGGCCTCGGAACGGTAGACGACGGAGGGGAAGGCCATGTAGGTCTTCGTGTAGAGCCGCACCATGGCGGGAAGATCGGGGAAGAACTCCCGGTCCTCCCGCCTTTTCGGGTTGTGGAGCAGGCTCCCCAGCCGCCTTCCCGCATCGTCGATCTCGTAGGCGTTGCAGGCGACGGCCACGACGCAAGGGTGTTCGGCGAGGAAGGCCGTCTGCCGTTCCAGAAAGTTCGGGCAGAGGCGGTCGTCGTCGTGCATCACGTAGAGACAGTCGCTCCCCTCGCCACCTTCGGCGAAGGCCCGGGCCAGGTTCCAGTGGACGCCCCGGTTTTGATCGGAACCGCGCCACAGCACCCGCCCCCCCTCGATCCTCGGTTTCAGAGCCTCGGCGACCGATTCGTCGCTGCCGTTGTCGAAAATGAAAATCCGCCCCGGCGCCTGGGTCTGGAGCAAAAGGGAATCGACGGCCTCGGCAAGAAAGGCGGCACGGTTATAGGAGAGGATGGCGACATTGACGGTCAAAGACATTTCACAGCACCTCCCGGGGCTCGTCTCGTGGCGGATCCATCCGGTCCAGTCCCCGGCCGAAGGCCATCTTGGGCCAGGTGGGCGCCTCGGGCGGGATGGAAGCGACTAGAAGGGCGGCCTTGTCCGGCTCGCTCCAGAGCCACGAGAGGGCCTCGTCGAGCTCCCCTTCCTCCCTGACGGTGCGGGAGGGGATGCCGTAGGCCCGGCCCAGACCTTCGAAGTCGGGGGCGTCGTAGCCCCAGACCGTGCCGGGCAGACGGCCCTCGAAATAGGCCTCCTGGAACTGGCGGACCATGCCCAGGGAGCGGTTGTCGACGATCACGATCTTGAGGGGCAGGCCGTTGCGGACCACCGTCTGGAGCTCCTGGATGTTGCACTGAAAGCCGCCGTCGCCGGCAAGGACGACGAAGGGCGCCCCGGCAGCCAGAGTCGCTCCGATCGCCGCCGGCAGGGCGTAGCCCATGGCGCCCATGCCGCCGGAGGAGAGGAAGCGCCGTCCCTCGACGGGCAGCGACTGGGCCGCCCACATCTGGTGAGCCCCGACGTCGGTGACGAATCCCGCCGCCTTGGCGCTCGCCGCGCCGATGCGGGCCATGAGACGGTTGGGGTGGAGTCCCGACGGCAGGTCATACTCGTCCGTGTCGGGCCAGAGTTCCCTCAGACGCCTCAGGCGCTCCCTCCAGGCCGGGCGCGGCCGGGGCCGGAGAGAGGCCAGGGCCGGAACGGCATCGGCCAGATCGGCCACGAGGCCCTTCGTCGGCCTCACCCGTCCGCCGAGCTCGCCGCGATCGATGTCGACCTGAAAGATCGCCCGGCCCCGCTGGAGGGCTTCCGTATCGACGCCGGTCTGGCGGATGTCGAGGCGGCTCCCGAGCACGAGAAGCAGGTCCGATTCGACAAGGGCCCGGTTGGCCCAGCGGTTGCCGTAGGTCCCGATCATCCCCGAGGCCAGGTCGCCGCAGTCTTCGAGCAGCCCCTTGCCCATGAGGGACCAGACGGCGGGAATCTCCCAGAGCCGGACCAGTTCCGACAGGAGCTTGGCCGTCCCCGACCGGGCCACCCCGTTGCCCACCAGAAGCAGAGGGCGCTCGGCCCGTTCGAGAGCCTCGCCCAGGGCGCCGACGAAATCGGCTAGGGCCTGTCCGTTGACGGCCGTTTTCGGCGCCGCGCCACAGTCGACGTTCTCATTCACCTCGCCGCGCTGGAAGTTCATGGGCAGATCGAGCAGGACCGGGCCGGGGCGGCCGGAAGCGGACAGATCGAAGGCCCAACACAGAAGGTCGGGGATCTCCCCGGCCGAGGCGGCCTGGCGGGCCCCCTTCGTCACCGGAGCGGCCATGGAGACGACATCAGTCTCCTGAAAGCCGAGCTGCCTCATGGAGGACCCGGCGCTGATCTCGCCCGAGTTGACCTGACCCGTGAGGAAGACGGCCGGGATGGAGTCGAAATAGGCCGTCGCCACGCCGGTCAGGAGGTTCACCGCCCCGGGACCACTCGTCGCCAGCGCCACGCCGGGCCGGCCCGTTACCTGGGCCCAGCCGCAGGCGGCCAGGGCGGCGGCCTGTTCGTGGTGCATCGTCACCAGTCGGCTTCTGCCGTGGCGGTAGATGGAGTCGACCAGATGGGTCGTCATCCCGCCGATGAGCTCGAAGACGACGTCGATGCCCCTGTCGGCCAGGAAGCGGGCGATCCAGTCGCTTGCTTTCATGAAAGGCTCCCTCCGTTCCAGATCAGCATCCGCTCGACGGACTCCTCGAACGGAACGGTCTGGATCACCTCAAGCTCCTCTTGAGCCCGCTCCGTCGAGGGGAC